>NZ_JALNTM010000012.1:20289-262994 GCF_023161845.1 Pseudoalteromonas sp. 2CM39R
TTCAGTTTGAGCTTCAGTAGTTGGTTGCTCAGCATCGAGCAATTCATCAATATCAACTTCATCGTCTTCATCAACTAAGCTGTCGATGTCTGGCTCTTCAGTTTGAGCTTCAGTAGTTGGTTGCTCGGCATCGAGCAATTCATCAATATCAACTTCATCGTCTTCATCAACTAGGCTATCGATATCAGGCTCTTCAGTTTGAGCTTCAGTAGCTGGTTGCTCAGCATCGAGCAAGTCGTCAATATCAAACTCGTCGCCCTCTTCAACTAAGCTGTCGATATCTGGCTCTACGCTTTGATCTTCAGTAGCCGGTTGCTCAGCATCGAGCAAGTCATCAATATCAAACTCGTCATCTTCATCAACTAAGCTGTCGATATCTGGCTCTTCGCTCTGATCTTCAGTAGCTGGTTGCTCAGCATCGAGTAAACTGTCTATATCAAACTCGCCATCATCAGCTTGTGCTGTTACATCATCTGCTTGTTCATTATTCTCATCAAGCAAGTCGTCAATGTTAAAGTCTTCGCCCTCTTCAGCAAGTTCTTCACTAAGTGCTGCCATATCATCATTCGATTCACCTTTAGGTTCATCTGGCAGAGCATCGTCGTCTTCTTCGTCAAACAGGCTATCTAAGTCATCTGAACTTAAAATATCATCCGATTCGTCAAGATTAATTGTATCGCCCGTGTCATCTTCATCTGAGCTATCAAAGTCTTGTTGCATGAAAACATCAAGTTCATCGTCTTCGGTATTTTCGTCTTCAAAAACAACATCATCACTGAGTAGGCTTTCTAACTCATCTTGATCTAGAAGACTGTCGTCGTCGAGATCATCGTTTAAATCAACATCATCATCGAGTAACACGTCATCCATGTTATCGTCTAGTTGCACACTTATATCATCAAGTGGATCGGGGGCTGGCGCTTCATCAAGAGTGGGCTCTGGCACTTCATCTATCGGATCAGTAAAAGCAGGTGCTTGTGGAATAAACTCATCATCGTCACTTTCAGGCTCTTGATTATTACTTCGCTTACGCAACCACATAACAACGGCAAAAATGATCAATAAAGCCGGAATGGTCATTAATAAAATCAGCACTAAAGGATTCGAAAGTAGCGCGGCAAAGCTAAATTCACTCTCTTGCTCTACCTCTTTTAATTTTTGCTGCGCAATAATCTCATTTTGCTTAAGGATTAATTCTTTTAACTGTTGCTGTATTTCACTGTCTTGACCAAGCTGTAAGCGAACGTTTTCTAACTCGTTTGAAATACCTGTAAGCTGTTTTTTTAGGTTGTTGTTTTCAACTAAGATCTCTTCTACGTTGCTAACTGAACTTTTAAACTGCTGCTGAAGCTCAACTAATTTATTACCTTGGTCTGTTTTTATCGCTTTTAATTCTTGTTGTAACTCTTTTTTAGCTTCATCAACATCAGCTTTGCGAGCTTGCGTGACTTGTGTTTGTGCTGAATTAATTTCTGCTTGAGTAAGCGTACCATTTTTCTTTTTTTCCCACAGGTCATCATCTTGCTCAGAGCGTTGCTTAGCTAATTGCGGGTTTACTCGTCTAATTTCTGCCAAAGTAGGTATCTTTAAATAAGAACCGCTTCGCATGTGATTTAAATTTTGTTCTAAAAATGAGTTGGGGTTTTTGTTATACAAGGCCTGCATAACTTGGTAAATGCTAACTGAATTATCGGGACGAACCTTAACGGCAATGCGCCAAAGTGTATCGGTTGGTTTTATTGGCCCAATAGAACGCCCCTGTGCGCCGTAATCTGCGCCTTTGGGCCCTCTTAATTGGGTACTGTCTTGAGAGTAAACAGTCGTTACCATCAGTGCAGACGCTAATATAATAAGTGAAACGAAACCGCGCATGCTGATCCTTTAATGTTTAAATGTTAACACAGCGCTTTCAATTGGCGCTTAAACATTGATTATTCTTGCCGTTGTTAACCACGTGGCTAACGCACATTTTTATTACAATCTATTTTTATTGCAAGCTCTATTCCAGTTACAAACTATAAACCAGTTAAGCCATAATATCCATCGCAACGCATTGAAAATAAATACCTTAAACATCAAGATAAAAATATTTTTATGTTGTTTATCAAAGTGTTTACATTACTGTTGTTTATAAGTGGCAAAAAAATGGCAATTTAAGCACAAAAAAACGGCAAGCCACTTTGGTTTGCCGTTTATTGGATTATCACTGTATTCTGGCTAATTACATATAATTAGCGATCAGTTCTTCTGCTATTTGCACACTGTTGGTTGCTGCCCCTTTACGGGTGTTATCACTTACTACCCACATATTTAATCCATGTGGGTGTGAAATATCGGCACGTAAACGGCCAATGTAAACAGTGTCGTTACCACTGGCATCAGAGACAGCCGTTGGGTAATCACCCGCATCATCAATTAGCTCAACACCCGGTGCATCGCTCAATAATTGCTTCACATGCTCAAAGTCATAAGGCATACGCGTTTCTATATTAATTGACTCAGAATGACCAAAGAACACCGGTACACGAACGCAGGTCGGGTTTACTGCAATGGTGGTATCGCCTAAAATTTTATGCGTTTCGTTTACCATTTTCATTTCTTCGCGTGTATAGCCATTGTCTTCAAAGCTATCGATTTGCGGAATAACATTAAACGCAATTTGCTTAGGAAAAATGTCGTTTTCCATTGGACGTGCATTCATTAAGTTAGCTGTTTGTTTTGCCAGTTCATCAACCGCTTCTTTACCTGCACCCGACACTGCTTGGTAGGTTGAAACGTTAATACGATCAATACCGTAGGCATCATAAATAGGTTTAAGCGCGAGCATCATTTGAATAGTTGAACAATTAGGATTAGCGATTATATTACGGTTTCTAAAATCGGCTAAACTCGCTGCATTCACTTCTGGCACAATTAGCGGCACTTCAAAGTCATTTCTAAAGTGTGAGGTATTATCAATAACAATACAGCCTGCGTCTGCAGCAATCGGGGCGTACTTTTCAGACACACTGCCACCAGCAGAAAATAAGCCGATATGCGCTTGGCTAAAGTCAAAGCCTTCAACATCGCGTACTTCTATGCTCTCACCACGAAACTTTATATCTTCGCCGGCACTTCGGCTGCTTGCTAATAAAAACAGCTGATCGACCGGAAATTTACGATCTTCCAAAGTTTCAATGATTTGACGACCAACAAGGCCGGTAGCGCCGAGTACGGCAACGTTATATTTTTGCGACATATTTCATCCTCTGTAAGCACGGTTAAAACAACCGCGCTAATTAAATTAGTTTACTGTGGTAAAGCCAAGCTGGGCGAGTGCAGCAAGCTCGGTGCTATCACCTTCAACCATCACAGTGCTAAACTCACGGCGGGTTGGGTAGTTTTTTCGTAAGCTGTCAAAGCCTTCATCGGCCAAGTGACGTAGTAAAATGCCATCATCACGGCGTACGTCATAAACTAAATGCAGTAAACGGGCTATATCTGTTTCGCTAAAACTGCTTTCTAGGGTGACTTTTTTAATCGCAGGAGGCGGTAAAAAATCATCAAGCGATTTTATTGCGTTAACCCCTTTGAGCTCACATAAGCGCTGGTACAACATTTGTGTACCTCGCGCTTTACCTTCAAGGGTATGCCCTGCAATGTGAACACTGGCATAGCGCACGTGCTCCAGTAATTCAGTTAAAATATTAGGTTCATTTTCCCAAACATCCAGCACTAAATCGAGTTCTGCTCCGGCTTGCATCACTTCAAGTAAGGCTTGATTGTCAATTACATCACCTCGGCTGGCGTTTATTAACGTTAACCCAGATTTAAGTTTAGTTAAGCGTGTTTTATCAAGCATGTGCAGGGTTTTGTGCCTACCCGTTTTAATCAACGGCACATGAAAAGTAACAATATCTGACTGCGCTAATAGCTCATCAAGCTCAACATGCTCGGTTAATAGCCCTTGCTCATGCTTAATTGGATCGCACAATAGTAAATTAACGTTCAGTGCTTTTAACTTTTGCGCTAAACAACTGCCAATATTACCTACACCCACAATACCGATTGTTTTACCACTTAACGGACTGGCATTTTCTTGGCTTAATGCAAATAAGCTACTTATTACATACTCAGCTACGGCAATGGCATTACAGCCAGGCGCACTGGTAAAGCCGATATTGTTAGCACTGAGCAAATCAGTATCAATATGATCAACACCAATCGTGGCGGTACCTACAAAGCTTAGTTTATTCGCCTGTGCTAATAGTTCACTGTTAACTTGAGTAACTGAGCGGGTAAGCAGTACATCAACATCGATAAGTTGTTCAGGGGTTAATTGCCTGCCATCAAATCGTTCAACCTCACCCATATCTTTAAAGAATTGCTCAACTAAAGGCATATTTTGATCGGCAAGAATTTTCATTGTGAGTCCGTTTGGCGAAATGAGGCGCTATTGTAACGAACAACCCCCTATTAGCACAAACGAAAAAGCCGAGCATTTTGCTCGGCTTTAAAATAGTTAACGATTAACTTAACCTTTGTATTTGCTCATTACTAGCGTGGCATTAGTACCGCCAAAACCAAAGCTGTTAGACATAACCGTGTTTAGTTCAACGTCTTTTGCTTCAGTCACAATATTCAAGCCTGCCGCTTGTTCATCTAACTCATCAATATTGATAGATGGCGCAACAAAACCGTGCTCAAGCATGAGTAATGAAAAGATAGCTTCGTGTACGCCAGCCGCACCCAATGCATGGCCTGTCATTGCTTTAGTGGCACTGATCATTGGTGAGTTACCACCAAATACTTCTTGAATAGCGCCTAGCTCTTTAACATCACCTACTGGTGTAGATGTACCGTGGGTATTTAAGTAATCAATGCTGTCAACGTTTTGCATAGCTTGGCGCATACAACGTGCCGCACCTTCACCCGATGGTGCAACCATGTCGTAACCATCTGAGGTTGCGCCGTAACCGGTAATTTCAGCGTAAATATGCGCGCCACGAGCAAGTGCATGTTCAAGTTCTTCAACAACCACAATACCGCCACCGGCTGAAATTACAAAACCATCGCGGTTTGCATCATAAGTACGTGATGCTTTTTCAGGTGTGTCGTTGTATTTAGTAGAAAGCGCACCCATAGCGTCAAATTCCATTGCTAACGTCCAGTGAAGCTCTTCACCGCCGCCTGCAAAAATAACATCTTGTTTGCCTAATTGAATTTGTTCCACCGCGTGGCCAATACAATGCGCAGAAGTCGCACACGCAGAACTAATTGAATAGTTAACACCTTTAATTTTAAACGGCGTTGCTAAACATGCAGAGGTGGTACTTGCCATAGTACGTGGCACCATGTAAGGGCCAACGCGCTTAACGCCTTTTTCACGAAGAATATCAGCCGCTTCTACTTGCCATTTTGATGAACCACCACCAGAGCCAACTAATAAACCAGTACGCTCGTTTGATACTTGCTCGTCGCTAAGACCCGCATCTTCAATCGCTTGCGCCATTGAAATATAAGAGTAAGCCGCCGCATCGCCCATAAAGCGCATTGCTTTACGATCAACATGCTCTTTAACATCAATATCAATTTTACCTGATACATTGCTACGCAATTTGTAATCAGCAAATTCTTGATTAAAAGCAATACCACTTTTACCCGCTTTTAGTGACTCTAATACTTCTTGTTTATTATTGCCGATGCTTGATACAACACCGATGCCTGTTATTACGGCTCTTCTCATGGGTAATTCCCTTAGCTTAATACTTAATTGTGTTCTATTTTACGCGAATTTAATCATCTAAGTGGTCAGCTTTCTAGCGTACACTTGTACTCTGAAGCTACAGCTTATAAATAACGCCAGACTATTTCAAAGAAAACACGTAAAATAATTAAAAAATTATCTATAAATTGAATTGGTCATGATAAAAAACGCCCATATACACTTTAACGACTTAGGCACACCAGTTGCCAATGACTTTGACGATGTTTATTTTTCTAATGACGACGGCCTTGCTGAATCGCATTATGTGTTTTATCAACAAAACAGTATAGATACACGGTTACAAAATCATGACTGTGAACACTTTGTTATCGCCGAAACCGGTTTTGGTACTGGGCTTAACTTTTTAAATGCATGGCTGCAGTTTTCTGACCACTTACAGTGCTTACAAGTTCAAAATGAACAGCCAAATACAGTACAGCGATTACATTTTATTTCTTTTGAAAAATATCCACTTAGCGTAAATGATTTAAAACAAGCCTTGCAAGCTTGGCCTAGCTTAAGCCATTTTAGCGACCAACTCGTTACTCACTATCCGATTAATTTAAATGGCTGCCACCGGCTTGAATTTGCCAATGGCCGTGTAGTCCTCGACCTCTACTTTGGCGACGTACTGGAATGTATTAATAGCATGAGCTACCCACAAAGCGGACTAGTTGATGCGTGGTTTTTAGATGGCTTTGCGCCAAGTAAAAACCCCGATATGTGGCAGCAAAGTGTATTTAACGCCATGGTCGATATTTCCAGAAGTAATGCCACATTAGCCACGTTTACCGCTGCGGGGTTTGTGCGCAGAGGACTAAACGAGGCAGGCTTTAGCATGCAAAAAGCCAAAGGTTTTGGCCGAAAGCGTGAAATGCTAATTGGCACACTCGCCCAAGCCAACCCAAAACAATCTGCCCCCGCCTATTTTGAGCATCACCCCTCACCGCTTTCAAGTGTGGCTGTTATTGGCGGTGGTATAGCGAGCAGTTGCATCCTTTATAGCCTCGCAAAGCGTGGGATAAAAAGCCACTTATTTTGCCAAGATGAAAAACCCGCAATGGGTGCATCGCACAATGTGCAAGGAGCTGTGTATCCACACTTACAGGCAAAAAACTCGCCACATAGTGAATTATTTGCCCACAGTTTTTTATACTCAAAGCGGCTTTATAATCAATTACTCAACAATGGCTTTTTGTTTGATCACCAGTGGTGTGGTGTATTACAACATGCAGTAAAACAGCCATTGGCAGATCGCCATCAGAACCTCGCTGATAAACAACTGTGGCCAGAGCAGCTTATGCGAAATGTGACTGCTAATGAGGGTGATGCTATCGCTGGGGTTAAAACAGGTTACTCAGGGGTGTTTTTTGAACAAGGCGGCTGGGTTAATCCCCCGCAGTTAGTTTGTGCAATGTTAGATGCCGCACAGCAATTAAATTCGTTTGAAAGCCTATTTAACTGCCATATTGAGCAATTTAATAAACAACCCGATGGTTGGTACTTAACCACGCAAAAGCAAACATTTGGCCCCTTTAGCGATGTGATTATTTGTACTGGTGAGCACAGTGATGCATTTACGCAAACCAAAACACTTCCCATTGTTGGCGTTCGCGGCCAAGTGTCACATGTTCAAGCAAGCGAGCAATCACGTAAACTTAATACTGTGCTGTGTCACAAAGGTTATTTTACTCCCGCTTATTTAGATCATCATTGTATGGGCGCCACCTTTGAAAAAAATAGTAAGAGCCGTGAAGTGACCGAGCAAGACAACCACACTAACCGCGAGCAACTACTGAGTTTTTATAACAACACTGAATTTGCCACTAGCTTAGGCGATATTAGCTCAGCCAAAGCCGCTGTTCGCTGTAGTTTTATTGACCACTTACCTATGGCCGGTGAATGGGTGGAGCAAACTGATTATACACGTGCATTTGCCAATTTACGTTTGGGCAAGCGCTATCAATATCAGCCGTTAGAAAAACCACAACAGGGCCTACATATTTTTACCGGCTTTGGTGCGCGAGCATTATGCAGTGCACCGTTATCTGCTGAGCATTTAATAAGTAGTTTAAACAATGAACCACGCCCACTAAGCGAGCGTGTAAGCCAAGCAATTCACCCAGGGCGCTTTATTGTTCGAGACCTTATTCGCAATAAAATTTAAAGGTAGTAATACCTACAAAACCCTTTATTGTAATTATCAAGAACGCAATGTAGGTATTAGCTTATACCACCGTAACTATGTAACCGAAGTAAGTATAATGATCGAGTAAAAGTTCTAAAAAACATCTTTAAAGCAGCTAATTTTAATGCTCAGTTAAGTAATGACTTTTTAACTAATATGTTTTTTTAAATAAGCTCATTTAAATCCCATTTACCCTTTAAAAATAATTCCCTACCCCAAGGTCTGTTTGTACGAACAATCTTTACACTATATTGAGAAGGAATTAATTATGAGTAAGACTTTAATTATTGGCGCAAGTGGGCAGATTGGTAAACTAACCACCAAACTATTGCTTGAACGCCAACATCCTGTAGTGGCTTTAGTACGTGACAAAAGTAAATTAGATGACTTAAATAGCGACTATTTAACAATCGTAGAGCAAGATTTAGAAAATGATTTTAGCGATGCGCTGCACGGTTGCGACCATATCATCTTTGCCGCAGGTTCAGGCGGGAACACCGGCGCAGATAAAACCTTACTTATTGATTTATGGGCCGCCACCAAAGCCATTAATTACGCAAAAGAGCATGCCGCTAAGCACTTTACAATGGTGAGCTCTATTGGTGCTGACGATCCAGATGCAATTCAAAGCGATTTAAAACCCTATTTAGTAGCTAAGCATATGGCAGATAGGCATTTAATTAATAGCGGGCTCAATTATACCATTGTACGTCCAGGCTCACTCACAAATGAGAATGCCTCAAAACTTATTTCTATCGAACGTCCCAAAGATCGCGATAAAGCAATCATTAGCCGTGAAAATGTAGCCCATGTTTTATTTACTATTGCCACAGAGCAAGGCAGCAATCGCTGCATATTTGAAGTATTTGATGGCGACAAACCAATAAAAGCCGCTATTAAATAAGCATTACATTCATCCCTTGCCATGCAAGCTGTATGGCAAGCAGGGTTAAAATCACTTTAAAAATAACCCTAAAACGCGCCACCGATAACTGCTTAAGTAACTTAATCCCTAACCATGTGCCAATGGCTCCGCTTAAAATCATCGCTAGTGTTAACGGCAACCATTGCCAAAAGCTAAAGCCAAGCCCCGCATAAACAACGGCTTTTAAACTATGCTGCAAGGTCATAATACTTGAAAAAGTCGCGGTAAATTTAAGCTTATCGTAATGATTAATATGTAAATAACTCGCTACCAAAGGCCCACTTGCTCCGACAAAAGTCGAGATAAATGCGGTTATTAAGCCCGCTAGTAAGCGCCCTAATCGTGAGTCTTTATTAAATTCAGGAATTGTTCCCCACAGTAAATAAATCACAAATAAAGCCACAAACAGCTTCATGCTATCAAGGTTAATATCGCTTACTACTTGGCTTGATAATCCCGCACCAATTAATCCACCCAGAGTAAAATACAACAACATCGGCTTATCAAGATGGGCAATACTTAACAACAACCGATTGGCATTAGAGCCCAACTGCACTAAACCATGAACCGGCACCACCACCGCCATAGGCATAACCGACGCCATTACCACCAACAGCATTAAACCACCGCCCGCACCAAAAGCCGCCGATATAAACGAAGTAAACCCCGCCAGTAAAATGAGTAACAGCGAAATTAAAGGGGAAATGTGTTCAGCTGTAAAAATATCCATATCTATACCCGCTGTTAATCATTGACTCATAATACAAAAAATAGGCAAGTAAGCGACTAGTCTTTTAGTGGTATGGGGTTCGGGGTTCGGGGTTCGGGGTTCGGGGTTCGGGGTTCGGGGTTCGGGGTTCGGGGTTCGGGGTTCGGGGTTCGCAAGATAAACCAAAGCACAATAAATTCAATAATTTTAGCCATAAAAAAACCCGCGACTTGATTGCTCAAGTTGCGGGTTTTTTAGGGTTTTTAAACAAACGAATTTAAAAACCGTTATTGGTGGAGCTGGGGGGATTTGAACCCCCGTCCGAAAAGCCTCGACCGTCGGTACTACATGTTTAGTATTGTCATTTAATTAACCTTTAAATCCCGGACAAACACGGTAGATAAAGGCGAGGCCGCTTAGTTTTAACGCTTCAACCCCGGCCAGGGTTTCCGTCGCGATCAGGTGTTAGGGTGACACTCCAAAATCCAGTCCACAAGAATACATGGAAGGAGCGCTAGCCAGCCTAAGCTGCTAGAGAGTAGTTATCGTCGTTTGCGATTACTTTAAATTGCGGCTTTTTTACGAGGCAAACCGCACCTCGACATGCACCTCGGGCTTCTTGAATTCCGTCGAATCCTAATCAGCCCCTGAATAAGGTTACTCATTCAGAGTGTCCAAGCAGTATAACCGAGTAACCTACGAATACTCAACACCTTAGGCGTTTTATTTTATCGGTTGGTTAATCATGCATCAAACACACATGTAAATGTAAAATATTGGACAATTAAGAAACAATTACTTAACAATAATGGTGCTTTATGCTCAAATGCAAGGCTAGACCTTGGTCTAATAAATTATAAAAAATAATAACAGACATATTACCTAGAGGATTTATAAATGTCGGTTTTTTCTTTTAATGAGCAAACGGGGTATATCTCTTTAGTTTCACACCCTCATGTTTCAGGTTTAGCCTCAACAGCAACACAGCTTATTGAATTAATTGGCCAGTCAGAATATTGCGAGTGTGAGGTTATTGCTAGCAATATTGGTAAGCTGTTTACTCAAAATAACGCCGAAGAAGCCCCCTCTTTAGTAATTGCTCAAGCCATTGATGCAAAGCTAACCATAAACATCGATGAAAAGAATATGCTCGTTGAAGCTACCCTTATTACTGCCAAGGGCGGTAAATTGCTTAGCATGGAACAAGCGATTGAAGAGTTCTCACAAGCAGGGGTTGTAAAAGGCATTAGCTCTCATGCATTAGAACAGTTATTGGCGCAACAGTTCGAACAACCCCCAGGAAGCACGCATTGCGCCGAAGTCGCTTTTGGTCGTGCACCTAAAGTGGGTAACGATGCCAAATTTGTGCGCCTTTGCTGCACAGCGCAAGACCGCGTACTTAGCCCGCAAGCTAAAGGCGGTGGTAAAGTCGATATGAGAAACCTAGGTGATATTATTACTGTAAAACCTGGCTGTGAATTAATGCGGCGCATTCCAGCAACATCGGGAGTTGATGGGTTTACTGTGTTTGGTGATGTACTAACTGCAACCCCTGGCAAAGAACATAAATTACAACCTTTTGACGGCACTAAAATTGCGCCTGACAACCCCAACTTATTAATTGCCGACTGTACTGGCGTACCGGTTGCCCTTCCCCGTGGTATGCGTGTTGATGATGTTTTATGTTTTCATAATATTGATCCCACTACTGGCCATGTTGAATTTGATGGCAGTATTATAGTCAGTGGTGATATAAAAGATGGCATGCGCGTGACCGCCAGCGGCGATATTACTGTTTTAGGCTTTGTTGAATCGGCGCAGCTCAAAAGTGATAGTGCTATCACAATAGTAAAGGGTGCAATTGGCAGAAAGCGAGAAGCCGATGAGCCATTTACCTGTTCTATTTTAGCTAAACGAACCGTTGCGCTTGGTTACTCTCAATACTGTGACATAAAAACGGATCAAAACTTACTAATAGATCGCCAATCATTACATTGTGACTTGAGTGCTGGAAATTTAATTAGGGTGGGCAGTGCAAAAGATCCTAAAGGGAAAATTATTGGTGGCCATATTCTAGACGCAATGCGCATTGAAACAGGTGAATTGGGCGCACCAGCAGGAACTAAAACCCGTGTTTGCATCGCACAGCGATGGTATGTGCTAAAGCAAAAACAAGCGCAAATTACTGACTTTGAAAAAGTTTTAATCGGTAAGTCAATTGAACTACAGCAAGCGCGTCAGCGAATTAATAAACAAGTTGCAAGCGCACAGCGTCAGCAGTTTTTGAATAAAATAACAACGAATGAAGAACACATAGCAAACCGAAGCGCCAGCATCAATCAGCAAAAGCAGTTGCTAAGAAAGAAAATGACGCAGCTTTTAGCGCTCAGTCGCTTAAAAGTTAATGAGCTTATGCACCCTGGGGTAGAGCTTAAAATTGCACGAGAATCAATTAGCTTTTCTCGTAATTACCCACCACATTTAATCACTCATAGTGAAGGTAAAATAACGCAATCGTTTTAATAACGCTTATTAAGACTGACTCAGCCCCACAAAGTAAGTATTCACTATTGTGAACTTAATCTTGGTTGCTTGCTTCGTCTTCGCTCTGTTGTGTTTCATCTATAGCAAGTGGCCAACCACCTAGTTGCTGCCAACGATTAACAATTAAACAATATAATTCAGCGGTGCGTTCTGTATCGTATAACGCAGAGTGTGCTTGTTTGTTATCGAACTCTATTCCTGCTGCTCGGCACGCTTTAGCTAATACTGTTTGCCCTAATGCCAAACCCGCAAGTGATGTGGTATCAAAACTAACAAACGGATGAAATGGTGTGCGCTTGATGTTATTACGCTCAATAGCGGCATTTAAAAAGCCATGGTCAAAAGCGGCATTATGAGCAACCACCACAGAGCGCTGACACCCTGCGGCTTTTTGCGCTTTGCGCACTACTTTACAAATTTCTTTAATCGCCTCTTCTTCAGGGACTGCCCCTCGAAGTGCTGAAAAAGGCTCAATCCCATTAAACTCAATAGCGGCTTGTTCAATGTTTGCACCCTCAAACGGTTGCACATGAAAATGAACGGTATGATCGATACTAAGCAGTCCTTCGTCATCCATTTTTAAGACGGATGCTGCAATTTCTAGTAGTGCGTCGGTTTCTTTGTTAAAACCGGCGGTTTCAACATCAATAACCACAGGAAAAAAGCCACGAAAGCGTTGTGCGAAAAGTGTTTGCTCAGTATTTGCCATAGTATTCTTGGTTTATAGGGATTAGCTGTCCATTATGTCAAAATTGATGGCCTGTCGGCTAGGGGATTTATTGATTAATTACAGTTAAACTATAGGCATGTTACTTGCTTGGTAATTAGGGTCTGTTGACCTTTGCGGATTAAAATTTGTTCAAGCTAGGGGCGGTTTAATCGCGGCGCGAGGTTTGTAACCTAGTGGGCTAAGTAAAAACCGAGCAACAAAGAGTAAATCGCCCCTAGGCAGAACCCAAAGGGCAGCGCCTGTTTGGCATTAATGCTGTGTTATCGCCTATTTATGGGGAATAACCACACCACATAGGCTCTGCCTTGCCTAAATACCAAACAGGCTGCTGCAAATTTAACCTTGAAAGGTCAACAGACCCTAGCGTTTACGCTGAATTATTTGCTGTTGCGTAATATTTTACGGTTTTTGTCACTTTTTTGGCAGAGCTAGATAACTGGAGAATTCTCGATGAAGTGTAAGTTGTTATTAATTAGCCTAGGCATTAGTAGTGTGCTGTATAGTTTGAATACAACTGCGGCAATGCGCCAGTACACGGCTAACCAAGATAATTCAAATTGGAACTTGGTTAAAACAACTCGCTTGCAATGCCAATTAAATCATGAAGTTCCCTACTATGGTGAAGCTGTTTTTAAAGCATCAGCAAGTAAAAACAAAGATCTCACTTTTAATTTAGACATGGTGGTGCGCCCAGAAAATTACGCGATTGCCGGTTTAAAAGCGGTACCACCTAGCTGGCGAGCAGGCCGCCCTGCCCGTGATATTGCTGATATGAAATTACTTAAAAAGTTTGATGGTGAATTAGGTAATAAAACAGCATGGGAAATACTGACTGAGCTTGAAAAAGGGAACCAACCCACTTTTTACTACCAAGACTGGCAAAATAGTGCCGATAAAATTGCCGTGGGTATGTCTAATGTTAACTTTAAGCAAGCGTATTGGGCATTTTTACAATGCCGAGACGAATTGCTGCCATACAATTTTGAAGATATTTCGTTCACTATAATGAACTATGAATCTAATAGCAGTAAGTTAACTAAGTCATCGCAGCAGCGCCTCGATAAAATTGCTGAATATTTAAAAAACGACCCCAGTATAGAGTCAATCAGTATTGCATCCTATACCGATAGTTACGGCGGTCGCTGGAATAACCTCGATTTATCTAGAACCCGTGCTAAGGCGATTAAAGATTACATGGTTGGCTTAGGCGTTGATGAAGCTAAAGTGGTTACAGAAGGCTTTGGTGAAAAACGATTTGTAGACACCAATGATAATATTTTAGGCCGTGATAAAAACCGTCGCTTGGTAATTCAAATAGCAAAAATGTAAGTTAAGCTCTCTCCTTTAATGGCCGAATGTGTAATTTAAGCACTTTCGGTCAATACCTATCAATTTAATCATGCCTCTATTGTTAAAAAACAATACTCTGACCATTTAGTTATTAACATTTGGCTTTTTATTTTTTCATTTATATTAATAAGTTAAATTTAATTTCTTGATGATTTTGGCTTTTTTAATACAGTTGTAAATAGAAGATTACATTTTATTTTGTCTCTTTTATGACAAAACTATTTAAGTTTTGCACAACTAGTTATATCTTGCGTGTCTCTCACGTTTGATCAGGATCATTAAGTGCTTAAAAATAAAACAATAGGTAGCATGTTAATTGTTGCAGGAACCACCATAGGTGCAGGTATGCTTGCCCTCCCCATTGCCTCTGCGGGACTGGGATTTAATACGGCAATGGTGTTAATTGTAGGGTGTTGGTTACTAATGACCTACACCGCTTTGCTTATGTTGGAGCTTCACCAATACGCTCCTCGCGACGCCACCTTAAATACACTGGCTAAGCTTTGGCTTGGTAAGCGTGGCCAATATGTGGCTAACTTTTCGATGATATTTTTATTTTATGCACTATGCGCTGCTTACATAGCCGGTGGTGGTGCTCAGCTACAAGAGCGCATTAATACTGGGTTTAATCTTAGTATTGCTCCTCAATTAGGCTCCGTTATTTTAGCCGTATTGATTGCAGGCGTGGTGACTTTGGGTACTAGTAAAGTTGATAAGCTTAACCGAGTACTATTTAGTGTAAAAATAGTAGTTTTAGCTAGCTTGTTTTATATGTTAACACCTTATGTACATGGCCAACACTTATTGGAAATGCCTGTTGAGCAAGGACTGATACTGTCGGCTATTCCAGTGGTATTTACCTCTTTTGGTTTTCATGGCTCAATTCCTTCTATTGTTAAATATGTCGGGCTTGATATAAAAACCTTGCGCAAGGTTATGATTGCAGGCGCCTCTTTACCACTGGTTATTTATGTATTTTGGCAAGTATTAAGCCAAGGCATAATGAGCCAAGATCAATTACTACAAAGCGAAGGGTTAACTGGGTTTGTAGCCAGTGTGGCCAATATTGCCAATAACGCCAATGTTTCTACTGCGGTTAAACTCTTTGCCGACTTAGCTCTAGCAACGTCATTTTTAGGGGTAAGCTTGGGGTTATTTGACTTTTTTGCTGACACATTCAAAAAAGCAGACACGGGGACTGATAGAATTAAAACAGCACTTATTACTTTTGTTCCTCCTCTTGGATTTGCTTTATTTTACCCGCAAGGATTTATTATGGCATTAGGCTATGCAGCCATTGCTTTAGTAATATTGGCAGTATTTTTACCTATTAGCATGGTGTACAAGCAGCGTCAGGGGATTGAAAAAGAAGGCTATAAAGTACGCAGTGGTAATATTGGTTTAGCCATAGCCGCTTTGTGTGGTATTTCAATTATTAGCGCACAATGCCTGCAAATGGCAGGACTTATACCGGCTATAGGCTAGCCCCTATAGTTGTTCTAATGTGTGCACCCCAATGATGGTTTTGGGGTGCACACCATTCAAACGTCAATTGTTAACGTTAAAATACTATCGCTTGCCCTCTTCCGCTTTGCTCAGACGCCGCATCTAATTTGCCATCATTATTGATAATCACATGCATATCACCAAAGTGACGCTCATCCACTGTATAACCCATTTTTATTAGCTGTTGCTTGACTGAGGACTCCAAACCCGAGTGCGCTCTAATCACATTTTTAGGCCATAACTGATGGTGAAAACGCGGGCTATTTACTACTTCATTTGCACTCATATTAAATTCAATCGCATTGAGTATTGATTGATACACTGAACTAATAATTGTGGTGCCGCCAGGCGACCCTGTTACCATTTTCACCTTATTATTACTGAGTAAAATGGTTGGAGTCATAGAGCTTAACATACGTTTATGTGGCTGAATTTCATTCGCTTTTCCGCCAATGGCGCCAAATACATTCATAACCCCGGGCTTAGCGCTAAAGTCATCCATTTCATCATTTAAAATAAAGCCAGCGCCTTCTACGACTACGCCACTACCAAACCCTAAATTGATGGTGGTGGTATTAGCAACGGCATTCCCCATGTTATCAATAATAGAAAAGTGAGTGGTTTGTTCGCTTTCTTTTAAACCCGGTTTAATATTTTCAGTGGTAGAAATGGCCTTTAAATCTATACTATTGCTGCGGTTTTTAAGATAGTTTTCTGCAAGTAACTTAACTGTAGGCACTTGGTAAAAATCAGGATCGCCTAAGTATTCTGCCCTATCAGCAAACACTCGCTTACCTATTTCAGCAAGTAAGTGCACATACCCAACTGAATTATGTGATGGTGCAGCTATGGGCTTTTTAAGCTCATACATTTTAAGCCATTGTAATATAGCAATACCGCCGGAGCTTGGTGGCGGTGAAGTAAGCACTTGATAGCCGTTCCAGTTAGCTTTTATAGGAGTACGAGACTTTGCGCGGTAATTTTTTAAATCGTCTTGAGTAATAATACCGCCATGTTGCTTCATAAAGTTTGCGATGATTATTGCAGTTTCACCTTGATAAAAACCATCTTGGCCATTATCGCGAATGCGTTTGAGTGTCGCTGCAAGCTCAGGTTGTTTAAAAAGCTTACCTGATGTAGCGCTTGCAAAATAACTGGCAAAGTTTACTTTAATGTTTTTATTGTTTAGGTGCTCTATGTAGCCCTTAATTAACTGAGCCAACTTCTCGGGCACCACGAAACCTTGCTCAGCTAATGTAACCGCAGGTTGTACTAAGGTTTTCCAAGGAAGTGTGCCATGCTTCTTATGTGCTAGCCACATACCAGCAACACTCCCAGGTACGCCACTGGCATGAATACCATAAATAGATTTATTAGCAATAACTTGCCCTTGCGCGTCTAAATACATATCACGATGTGCGGCGTTCGGTGCAGTTTCACGGTAATCTATAAAATCACCTTGCCCATCCTTATGAATAAGCATAAACCCACCGCCGCCAATATTACCCGCCTCAGGGAGCGTAACGGATAACACAAATTGAGCAGCAATAGCTGCATCAACCGCGTTCCCCCCCTGTTCTAATACAGCTTTTGCAGCATGTGCACTAAAAGTGTCAGGCATGGCAACGGCACTCTGTTTAGCCGCTACATTAAAAACACATAACTGTATTACCACAATACTACTGATAATTAGCTTGCTTGGTGAAAAAAGTGCTCCCATCCCATATCCTTAGGTTATTTTTATACATTGATGGCAAACATTAATGCATAGTAACAAACATCAGGTCAATATTTAGATGCTACATTTTTAAGGCTTAGGAAGTTTTAGCTCAACTGCACGGCTTTGAATAAAGCGCAGCAGTTAAGTTTGAGTCATCATCAGTATGAATATAATAGTGCTGTAGCTGCATACCGAGCTTTTTCATGATGTTAATTGAGCCAACGTTGGCGGTCAGCGCTGTGGCACTGATTGCCTTTACTTGCGACTGTTTTTCAATCGTTGAGCAAATCGCTTGTGCCGCCTCAATTGCATAACCCTTACCCCAACTCGCTCGTTTAAACCGCCAGCCTACTTCAATATCACTAAAGTCAGGCGTATCTGAAAAAAAGCCCATCGGCCGAACAAGCACCCAGCCAATAAAAGTATTACTTTCACGCAGAGTTACTTGCCATAGCCCCCAACCTTGTTGCTCATTGCGATAAGCGAGCATTCTTGGAATGGCTTTCGTTTTTATCTCTTCAAGAGTGGTAGGTTTACCTTGAGTTAAATACTGCATAACGGCTGGGTCTTGATCGAGCTCATATAATTGCTGCCAATCATTTTCGTCCATTAATTTAAAACTTAATCGTGTTGTTACAGCTATGTTCATTTTCATTGTTGTATAGTTACCTCTGAAATATATTTTTCACTAAAGGAGATAGTCAATGAAGAAATTAGCAGGTTTAGCATTATTAGGCACTTTAATTACACTAACAGGGTGTGAAGATGCCAACGAAGTGAAACAAGACGCCAAACAAACGAGCGCTGAAGTTCAAGAAAAGCTAAACGAAACGTGGAACGACGTTAAAGAAAAAACCAATGAGCTTAAAAATGACGAGTCATTAAATGAGCTACTCGAAGAGAGTAAAGCGATGGGCTTAGACATGTACGATGACGGCAAAGAAGTAGCTGTTGATGCATGGATCAAAAGCAAAGAAGCGGCTGGCGAGCTAACTGAAAAAACTAAGCAAAAAGCACGTGAAATTGCGGCAGAAATTGAGCAAGCACGTGAAGAGCATAAAGAAGGTTAATTATTTTTAACCATAAAAAAAGGTAAGCCATGGCTTACCTTTTTTGTTTTATTTTTAGAGCAAGTTATAGATTATAGTTCAAAGTCTTTTTTGAATTTTAAACCAAACTCACTACGATCATTGCTGCGCATTACGCCAACAAAGCCAGTTTGCTGCAGGCGACCTACATCGTAAACTTCGTTTAATACGTTCTCACCATATAGCGTTACTTCCATATCGCCGTATGGATTAGTGTAAGAAATATTAAAACCAACTAGCTCACGCGAATCAATCGTTTCACTTTTATTGAAAACTGACTGACCTTGCATTTCGCTACGGTACGAGTAGTTTGCATTTAATGCAACAGTGCCACCATTGCTTAAATCAACAAAGTAAGATGGAGCAACCATCACTGTCCAACGAGGTGTCAGTGCTGGTGAGTCACCTTTACCAATACCTTGTACGCCCTCAGCCACTTCTGTAATTTCAGAATCTAAGTAACCTACTGCAGTGCGAATAGTAAAGTCGTCGGTTAGTGCAATTGTGGTTTCAAGCTCAATACCTTGCGCTTTAGACTGGCCTGCATTTTCAACGATAGTTACAAAGCCACCGCCCGCGGTTGGATCTGAGAATGGCAATGCTAAATCAGTGTAGTCAGTAACAAACATTGCAAGCATCATAGATACATTTTCATGTACCTGGCCTTTTAAACCAATCTCGTAGTTAACTGCTTTGGTTTCATCAAACGATACAAACTGATCCGGACCACCAAATGGGCGCGGTGGAAAGCCACCTGTTTGGTAACCTTTTTGCACTTGACCGTAGACATTCATATTATTGCTAAGCTGGTATGAAGCATTAATGTCCCATGTCACTGCATTAAAGTCTGCACTAATGTCTTTACGTTCAGGGAAGGTTGGGAAAATAGCATTCGCATCTTTTTTATCTTCTGAGTAACGAAGACCACCGCCGATTGTTAAATCATCAGTTAAATCGTAACTACCGTTGATGTAAGCTGCGTATGAGTTTGTTTCTTGATTGATTTCAAAAAAGCCAAAACCACCAAATGACGGAGTAACACCATCATTCAATAGACCATTTGGCGTGTTAAATGGGCTAAATACAAAATCTTCTGAGCGAGTAAAACCATCTTCATTAAAGAAGTATAAGCCAGAAACAAAGTCCATTTTATCAAACGTGGCGTTTAGCTGAAGTTCAAAAGAGTATTGATCTGCACCGCCTACTTCTGGGAACTCAGATAAGTTAAGTGGTGATGCATCATCATCTAAGCCACCTTCATACTCAGAAGTACGATAGCTTGAAATAAACTTAGCTGTATAAGTGTTATTAATCGCCCAATCAGCTGTAAATGACGTACCCCAACCAGAATATGAAGTTGACTCAATACCGGCAACCGTTGTGCCTAAATCATCAGGGTTTTGAGGAATTAAGTCTTCAGTTAATAATGGGAAATCGCCATTAAAGACATCATTTGAATCTAGTGAATCTGTCAGTTCAATAGTATAAGGTGATTGACCTGACTCATTATCAACGCCATCTAGCGAGAAAGTAAACGCTAAATCACTAGTTGCTTCATATTTAAGTGCTATACGACCACTAAACTCTTGCTCTTCACCAATTTCTTTTTCAGGGTTAGCTAAGTTTACTGCCGTACCTACCCCATTACGTTGTTTGTATGACGCACTGGCTGACATGCTTAGATCGTTAGTTAGTGCATTATTAAAGTAAATATCACCCGCAACTCGACCACGACTGCCCACTTTAGCGGTTGTTGTTAAAATACCTTCATCACCAGGTTGTTTAGTAATTACGTTTACTGCACCACCTAATGTGTTACGGCCATAAAGTGTGCCTTGTGGCCCACGTAGAACTTCAACTCGCTCTACATTAGGAAGTGATAAGTTAGACCCCATTTGGCGACCTAAGTAAACACCATCTAGGTAAACACCTACGCCTGGATCGGTTGTTATAATGTGATCTTGCAAACCAATACCACGAATAAACACTGAGGCATGTGCAGCATTACCAACACCATAACGAGTAATGTTTAAGTTAGGAACGTATTTACCAATATCTTCTAAGTTACCCATATTGGCTTTATCAATAAGGTTAGCACCTATTGATGTAATCGCAGTTGGAGATTCGAACAAGCTCTCTGTACGTTTACGAGCTGTCACTTCAATTTTTTCAAACGCGTCTTGTTTGGCTGTCGTTTTAGCTTCTTGTGCATTTGCGGAAGTTGTTAGGGCTGCAATAACCGCTAAACTTAACTGTGAGAGGGTGCGTAATTTCAAGGTTTTCTCCAAAGGGTATTAATTTAATTATGCGTTATGCTGTGTAAACATAAATTGTAGGCATAAAAAAAAGATGCTTTAGATGCATCTTTCCTCTGGGAGTTTATTATATTACAAAAACGCTACAATATGTACATTTAACTTTAGTTTACGTAAAAATTTATTTTTAGCTTTTTAAGCTTAGCCAACTTGCCCAAATAGCAATTGCAAATTTAGTTTTAAATTAATACTTTAACATTAATTACCATCAGTATTATTTGTTAATTGAACATGCGCTTTGTTGCGAAAAACACATTAAAGCTATTTAAGATTATGACAATATCCAAACACCCTTTATATTTAAATATACTGCAGAATCATTTTTAGGTGTAAAGCATGACAAAAAAACAGACCACGCAATCAGCAAACATGCTTTTTAATAACAACCCCTACAATCCGTTATTTTTTACAACATTAAATAGCGACATATTGTTAGTCAGCTATTCAGCACTCAATACGCTTACAAATTACGAACTTCTGAGCCATTTTATACAAATCAATAATTATCAGGGATTGGTTATTTTTAATATTCCTAAAGATACTGATGTTATTTCACTAAAAGAATGGCCAAACTTAAAAGGTCTTTTTTATCAAGACACCAATGAAGAGCTATTCAACAGGGGGTTAGATGCAATTACACAAGGAGAATTGTGGTTTCCACGCACCATTAGTGATATTTGGATGCGCCAAATGCTCGATACAGAGCAAAAAAATGCTTTGCAAACAAGTAACCTAACCGATAAAGAAATTAAAGTGCTTAACCTACTCTTTAGTGGTCTTCATTCCAGTGCTATTGCTGATAGTTTATTTATAAGTGAAGCTACGGTTAGAGTACACTTACATAAAATTTATAAAAAAATAGCGGTCAAAAATAAACAGCAGGCAATTCGTTGGTGCCAAGATAACCTAAAAAATATAAATACGCGTTCATAACTAAAAAAACTAATTACTACTTAATGCGTACTGCAATAAACATAACCTCACCATAAATAACTCAAATAACTCAGTTGGTTACATTACCTTAGATAAAAAAATCCTTAATTTTCAATCACAGCCATGCGTTCTTGTTGCAAAAAAGTAGTGAAAAGTACTTAATTTATTAATTTTAATTAGAAAAAAGTTAATACTCATCTTATACTGCAGCGGGATACACATGAAATTAAATAGGATACACAATGAAAAAACTATCTGTAGCAGTAGCAATTTGTTGCGCACTTGCCACAAGTAACGCGAGTGCTGAAGTTCGTATTAATGGGTTTGCTTCTATTGTCGGTGGTAAGTCGCTCGATAGTGATCAAACGTTATATGGATATGATGATGATATTTCATTTAAAAATGAAAGCGTGTTTGCTCTTCAGCTAACCGCTGACCTGCAAGAGAAGCTATCCGCTACAGCGCAGATAGTGGCTCGCGGCGAAAATGATTTTGACGCCGACTTTGAATGGGCATACTTAACTTATGAGATATCTGACGAATTACAAATCAGTGCTGGTAAAATGCGTGCACCTTTTTATCGCTACTCTGACTTTTTAGATGTTGGCTATACCTACCGCTGGGTGCGCCCACCTCAGTCTGTATATAACTTACCGTTTTCAACCTATGAAGGCCTAAGCTTATTACATACAACTCAACTTGGTGATTGGGACTCTACTCTTCAGGTTATTTACGGCAGCTTCGATGATAACATTGCCGTAGTATCTGTTAACGGTGATACCGAGCTTAACGACATTGCAGGGTTAAACTGGACATTGAGTTACGATTGGTTCAGTGCTCGCGCTGCTTACTTTGTTGCTGAAACAAGTATTGAGATTGAAAATGATACGGCCGAAGGTATGGCGCTTAATGGCTTAGAACAAGCCCTTCGTAACTCAGGTTTTGTTGATCAAGCAAACAGTATTGCTATTGACGAAGACGATGGTGCATTTTTAGCACTTGGCTTTTCAATTGATTACAACAATATCTTGTTCGACGCTGAATACACACAGTTTGAAGTAGATAACAGTGCGCTCGCTAAGCAAACTCAATATTACACATCTTTAGGCTACCGTATGGACGACTGGCTTGTTCATTTAACCTATGAAAACAACGATGATGAGCATGATAGTAATCGTTATAATGCACTACCAAATGTACCGCAGTTAAATGCTGGGCTTAACCAAGTTTTGGAAGGCTCTAAAGCTAAGAGTAATGTATACACGATTGGTGCTCGTTATGACTTCCACCCAATGGCTGCCTTTAAAGTAGACTTTAGCCGCCTAAAAGATGATATCTCAAATACTGAAACTGACGTAGTTGCCGTTGGCGTTGATTTAGTATTTTAATTGGAGCGAATGATGAAGAAATTAATTTTAGCCAGTATGTTAACACTATGTAGTACTGCAGCATTTGCTGAAGTTGCAGTAATCGTTAACCCAGCGAATGCCAATGCAGTAAGCCAAGACGATATTAAAAAAATATACCTTGGCAAGAGCAAATCGTTTGCTGATGGCACCAAAGTAAACCCTGTTAACCAAAATGGTACTGCGGTAGCTGATGAATTTAACGACAAGCTTGTTGGTAAGTCAGGCAGCCAGTTAAATGCTTATTGGTCAAAGCTGGTTTTTACTGGTAAAGGCACACCTCCAGGTAAACTGGATAATGACCAAGCCGTGATTGATTTTGTAGCTGCTAATACAGATGCGATTGGCTATATTGATAGCGCTAAAGCAAGTGATAAAGTCAAAGTAGTAGGCAAGTATTAATCTGCTAAATTAAAAATAAAAAGCCCGCAATAAATACTTTATTGCGGGCTTTTTTATGCCTATTATTTACAACCTTAATAAAACATTAAAATATCGCCTTAACGACTATTCATCAATTTTAAACTTAGCAGTTGCATCTAATAAGTTATCTGAAAGGTAATGTAAGTTTTTAGCCACATCTCTTACGGCTTTGAGTGAGCTCATCGTATCTTCAAATGAAACATGCATATTAGATACGTTGTCTACAACCATTGCGGCTACTGAGGTTTGCTCTTCAGTTGCTGCTGCAATTTGCGAGTTCATACCATTAATTTCTAGTATTTGCTCGGCTATTTTTTCAATCGAAACACCGGTTTGCTCTGCTGCACTGGCATTATCGGTTGCCATATCTCTTGCAGAGGTCATAGCCGTCACAGATTCATTGGCAGCGACACTTAGCGTACTTAATAACTCACGAATTTCATTGGTTGACTGTGCAGTGCGTGATGCAAGCTCACGGACTTCATCAGCAACCACAGCAAAGCCTCGCCCATGTTCACCCGCGCGTGCAGCTTCTATTGCGGCATTTAGGGCTAATAAGTTTGTTTGCTCGGCAATGGATGTAATCACATTTAGTATTTGCGATACATTTTTAGTGTCATCGGCTAACTTATTAATGGTGTTGGCCGCTATATTAATTTCATCGCTTAGAGTGCGCGATGCGTTAACAGACATTTTTACTTGAGCACGGCTTTGATCTACTTCTTTTTCTGCTGTTTGCACGGCATTAGACGCGCTTGCTGCTGATTGTGAAATATCGCCAACACTTTGCTTCATCTCTTCCATAGACTGTTTAACAACATCGGCATCGGTAGTTTGCTTAGTGGTTGCTCGCTCAGCTCGCTCCATTCCCTGTACAAGACGGGTTGAGTTTTCCATTAACGGTTCACATACCGCGATGACTTCTAAAACTGTTTCTCTAAGCAAGCTAATGAATGCATTAAAGTTTATTGATACCTGACCTATTTCATCTTCAGAGTTAACGGCAAGCTTTGTACTTAATGACCCTTTACCACTTGCTAAAAGACTCAGGTTATTAGCGGCATCACTGGCTGATGAACCAATATTACGTGCAATCCAAATAGCCATAAGCAACAACAGTGTTAATGATACAACCGCAACAACCAGCATTAAGTTAAGTGCATCATCTGAGCGTGCTTTTGTATTAGCAACAAGCTGGAAGAAGCGATCATCTGCTTTTTGCTGCGCACTTTTAAAGCTAGTTAAAACAGCTTCATAAAGGCTTGTTTTAAGCTGAGCCTGTTGTTGTATTTTACTAAAATCAGCCGTGCCATTAACCATACCGTTGGCAATCGTTGCAGATATTTTCTCATAATTAGTCAGTCGCGTTTTTGTGTCGCTATTAATATAAGATGCATTAATTGTTTCTATTGCGTCTATATTCATGATGAGCTGCTGGTAAGTTTCACTCGCTTTTGTTACTAAATCTTGCTCGCCAAACGTTACAGCCTGAGTATATAACTCATCTAACTTTTCTAAAATGCTTACATTAGCCAAGGTTAATTTGGCAACTTTATAAGAAGATTTCTCCATTTCATCAAGTGATATGCGATTTTCGTTCATAGCAAAGTAATTAACCAAAACAATTACTAAGAATGCGATTATCGCTATAGATGTAATTGCATGTATTTTTTTAGTAATGCTGAGGTTTTTAAAAGAGAAACCTGAAGCCATATTAATTTACCCCGTTTAATTATCTATAGTTATTATCGGCTTAAGATACAAAAATGTTAACTTTATTTTTAACTTTTGATGCTTTTTATACATAAAGTTAAATATACAGTAGTATTCTTTCATAAACACTTACAATTGAAATATAGAGTGTTCTACTCAATGTTCAACATTAATCCAAAAAGAGTTGTTTAATATTTTAAATTTTAGGCACAAAAAAACCAGTAACATTGCTGTTACTGGTTTTTATATTTGGTGCGGATGGGGGGACTTGAACCCCCACGCCCGAAAGCACTACCCCCTCAAGGTAGCGTGTCTACCAATTCCACCACATCCGCATTTTTTAAGCTATTGCTTAGCGTTAAGTCTTAAAGCTAACTTGAGGAAAGAGAGCAACTTAACAATTTAAACTAATTAATTTGGTACGTCAGAGCTTTGCTCTTTAGTTGATGTTACTGGAACATCTTCTTCAACTGGCGTTACAGTTTCAACAGCTGGAGCCGCTTCTAAGTTTTCCCATTCGTCAGTCTTTTTGATTTGACCGGCAGTTAGGTTACCTAAAACAATACTTAACACAAAAAAGATAGTTGCCAGAGTTGTTGTCGTTTTCGTCATAAAGTTACCGGCTCCAGAAGAACCAAAAACAGTAGACGATGCGCCTGCACCAAATGATGAGCCCATGTCAGCACCTTTACCTTGCTGGATCAAAACCATACCAACAAGCGCTAGAGCTACAATTAAATACACTACTAGTAAAATTTCGTACATCTTATACGGTCCCTTTTGCACTATTGCAGATAGCAGTAAATGATTCTGCTTTTAGACTTGCGCCACCAATTAGGCCGCCGTCTATATCTGTTTGTGCAAATAATAATTCGCTATTTTTTTCATTTACGCTACCACCATATAAGATGGTTAGCCCTTGTGCTAAATCGCTGTCTTGTGAAGCAATTTTGTCACGGATAAATTTGTGAACACTTTGTGCCTGTTCAGGCGATGCAGTCTTACCTGTGCCTATAGCCCAAACGGGCTCATATGCTATCACAGATTCTTTCAGTGCTGCTACACCTAATTTGTTAATTACTGCGTCAATCTGCGCAGCAACTACCTGTTCTGTTTTCCCGTTTTCTTGCTCTGTTTCACTCTCACCTACGCATAATATGGGTGTTAAACCTACTTGTTGGGCGCGAGCAAATTTTGCGGCTACGGTATCGTTACTTTCTTTGTATATACTGCGGCGCTCTGAATGACCGACCAATACATATTTTGCACCTAGCTGTTTTACCAACTGGGCATCTACTTCACCAGTAAAGGCACCTGGCGTATTCTCTGAAACTGTTTGTGTCCCAGTAGTTACACCACTTGCAATCATTGCTGATATCAGTGGAAACGGAGGAAATAAAACAATGTTTACTTCAGAAGATTTAACATTGTTAATAGCATCAGACAGTTGCTCAACGAGTTCTAATGAACCATTCATTTTCCAATTGCCTGCGACCATCGCCTTGCGTGTTGCCATTTTTCCACTCCACATTAGAAAGCGGGCGAGATATTAACTCGACTCGCCCAAAGTTACAAGAGGTTATTGTTATCAATCAGTTTGTTTGCTCATAGATTCGACAACCGCTGCTATTTTCTGAGCGCTATCGATAACTATTTTTTCTTGTTCCGCTTCAACCATCACTCGTACAACAGGTTCAGTACCTGACTTACGAAGTAATACACGGCCTTTATCTGCTAAGCTTTGCTCTACTTCAGCCACAATAGCAAGCACTTCTGGTGCTTGGGTTGGATCGGTACCAGCAGTGTATCGCACATTAATCATTTTCATTGGGTACTTAGTAAATCCAGCGCCTAAATCTTGAAGTGTACGGTTTTGAGCTACCATAGCAGCAAGTACTTGTAAGCTTGAAATGATGCCATCGCCAGTGCTAAT
This sequence comes from Pseudoalteromonas sp. 2CM39R, assembly GCF_023161845.1. NCBI lineage: Bacteria > Pseudomonadati > Pseudomonadota > Gammaproteobacteria > Alteromonadales > Pseudoalteromonadaceae > Pseudoalteromonas > Pseudoalteromonas sp. 2CM39R. The sequence goes on from NZ_JALNTM010000012.1 coordinate 47,519, forward strand.
CAAATCTAGATTTAAAACATGACCTGAGCTTTCGCCGCCTATTTTCCAGCCTTTTTGCTGCAGTAGTTCCATCACATAACGGTCACCCACTTTGCTACGAGCAAAAGCAATATTTTTGGCTTTTAACGCATTTTCAAGACCTATATTCGACATTACAGTACCAACAACTCCGCCACCTAGGTTGTCATCTTGAGCGGCTTGGCAAGCAATAATGTAAACTAAATCATCACCATCAAATACGCGGCCATTATGATCAACCATCATCACCCGGTCGCCATCGCCATCATAAGCGATACCTACATCTGCTTTATGCTCAAGTACTTTTTGCTTTAGTGTATCTACGTGAGTTGCACCACATTCATGGTTAATATTAACCCCATTTGGCTCACACGCATGGGTGATCACCTCAGCACCAAGCTCTCGCATAACTGAAGGTGCTATGTGGTAGGTTGCACCGTTGGCGCAATCTAAAACTATTTTTAGCCCTTCAAGTGATAAGCCTTGTGGAAACTGACTTTTACAAAACTCTATATAACGGCCATCAGCGCTAGATAAGCGTGTTGCTTTACCTAGCTTATCAGAGGCTACACAGGTCATTGGTTCGTCAAGCATGGCTTCAATTTGCAGCTCTACAACATCATCTAGCTTTAGGCCTTGGCCATTAAAAAACTTAATGCCGTTATCGTAATAAGGATTATGGGATGCGCTGATCACAATACCCGCTTCTGCGCGAAACGTTTGCGCTAAATAAGCAACGGCAGGCGTTGGCATAGGGCCGAGTAAAATAACATCAATGCCGGCAGCAATTAGACCAGACTCTAATGCAGTTTCAAGCATGTAACCAGAAATACGAGTATCTTTACCAATAATGACTTTTTTTGTGCCATGTTGTGATAATACACGCCCTGCAGCCCAACCTAATTTCATTGCAAACTCAGGATTTATAGGCCCTTGACCTACTAAACCACGCACACCGTCTGTGCCAAAATATTTTCTTTCTTTCATTTAAAGTACTCCTTGTTTGCAGGCTTGATATACGCCAAGCACGTCTGCGGTTTCTTTTACATCATGCACACGGATAATATGCGCACCGTTTTGTGCAGCTATTAATGCGCCAGCTAAGCTGCCTGCTAATCTACCTTTTGTATCTCTGTTGAGTAAATTACCAATCATTGACTTACGTGATAACCCCGCAAGCAGCGGTAAGCCAAGCTGCGCATAGTCATTAAATTGAGCCAATATTTGATAATTGTGTTTAAGTGTTTTTCCAAATCCAAAACCAGGGTCTAATATTAACTGGCTTTGTTTTATACCAGCAGCTTCGCATGCGGCGATACGCTGGTTAAAAAAATCATTTATCTCGCTTGCTAAATCATCATAGTGAGGAGCGTTTTGCATACTTCGCGGTTGTCCTTGCATATGCATTAAGCACACGACTACGTCAGGATATTGAGCAACCACCTCTATTGCACCAGGCTCTTGCAGTGCTCGCACATCATTAACAATATCGGCACCTGCTTCAATGGCTTGACGCATGACTTCAGCTTTACTGGTATCGATTGAAATAACGCAATCACTTTGCTCACGAATAGCATTAATAAGTGGGATAACGCGTTGTAGTTCATCTTCAAGGCTGACATCGGGAGCACCCGGGCGTGTAGATTCACCACCGATATCTAAAATAGTCGCTCCCTCATCAAGTAACTGCATCGCATGATTGAGTGCTGCTGTTGTATTAAAAAACTGGCCTCCATCTGAAAATGAATCAGGAGTAACGTTTACTATCCCCATAATAACGGGTTCGCTGAGTTCAAGCACTCGACCACGTGCAAGGTTAATTTTATTATTCATCGCTAACCCTAAAATATGTTTCTGCAGTGTAATACCAACTCGTTATGATACTTAACCATTTTAAGCGAGGAAAGTCGGACGGTAACAAGGCACGGCTTTCCTATCCAAAGTAGCTAACTTTATTAAGCGCATTGGTATAATTTATTAATTACAGCAAACTGATACAAAAAAGCCCCGAACTTCGGGGCTTTTGGATACGTTATTTTAACGATTATTCCGCTTTATCATCAAGGTTTGTTTCATCTTTTTTAGAGTCATCTTGTTTAGAGTCGTCGTTTTTAGATTCGCTAGTTGGTTTTTGTATTTCATCAACTGCTTTATCTTTAGAAACATCTTCCTTTTCAGGTTTAGCTTCATGACGGTCATGCGCATCACGTGGTTCACGTACTGGCTGACGCGCCATTAAATCATCAATCTGTTTCGCATCGATAGTTTCATACTTCATCAGTGCATCTTTCATTGCGTGTAAAATATCAATATTTTCTTTCAGTATTGATTCTGCACGTTGATAGTTGCGGTCTGAGAACAAACGTACTTCTGCATCAATTACTTTAGCTGTTTCGTCCGACATGCTCATAGAACGACCACCGCCGCCACCCATGTACATTTCGTTTTGATCTTCAGCATAAAGTAATGGACCTAGCTTTTCGCTTAAACCCCATTGTGTAACCATTTTGCGAGCAATGTCAGTTGCACGTTCGATATCGTTACTTGCACCTGTAGTTACTTTGTCTTCACCATAAATAATGGCTTCTGCAATACGGCCACCATAGAGGCTAGAGATCATAGACTCAAGTAGCTCTTTAGAATGACTAACACGGTCTTGCTCTGGTAAATACATTGTCACACCTAGCGCACGGCCACGTGGAATAATAGATACTTTATAAACCGGATCGTGCTCAGGCACCATACGACCAACAATGGCATGGCCTGCTTCATGGTAAGCAGTCATTTCTTTTTCTTGCTCACTCATCACCATGGTCTTGCGTTCAGCACCCATCATGATCTTATCTTTTGCAGCGTCAAATTCAGCCATACTAACAACACGTTTATTACCACGTGCTGCATAAAGAGCCGCTTCATTCACTAAGTTAGCAAGATCAGCACCTGAGAAACCAGGTGTACCACGAGCAATCACTGCCGCTTCAACGTTATCACCTAACGGTACTTTACGCATGTGTACTTTTAGAATTTGCTCACGACCACGAATATCTGGTAAACCAACCACAACTTGACGGTCAAAACGACCAGGGCGAAGTAATGCTGGATCTAGAACATCCGGACGGTTAGTCGCAGCAATAACAATAATACCTTCATTGCCTTCAAAGCCATCCATCTCAACTAGCATTTGGTTAAGCGTTTGCTCACGTTCATCATGACCGCCGCCCATACCTGCGCCACGCTTACGACCTACTGCGTCGATTTCATCGATGAAGATGATACAAGGCGCTGCTTTTTTAGCTTGTTCGAACATGTCACGTACACGTGATGCACCAACACCCACAAACATTTCAACAAAATCGGAACCTGAAATAGTAAAAAACGGTACTTTTGCTTCACCGGCAACCGCCTTCGCAAGTAATGTTTTACCTGTACCTGGAGGACCAACCATAAGTACGCCCTTAGGAATACTACCGCCTAATTTTTGAAATTTAGAAGGATCACGTAAAAAGTCCACCAGCTCGGTTACATCGTCTTTGGCTTCATCACAACCAGCTACATCAGCAAAGGTCGTTTTAACTTGATCTTCACTCATTAAGCGGGCTTTACTTTTACCAAATGACATGGCGCCTTTGCCACCGCCACCTTGCATCTGACGCATGAAGAAAATCCACACACCAATTAGCAGTATCATAGGGAACCAAGAAATGAAAATGCTTGCTAAAAACGATTGTTCCTCAGGTTTTACACCTTTGACATTTACATCGCTTTTTAACAAATCATTTAAAATATCTTTATCATAAATCGGCATAATCGTTTGAAAACGCTCGCCACTATTTTTTATGCCAGTAATTGTGCCACTGCCACTTTCAATAGACACTTCTTGTATAGAGCCACTACGGGCATCTTTAACAAATTGACTGTAACTTGTTTGACGATCAACTTGATCGCCGCCATTAAAGCTCTGAAATACTGACATAAGCACAACTGCAATAACCAGCCAGAGTATTAGATTTTTCGCCATATCGCTCAAGGGGTTAACCTCTTGTATCCAATTAATTTAAATTCAACTAAACGCCAAGCAACTGTACTACAGTTTGTATCCAGTCGCTACTATATATACTTCCCGAGAACGGGGACGCGAGGCATCCGGTTTACGTATCTTCACTGCTTTAAAACTATTACGTACATCTTGCAAATACTGATCAAAGCCTTCACCTTGGAATACTTTAACAATAAACGCGCCATTTTTCTTTAAAACTTGGTGACACATATCAAGTGCAAGCTCAACCAAGTACATGCTACCCGCCTGATCAACCGAGTTATTACCACTCATGTTAGGTGCCATATCAGACAATACCACATCTACATTTTTACCATCAATACGTTTTAACAGCGCATCAAGTACAGCTTCTTCACGAAAGTCTCCTTGTAAAAAGTCAACACCCGCTAATGAATCCATAGGTAAAATATCACACGCAACCACTTGACCTTTGTCACCTACTTTTTCTGCTAAGTATTGTGACCAACTCCCTGGAGCTGCGCCTAAATCTACTACTGTCATTGCTGGACGCAATAACTTATCTCTGTTTTGAATTTCGTCTAATTTGAAAACAGCTCGAGAGCGCCAGCCTTTTTTTTGCGCTTCTTGAACATATTTATCATCAAAATGTTCTTTAAGCCAACGCTGTGAACTGGCTGACTGTTTTTTATTTGTCATAAATTAACACGCAACTAATTAGTAATATTCTCTAGATGGCGTTAGAATACCCTTAATTCAAGCCATATTCAGCAAAATTTGTAATATCATGACATTATCAAACAAACAAAAGCAGTTTTTAAAAGGCCAGGCACATAGCCTTAAGCCTGTAGTTTTACTAGGTTCTAACGGTTTAACCGAAGGCGTAGTAGTTGAAATCCAAAGCGCACTAGAAATTCACGAATTAATTAAAGTGAAAGTGCCAACTGACGATCGTGAAACAAAAAAGCTTATTTTTGATGCCATTGTTCGCGAAACAGGGGCCACCAAATTACAAACAATTGGTCATACGATTGTGCTTTACCGTCAAAGCCCAGAGAAAAAAATTCAGTTACCTCGCGGCTAATAGCCCGTTGTAAAGCTATAAAAAAACCAGCCGCGGCTGGTTTTTTTTATAAATGGATTAAAAATCCATTATTCGCAAGTTTGCTTTATAGCTGCCATGCTCAAGCCTACTAAGTGAGTAATAGTGCCCGTACTGCCCCTCATCCATATTCTCAATAGTTTGGTTACTCAATAACGAAGCTAATTGCGGCGTGGTGTTACTATGCCCTATAACCACCACAACGCCGTCTTGTGCCAACAACTGATTTTTCAATGTCGTTAAATCGGCAGCATTATAAGTAATAACTTTAATATTAAAATACCTAGCTAAAGGCGCTGCAGTGCTTAATGTGCGGTTATAATTACTACTGTATAACGTAATGTGTGGATGGGTTTTAACTAGCGAAACCAAATGCTCAGCACGCGCCTGCCCTTGGTCTGTTAAATATGGATTACTGCCTGTTTGTTTTTCACTATGGCGAAACAAATAAAGCTGTTCAGGCGCAGAAAAAGCAGGGTGGCAAACGAGTAACAATAATGCTACCCATGCTGATTTTATCAATGAGCTCATTGTTTTTTGCCTCGTTTGTATGCCAATAAACGGTCTATGAATTCAGTAGTGAGCTCATTAATCAGCCCAGTTTCTGCATTTAAAATCAAACTAAAGCCTACATTTAAGTGCGGAAAAACCACTAAGTCACTGCGGTAGCCTTGCACCCAACCACTGTGATAATAAAGCGTTTCATCATCATAGTCATACACACGCCAGCCTAGCCCATAGTAGGCTTCGTTCATGTGCTCTCGCCATACTCGTCTGTAGCGTTCTTTTTTAGTATGAGTATAAGGGCGTGTTTGCGTGGCCAATGCATCTAAGGATAATACCGATGGATATTGCCCTAATTGCGCATTTAACCAAATAGCCATATCTGACGCACTGGCGTTTACCCCTGCCGCGGGTGCAACTTTATAATAATTCTTTTTTAAGCGGGCGCTATACCAACGTTTTTTGCCACGCACGTGAGGGTGTGCATAGTTATTATCCTGCACCATGGCATCGTAACCCAAACTAGCATCATTCATTTCTAGGGGAGTAAAAAAAGCCTCATTAAGCCACTGGGTATAGGTTTTGTTGGTACTTTTTAAAATTACGTCGTCTATTAAGCTAAACATTACATTTTGATAGCCATAGCAATCACCAGGGTCACAAATGGGTTTAACACTCAATAGTTTTTCAACAATGTCCTTATAACCCATCCGCGATTCGATTAAATTATCGTAAGCGTTAGGAACTAGCCCACTAGAATGGCTTAAAATATGAAAAACTTTTAAATCATCTTTATAGTCAGTTTGCTTAAAATCCGGTAAATAATAACTAACAGGTAAATAAAGGTTGAGCCGCTGTTCATTTGCGAGTTTAGCCGCTAACGACCCTGCAAATGTTTTCGATACGGAGGCTAAACGAAATCGAGTGTGCGGGTTAATTTTTTGCCCACCGCGCACCTTTGTATTGCCCATAGTATGGATGTAGTCACGTGCTTGTGAGTTGACAATGGATAGCGCCCCTCCTGGGATTTTTTTTATTTTTAGTTTTTTTTCTGTATAGCGTCCATAACTTTTAACAAATGCTTCCCAATCAGGATCTGTGCTTGCGCTCGCCTGTAAATGCGTCCCGATAAGGAGCACGGCAAAAAAGTAAAAGGGTAAGGTGTTAAAATACTTCATTCTTAGCTAATTTTTCTTTTTTAGTCATAATCAACCGTTATAATATCATGAACTTTTACTCGGACTAACGTACAATATGTCCGATTAATGGCTTTTGAGTGGATGTAAAATATTTATGCGTTTTTTAGTTGTATCACTTTTTATAATATCAGCGTCAGGTTGTGCTGTCGTTAAACAACCCGCAGAGCCTTTAGCAATGCCTGCAAAGCCTATGCTTAAGAGCCAAACTTATCAGTTAAAATATGAAACTGAGCATGCTTCACCAAAAGTGAAGTCGGTACAATTACCTGCCCACAACGTGAAAAAAAATCAAACTGTTAGAGTAATCGTAGACCGTGCAAGTGTTACCGACACTTTGGTCTCTCAAATAAGCCAAGCCTTAATTGATAAACAGCTTAAGGTGACCACTAGCGAGAATAGCGATTACACGTTAGCAATTCATCAAGTTGATCTGGAATTTATAGATGACGCCAAGTACACCCTAGCACAACCAGAAAAGCCATATTCACTGTTTTCAAAAGTAGCGCAGCAATTTCCGTCCCAACAATGCGCCAATATATTAGCCCAAGTTAGTATGCGACTTACTCACAAAGCATCGGGCGATGTGGTGTGGTTTGCTAAATCATCAATTGACAGTGCAAGCTTTCATCGTGAACCTTTAGTTTATAGCTTTAGCGAAGAAAAGAAGATCACTAATGAGCTAGAAGTTGTTGCATTTATACACAAGCACAACACCGAACAGGCTCGTCTTAAACGAGCTGAGCTTAATAATGAAGTAACGGCCCCTGCTTATAAAACCATTACAAAACTGAGTCGTTTAACTAAATTAAATGGGCCATGTACACGCACTGAAATAAGTGCTCTCACACCTATGATGCAATTTTACTTAAGCAGTATTCTTATTGATAAAATTAAAGTTCAGTAGTTGTTAGGACGACCGCTACATTTTTTTACAGATTTAGCTAAGAGTTTGACAATATACTACCCTTTTTAGCAAACTCTAATTAAGGTTCCAAGGATGACGTATACTTCTCTTAAACAGTCTTTTGGTTGTGCGGCCTTATTAGTTGCCGCTATTTTTAGTGCCCAAAGCAGCGCCAGTAATCGTTACTATGCCGATAACACTTTGGAACCCACCACTGGTTTTGCCTGGGATTGGAGCGCTGGCGCAGGTTATTACATTGAAGACTCTTATTTAGTTGGCATGAACTCCTATGATGTTGGTGCAGAACTAGATTTGAGTATTGCAGTTTCTTACGATAATTTTTATCTAGATTTTGACCATAATCAGCTCAGCGGTGGACTTGTTTTAGGCTATAGCTTAATTAACAAATATGATTGGGGTCTTGATTTATTAGGCACCAACATTCAAGCAGGTTTTGATGAACAAGGTTTAGGCTTTTATAACGACGGAATAATTGATCCACTGCGTGGTATAAAAAAGCGTAACTATGATTTTGACACCGGCCTTCGATTAACACGCCGATTTGAAAACTCACAAATTTCATTTGAATATTTACATGATATAAGCGGTGCTCATAATGGTTGGGTTGCCAATGTGTTTTTCAGCCATATTCAACCTTGGCGCAATTGGGAGTTTCGCTCCGGTATTGGCTTAAGTGCCTACTCTGCTGATTTTACAAACTATTACTTTGGTATTGATAGCGATGAAGCAAACGCAGCACGCCCTATTTATAGTACCGATGCCAGTACCAGTATTATGTTTGAATTTCATGCTGAATATCCCATCAATCAAGATTGGGTATTTTTAGCAGGCTGGTTAACCACATGGTTTTCAAAAGAAATTGAAGACAGCCCAATTATTTCCCAAGGATATCAACACAAAGCCAAGGTAGGCCTGCGTTATGTACTTTAGATTTTTTTACTGTTTGTTGTTTACATATTCGGGCTCTTTGCTTGCAGCCACTACACAACCACCCAGTGAACTTACTGCCGTTCCCGATACCTGTGTAGCCTTACGTGAAGGGCGTCAATGTTATGCCGATGTTGTCTTATCATGGCAGCAACCAGAGGTAGGAAATTATTGTTTACGCGATGCGACCTCAAAATACATTATGCAGTGCTGGCTTAAACAGCGACAAGGCTCACTTAATTACGCCTTTGATTCAACCCAGAGCATTTCATTTGAGCTGTTTGATAGTAATACATCGCAAGTGATTGCTGTAAGCGAAGTTAAACTACAATGGGTGTATCAAAATAGACAAAAAAAGCGGCGTTGGCGGTTATTTTAGCCACACACTATAAACATCATTCAGGTATACGAAGAAAGCTTATGGATAATTACGGTACTATTCTACTGGTTGAAGATGATATCTCTCTTGCACAATGGGTAACTGAGTATTTAACTGAGCAAGGTTATATTGTGCATGTATGTCATCGCGGTGATGAAGTTATAAGCCAAGTAAAGCATTTAAACCCACAACTTATTTTACTCGATATTATGTTACCAGGTCTTGATGGTATTAGTGTATGCCGTGAGTTACGCAGCTTTTATCAAGCTCCTATAATTATGCTCACCGCACGAGATGAAGAAATGGATGAGGTCATTGGGCTTGAAGTCGGTGCCACAGATTACATTATAAAACCTGTTCGCCCTCGTGCACTGCTTGCTCGTATTAAGTCGGCTTTACGCTATAGCAGTGACACGCCTAAAACTGATGCTCAAGAGAGCATGATCAATATTGGTCAATTAAGTATTGATACCGAATCTCGTAACGTTACACTCAACCAACAAGATGTGAATATTTCAAGCGCAGAGTATTTATTACTGCATTATTTAGCGAGCAACGCTGGGCAGGTTGTATCACGTGATGCGGTGTTTAAAGCAACCAAAGGTAGAGAGTATGACGGCCTAGATAGAAGCGTTGATGTGCTTATTTCTGCTTTGCGTAAAAAGTTTAATGATGATCCGCAAAAACCAGAAAAAATAAAAACTATTTGGGGGCGTGGTTATTTGTTTGTGACTACAGCGTGGTAAGTTTTAATGCCTGAGCGCTTAAAATAATAAGCGCGACAATAATAAAAGTCACTTCAATACACCCAGCCTATTATGGAATAGCATCAATGAAAAAGTTTTATATTTCACTACTAGGCAGTGCGCTGCTTTCAATTATTGTTTTAGGTTGGCTTATTGATGCATTTAGCCAACAAGCACATGCACCTTTGGATGAGTTTAGCGTTCAAAGCCAGATTATTGTCGGGTTAAGTAAACAGCTCACAGCTATAAAGCCACAGGCACGACCAGAACAGGTAACTAAGTTAGCCAAAGATTTTAACCTGACTCTTAACTACAAATTAAATCAGTCGCTAGCATTACCATCAGCGCTATTAGATAAAATGCAAACTCAAGGCGGGTTAATACTTGAGGACGAGCAAGGCTTTTACATGCTCTACACTAATGATGCATTAAGCCCTTACCATTTAACCATGCGTTTAGATAAACCTTATGAGAACATACAGCGAAACGACATAATTTTAACTTTGTTATTTTATACTGGCTTATGTGTTTTTATGGGCTTTATTATTACCCCTTTAGCAAAACGTCTTACAGTATTAAATGATGCGGCAAAACAGTTCGCATCCGGTAATGTTAAAGCCCGAATTAAGCCCTCTCGCTTTACCTATATAAAAGATGTGGAACTGACCTTTAACCGCATGGCAAGTCAAATTGAAAAGTTAGTTGCTGAAAATAAACTGATGGCCTCAAGCCTGTCCCATGATATAAGAACCCCAATAGCATGCTTACGCTTTGGTGTTGACGCTGCACTTGATAGCCATGATGAGAGCAAAATAAAGCATTACCTAACCCGTATGGAAACCGATTTGGATCATATGGAGTCAATGTTAAAAAGCTACTTAGCATTTGCTACTTTGGAACAAAATGCCAATAAACTTACTTACTCATCAGCAAACCTTAAACAATATCTAAGTGATATTGTGCTGCAGCTTGAACCAAGAATAACCGCACGTTCGCTTAATATTTCTTTAGAATGTGATGATCATACTATTTTTGCTGACTTACATTGGCTAGCAAGAGCGATCGCAAACTTAATTAATAATGCCTGCGATTTTGCACATCATCACATTAAAGTAACCGCCTCGCTACAAGAGCACACTCTAGTCATCAGCATTGCCGATGATGGCCCAGGTATAGCTCAAGAAAACAATCAAAAAGTATTTAGCCCGTTCTTTCGTGAGCGCAGCCACCGTAATCGCAGTGACAACAGTTACGGGTTAGGATTGGCTATCGTTGCCAAAGTAGCCGATTGGCATCATGGCTCGGTAAAAGTGAGTAAAAGTGAGCACCTTGGTGGGGCCTGCTTTACACTTACGATTGCGCGGTTTAGATATTAATTAAACAAGTACCATCCGTTCTAACTAACGCAATATAATTAAAGAAATCGTGCTATTTATAATCAAAAAATGCACGTGTTATTTATATCTGAAAATAAAACGCAATAATTGTGCGACTAAGTCAAATAAGCACTTTTTATTTTTTTACAATTCCAGTAGATTGTCACGGCGTCGAAAAAATAGAGAAGCAAAATAATATGAGTGCAGTAAGAGGTGAGTTTAGCTCCCGCTTTGGTTTTATAATGGCTGCGGCAGGATCTGCTGTTGGGCTTGGTAATATTTGGGGTTTCCCGACACAAACAGCAAGTAATGGCGGGGCTGCCTTTTTAGTCGCGTACTTAGTACTGGCCTTCTTTTTAGCCTATCCTGCTTTAATGGCAGAGCTGATGATAGGTCGTCATGGACAAGCTAATGCGGTTTCTTCACTAACTAAATTAACCACTAAACCTTGGCAAAAGCAGTTTGCCTTTGCTGTTGGCTTTGGCGGGATTTTATGTGCTGGCTTTATACTAAGCTTTTATGCGATTGTTGCTGGTTGGATGTTAAGTGCGACTTTAGAGCCGGTTACTACTCTCATAGGCGCAGATGCGGCATCTTCGTGGTTAAGTGAACAGTCACTTACACGTAACATTCTTTTTACTGTGGTATTTATTATTTTAACCGTTGCTATCATTAGCCGCGGTGTTGAAAATGGTATTGAAAAATGGTCAAAACGTTTAATGCCTGCTTTGCTCGGTATTTTGTTTGCCTTAATTGCCTATGTAATGACTCAAGAAGGCGCTGTTGAGGGATTAAAAGCTTACCTAGTCCCTGACTTTTCTTCTATTTTTGATCCCACCTTATTAGTCAGTGCACTAGGACAGGCCTTCTTTTCATTGTCACTGGGCACCAGTGTAATGATTATCTATGGCTCATATATCAGTAAAAAAGAAAACCTCGTCTCTTTGGGGGCTTATGTTACGCTTATTGATGTATTCATCGCATTTGTAGCAGGCTTACTGATTATCCCCGCGATGTATGTTGCACAAGCCCAAGGTGTTGAAATATTCTCGTCAACAACAGGTAAACTACTTTCAGAAGACACCTTAGTATTTCAGGTTTTACCCGCCTTATTTGATGGCATGGGTGGTGTGGGTTTATTTGTTGGTTTTGCTTTTTTTGCATTAATGAGCATTGCCGCTCTAACCTCATCAATTTCAATGCTTGAAGCGCCGGTATCGTACACTGTAGAGCGCTTTGCAATGAAGCGTGTGCAAGCAACATGGTTAATAGGTGCTTTAATTGCCATAGTTAGTATTACCATAGTGTGCAACTTAGGCACGTTATTTGGTTTAGTGATCACCTTAACAACTAAAGTCGCGCAACCTTTATTAGGACTTATGTGTTGTATTTTTGTAGGGTGGATCTGGTACAGGTCGTCATTGCTCAAAGCAATCCAGCAAGGTAACCCTGAAGTACATAACACCTTATTTTGGAAAATATGGCCTTGGTACACTAAGTTTGTATGCCCTATCGCCATTAGCTTAGTATTTTTACATTCTTTACTTAGCTAATAAAACAAAAAAGGCCCACTAATGTGGGCCTTTATTTATTAAGAATTATCTACTGCTTTAAAATCATATCTTGATGGGGTATGCCATCTTCTAAGTACTCCTCCCCAACACACTCAAAACCAAATGAGCGATAAAAATTTAGTAAGTAGGTTTGTGCGCCTATATAAATATCACGAGTAGGCCAATGAGTTCTACAACAGGCAATAGCCTGGCTAACTAATTCTTTGCCTAAACCAGAGCTACGCTGTGATTGAGCAACTAAAACACGCCCTATCGCACTATAATGTGCATCTTTTTCATAACAACGAGCATAGGCATTTACTGTTTGCCTATTGAGTGAATACAAGTGGCGAGTAGCATCTGCAATATCCACATCATCAAGTTCGGGGTAAGGACACGCTTGTTCTACAACAAATACGTCAACACGTTCACGCATTATTGCAAACAGGGTTTGGGAGTCGAGCGCAGAGAATGGCTCACATTTAAACGCCATTTAAACACCTTTTATTATTACAGGGCCTTACTAAAAGGCCCCATAATCTTATTAAGCAAATAATCGCTCTAACTGATCACATAACTGAGATAAGTTAACATGATCATGCTCGATAGTTAAATCGACATAACCGTCACTTCTAAATGCTCTGTCTAACTCAATCAGTACATGCGTTTTATGCGCTTCAGGAATAAACGACAGTTCAATTTCCTTTATACCAAATAAGCTGCGACTATTTGGTTGATATTCAAGCTCTTGATAACACCCAGACACAGATTGAAAAGTAGAAGCACGTAAATGGCCTTGCTCTACATCTGCTTTAACTAAATTAAATCCTAGCTTCTCCATTGCTTGCATACAGGTTTTAACTGCTTCATTCGGATAGATGTGCAAATGGTCTTTATCTGTTGGATCAAGCGCAAGGTCAATATCAAGCCCTGTTTCTAACCACACATAAGACTGGTTATAACCGGCATTAATTTCAGTAATTGGTGTTTCTGAATGCAAACGGGCTTCAAACGGGATAGTTTTAACTTCACCAGGCTCAACAGTACCAATGTCAGTTATGCGCCATTGTTCAATAACATGATTAGTAAAGTAATCACCGTCTTCACTGGCTACTTTAACCCGAGTAACTAACATTAAATCTAAACCCGCAATTTCTTGACTTACATCACCTGCACTAATAACTATTTGTGCATTGAATAGTTGGCCAGGCTGAAGATGCTCGGTTTCTAAAATAGTATCCACCTTGGCGGCACCAATGCCTACCGATGCTAAAATCTTTTTAAACATATTTTCTCCTTAAGCTAAGCAATACACTTGTTTGCTTACACTTAAACTCCTTCGTTATGGCATCTTAACCACATTTAAAAGCGCTTGTCAGCGAAAAACTGCTATTTACATGCTGTTTACCATAAAACTAGCCATTTATGTGTGTTTTTTGTACTTTACAGCCGCCTTTATGCATACATAAAGGTGTTTTAGCAATCAGGTGATAAATACTCACTATCAGCCAATTAGCAGTAGGAAATAAGTAGATAAATTGTCAATAAGCATTGTTTTTCGCTACACTACAATGCCAAGTGCAGTGATACTAATAACTATGGAACTAATTTATTTTGCTACCGCCTTCGTCTGCGGTTTTGGTATATATCAGCTAAAATTACCGCCGCTTATCGGCTTTCTTATGGGCGGATTTATTCTTAATTTAGCGGGTTACAAAAGCACGGAGCTACTCGAAACGATTGCCTCTTTAGGGGTCACACTGCTACTTTTTAGTATTGGCCTCAAACTAAAAATTGCTAACCTTATAAAACCACAAGTGTGGGCTCCTGCCACCATACATATTATTTTAAGTAGCGCATTGTTTAGTGGCTTCATGTTGCTGCTTGGTGTATTCGCACTGCCATTATTTGTCGATTTAAGCTGGCAAAGTGCATTGTTAGTCGGCTTTGCTTTAAGTTTTTCGAGTACGGTATTTGCTGTAAAAGTACTTGAAGAACGCGGTGAAATGGCAAGTTTGCACGGTAAAATCGCCATTGGTATTTTGGTTATGCAAGATATATTTGCAGTCATATTCTTAGCGGTCAGTACAGGTAAAGTACCGAACATTTGGGCTTTAGGGTTAATTGTTGCACTACCTTTGTTTCGCCCAATTATGTACTGGGTTTTAAACCGCTCTAAACACGGTGAGTTACTGCCGCTATTTGGTTTTTTCTTTGCATTGGTAGCTGGGTACAATGCCTTTGAATTCGCAGGATTAAAAGGCGATTTAGGCGCATTGATCATTGGCATGATGTTCGCCCCTCACAAAAAAGCAGGTGAGCTGTCTAAATCACTGCTTAGCCTAAAAGACATACTACTGGTTGGCTTTTTCTTAAGTATTGGTTTAAGTGCAGAGCTTACTGCCCACTCTTTAGTCGTTGCTTTAATTTTAGTATTAATTATCCCTATTAAAACGCTGCTTTACTACATACTAACTAATTTATTTAAACTGCGAGCTCGTACCTCTTTGCTCACCGCATTTAGTTTGGCTAACTTTAGTGAGTTTGGCTTAATTGTTTGTGCCGTTGCTGCATCTAGCGGTATGGTTACCTCTGAATGGCTCGCGGTTATCGCGATTGCCGTATCAATTACATTTGTGATTGCCTCCCCTTTAAATAAACGCTCTAACGAGCTGTACGTTAAAATTGAACGCCTCTTATTGAAGTTTGAAAGCAAGACCCGCTTAGCAGAAGAGCTTCCTGTAAACTTAAATGATACGAAAATAGTGATCTTTGGTATGGGTAGAATTGGCACTGGTGCCTATGAAACAATAAACGCAACTCACCCTGATGTAGTTGCAGGTATTGATATTAAACCTGAGGTGGTCGATAAACATATTAAACGTGGACGCAGAGTATTAATTGCCGATGCCACCGACCCTGATTTTTGGCAGCGCGTTAATCACTCTCATGTGGAAATGGTCATGTTAACTATGCCTAAGCATATGCAAAATATTTTTGCTTTAGAGCAATTACAAGCATCAGGTTATAAAGGGCAAGTAACTGCGATTGCTAACTACCCCGATCAGCAAAAAGAATTAGAAGATATGGGAATAGATTCTACTTATAACTTTTATTTAGAGGCTGGTAGCGGTTTTGCGGAGCATGTAAAGCAAACCTTGTTTCCGTAATCGGGCTTAGATGCAAATAGATTGCATTTACATTCCTTTACATCTGAGTATTTTATTGGTGAAAAAATCAGGTAAAATGTCTGTGTTGGTTGAATAAAGCTAATACCTAAGTTTGTGTTTTATAAAAGACAAATAACGGACCCCTTGCTTTTAAGTGACCAATAAGATTCTCAAATTAGAGGGCCTACTCCCTCTATCAATAGGCTGTTACTTGCCCGTTACAGCCTATTTTATTTCCTTAAAATCCCTTACACTTATCCCATTATTTATAAAAGATGTCAGTAATGGATCCTCAACAACTAAAAATCGCGATTAACACCATTATGCCATTTGGCAAGTATGCGGGACGCCCTTTACTTTTGCTGCCTGAGCCATATTTAGTGTGGTTTAAACAACAAGGCTTTCCTAATAGCAAGCTTGGCTCTCAGCTCGCAATGATGTACGAAGTGAAGCTTAATGGCTTAGAGCAAATGCTGATGCCATTACTAGAAAAAAATAGTAAATAAAATAGAACTTTTCTATAAATGGTCTGTCTATCTATTTGCTACTTGTTGATTTTTTGGTTTTAAACCGCAAAAAAGCGCCTTTATGGCGCTTTTTTATTGTTTGGGATTCAGTTGTCGAGGGTAATAATAAACTTAACCCCACCCAATGGTGAGTCTTCAATCTTACACTGCCCTTTATGCCAGCTAATAATTTTATTTACAATTGCTAGCCCTAATCCAAACCCACCAGTTTTTTTATCACGGCTTTTATCTAAACGGGTAAAAGGTTTAAACACTTTCTCACGTTCAGCATCCGCAATACCTGGGCCATCATCTTCAATCACCAGAAATAACTTTTCGGCGTTGGCAGTTAAACTAATATGTACATTTTGCGTAGCATGTTTCAGTGCATTACTAATTAAATTTTGTAGCACTCGCGACATGAAATGACTATCGCATACGTTTATAAATTGACTCGGTAACGTTGTGGTTAATTTAATAGGGGTATCAAAAGTTACTTTTTCGATATTAGCTTTAATTAATGCGACGATATCACAGGGAACCAATTGCAAGCTTGGTTGCTGTGTATCTAAACGAGCGTATTCCAACATTTCTGATACCAAGGATTCAAGCTCATGAATATCCATTTGCATATCAGATAAATAGTGCTGTGCTTTGCCATCTTGAACTTTATTCTCTAACATTGCGATTGCAAACTTCAAACGGGCTAATGGTGTTCTGAACTCATGTGACACTGATGAGGTTAGTTCTTGTTGAGCACTCAGTAAAAACTCTATCCGTTGCTGCATTACTTTTAATGTATCAGTGATGGGTAAAAAGAATGATTTAGAGCTGTCGCTTAATTGAAAATCTTGCGCCCCACCGACCGCTTCACAGGCTTGACTGAGCTTGGCAAAATCTCGCCATAACAATAAGCTCCATAACCCTATCGGTAAGCTAATAATAAATAAAACTAATAAATAAGGTATCACGGTCCCAGTGTTTTTAGCTTTAACACCCACAGGACCTACTTGTAATAACTGAGAGTTATTTAAAGTGACATACCAAACAATACGTTGCTGCTTATCGTACAAGTAAAGGTAATTATTTTGAGCTAATTGTGTTTGCTGCTCAGGAGGGAGAACCAAATCTTGTTGGGCGATAACTTGGCTATCAAAATTATGCTTTAGCTGCTCAAGACCATCTGGCGTTTGAGAAAGCAGCCATAACGACTGCCCAAATTCATTATCTAACAAAACATGTTGCTCAGATTCATCATACGGCCAAAGCTGCTCTATAACACCACTGGCAATAAACAAAGAAGCAATAATATACACGTAAAGGCTAATAAATAGCTTTCCCATTAACCTAGCCTAATACCTTGCATTAATTACATGTCCCACGCATCTGATACAAATAAATAGCCTTGTCCCCACACTGTCTTAATACGGTATGGTTTATCACTGTTATCACCAAGCTTCTTACGAATTCGAGACACACGTACATCAACGGTTCGATCTAGCCCATCGTACTCACGTCCAATCATATGTTGGTGCACATGTTCTCGGCTGAGCACTTCTCCTGCATTTGAAGCTAATAACCACAGCAATTCAAACTCATGTGAGGTTAATACGATTTCAACACCACTTAGCTTTACAATACGGCTAGTTTTATCTATTGATAAGTCACCAAACTTAAGCTCTTCTATGGCTTTTACGCTAGGCTGTCCACGGCGTAATAATGCACTAATTCGCGCCAATAGTACGCGCGGCTCTGCAGGTTTAATAACGTAATCGTCAGCACCGAGTTCTAAGCCGATAACTTGGTCAAAATCTTCGCCCTTTGCAGTAAGCATTAAAATAGGTAAGGTGTATTTGTCGCGCACTTGACGGCACACACTAAAGCCATCTTTTCCTGGCAGCATCACATCTAGAATGATTAAATCAACATGGTTTTCACTCAGATAAGGAAACACTTCGTCACCGCGTTCTAATACGTCAACTTCTAAGCCATTATGTTCAAGATAGTCTTTGGTTAATTGTTGCAACCCTAAGTCATCTTCAACAAGTAATATCTTTGGCATTTACTGCTCCTAAATTAAAAAAAGCTCCAAGGTGAGCGTAGCCGATGTTTTTTCTTAGCGTATGCAGTTTGCACTTCTACTTGCACACTCGCTAATGACACACCTGTAAGGGGATTAATCAGGGAGTATATGGTCTCCACCTGAACACGCGCTTTATAACTAAATTGCCCTTTTTTTACCCCTTGCCAACATTGCAATTGGGTATCTTGCTGGTATAAACACACATCACTTGGCTCAGACAGTTGCCACTTAAATTTTAACTCAAGATCACAAAATTCTTGTTGTTCGGAAACCACACAGACTTTGGGTGATACGTTAAGTGAAGAGGCTTTTGCAACACTTAGGTTGCTAAAAAATGAAGCTGCAAACACAACCAACATAAAACACTTCATATTAAAATGTATGTTCGAATCCTATAAAGGCGGTCATTGAATAGTCATGTTCAAAGAGCGGACTGCTATCCATTGCTGAATAGTCATAATATGCTAAATGAAAACGAAGTGCGTTGGCTTTACCTACCGGCCAACGGACGTCGATTTTAGCATAAGGTTGCCAGCTACTACCAACTTCTATTTCACCATATAAAGATTCTGTATTGTTTAAGCCATAAAAGTAGTTATTTAGTTGTGCTGATTTGTAGTTTACGCCTAAGGTCGATTTAAGTTCTAACACCTTAAGATCAAAATGGTATTGCCATTGTAGCGAGCCCCTAAAGCTATTATAAACACTGTTTACGTCATGCAATAATTGCGCAGAAAATACCTGTTGTTGTTTTACAAAAACATAACTGACGCCGGCATCCAGCACCACTCGTCTTTTTTGAATATTATTGATATTAATCTGGCGAGGAGATTCAATGTGTTGCGATTCTAATATTTCGTTATTAGCCGTTGCTGTGAGCGGGAATATATTTTGCGGATGCCAGTCAATAAAAAATCGTGATTCTGGGTTAATTTCTGACACAAAGCTAATGTTATGCGTATCACTTTGTATAAAAGAATAGCCTAAACGACCGTTATCAAAAAACCAATTTTGGCCATAATAAGCCACTTGTGGAACCACCACCAAAGGAATGTTGTCTGCACCATGTAAAGGGTTACTGATCACTCCCCCCCCTAAGCTGACACTCATTTTAAGCTCATCAGTAGAGATGTGTTGCTGCGTCTGAGCAATGGCATTAGCGCTAAACAACGCCAATAAAATGCATATTTTTATTCTCAGATGTAACACCATGGGGTTATTCACTAGTTTATAAAGTGGCTTTGACCCTATAGTAGCAAGTAGTATAAGTACAAGCTCTAGAGGGTTACAATCATTAACAAATTTGATACAAACGGAACACGTTTACAAATTAGCGGCTATTTCAACTCGATTTCGACCATGGGTTTTAGCTAAATAAAGTGCTCTATCAGCCTTTTCTACTAATAAACAGCTTTTACTAAAAGGCTCCATTAAAGCAATACCAAAACTTGCTGAGATATTACGTTTATAATCGCTATCTTCTTTTTTACGAATAGTTAATTTAGCAATACTCAAACGCAACTGATTGCAGAATGTCATCGCATCATTAATGCTATCAAAGTAACCTGTAATACAAAATTCTTCACCACCGAAACGATACGCATTATATTGTTCTTGCACACAATTTTGAACTTTCTGAGCGACAAGTTTGAGTACCTCGTCGCCTTTTTGGTGACCAAAATCGTCATTAAAACGCTTGAAGTGATCAATATCGAACATTATTAACACGGCTAACTTAGATTGCTCATCTTGTGAAGATGCATGAACACAAAACTCGACTATGTCAGTATCAAACTTACCGCGATTAAATAACCCCGTTAGTGAATCTTTATCAACCGCTTCTTGAGTCATAGTGAGGGCTTCTCTTAAATCTTTTATCTCATTATATGCTTGCGCTAATTTAGTTTGGAAACCGCGAGCATAATCTTGCATTGCGATTGATTCATCTGTTAGACGTTCAACACAAGATAGAATTTCATTAAATGAGTTAATGCTAGAGAGTGTTTTTAACTCATTTTGTGAGTCAACTAACGAAGTAGTAAAGCTTTTTGAATACTGAATAGAGTCACTCAAGTCAAACTGTACTTGCTCTACCGTACCATGAAATTTTTCAGACATTTGTTGAAAAAACGCTAATTCTTCGTCGTTTATGTATTTATCAAATATTTCCTGTGCATTTTGAGCTGAGCAAGTATTGTGCTGACCGATAACTTTATCAAGCTCTGTATTTAGTTGCGGGTTATCGCCCTGTACATAACAGTACCAAATCGCATAGTTTATTGGCGTTACTGGCATTCTGTACTTCACCATAAGTGGAATGGCTTTTTTTAAACACTGGGCAGAATGAGCAAGTGAGGCAGTATTATCCATAATTGAAACTCTCAGACATCACAACAAAGATGTTAACAAACACATAAATATTAGCGGTTTATATTAACACTTTTTTATCATCCAACAAGCCTATATTATGTTTTCTCCCATATTTTGTGCAATATTCCACAGTGCACTAATAGCAGGATCATTTAATTCTTTATGTAATACCGCTAGGCCAATTTTAAAACCTTGTGGGGGCTCATCTTTGCTATCCAAAATCTGAACTTTATCGTTTAAAGGGCTATTATCGAGAACAATTTTTGGGATCATGGCCACGCCTAAGCCCAAACTCACCATAGATACCATAGCCTCATGCCCAGCGACTTGTGCATAGATTTTTCCTTGAACGTTATTTTTTCGCCACCACTGCTCTAACCTTTGTCGTGAAAACCCTTGTTCAGCAACAATAAATTCAAGCTCAGACCAATCAATAGTCTCGCTGTTATTGATTAGTTTTTCTGTGATCGGACATTGAATAGTGGGCGCAATTAATACCAGTGGCGAGTAACCAATATCTACAAATGCAATTTGTGCAGGTAATTTACTGGGCCTAGCTGCAATAGCCATGGATTCGTGACCGTCTAATACACGATTTATTGCCAGAGCAGGGTCGCCCGTATTTAAGGTGATTTCAATATGCTGATGCTGGGCCCTGAGCTGCTCCAAAATATGATGCAAAAAACTATAAGATGCGGTAACGGAGCAATAAAGACTCACATTGCCATAAATATGTTGTTGCGGTTCGTTTAAATTGGCCTTAAAACGCTGCCAATTACTAAGCGTTGCACTAGCATACTCCTTAAATGCAACGCCTTCGCGAGTAAGCTTGACACTGCGATTATCTCGCTGGAACAACATCACCCCTACTTCATCTTCTAACTGCTTAATATTGCGACTTAAAGTAGGCGCACTTATGTGGCATAACTCACTGGCACGAGAGAAATGAAGCGTTTTTGCCAACGCCAAAAAGTAATTTAAATGCTTATGATCCATAACAACACCGGTATTTCATATTATGAAACACTTTAATTCAAATATATCATTTTACGCAAGAAGAGAATTTTCATATGGTTATCCCAAGCAAAGCAAAAGCATTGCATCTAACAAACTGAATTAATGGGAAACTTATCATGGCAAATTATTTTAATAGCTTACCTTTACGCGAACAATTAGCGCAATTGGCACAATGTGAATTTATGGGCGCAGACGAATTTAACGACGGTGTTGCTGCACTTAAAGGTAAAAAATTGGTAATTGTAGGCTGTGGCGCACAGGGCTTAAATCAAGGTTTAAATTTACGAGATTCTGGTTTAGATGTAGCCTATACACTACGTGATTCAGCAATTGCTGAGCGTCGTCAGTCATTCTTAAATGCATCGGAAAATGGTTTTAAAGTGGGTACATATGAAGAATTAATCCCAACAGCCGATGTAGTACTTAACTTAACGCCTGATAAACAACACACTGCGGTTGTTAATGCCATCATGCCATTAATGAAACATGGCTCAACCCTTGCCTATTCACATGGCTTTAATATTGTTGAAGAGGGCATGCAAGTTCGTGAAGACATTACCGTTATTATGGTTGCACCAAAATGCCCTGGTTCAGAAGTACGTGAAGAGTATAAGCGCGGCTTTGGTGTACCAACACTCATTGCGGTTCACCCCGAGAATGATCCTCAGGGTCATGGTTTGGCACAAGCAAAAGCCTATGCCGCAGGTACGGGTGGTCATCGAGCGGGAGTACTTAAATCATCGTTTATCGCCGAGGTTAAGTCTGACTTGATGGGTGAGCAAACCATTTTATGTGGCATGCTACAAACTGGCTCTATTTTATGTTTTGATAAAATGATTGATAAAGGCCTTGATGCCGGTTATGCCTCAAAGCTAATTCAATATGGCTGGGAAGTGATCACAGAAGCACTTAAGTATGGCGGTGTTACTAATATGCTTGACCGCCTATCAAACCCAGCCAAAGTAAAAGCGTTTGAATTAAGCGAGCAATTAAAAGTAATCATGCGCCCACTGTATAACAAACATCAAGATGACATTATCGATGGCACATTTTCACGAGTCATGATGGAAGATTGGGCAAATGATGACGCTAACCTACTAAAATGGCGTGCTGAAACCGCGGAAACTCATTTTGAGAAAACCCCAGCGGGTGATGTAGAAATTACTGAGCAAGAGTTTTTTGATAACGGCATTTTAATGGTAGCCATGGTTAAAGCAGGCGTAGAGCTGGCGTTTGAAACCATGACTGCAGCCGGTATTATTGCAGAATCTGCCTATTATGAGTCATTGCATGAAACGCCGTTAATTGCTAACACCATTGCACGTAAAAAGCTGTTTGAAATGAATCGTACTATTTCAGATACTGCAGAGTATGGTTGCTACTTATACAACCATGCATGTTTACCGCTACTACAAGAATTTATGCAAGATATTGATACTGATGTTATTGGCAAAGGCTTAAATGAGCAGAGTAATCAAGTAGATAATCAAACCTTGATTCAAATAAATACCGCACTGCGTGAACATCCTGTTGAGAAAGTTGGTGCTAAATTACGTGGCTATATGTCAGCAATGAAAAAAATAGTTTAACCCTATAACCCTAGAACTTTCACTTGTTAGAAACCAAGCCCACTTGCATTTTGCTGTGGGCTTTTTTAATGTAAATTAATCATCAATAGCCGAAAATAAATAATGTGCTAGAATAATCGCCTCATTGCCTCAGTTGTAAATATATAAGCACTACCATGACGATACAAAATCTCTCTATTACTCAAAAAATTACAGCACTTGGAAGCATTATTGCTATTTGTGTTGCTGTATTAATTGGTTTGACGTCTTTACATAACTCAAAGAATATTATTGAGCAACGCATGATCGAATCAGAACTGCCAAGCAAGCTGCAAACAATCAGTAATCATATTGGTGGGGAGATCAATGAACTTTTAGGCGCAGCACAGCAGCTTTCTGCCAATACCTTTATTTTAGATTGGGCAAACTCTGGCAACACCAACGATGCGTTATTACTCAAAGAACTTAATCGTTTAGTTGAGCAATATGATCTTGCAACTGCTTCGTGGGCAAATAAAAATACCGCGCAATATTGGAATCAAGATGGCTTTTTACGGGTGTTGAAAAATGATGCTGCAGATGGTTGGTTTTTTGCTTTTACCCAATCAAAACAACCTTATTCAATCAGTATTTATCAAGAGTCGGCAAACGATGTAAAAATGTTTGTTAATCACCAACAGCCTAATGGATTCGGCTTGGCGGGCTTAGCAAAAAGCATTACTGATATGCAAAAGCTACTACAGCAATTTAAAATTGAGCAGTCAGGATTTGTATTTATTGCCGATAAAAGTGGCTTAATTCAGCTACACAAAGATGCAGCTAAAGTCGCTAAGGTTAATATAGATAGTATTTACAGTGCTAATATTCATAACAAATTACTTGATGAAAATGGTTTTGCACTAGAAGAAGTAAATATTAACGGACAAGCCACGCTGATTGCTGCCACACCAATTAAAAACACCGACTTATTTGTGTTGGCTCAAGTACCAAAAAGCGAGGTATTCGCAAGTGTAAACACCCTCGAGTGGCAAATATTCACATTTACTATCATTACAGCACTTATCGCAAGCGTGATAAGTTACTTGTTAGCTCGCTCTTTAGCCTCACCGTTATCAAAAATGGCGGAGTTGTTTTCTCGTTTAGGCCGCGGTGATGCTAATTTAGCGTATCGTCTACCAGCATCACCTCAACCTGAACTCAATAATTTAACGTCAGGGTTCAACCAGTTTATTGAGAAAATAGAAACCGCCATTGTGCAAGTCGCTGATGAAAGCCATGGTATTCGTCAAAGTTCTGATCATGTCTTTGCGCAAGCAAAACAAAACTCCTTAGCGCTGGATAAACAAAAAGAGCAAACTATTTCAGTTGCTGCAGCGATCAATGAAATGGGCGCTACAGTGCAAGAAATAGCACAAAGTGCAGCAAATGCAGCTAAGTTAACTAACGATAGTCGCGATAATACCAAACAAAGCCATCAACAAGTATTACAAAGCCAGACGACAATCTCAGCCCTTGCCAGCGACATCGATGGTATTACCGAGCAAGTTGCACTGCTTTCTAAAAAAACCATAGACATTGCCAGTATTGTAGATTCAATTAGAGGGATTTCAGAGCAAACCAACTTACTGGCTCTCAATGCAGCCATTGAATCTGCACGTGCAGGTGAACATGGTCGAGGTTTTGCCGTCGTTGCTGACGAAGTAAGAGCACTGGCAAATCGTACGTCGCAATCAACCACTGAAATTCAATCAATGATTGAAGAGCTCACTCAAATTTCAGATGATGTTGTAAATGATATTAGCCAATCAAAAAATAAAGCCCAACAAAGCGTTAGCGCAATGCAAAACTCGGTTGAGTTACTTAATACTATTACTGAAACAGCGAATGAAATTAACGATATGGCAACTCTAATTGCCACAGCCACCGAACAACAAAGCAGTGTAGTGAACGATGTGGGTGGAAGTATTGAGCAAATTAGTGAGATCAGTGATAAATCAATGAGTGAACAAATAAATACCGAACAAGCAATTCGTGACTTAGCCACCAGCGCACAAACACTTGATGCGCTAGTTGCCACGTTTAATCAGCAGCGTTAAATAGTTTGTTACGTTTTAAATAACCTCTGTACAAAATAACCACTATACTTAAGTGTGTTTTTTGTACAGAGGTGTGTATGAGTGCTGTTCAAGGTAAACATTATTTACTGGCTGTCTGCTTGCTGAGTTTAAGTGCGTGTAGCGCTACAAATAACGCCAATTTAAGCGTGCCAATCCCTATTATTACTCCCCCAATGCAACTTCAACAGCAGCCTATCGAGTCTGAGCAGCAAATATTTCAACTCGACCAGAGTCTCAAACAGCAATTAAGTGCTTATGTACAAAAAAATAAATCGGCTGATAAAATTGCCTATAGTCTACTTAGTTTTTTACTCACAAATGGTGATAACTCACTATCTTACCAATCTACTAGCACACAAACGGCGTCTCAAAGCTATCAAAATTTAAATGCTAATTGTCTTTCCCTCTCTATTTTAGCGTATAGCTTAGCCGAACATTTAGGCCTTAAAGCCCGCTTTCAAAAAGTACATGTTCCTGAGTACTGGGCGTTAAATCAAGGATTTAATTTACTCACTGGGCACATCAACCTTGCCATAGACAATAAAACTAAGCTCAAAGACAGCTCACTTGTTTATCAGCGTAATAAGCGCTTAATTATTGATTTTGACCCCAATAGCCGACAAGCCCGTTTTGCAACCTCATCGCTGTCAAAAAAACGAGTGACCGCCATGTTTTATAATAATAAAGGCGGTGAGGCACTGGTAAATAAACACTATGATTTAGCGTATAGCTATTTCAAAGCCGCAATTAATACCGATGCTTCATTTAGTGCTAGCTGGGGCAATTTAGGGGTACTCTTTAAACAATTAGATGATTTAAAGCAAGCGGAGCAAATGTACAGCTATGCTATTGCCTTAAACGCCAATGATAATACTGCGCAAGGTAATTTAGCATTATTATATAAACTTACAGATAGAGTAGCCGAAGGCGAAAAGCTATTGGCAAAGCTTGACAAAAAGCGCCAAGAAAACCCTTACTATCATATATCGCTTGGTAACAGTGACTATGTAAATGGTGATTACGCAAATGCAATTAGCCATTATAAAAAAGCAAACGCTATGTCACCGACACTTCATGAAAGCCACTTTGGGCTAGCGCGCAGTTATTTTGAATTAAATAATATAACTAGAGCGGAGTTTCATTTGCGTAAAGCTAGAAAAAAAGCAGACTTTGATCATGAAAAACAGCGCTATGACAATAAGCTTATCGCATTAAAGTCACTCACCGCTAAGGCGAATCATCATTAAATTATTTAGCTTAACCTGTATCATAGTTTTTATAAGTTGGAGCGGCCTTTGTAAACAGATTGAGCCGCAATTATTAGCTGATTTAACTATATTAACCAGCTCGGAGTTAGCTGGTAGAAAAACGAATAGCCATGCAGCCTTGCTCACAAGGGAGTATTTAAAAACACGCTTCAAAGAGCATCAACTTACAGTAAGTGAACAACCTTTTACTTATTCCTCAGGGCTGTTCTCTAGCGCACAAGGCGTTAATATTATTGCCACTAATACTGTAAAAGATTTACCTGTAATTGTTATTACTGCGCATTATGATCATCTAGGTCTAAAAGCAGGAAAATTACACCCAGGTGCTAACGATAATGCCTCGGGTGTTGCTGCATTACTTTATTTATCGAATGTGCTAACGGATTCTTCTTCATATCGTTTTATGTTTGTTGCAACAGACGCTGAAGAAAATGGTTTACACGGCAGTGAGCACTTTGCCAAAACAATGCGCCAGCTCCCAATTGTTTTAAATATTAACTTAGATATGTTGGCTATTAAAAAGTCACATAAGCGGTTATACGCGCTAACAAGTCGATCTTTAAAAGCCCAGCTTAATCCGTTATTTACTCAGATTAACGGGGACAAGATCAAATTAAAGCCTATTTATTCATCACGAAAAATGAGCCGACTCACCAACACGAAACAAATAGATTGGCGCAGAGCCAGCGACCATTACTCATTCGCTAAACAAAAAATTCCGTATGTCTACTTTTCTATGG
The DNA here is from genome assembly GCF_023161845.1 of Pseudoalteromonas sp. 2CM39R. Lineage (NCBI taxonomy): Bacteria > Pseudomonadati > Pseudomonadota > Gammaproteobacteria > Alteromonadales > Pseudoalteromonadaceae > Pseudoalteromonas > Pseudoalteromonas sp. 2CM39R. Next base: position 75,102 of record NZ_JALNTM010000012.1, read on the forward strand.
GGGCAGATAACTACCACCATAGTGCCAAAGATACGCTCGAAAATATTAACGCTCCCCTCTATCAAGAAGCCGTATTGCTAATTGAGGAATTTATTAATCAGCTTTTGACAAACTCCGCGGTATTAACTCCCTCTTTAAAAGCAGCAACATAAGCCTCTTTTTTTGCTCGTGGAAGTTTTTTAATCGCATATTCTAATTTGCTTGCTTCGCTTTTAGTACCTACTTGTTGTTGATGAATCAGCATAAGCGGCCCTTTACCTTTGAGGTTTTTTGCTCCTTTACCTGCTTGATGAGTAGCGATACGTCGAGCAACATCAACAGTAATACCGGTATACCAATGACCAAACCGTGTTTGCACAATATAAAGTGACCAAGTTGGCGGTTTATTTTTAATTTTGCACAACTCATTGTTTAAACTTTTTTGATTATTAATGGTCAAAACCTCGCCTTAACGCGCTAAACAAAAACAATTACTCAAAAGGGTTTTACCTTGAGTGACTAATCGGTATCATGCAGATTATAAAAAATAAGGATCACAACTAACAATGCAGTCGTTAAAAACTTTTTCTCTTTGGCTTATCGTCGCTTTAACGCTTAGTTCAGCCGCAGGTTGTTCTAGCTGGGTATACAGAATCAACATCCCTCAAGGTAACTTTTTAGAACAATCAGACGTTGATAAGCTTCGCGTTAATATGACTCGCGAACAAGTAATTTACGTATTAGGTAGACCCATTGCCGAGGACGCCTTCGATAAAAATACTTGGCGTTATGTATACAGCTTCAATAAAGGACGTGCTAATGAACAGTTTAAATCATTAGTACTAAACTTTGAAAATGAAAAGCTAGTTACTGTATCGGGCGACTATGAGCAGCCAGAAAACTTTACAACGCCTTTAGAGCAATAAGAAGCTCTTAAGGTTTAATTAAAAAAGGTGAGCATAATAGCTCACCTTTTTTGTATCTAACGTTCTAACGGCCGGCCACCAGTGACTTTATTAGCGCGGCCCTCTTCTTTGGCTTTTTCAGCACGTTTTCTGCGAGCATCTTTAGGGTCGGCAATTAATGGGCGGTAAATTTCAATTCTGTCGCCATCTTTAAGCTCATGATTTAGCTTCACCGTTCTGTTCCATACGCCTAAAGTTAAATCGGTTGCATCAATCTCAGGGCATTTTTTAATAATCCCTGATTGTATTACCGCTTGCTCAGCCGTTGTGCCTTGCAGCACTTCTATATTTAATGTGGTTGCCTTAGTGGGTAACGCGAACACAACTTCAATATTGATCATGCACGTTCTCCATACACTGTTTTTGCACGTTGAGTAAACGCACTCACCATGTTTTTTGCCACATCATTAAAAATTTTACCAAACGCTAGCTCTATTAGCTTACTTGAAAATTCAAACTCTAGCTGTAAATTAACCTTACACGCATGTGTATCTAATTGCTGAAAGTGCCAGCGACCCTGTAGGGTTTTAAAAGGACCATCGACCAAGCGAAGCATCACTGTTTGCTCATCAATTAGCGTATTTTCAGTGGTAAACCATTTTTTTATGCCGGCTTTAGATATTTCTAAACTAGCGGTCATGTTATTATCATGCTGCTTAATAATTTTTGAGTCTGAACAATTAGGTAAAAACTGTGAATAGGCTTCTACATCATTGACTAGATCAAACATCTCTTTAGTGCTGTACATAACCAGCGCGCTTTTTTCTATTTGTGGCATACTCACTCCCAACTGTGTGCAGGAATTTTAGCAAGCTTTGTGCGTTTCCCCAAACTTTCATCGCGCTTAAATTAATCCTTCGCTTTTGCATGTATAATTTAAAAAAATCGATGTAAAACATCTTGTATAACGTATATTATAGGGCACTATGGCTAAGAAAAATTCATCAAAATCGACAAGTAATACCATCGCGCTAAATAAAAAAGCGCGACACGAGTATTTTTTACACGACAAGTTTGAAGCAGGTGTTGAACTCCAAGGCTGGGAAGTAAAAAGTATCCGAGCAGGTAAAGTAAATATCTCTGAAACTTATATTCATCTTAAAAACGGTGAAGCATTTTTATTAGGCAGTACCATTCAGCCTTTAAATAGCGCATCGACCCATGTTATTTGTGACCCGCTACGTTACCGTAAATTACTACTAAGCAGGCGTGAGCTTGACCGCTTAGTTGGTGCAACTGAACGTGATGGTTATTCATTAGTTGCCACCGCTATGTATTGGAAAAAATGCTGGGTGAAGCTTGAATTCCATTTAGCTAAAGGTAAGAAAATGCATGACAAACGTGAAGACGGCAAAAATAAAGATTGGTCCCGTGAAAAAGAACGTTTAATGAAACATAAAGTTTAAATAAAAACGTCTAACATCATGTTAGGCGTTTTTTTTTAATTAAATTTTTAGCAAAATACAAATTATTACAAATTAAAGTCGCTCGGTGATTTATTTTTAAATAATGAGAAGACCCCCATCCCGCACCAGATAGCGAGTATCCCATCGTTTTTCATAATTGAGAAAATCAGTACATATTCGTGCCGATAACAAAATCATCTTTGCGGCTAATTGATAACACTTAAGTTACATGGTATTAATAATTCGACTTGTAAAAACAAGTAAATTATAACATATCAACAAGGACTTAAGGATGAAGCAATCAATTGCATTTACACCGAGCTTAATCATCGGTGCTACTATCGCATTGTCAGCAGGTTTTAGTACAACAACTTATGCTGCACAGCAAACTGCAGAAAAAGTAGAACGTATTCAAGTAACAGGCTCTCGTATCAAACGTTCCGATATAGAAGGCCCATCACCAGTACAATCCATTAATAAAGAAGACATCGAAAACATGGGTTATGACAACCTACAACAGCTGCTTGAAAGAATGCCTGTTGCAGGTAATGGTACCTTTTCAACCCGTGGTAATAACCAAGACTCGACCGCTAATGGTTCAGCTGCCGTCAGTCTTCGTGGTTTAGGGGCTGATGCTACCTTGGTACTTATTAATGGTCGTCGTGTTGCTATAAGCGCATTTGCAGAAGGGATCACCAACTCATTTGTTGATATAAACAGTATTCCTGTTTCAGCAATCGAACGTATTGATATTTTAAAAGATGGCGCATCAGCAATCTATGGCTCTGATGCTGTAGCAGGTGTTGTAAACGTTATCTTGAAAAAAGACATCGACGGTATTGAAGTTAATTTAGGTTACGGCGGCACAGATGGTCCTAACTATGAAGAAACCACGGCTAGCATTGTTTGGGGTACAACAAGTGCAAAAAGTAGTGCATCCGTTATTATTGATTACTTTAAAAACACTTCTTTATCATCAGATGAAATGGGCCGCTTAGGTACCGCTAATCAGTCTCCATATGGCGGTGAAGATTTCCGTTCTTCACGTGGTTTCCCTGGCTACTTCTATGTTGATGGCGTTAAAACAATCGACCCTGCATGTCCTGCAGAAAACGCAACATCAAGCGGTAGTTGTTTATTTGACTATGGTCCATTCGGCTATATTGCCCCTGCATCAGAACGTGTGGGCGCAATCTCACAATTTGAATACCGTTTTGACAATGGCATCACCGGCTTTTTAGAAATGGCTGTACAGCATAACAGCTCAGTTGCAGCGGGTGCACCAACGCCACTCGATGAAGATGCAGGTTTAACTGTACCAGGGAATCATCCAAATAACCCGTTCGGTCAAGATATTGAAATTGGTCGTTACAGAACAGTGGATGCAGGTGCGCGTCAATGGGATATCGAATCAGATACATTACGTTTTGTTGCTGGTTTAAAAGGTGAAATTAACGACTGGAGTTGGGAAACAGCGGTACAAAAAGGTCGTAGCAAGTCATTACAAACAGGCGATCGCTCACAAGGTTGGGTTCGCACCGACTTCTTACAACAAGAAATTGACGCTGGCAACTACAACCCATTTGGCGGCACTTACAATGATCCGGCTGTAATTGACAGGATTACTACAAGCTTGGTTCGCCAAGGTGAGTCTCATATGACGTCGTTCGATGCTAACATCTCAGGTGAAGCATTTAACTTTGGTGATGATGTTGTCATGATGGCAGCCGGTATTGAATACCGCGAAGAAGACGTAACTGATACGCCAGATGATCAATTTCAACGTGGATTAATCTTTGGTACCGAGTCAGTTTCAGCTGCCGCAGAGCGTGACCAATACGCTGCCTATGTAGAGTTTTCAATTCCACTTGCTGAGAACTTAGAACTACAACTTGCAGGTCGTTACGATGATTACAGTGACTTTGGTACCACCACAAATCCTAAAGTCGCTTTACGCTGGGCACCTACTGATGAAATCACAGTTCGTGGTTCTTGGGCGCAAGGCTTTAGAGCACCTTCACTGGCACAAGTAGGTTTAGGGCCATCTCAGGAGAGTCAGTTTTTTATTGATAACTACCGCTGTGATGCAACAGGTAAAGATTGTGATGCGCTAGATTACAACATTGAATTTGCCGGTAACCCAGATTTAGAAGCTGAAGAGTCTGAATCTTGGAATGTCGGGTTTATTTGGGCACCCACAACTGACTTTGGTTTAAGTGTTGATGTGTGGAGTATCACCCAAGATAATAAGATTGATGAGCAAGAGTTTGGTCCAATTTACAACTCAGAGTGTAATAACCAAAATAGTACAGTATGTGTTCGCTTACCACCATCAGGTACAGACAGCCTAGGAACTATTCAAAAGATTTTCAGTACTTTTGAAAACGTTTCATCACAAGAAGTTTCTGGCGTAGATATTTCAGCAAACTACAACCATTCACTGGATGATTTAGGCTTACTGAAATTCAATTTAGAGTGGGCTTACCAAGATAAATTTGAAAAAGACGGCCGCGATTACACCGGTGAATATGGTTACCCAGAGCACCGTTGGATTTTCTCAACAAACTGGGAAATTGGCCAATTCAACACGAACATGAACATTAGTTATGTGGGTGAGTTTGAAGATACGCCAGATATCGATTTCGATGGCAACTTAGACTTCGATAGTAATACATCACGTACTGTTGATTCTCAAGTATTGGTTGATTTACAAACCTCATATCGTATTACTGAGTCAGCTAAAGTATCGTTAGGTGTTAATAACTTATTTGATGAAGAGCCACCATTTGCAATTGGTGATGGTGATTCAGATCTGTATGGTTACGCATCGGGTGTACATAACCCTCGAGGTCGTTACATTTATACTAAAGTGAGCTTTTCGTTTTAATTAAAAAGCAATAAAAAAACCGCCAATATGGCGGTTTTTTTTATCTTAAACTAAAGGGCTAAATTATAGCTCGCCTTCGTTTTCAGATAAGAATTTAGCTACGCCTTCAGGGCTTGCGTCCATTCCTTTTTTACCTTCAGTCCAACCAGCAGGACATACTTCGCCGTGCTCGCTGTGGAATGCTAGTGCATCAACCATACGGATCATTTCGTCGATGTTACGACCAAGTGGTAAATCGTTCACTACTTGGTGACGTACGTTACCTTCTTCGTCGATTAAGAAAGAACCACGAAATGCAACGCCGGCTTCTGGGTGCTCAACGTCGTATGCTTTACAGATTTCGTGCTTAACGTCTGCAACTAGTGCGTATTGAACTTTACCAATACCGCCGTCTGCTACAGCCGTGTTACGCCATGCGTTGTGTGAGAACTGTGAATCGATTGAAACACCAATTACTTCTACACCACGTTTTTGGAATTCTGCATAACGCTTATCAAAAGCAATAAGCTCAGAAGGACATACAAAAGTGAAATCTAGTGGGTAGAAAAAGATTACTGCTTTTTTACCTTTGATTTTTTCGTGAAGGTTATAGCTATCTACAATCTCACCGTTACCTAGAACAGCTGCAGCGGTAAAGTCTGGTGCTTGGCGGCCTACTAATACACCCATTTTATTCTCCAAATATTTTGAGTTTATTGTCAATTGCTTACGCAATACTGATAGTAATATGGGCACTAATTCTTAAATTACAATAGCACCATATCTAATTAATCATTATTCTATGGCTATCAAAAATAAATTAACAATCGTATTTATAGATAGCGCCGTTCTAAAATAGCGAACGCTTGATAAATGCACGAATTATTGTTCATAAAAAAGCCTGCTTAAAGCAGGCTTTTTTACTAATCCATAATGTCGCTAGGCATATCACCGCGAATATGTTGCCATATTTCACCGGTTTGATGACCATACTTGCGCATCATGAATATCGCACCATCGTGCTCTTTATTCTCAGCAAGCTTAGTTAAATCTTTATAGAATTGACGTGCAAGCTCACGGGTACGAGGATCTGAAAAGTAATGACAACCAATCTTAGAATAAAAGCCTTTAAAACCATTAAGGATCAGCACATATATGCGGTTGTTACCAGCAACAGCTAACTCATGGTGCACTTTATAGTCATAATCAGCAAATGCTTGTGCGCTGTCTTCTAGTTCATCACTTTGCGATAAAATTTCAATAACACGCTCTGGTGCAAGCTTTATTGCTGCACGAGTGTAAATTGCGCTGATGTTAGTGCGAGCTGAAAGTAACTGATCTGTTAGCTCTGGCATTTTATCTTCGTCTAAACGTGCCAGTGTTTCAAGGATATTTAGTCCTGACGTTTCCCAAAAATTATTTACGCGAGTGGGTTTACCATGTTGGATTGTTAACCAACCGTCTCTGGCTAATCGTTGTAATACTTCACGCAATGTGGTTCTAGTAACACCAATTAACTCTGAGAGTTCACGCTCAGCTGGCAGAATTGAACCTGGAGGGAAATCACCATTCCAGATTGACTCTACTATGTATTCCTCAGCAAATCCTGCTGGGCTTTTCGCTTTAAAAATTCTCATTCAATTCCTACTCGAATTAATTCACATTACATCGCTACATACGATTAACTGACTGATTGTACCAGACAAGTCACAACTAACAAGTAAAGTAAGTTAAATTACCTAGGTATGTGATTAAAAGGGTAACTTTACTGGTAGAAATTAAACACAATATGAATGCCCACCTATTATTCATACGAGACACTTTAACTATTATTCTATAGATCTTTCCTATTCATGAATCAGATTAACTTGATGGCTCTGAGTAGGTCTATTAGGGGAAGTCATGCAGCACAGGATCTCTAACTTTGAGGGACGACAAGCTTTCATAGCCCTCGTTTTTTCCTTTTACTTGCCCCGCTGTTTATCCTAAGTCATAATCTAAGCCCTTATTTAAATACGGATTTGTTATGAACTGGCTTGCTAATCTAAGTACTCAGCGTACACCTTGGTTATTATTCAGTGGGATTGTTTTTCTACTTGAAGTTACTGCACTTTTCTTTCAATACAACATGGGGTTAGCGCCATGTATTATGTGTATTTACCAACGCACCGCAGTATTAGGTCTACTTTTTGCGGGTATTATTGGAGCTAGTAAACCAAACAATCTCGCAGTACGTATTGTTGCCTATACAACATGGGGGATTTCAAGTGTATGGGGGCTACTAATAGCTCGTGAGCATATTGAAATGCAAACAACCACAGACCCATTTGCATTTAGCTGTGAATTTGAGCCAAATTTTCCAGAATTTATGCCGTTACATCACTGGATACCACAATTTTTTGAAGCGACAGGTGATTGCGGAAATATAGATTGGCAATTTGCCAGCCTAAGTATGCCAGCATGGATGGAAATTATTTTTGTACTCTTTACCGCCACACTGTTTATATTAGTGGCCAGTCGATTAATTACTAAAAAGTCACTTTAATATGTTTACTTTTTTTTCAAGCCAAGTTGATGAGCTTAAACATTTAAAAGTTCGTCAACGACAAACTGTTATAGCTATCTCTTTAAGCATGCTATCACCCAGTGACAGAGTCTTTATACGCATACTAAAGCTGATGCTATTAAGCCCATTCTTTTTAATATTTACTCTTTTCGAAGGTTGGTTACTGGTGCCCTTTTTGATTGTAGCTGGGTTGAGCTATCCGCTATTAACAGCACCAGTAGATATTAACTTTGCTAAAAAGCACCTTGGTGCTGCCTTAAAACAGTTTGATCAGGGCGCATAGCGCCCTTTTTAGTTAAAACGTCACCTTACCATCAAGTTTGGCTAGCATTTTTTTACCCACCCCTTTTACTTTGGCTAGATCTTCAAGTGATGCGAAATCACCATTAGCTTCTCTATAGTCGATAATTGCCTGTGCCTTTTTCTTACCGACACCTGGTAACTTAATTAACTGTTTTAAATCAGCAGTATTAATATTAACCATGGCTGATTGCATCTGCTCTGATAGCATATCGCTTTGCGCAAAGGTGGTACCCATAGGTAATAAACATAAAGCAGCTGCTAACGAGATTATTTTAATTAATTTCATACTATTTCCTTTTGTGTTCCTACATGAACATTCGTTGATTATTTACACCCAGCACTTTTAAGTAAGTTGTGGTTACTAAGTACTAACGGTAACAATCACTCCTTGCGACTCCTTTACTGCAACGCGTTATAAAGTGACTTAATAAATAAAGTAGAGTTGGCCTTTATTGTCAATTAAGCTGCAGATAAACTAAGGCTAAAGCTTGCAAAATAACGCGCAAGCTTGTACTGTACATAAAAACAGTAATCTAATGATTTAAAATAATCATATTGCCACGTAAGTAAGCAGGAGAAATCATGGCTGTTGTTGTTAAATATGTTGTAGAACGAAACGGAGTCGAGCGCATGACGTTTACTACTAAAAAAGAAGCTGATGCCTATGACAAAATGCTCGATATCGCCGAGTCACTAGAACTAATGCTTGAAAAAGTAGATGTGCCTCTAAGTGAACAACAAGTTGAGTCGCTTGCACTTGAGATTGCGAAAAGTAAAGACGACTTTATGGCGGTACTTAAGGGGACTAAAGAAGTACCTGCAAAAGCTAAAAAAACAAAGTCAGATAACGTTGCTGATATAAAAGATAAAGCAGCGAGCTAATCTAAAAAACAGTAATGCAGCTTATAAGCCGACTACTAATTTATGAAACTGAATTCGTGATTCGTATTCAGTTTTTTTATGTCTTTAAGTAATGATAACGAGAAGCGAGTAAGTCATCACAATTTGCTATTGTTAAAAGTCAGTCAATAAAAAATGCCAACCAGTTAAACTGGTTGGCATTTTTTTAAAACCAAAACTTTACGTTAGCTAATCAATTACAATGACGATTCAACTTCATCAAACAGATCAGTAATTTCCTTTTTCGGCTCAGCAGTTACAAGGCTTCCTACTACAATAGCAATACTTGCTAAAATAAAGCCAGGGACGATTTCATATATCACGCTGCTCAAGCTATCACCATTAATAGTAATAGGCGCATAAATCCATACAAGCACAGTTAGAGCACCAACAACCATACCGCTAATAGCCCCTTTTAGGTTCATACGCTTCCAGTAAAGACTAAACAATACCAATGGACCAAATGCAGCACCAAAACCTGCCCATGCATTACTTACTAAATCTAGTATTGAACTATTGCGGTCATACGCTAAGTAAATTGCAAATAACGCAACCAGTATCACGCTAATACGGCCTACTAATACCAGCTCAGTTTGCGAAGCATTACGATTTAAGTAAATCTTATAAAAGTCCTCTGTTAAAGAACTTGAACACACCAACAATTGCGATGAGATAGTACTCATAATCGCAGCTAAAATAGCCGCCAGTAGGAAACCTGCAATTAACGGGTGGAAAATTAATTCAGCCAATACTAAGAAAATTGTTTCTTTATCGGCAATCGGCATTTGATTTTCAATCATGAATGCAGCACCAAATAGGCCAGTAAATACCGCACCAATAGCAGATAACGTCATCCAAGACATACCAATACGACGCATGGTTGGCATTTCTTTTACTGAACGAATAGACATGAAACGAACAATAATATGCGGCTGACCAAAGTAACCTAAACCCCATGCCATTGCAGAAATAATAGCAATAGTGGAACCACCAGCAAACCAGTCAAGCATACTTAAAGAATGAATTTCGCTTGCTTTAGGCGAGCTTAGTAACTGCTGATAATTTGCATTTGCTAAGGTATCCATAAATGGTTGGTCAAGCATCATATAAGTGGCAATTGGCACTGCTAACAACGACACAAACATAATACAGCCTTGCACAAAGTCTGTAAGGCTAACCGCTAAAAACCCACCAAATAAGGTATATACCACTACCACACCAGTGGTGATGTATAGGCCCATTTCGTAACTCATTTGAAATGAGTTTTCAAATAACTTACCACCGGCAACAACACCCGATGAAGTGTATAAGGTAAAGAAAACTATAATTACTATTGCAGAGATAACACGTAGGATATTTTTGTTGTCATCAAAACGGTTTGCAAAGAAATCGGGGATAGTAATGGAGTCATTGGCTTTTTCAGTATAGACACGCAGTCTTGGGGCGACTAAAAAGTAGTTTGCCCACGCACCTAATACTAAACCAATTGCAATCCAAACCTTACTCAACCCAAATAAATACATTGCGCCGGGTAAGCCCATTAATAACCAACCACTCATATCTGATGCACCAGCCGATAAGGCAGCTACACTGGGGGCTAAATTACGACCACCTAGCATATACCCTGAAATATCACTGGTAGATTGCTTATATGCGTATAGTCCTATTCCTAGCATTACAATAAAGTACAATGCCAGTGAAATAATCATTCCTGTTTCCAAATTCGCCTCCACTTAAAAAAGTAATAACAGGCTTGTAATCCAAATAATGACTCTTGAAATCTTATAATTAAGACAGTATTGGAATAAAAGCTTTCTACCCAACTATAACACGGTAATTGCTAATAACTCCAACCCGCTAATTTAAGTAGATAAAAAACCATCTATTCGCTCGCTTTTAAAACAAATAGAATAAAAAACAATGAGTTTAGATTAATAAAAATCACCTAAGTCATGATATTTTATTAATAATAATTCATTTTACCGATGCTATTTTGAATGTTTTCCAATATATTATTACAATGTTAATCAATTTCTACTGTTTCGGAATCTTATATGTATTTTTACGCTGCTCGCCAACCTATTTTAGATCGCAATAAGGAACTAATTGGCTACGAGCTTTTATTTCGTGATGGAGTAGATAATGTATTTCCGAACATTGACGGCGACGAAGCAACGTCTCGCCTAATTGAAGGCAGCCAGTTTAATTTTGGTCTTGAAGATTTAACCGATAATAAACCCGCTTATATTAACTTTACTTTAGACACCTTATTAAAAGGCTACCCCACGCTATTAAACAAAAACGGGGTTGTGATTGAAATACTAGAGACCGTTCAGCCAGGAAAACGTCTGCTAGCAATAGTTAAAGACCTAAAAGAGAAAGGGTACACACTCGCCCTAGATGACTATGCGCATCAACCGGTATGGCGTCACTTTTATCCGTTTATTGATATCATTAAAGTTGACTTTTTAACGTGCGATATGGAAACCGTTAAAACGATCATTGAAGACTTAAAACCTTACCCACATATCAAGTTACTCGCAGAAAAAGTTGAAACTTACGAGCTTTACAACCAAGCTTTTGAGTTGGGCTTTGAGTACTTTCAAGGCTTTTTCTTTTCAAAACCCGAGATGGTGCAAAGTAAAGCCTTACCGCCATCTGGCATGGCACTGGCTGAACTGCTTTATGAAACATCCAGTGTAGAAATGGATCTTAAGAAGATCACCGATGTATTTGAGCGTGATGTTAACTTATCTTACAAGCTCTTGCGCTATTCCAACTCAGCGGCATTTACCCGCCGCTCTGAAATAAACACTATAAAACAAGCACTAATTGTACTAGGGGCTGCTGAAATAAAAAAACTGCTCTCTTTATTGTTTGCAGCACAAGTATCTGCAGATAAGCCATTGGAACTTATTAGACTGTCGTTAACACGGGCGCGTTTTTGTGAGTTGTTAGCTATTTCACATGGCAAACTTAAAGATACAGGTATGGCGTTCTTAACCGGCATGATGTCGCTTATGGATGCGATATTAGATGAAGAAATGGACAGCGTAATGCTTAAATTACCTTTGTCTAATGAGATAAAAACAGCGCTGTTAAAAAATGAAGGACTACTTGCTGAATACTTAAACTTAGTCACTCTGTATGAGCATGGTGATTGGCAAGCTGCGAACGATAAAGCCCAGCAATTAAACTTAGGCGATGAAGTGCCTGATGCATATCACGAAGCACTCAACTGGGTTAGCGAGCAAATGCGAGTGATGATTGATAGCTAAAATATCTTTAATACCCATAAACAAAACGCCAGCATCTGCTGGCGTTTTTATCTTTATTAAAGGCTTTCTAAGAAATCCTCATCAAAATCTTCAGGCTCTTCTTTTATTGGCGGGTTACCATCAAATAGCTCGTATAATTGACGCTGAAAATAAATGTCTTTAATAAACAAGTAGGGGTCTAACGAATCATTTAATAACCCTTCTTGAGCCATTAATGACGCACGCGCTTCAACTGCTTTTAGTGCAAACACTAAAATAGTTTGTGGTGTAGTCAGTGCTATTTCAGGCAGTACAACATTATCAACTACATCACCAGTTAAGTTGCGCGCGGTAGATGGCCCCATTGCTGGGATCATTAAATAAGCACCATCACCCACACCCCACACACCTAGCGTTTGGCCAAAGTCCTCGCTAGTTACTTCAAGCCCAAGTGAGCTGGCTACATCAAATATGCCAAATACACCCACCGTTGAATTCACTAAAAAACGTGCAAAATTAATTCCAGCACTACTTGGTTTTCCTTGCAGGCCGGCATTTATAATATCAACGGGTGCAGTAATATTATCGGTAAAGTGCACAATACTACGACGAACAGGCTGCGGTGTAACAGTGATATAACCCACTGCTGCTGGCCTTAAAATATAGGTATCGAGTACGTCCATATTAAAGTCATAAATGGGTCTATTTACACTTTGTAAGGGATCGCGCTCATCATATTTACTCTCGGGCACTTGAGCACAGCCCGATAAGGTGAGTAAACATAATAAAAGTAAGCCTTGTTTTAACATCTCAAATCCTTAAGGTATTAATGTATCAATGTTCAGTTGCACTTGTCGCACATCTTTACGAAGCAGTACTTCAGAGTGGCCTTCAAGCTCACCAGTACTTGGCATCACTGAATCATCATTAGAAATACGCGCAGAAATAACAATTTCATTAGCACTGGATAAATTTAGCCCTGCCATCATGGCGTTCTCGTCGCTCAGCTCAACGGTGATTGGAAAGCTATAGTCAGTCAGTTTAACAACGGCTAAAGGCATTGGTGAACCTTCAGAAGCTTTAGCAAACACAAACAAAATACCGTTACTGGGCTGTTTATCTTCGAGTTGCTCGTCAACCTTAACCGTGACCTGAATTCCTTGAACAACTTGCAGCTCGTGATTATTCAGCTCGCTTTTCTGAGCTATTTGACCATCGATTTCACTAATCCGCTCAGAAATCATAGCATAACGCGTATCTGACTCGTCCATACTGGCAAGAAGTACCTCAAATGCAGCTTTTGCCTGTACCCAATCTTTTCTCTCAAAGGCAATCAGCGCAAGTAGCGAAATCGCATCGAGATTATTTGGCTGCGCTTGTAGCACTTTAGAAAGCATACCCGCTGCGCGAGTCATATTCTCATCACTGCCCTCAAGTAGTAATACCTGCGAGTAACTCACCAAGGCTTGCATATTATCAGGGTTCATTGACAATGCTTTATCAAATGACTGTTTTGCCATGTCAAACTCATTAAGCATAATAGCGACACGCCCTAACAGCATCCAAGCTACTTCATCATCACCGCTTTGACTTAACTTTGTACGCAGTGCCAATGCAAACGCTTGAAGTTCATTTTTAGATAACGGCTCACCTTTTTGCATTACGGCACGTTGACCATAATCGGCTAAGTTGTCCATTGCATCATGCCACGCCGAAATTTGTTGTTGGCTGCCTGTCATCGCATAAAATATACCTGCTAATGCAATTAAAAACGCTGCCCCTGTTAAAGCAAATATACGGTTATCACCACGACTGTTTAGTGACTTTTCTGGCGATAATTCATTAAGCAAACGACGTTTCAGCTCAATAATAGCCTCGTTATGGTTTTGCGAGTCTATACGTTGATTGTCTAAATCAGCCTGCAGTTCAACTAAACGCTGCTCATAAATGCTGATAAGCTGTGCATTAGCGTTGTGAGTAATAGTTACTACGCGCTCTTTTTTTAAAAAAGGCACAATAATAAACAGCAATGCAATGAGTGTGAGTAAAGCAAAAGACGCCCACATTAAAATCATTTAACTTTGCTCCTGACGTTTATTTTGTTTAATCAACTTATTGAGCATCACTTCATCAGCGTCACTCCATGTTTGTTTTACCGACGCTTTACGTTGGCGAATAACAATAAAACCAAAGCCTATTATTACAATGAGTACTGGTAACACCCACAGAATTAACGTAGCCGGCGTTACTGGTGGATCGTAATGAACAAAGTAGCCATAGCGGTCAATCATATAGTCAATGACTTCATCTTTGCTTTTACCATCTTTTACTAACGCCAATACACGCTCACGCAAGTCTTTTGCAACTACGGCATCTGAATCAGCAATGTTTTGATTTTGACATTTAGGGCAGCGTAATTCTTTCGTTAGCTCTTCAAAACGAATCGCTTGTTCATTGCTATCAAACTGATAACGATCTTGCTGAGCAAACGCTGCTAAACTAATAAATAAGCTAAGGGTTAATAAAAACAATCTCATGGCTGCAGCTCCTGCATAAGAGGCGCAAACTTAGCGCGCCAAACTCGAGGGTTTATATCACCGGTGTGGTGTAACAAAATAGTGCCATTTTTATCAACTAAAAATGTTTCTGGTGCTCCAGACACACCCAAGTCTAACGCCAAAGAGCGCTCTAAATCTAAAATATTAAACTGATACGGATCACCGGCGCGCGCAAGCATATTACTCACATCGTCACGCAGTGCTTGCATATCAAACGGGCCATCAAAATCGGCATCGTAACTTTGAACATAATACAAGCCAATAATTTTAATGCCTTGTTCGCGAAGCTTAGTTAAATAATCAAGCTCAGCTAAACACGTTGGGCACCATGTGCCCCACACGTTTAATAAATACACGTCACCTTTTAACTGCTCATCAGTCCAACGTTTATTATCTTGCATTAAATCAGGCAAGTTAAATGTTGGTACGGTTTGACCAATGCGCCCTGTTTGTATTTCCCGAGGGTTAGCAAACAACCCTTGGTATAAAAACACACAAATAAAGATAAAAATTAATAAAGGGACTATTGCCATCAATTTGCGATTCATAACGCCCCCTCTAATTCATCTTTGCGAGGTGAAGCGCGATAACGCTTATCAAATAAAATCACAAACCCAGCAAGTGAAATCAAAACACCACCGATCCACATCCAACGCACAAACGGCTTGTGATAAATACGTAATGACCATGCCCCTTCACTTAATTGCTCTCCAAGGGCGAGGTATAAATCGCGAGTAAACCCAGCATCTATTGCGGCTTCAGTCATAAACTGCATACCAATGTCGTATCGGCGTTTTTCTGCATAAAGACGCGCAATTGTTGTGTCTTCTTTTAGTACTGTTACCACACCCGCATGACCGCTATAGTTTGCACCACGAATTGTCTTCACGCCTTCAAAACGGTATTGATACTGATTTAGCTGTACGCTATCACCAGGCTTCATTGATACATCACGCTCAACTGAATACGCCGAAGTAAGCGTAATACCGGCAATAACAAAGGCCAAACCAACATGGCCAAGCACCATAGCCCAATAACTTAAACCTAAGCGTTTGATGCCGAGCTTAAGTGAGCCATGAACAGCAGCCTTGGTGTAAAGGTCGATAAAGGTAGCAATAAATATCCATACACCTAACGTAGTTGCTAATAGAGTGAGCGGCGTAACTACTTCATAACTGCTAAACAGCCACGCACAGGTAATAACGACACTGGCTAGTGCGCCAACAAATATTTTGTTTTGTAAAAACGCCCATTTATTTTGCTTCCAGCGCAAAAATGGCCCTATGCCCATTAAAATCGCAAATGGCACCAGTAGAATGGCAAACATTTTATTAAAGAAAGGTTCGCCAATAGAAATACTGCCTAAGCCCATTTCTTTGTGCACCATAGGTAATAAAGTACCCAATAGTACAATTAAGGTAGCAACCACTAGGAAAATATTATTTAGCCAAAGTGCCACTTCACGAGAGACAAACTTATAACGCCCCTCACTTTTAACCTGTGAAACACGCAAGCCGTAAAGCGCTAGGCCGCCGCCAACAACAATAGCTAAGAAGGCAAGGATAAACAGCCCTCGATCCGGATCGGTTGCAAAGGCGTGCACCGAGACAATAATCCCTGAGCGAACAATAAAAGTCCCCAGTAAGCTTAATGAAAAAGCAGCAATTGCTAATAATACGGTCCATGATTTAAATACACCGCGCTTTTCAGTCACACTTAAAGAGTGTAATAAAGCAGTTGCCACTAACCATGGCATAAGTGATGCGTTTTCAACTGGATCCCAGAACCACCAGCCACCCCAGCCAAGCTCTGCATAAGCCCACCAACTGCCTATAGTAATACCTAATGTTAAGAAGCCCCATGCTGTCATTGTCCATGGGCGTGACCACTTAGCCCAGGTATTATCGAGTTTACCAGTTAACAGCGCGGCAATAGCAAAAGAAAAAGCCACAGAAAGACCTACATAACCCATGTAAAGTAATGGTGGATGAATGATCATCCCTGGGTCTTGTAATAATGGGTTTAAATCTCGCCCTTCAACAGGAAAATAGGGCAATAAACGCTCAAACGGACTTGAGAGCAGTAAGGTGTACATCATAAAGCCGACACCTAAAAAGCCAAGCACACCCAAAACGCGAGCACGAAGTATCCAAGGTAGTGACTTAGAACGCATAGCGACAACGGCTGTCCACCCTGCTTGCATTAATAACCACAGTAAAATAGCACCTTCATGTCCGCCCCACGTAGAGGTGATTTTATAATACCAAGGCAAAGTGCTACTTGAATGATAAGCAACGTAAGATACGGTAAAGTCGTCGGTTAAGCTGGCATAGATAAGTGCAGCGAACGACAACGCAACAAATGCAAATTGACCAATCGCTAATGATGGCGCCGCACGCATCAAACGAAGGTTTCCTGTGTGTGCTCCCCAAAGTGGAAAAATACACAACAGCACACTGAGCACCATGGCCAATGTTAAAGAAAAATAACCAAGTTCAGGGATCATATTAACTCCCACTATCTAAGTTATATTTTGGCTTTTCGTGCTTAATGCCTTTTACAGCTTCAGCAACTTCCGCCGGCATATATTCTTCATCATGCTTGGCCAACACTTCAAATGCTTCAATCACGTTAGGCTCTACTAACACACCTTGCGCAACAATCCCTTGTCCTTCACGAAACAAATCAGGCAAAATACCTTGGTAACGTACCGTTACCAATGGCCCCGTATCAATCAGCTTAAAGCTTACTTTTAAGCTTTGTTCATTTCTGATCACAGTGCCTGGCACAACCATGCCGCCAATTCTCAGCTTTTGGCCTACAAACGGCTTTTCTTTATTAGGACCTTTACCATCAATTAATTCGCTGGGGGTGTAAAACAAATTAATATTTTCTTGTAAGGCGTACAACACTAAACCAATTGATCCGCCAATACCAAAGAGTACGGCGATAATAACCAAAAGGCGCTTTTTACGTCTTGGGTTCACGAGGTTTGCTCCTGCTTAGAATTTTTAATTCGAGTTTCACGCGCTATTTGCTGCTCAATCGACGCTAAAATTTGTTTTTTATCGCGTAGTGAGCTGAATAGAATACCTAATAAAATCAATGCGCATGTTCCAAAAGAAAGCCATACATAAAAGCCATAGCCTCCCATTGCAATAAAATCTGAAAACGAGTCAAACTGCATAATTACCCCTTAGTTAACAACTGTCGCACCCATGGGCGGTGCTTTTCACGGTGTAAAATTTCATTTTTAAGACGAATTAAAGTCACAGTACCAACAAACGCGGCAAAGGCTAAAATATTAATCATTAACGGCCAAAACATACTTGGGTCAACCGCATCGCGGTTAAACTTAGTGATGCTCGCCCCTTGATGCAGGGTATTCCACCATTCCACCGAAAAGTGGATGATAGGCAAGTTGATCACTCCAACAATAGCTAAAATAGACGCGGCGCGACCGGCTGACTTTTTATCTTCAAAGGCATGGTACAAAGACAACACCCCTAAGTATAAAAATAATAAAATAAGTTCAGAAGTCAGCCGAGCATCCCATACCCACCACGCGCCCCACATTGGTTTACCCCATGCAGCACCAGTAATTAAAGCAATTGCTGTCATACACGCACCAACAGGCGCGATTGCAATCACCGCAAGCTCGGCATTACGTAACTGCCATACCAAGGCAACAATGGCAGCAATCGCCATTGATGAATATGCTCCCATAGATAAAATAGCGGAGGGCACGTGAATAAAAATAATACGGTAACTGTCTTTTTGTTGGTAATCAGCAGGGGCAAAACCTAATCCCCAAACCCAACCAACAATCATACTAACGACCGTAACTACTGCAAAATATGGCAGTAGAGTATTGCATAATTGATATGCTCGCTCTGCTTTCGCATACGGATGTAACCACTTCCACATATTAACTTACACTCACTTTTAATGCTGATGATATGGCAATTGGCGCACTAATAATCGCAACGACTAACATGGCACCTAGGATTGCAAGCTGACCACTGTAATCCAGCGACATAGTACTGGTATCAATAGCGGAAGTTGCAAAAATTAAAACCGGGATATACAAAGGCAAAACGAGTAAACTCATTAAAATACCGCCTTTTTGTAATCCCACCGTTAGGCCTGCTCCTATCGCGCCAATAAAGCTCAATAAAGGAGTTCCTAATAATAGCGTTAATAACGTGGCCATTAAGGCCGTTGTTTCTAAATTTAGTAGTAAAGCAAATAAAGGCGTCATTAGCACTAGCGGTAAACCGGTGATCACCCAATGAGCCGCAACTTTACCTAATACGGTTAATGATAAAGGGTAAGAGGAAGCAATGAGTTGTTCTAAAGAGCCATCGTTATAGTCATCTCTAAATAGCTTATCGAGCCCAAGCATGGTTGATAATAAAGCCGCAACCCAAATAATGCCCGGTGCCATTCTTGATAACAACCCAGGTTCTGGCCCTATCGCTAGTGGAAATAACGAGATAACAATTAAAAAAAACAAGATGGGATTGACTATTTCAGCTCGCTGACGAAAAGCGAGCTTAACGTCTTTGCTAAATACCGCGACAAATAACTGCCAATATGAATGCTGTCTTGTCATTAGTGGCGGTACTCCAAAGTCAAGGTCTGTAAGTCACTAAAGTGGGTGGTTAGGTCTTGGTGTGTTGTTAACAAAATAGCGCCCCCCTTTGATAAGTGCTCGGTAAAGCGTTGCTGCAAAAAGGCAACCCCACTTTTATCGAGCGCTGTAAAAGGTTCATCTAAAATCCATAACTTGGCTTCAGATAACCACAAACGAACTAAAGCTACCCGCCTTTGCTGGCCTGCCGATAATGTTCTTACGGGCACATCTTCCAGCCCTACCAAACCTAACTTACTTAACAAAGGATATAAATCAGGTGTATTTACATAACCATTAATAGCCAACCAATGTGCTACATTTTCAAGTGCACTAAGTTGTACATTAACTCCGGTTTTATGGCCTATAAATAATAAGTCTCTGGCGTATTCGTCATAATATTTTTTGATAGATTGATTACGGTATAAAATATCACCTTCGTCAGGCAGCGAAAAACCGGCAATAATGCGCAATAATGATGTTTTACCAGCCCCATTAGGACCAGCTAACTGCATGATTTGACCGCTTTTAAGGCTAAAATTAAGTTCATCAAACAAACAACGCTCTTGCTTGATACAAGTAACGGACTTAATGTGTAACAAGATGACGATTCTCTCTGCCAAAAATTAGCGGTAAGTCTACCATAATGATAGGGTAATACGAATATTGCTTTAGAATCGATTTACTTAAAATACAGAAAACTTGATATAAAATAATGAATACACCAACGCACATTACAGTGACTAACCCACAGGTTAGTAATCAAACAACCGATTCGGGTAAAACTGCGTTACCAATACTGCCGCCTGAAGTACTAGCAGCAAAAAACATTCAGTTTTCTAAAGATTCAGTGACGCTTGATGTATTTATGAATAAGCATTGGCAAACAATTCGGCTCACTGTTAATGATGCACCGACAAATATTGAAAAAATAGCAAGTGCTAACATACAGCTAAGTGCAGATGGTAAAAGCTTAACTATTATTCCTAACAACAGTACCTTATCAATTAAACAACCAGAACAGTTACAGCGGTTTTTAAACTTTATAAACACTCAAAGTGATATTCAAAATAACCCGCTATCGATACAAGTTACTTTAAAGCCAACGCCAAAACTGGTGATTGAAAAATTTAATGCCAGCATCGCCATTAATAAACAAGTAGCGCAATTACTGGCCGAAGAACCCTTATTAAAAGGCATAATTGAGACAGATGGCAAAGGTACACGGCTAAATATCATTAATCGTTTTGCTGACATTGTACATTCTCAACCTTTAAGCCAGGCAAAACTAACACAATTAGTTGCTAACAATTTAGGTCATGCTCAGCTTCATGCAATGCCCAAGTTTGCGGTGCTAACTCCAAATACCGCAAAAAGCTCGTTAAATATTAGCTTAAGCCATCAACAGTTATCTGAACTACCCACAGCTCCGACTAAGGTAACTATTAGCAGTCAAGCAGATAAACTATTAATTAAAACCGCTTATCAAAATATAACCGTGGAGCTTAAAAACTCATTTAGCAAACCATTTAATGAGATGCTGTCACAGCAACCGCAAGTTGCTATCGATTCGCAAAAAATTAAGCCTCATCCACTTAGTACCGTTAATAGTCCAATTCAATCATGGCTAAAAAGCAGTTTTGCTGATTTTAAAACGCGTATTTTAGATGCAGTAAAACATTTTGAAAGCAAGCCATTTACCACTGTATTAAACGCATCTCAAAAACCAAATATTGTTGTTAATGAACAGCAACAATTGCTCGCGCCAACGCAAAAAATAGACATTACGCAATTAAAAAGCCCTTTAGGAACTGCCCCCCCTTTAGTGCAACTAACCCAGCAGCTAAAAACCAGTATCTCTTTATGGCAACAGCGGACGTTATCAACATCCGTAGACTTGCACCCTGTTGTTACCCAATCAGCACAAACAGCTAATCGATCCTTAGCAGCCGTTAATCATTTACAACCGCTGGAAAAGCTATTATTAGCAACCGTTTTAAAGCAAACCGCAACCGCTCCAATAGAGCAAAAAGAAGCAAGCAAACACGTTCTAAGCAGCCAACTAAACACTATCGTAACTAAGGCGGCAGATCAGGGTACTGACTTAAACCGCTTGGTTAATCAAGCTTTTAACCGTATGTTGTCAGAAAGTAATTTACACCCGACCACCATACAACGTGAAATACTCAGCACTATAAAGCCGACGCAACTAACCAGTGACACTTTGCAGAGCTCGTTTAATCGAGGTGTAGAACAACTTTCATTAAGCATTTTAGCTGCACCGATTATTAACCAAAACCCAACTGCCGTTAGCATTAATAATCAAAGCGGTTTAGAGGCCCTACTTCAGGTTTTATTACCAAGCTTCAAGACCGGTAATAATACCAATAAGTTATTAGAACAGTTACAGCAACCACAAGTGCAAGCATTAGCAGGTGAATTAACACAAATTAAAAACACCTTAAGCCAAGTGCAAGCTCCCGTTTTGAGCCAGCAGCCTGACACTAACTCCTTAGTGCAGTTTTTATTGCCTATGAAACTGCCACCAGAGGCGGCACAAACAGAAATATCGTTAGGACAATATAAAAAGCCAAACAATGACAAATTAGCGGATAAAAACGTGTGGTTTGTAAGATTAAATTTTGATTATGCTGAACTAGGTAAGCTGCAAATAACCGCAGAGTTGATGGACAAAGCATTAGATTGTCAGTTATTAGCGTCCACTCAAGCTGTGAGCGCGTTGGCTCATCCACACCTTGATAATTTACGCTCAAAACTAGCAAAACAGGGCTTACAAGTCGGCGATCTTAATTTGAAACGCGCAGATGACAACCATCAAGCATTTTACCAATCCCATGCCATTATAAATATTAAGGTTTAGCCATGACGGATTCATTTAAAAACAATTCAGCAATTGGACTGCTCTACGAAACGGGTAATTCACCCACCGTAAGCGCTAAAGGGTTTGGAGAATTGGCGGATGAAATTATTGCCCTAGCTAAAGATAAAGGTATTTTAATCCATCAGGATGAAGCACTTGCAAATACACTTTCGAAATTAGAGCTTGGCGAAGAGATCCCTAAAGAGCTTTACTTTGTTATTGCTGAACTGATTGCTTTTTCATATGTGGTAAGAGGGAAATTCCCGCCCGGATGGCAGGACTTTCAAGGAAAGCTCAATATAAAAGCATGAGCCAATATGATAAAAACAAAAAAGGCGCTAAGCGCCTTTTTGTTTGTGTAAAGAAAATAACAGTTCTGCTTCGGCGCGGGGTAATTCACACTCGCGAATAACCTCATCTAAATCAGCACCTAGCTCAACCATTTTTACTGCTCGAGAGTATATTTTAGCATCAGGGTCATCGTATTTTTGAGCTGCTTGTTGCTGTATCAGCTCTTGGTTTTGTTGTTCTACCTCAAGCACTCGTTTACCAATACTCATTAACCCAGTTCGTAACTCAGAGACTTCGCTACGTAAAATATTAATCTGCTCTGATGAATCTTTAAATTGCTGTAATTGTGCGCCAAGCTCATTCGCATAACGCTTTTTAAACATCACAATTAACAGCAGCGAGAATAGCCCAAATGCCAAACCCGCAATTGCAATACCAAGTAATAACATAATTTTATGTAGAGAAGCTTATATATCGCTTAACTCATCCCATTCGTCATCACTAAGTAGCTTGTTTAAATCAACTAGAATAAGCAGCTCATTATCGCGGTTGCATACACCTTGAATAAATTTGGCACTTTCTTCAGTACCTACGTTTGGCGCACTGTCAATTTCAGAGCTACGTAAGTACACAACCTCAGAAACGCTATCGGCTAAAATACCAATCACTTGCTCTTCAGCTTCAATAATCAAAATACGTGAATTGTCGGTCGCTTCAATATCAGGTAAACCAAAGCGAGAGCGAGTATCAATAACGGTAACAACATTACCACGTAAGTTAATAATACCAATTACATAAGAAGGCGCACCTGGAACAGGAGCAATTTCGGTGTAACGCAGTATTTCTTGCACTTGCATTACATTCACGCCATAGGTTTCATCTTCTAACTTAAATGTAACCCACTGCAAAATTTCATCATTATTATCTGCATTTTTTTTAGCTGACAGTAATTTATCTTCACTCATGCTCTTACCTCGTAATGGTCATTACTTGTGACGGCTATCTAAGCCTTTCTCTAATAGTGCATTTAAATTATTAACATCTATTAAAGCACACATTTTTTCTTTAATTACTCCAGCAAGCCATGGGCGCTTACTGTTATTTGTACGCCATTTTACATCTTCTTTACTCAATGTAATGTTATTTATTAGTTTTTCTGCTAATAAACCCCACTTGCTATCACCTAAAGTGATTAGATATTGATAATTTAAAGATGCCTCTAACTGCTCATCATACTTTTCAGGCATAACCCAGCGCGCGGTATCAACAACATTGAGCTTTTCTTCTCGATTGATCATGACACCTTTAAACCACTTAGGTTTACCAAATAAATGATTCACTTCTCCAAGCTCATGTATACCGCCTAACGCTTTTAATGGCACGGCTAAAGTGAGCCCAGCCACTTCAAAAAATAATGCCTGAAATTCACCATCAAAGTATTCAGCTTCATTACCGAGTGCTATATCATTTTCAGTTTCAAGCTGCTGCGCTTGGTGAGATTCTATTTCTACATTTGTTACCTGCTCATTGAGCTTTTCAACTTCAACAACCGGCTCAACTACAGGCTCAACCTGCAGTGATTGCTCTTTTTGCTCTTCATAAGCTACCTGCTCAAGCAATTTAGCAACAGGCTCAAGGTCTTTCGCTGGTGCGTCATCAGATAATAACGCCCCTAAATACTGAGTGACTACTTTTTCATTAGCAAATAATTGCTTACTCATTTATTAACCTTGTTTTATTAAATATTCAAGCAATGCTTTATAAGCATAGACTCCACGCGCATTAGGGCAAAAATCAATAGGCACTTTTTGCGCTAAACTCGCATCTCTAAATTTAGTATCAACAGGAATAACACCTGGCCATACTTTTTCTTTATACGTATCTTGTAATGTTTTATAGGCCTCAAGTGACGCTTTGGTACGCTTATCATACATAGTTGGAATTATAGTATATTCATAGCTTTTCGCTTGCGAGGTTTGCATTAACTCCATAGTCCGCATCATTCTATCAAGCCCCTTGAGCGCTAAGAACTCAGTTTGTACTGGCACCAACACTCTTTCACAAGCAGCTAGGGCATTGACCATAAGCACCCCTAGAACGGGCGGACAATCTAGAATTGCGTAATCGTAATACTCGCTAATTTTAGCCAATGTTTTTTTTAAAATCAGGCCCATCCCCGTTTTATTACCCATGCTACGGTCAAGTGTAGCAATCGCCATGGTGGCAGGTAAAATGTCAAGGTTTTCTATGGTTGAGGGACATAATGCTTGCAATATTTCTTCGCTTTTCATGCTCGATCCGCGAGTGAAAATATCGTAAACACTAACCTCTAAATCTTCTGAATCAATACCAAAGTAATAAGTTAATGATGCATGAGGATCGGTGTCAATCAGTAAAACTCGCTTACCTTGAAGCGCAAGGATCCCAGCAAGGCTAACCGCTGTAGTGGTTTTGCCTACCCCTCCTTTTTGATTGGCTACTGTCCAGATTTTCACATTACATCCTAATTACTGTTCATTACGCGTGGTAACACGAATGCCACCATGCTCTAAGCGAATTATTTTTATTGTATCGTCTTGAGTAGGCAGCTCAACTTCAGTTGGTTTAGCTGCTTCAGAAACTTGCTGCTCAGTAGCCTCATTCGATGACTCTGAAACCAAGCCGTATTTAGAAAGCGCAATCACCACTTTGCGGTTTTCAGCGCGCCCAGCTTCGGTATCATTATCTGCAAAAGGTGAATATTGGCCATATCCCTCAATTGCCATGCGCGCAGATTGAATACCTAAGCGCTCTAATTCAACTAATATTGATGTTGCACGTGCCACCGACAACTCCCAATTAGAGCGAAATATTTCATTGCGAATGGTTTCGTTATCTGTGTATCCTCGCACTCTTATATAGTTATCGACAGGTGCAATTATTGCTTCAATCTTTTTTACGACTTCTTTGGCTTGATTATGCGCAACGGCACTACCACTGGCAAACAACAGCCCTGAATTAAGCTCAATAACCAACCAATCTTGACTGAGCTCTAAACTTGCCTCGCCACTTCGTATTTCATCAATAAGTGACGATTGTAGCTTAATTAATAACCTATCGAGTGGCTTGCCTAAGTGACGTTGGCTGATATTACTATTGTCACTTTGACCATCGAGCAATATCGGTCCTTGTTCTTGTTTTTGAATACTTTCGCCATATAAAACCTCAGCCTCTGGAGTCACACTTTCAAGCAACAAAGCGTCGCCGTTAACCCCTTTACCTTGCTGAGAAAATTGTTTCGCTGACTTATCAAAAACATGCTCCAGGGAATCAGATAGTACTTGTATATTGTCTTCTTTGTTTATTGCAATGGCATACAATACAACAAAAAATGCGAACATAATGGTCATGTAATCTGCATAAGAAACTAGCCAACGCTCAGTGTGTTGGCTTTTAGTGTTTTGATGACGTAAGCGACGGCGCAACATAACCGCTAATGGGCCTGTAAAATAGGACGTTCGACGCGGTAAGCTTCAAGCTTTAATTCTATATTAATAGGGCTTTCACCTTGGCTAATGGCAATAACCCCTTCAGCTAGCATTTCATGGTAAAGCATTTTTTTCTCAACACGTTGCTTTAATTTGTTGGCCATGGGCAAAAATAGTAAATTAGCTAAACCTACACCATATATAGTAGCAATAAATGCCGTGGCAATGCCCGTTCCTAATTGCTCAGGATCATTAATAAACGACATAGCTTGAATCAATCCAAGCACAGCACCTAGGATACCGATAGTCGGGCTGTAGCCTCCCATCGCTTCATATACACGGCTAGCTTCAAGCAATCGTTCTCGTTCGAGTAATAAATCTATTTCAAGGGTATCGCGAAGCTTTTGATCTGAGCAACCATCGACTAATAAACTCAGTCCTTTAGTGGCATAGGGATCAGAGTGAGTAAGCGCTTCGTTTTCTAGCGCTAAGTAGCCTTCTTGGCGAGCTTTGTGCGACCAGCGCTTGACTTGCTCAATGGCATCTTCAATATTGTGGTCATCAGTAACAAAAACCCAATGAGTAATACTAAGCATTTTCTTAAAAGTATTGGCTGATGTTTGCAGCATCACCGCCCCCAATGTGCCACCTAATACAATAATTAGTGCTGGACCATTAAACAGCGCAGATACCACACCTCCCTCTAAAGAATAACCGATTGCAATAGCACCTAATGCAACCAATAACCCTAAAATAGAAAGCTTATCCAAAGCCAACCTCTCTTTTTAAGCGCACCGCCACATCATGAAGGCCTATGCTTTCATTTGCTAACCCAGCACTAGCTACTGCTTGCGGCATACCATATACAACACAACTTTTCTCATCTTGAGCCCAAATTGTAGCGCCAGTTTGTTTAAGCATGCGAGCACCGTCACGACCATCTGCGCCCATACCAGTCAAAATAATGGCAAGTACATCGCCTTGATACGCTTTTGCTACACTAGCAAAGGTAATATCCACACTAGGCTTATAGCTAACTCGTTCATTTTTATCTTCAAATACGCGTAATGTTCTGTTTGAACCTCGCCCTTCTACCATCATTTGCTGACCGCCTGGCGCTAAATAAGCACAGCCTGGTTGCAGTCTATCGCCTTGCTGTGCTTCTTTTACTTTAATTTTACACAAGCTATCTAATCGGGTTGCAAACGCAGGTGTAAATGCTGCTGGCATGTGTTGTATGAGTAGTATTGGGTGTGGGAAATTAGCAGGTAACTGAGTCAATATAGTTTGTAGTGCAACCGGGCCACCTGTTGATGTGCCAATAGCAATTAATTGATATTGCTTACCACTAGCACGTGTTGATGCGCTACTAGAAGGCGTTGGGCTTGCGCTTTTAAAGCTACGATCAGGTTGCACTATAGGCTTATTAGCAAAGCGCTCAGAAGTGCTTGGCGCTGGTTTAATACTTGGAGCAGCAGCCGCTCTGGTAACTCTACCAATTCGCTGGCGGCCTATTTCTTTAACTTTATTTTGTAATAGCTTTATTGCGTCGTCGTTATTACGAGCAATATCTTCAAACTTTTTCGGTAAAAAGTCCATCGCGCCGGCATCAAGTGCATCTAAGGTGGCAGATGCGCCTGCGCGTGTTAACGAGGAGAACATTAAAATAGGAGTTGGGTTACTCGCCATGATCTCTTTAACCGCGCTAATACCATCAAGCACCGGCATTTCAACATCCATGGTGATCACGTCAGGTCGTAATTGAGCTGTTTTATCGACAGCTTCTCGACCATTTACAGCGAAACCTATAACTTCAATTCCGCTGTCTTGTTCAAGAATTTCACTCACTCTGCGGCGAAAAAAGCTTGAATCATCAACTACTAAAACTTTAACAGCCATTTCGCTCTCTTATTCAATGAATGGGTAGGCATAAAATATATGCCTACTTTTAATTATCCAGCGTAATGCTTTAACATACTTGGCACATCTAATATCAGTGCAATGCCACCATCAGAGGTGATTGTTGCACCTGCCATACCAGGCGTACCTTGAAGTAATGCGTCTAAAGGCTTAATTACCACTTCCTCTTGACCAATAAGCGAGTCAACAACGAAACCCACTTTTTGAGTTCCTATTTGTACAATAACCACATGACCTTGTGCTTTTCGCTGACCTCTATCGGCCCCTTTGATGAGCCAATGTTCAAGGTAGAATAACGGAATCGATTTTTTACGAACAATTATAGTAAGCTGACCATCAACCACATTGGTTTTTGTTAAATCTAAATGGAATATTTCACTTACACCCGCCAGCGGCAACGCAAAGGTTTGTTCGCCTACCACTACCATTAAGGTAGGCAGTATTGCCAGTGTCAGCGGTACTTTAATCTCTAAAGTAGTACCTACGCCCATCTCTGATTTAATATTTACTGAGCCATTGAGTTGAGTGATTTTTGTTTTAACCACATCCATACCAACGCCACGGCCAGAAATATCTGAGATCTCTTCTTTAGTTGAAAAACCAGGTGCAAAAATAAGGTTATACGCTTCAGTATCAGAAAGGCGACTCGCTTGATCGTGATCAAGCACCCCTTTACTAATCGCAATCTTTTTAAGCTTTTCAGCATCCATACCGGCACCATCATCTTGGATGGTAAGCAGGATATGGTCGCCTTGCTGAGACGCTGATAAAGTAACAGTACCGGTTCTAGGTTTACCCGATGCTTCACGAACATCTGGCATTTCTATACCATGATCCACTGAGTTGCGCACTAAATGCACGAGTGGATCTGCCAATGCTTCCACTAAATTTTTATCTAAATCGGTGTCTTCACCAACAAGTAATAAATTAATATCTTTTTGCAGCGTTCGTGCTAAATCTCGTACTACACGGGGGAAACGGCCAAACACTTTTTTAATTGGCTGCATTCGTGTTTGCATTACCGCACCTTGGATATCAGCAGTCACTACATCTAAATTAGAAATAGCTTTACCCATAGCCTCGCTGTCAGAGTTTGTTGCCAAGCTTACCAAACGATTTCGCACAAGTACCAATTCACCAACCATATTCATTATTTGGTCTAAACGTTTGGTATCAACACGTACTGTTGTCTCCGCCGGTGGAGGCGCTGCTTTTTTAGGCGGCGCTGTCTTAGCTGGCTGTGGAGAAGGTGCCGGCTTTGCAGGCTCTGCTTTTGGTACCGGTTTAGGCTCAGGTTTTGGCGCAGCAGGCGCAGGCTTATTTGCGGCTACTGGCTCAGGTTTACTTTCTGGAGCCGATGTTTCTAACGATTTAGGTGCACCTTTGCCATGTAATTCATCTAGCAAAGCTTCAAATTCATCGTCACTTATTTCATCATCGCTCGCGCTTGAGTCGTTATTTTGTGAAGCCACAGGAGCCGGTGGTGCTTGCTGTGGTGTACTTGGGGCGCTTTGAGTAACTTCGCCAAAACTACCAACACCATGAAGCTCATCTAATAAGCTATCAAATTCATCGTCAGTTATATCGCCACTGACATCATTATCACTTGATGAGGACTGTTCTTCTTGTGGAGCTTGACCTTTACCATGTAACTCATCAAGTAAGCTTTCGAATTCATCTTCAGTTATTTCATCAATCTGAGAGTCTGAGCTACTGCTATCTGGGCCGCTAAATAATTCATCAAAAGCAAACGGATCTTCTTCCGCATCATTGCTTGGCTGCTCAGCTACAGGTTCAGGTTCTACCGAGGGAGTTTCAACAGGGGCTGTGTCTTCAACTACAGAATCGCCAGCAAGCTCTTCTGCCGTCGGTGGTTGTCCAAGTTTATGAAGGACTGCAAGTAACTCTGGATCAGCAGGCTCTGGTTGGTCACGATTTTTAATTGTGGCAAACATTTCATTAATGGTGTCGAGTGCTTGTAAAATTACATCCATTAATTCAGAGTTAACTGTTCTTACACCTTGGCGCAATAAATCAAACACGTTTTCAGCACCATGACATGCATCAACAAGCTCTGTCATTGCCAAAAAGCCGGCGCCACCTTTTACAGTGTGGAAACCACGAAATATTGCGTTTAGTAGTTCAGTATCATCTGGGTTGTTTTCCAGTTCTACTAACTGTTCAGATAAAAGCTCAAGGATTTCTCCGGCCTCTACT
Organism: Pseudoalteromonas sp. 2CM39R; assembly: GCF_023161845.1. NCBI lineage: Bacteria > Pseudomonadati > Pseudomonadota > Gammaproteobacteria > Alteromonadales > Pseudoalteromonadaceae > Pseudoalteromonas > Pseudoalteromonas sp. 2CM39R. The sequence goes on from NZ_JALNTM010000012.1 coordinate 105,311, forward strand.
AAAAAGTCTTGTAAAATATCTTCATCGACTTCAAAGCTCATGCAGTACTCTCCTATTAGAAGCCCAAACTTGATAATAGATCATCAACTTCATCTTGATCAGATACAACATCATTACGCGATTCTTTATCAATAATAGGCCCTTCTGGGCCTGCTAGTGTTTGTGCAACAATGGAATCTTCTGTTTCTTCTGGTTGTTCGGTCAGTTGTGCTGGCTCAACTTCACCTTGTGCTGCAAATGCAGTTAACAAGTGGATTAAGCTTTCTTCAACTTCACGCACAAGTTCAATAACACGACGAATAACCTGACCAGTTAAATCTTGATAGTCTTGAGCCATCAATACATTGGTCATCAACATTTGCAACTCATCAGTTTTATGGTGAGAGCTGTTCATAAACTTATCAATACTATGGCAAAGTGACTTAAACTCACCAAGCTCTATTTCGCGGTTCATTAAGCGATCCCACGTTGGCTTGATGTCAGCTATTTCGTCAGCAATTTCTTGTGCTAATGGTAAGCTTGCTTCAACCGCATCCATTGTTTTATTGGCTGCGTTTTCTGTCATTTCCATGACGTAGTTAAGGCGTTTTTTAGCGTCAGGGATGGCATCAGTGGTAATATCTGTTAAACGCGTGTCTAACTCGAAACTCTTTAAAGCTTCGTGCAGTTGACGCGTTAACTTACCCACCTCAGCAAATAGCTGTGATTGCTCTTGTGAAGCTGTTTCTAAAATTAACTGATTCGCTTTATCTTGCTCACCATTTTCTAAAAAAACCACTAACTGGCGAGCTTGTTCTAAAGTAATCTGAGGCGCAGCAGGTGCTGACATAAGCCTCTCCCTCTCATTAACCTAAGCGTTCGAACACTTTTTCTAATTTAGTTTTCAATGTACCTGCAGTAAATGGTTTAACAATGTAACCATTAACGCCAGCTTGGGCAGCAGCAATTATTTGTTCTTTTTTAGCTTCTGCTGTCACCATTAAAACAGGAATATGCTTTAATTTTTCATCAGCTCGAATTGCCCTCAAAAGATCAATACCTTGCATGCCTGGCATATTCCAATCTGTTACAACAAAATCAAACGCTTGATTTTGTAACATAGGTAAAGCAGTTGACCCGTCATCTGCTTCTTGAACATTGGTAAAACCTAAATCGCGCAACAGGTTTTTAATAATACGTCTCATCGTCGAAAAATCATCAACAACAAGAATTTTAATGTTTTTATCCAAAACATCCTCCAGTGAGGCCTGAACCTTTATTTACTTACTTCTAGTTTATCCAGTCATTGATTTTTGCTTTAAGCTTAATCATCGCCTGACCATGTATCTGACTTACACGCGACTCACTTACATCGAGTATATGCCCAATTTCTTTTAAATTCATTTCATCGTTATAGTACAAAGAAAGCACCATTGCATCTTTTTCCGGTAACGACTTTATCGCATTGAGTAAAGACTCATTAAACCGTTCATTTTTAACATTATTGAAAGGTTTGTCTAGTGCTAAATCTTGACCATGCGGTGTAATCACATCATCGTCAATACCAAGGTCTTCAATACCTAAAACTTTGCTTACATTCACATCGTTTAAAATATGATGGTACTCATTTAACGAAATTTCAAGTTTTTCAGCAACTTCACTATCTTTGGGTTCACGGTTTAAACTACTTTCAAGAGCAACAATAGTCTCTGCTACTAAGCGGCTTTTTCTGTGAACCGAGCGTGGAACCCAATCACCTCGACGCATTTCATCTATCATTGCACCACGAATACGAATTCCAGCAAAGGTTTCAAAACTCGCACCTTTGCTTGCATCAAAATTTTTTGAAGCTTCTATTAATCCGATCATACCTGATTGGATTAAATCATCTAGTTGCACACTGGCCGGTAAACGAGCAATTAAATGGCATGCCACTTTTTTGACTAATGAGGCATGCTTTTCAACAATCATATTTAAACTCTGTGTTGACTGATATCCCATAGCTCTATTCACCGGTATTGTCATTATTAGTTACTAACTAGCTTCTCAATAAAAAACTCTAAATGACCCGAGGCTTGACTAGGTGTTGGCCACTTAGTAATTTTTGTCGCCAGTGTTTTAAAAGCAATCGCTGCAGGAGATCCTGGAAAAACTTCAACTATCACTTTTTGGCGACGCGTTGATTTGCGCATATTCTCATCATAAGGAACTGTTGCAACAAGCTCCATTGATATATCTAAAAATCGGTCGGTTACTTTTGAAAGTTTAGCAAATAATTCCTGCCCTTCACGTAAGCTACGCACCATGTTGGCAACAATTTTAAATTTGTATACGCCGTGCTCACGGCTCAGTACTTTAATGAGCGCATAGGCATCGGTAATTGATGTTGGCTCATCACATACCACCACAACCACATCCTGTGCGGCACGAGAAAAGCTCAATACCATGTCAGAAATACCCGCAGCGGTATCAACAATTAAAATATCAAAATCAGTGTTAAGCTCGCTAAATGCACGAATAAGTCCGGCGTGCTCTGAAGGAGATAACTCAACCATACTTTGCGAACCCGATGTTGCAGGTACTATTTTTATACCTGCAGGGCCTTCAACTAAAATATCTTCAAGTTCACACTCACCTGATAAAACATGAGATAAATTGCGCTCTACACGCAGTCCAAGCATAACGTCACAATTAGCTAACCCTAAATCAGCATCTAAAACCAGCACACGTTTGCCTTGTTGGCCTAGCGCGATTGCCGTATTAAGGGATACGTTTGTTTTACCTACTCCACCTTTGCCGCCGGTGACAGCGATAACTTTTACGCCGTTATTATTATTGTTGCTCATTTTGCGAAGGCCGCTTGCTTGATCTAAAACTGTGTTAATCATACATCTCTACTGTGCTCGACGCCACTGATTGGTGTCGTGATTGTTGTGCTTTTATTCTTTTCAAATACAATTGCTCAGCTTTTTTTACTAGTTTTTCGGCATTTGCCACTCTAATATCTTCTGGTACTCGCTGACCGTTAGTAAGATACCCTATTGGGAGACGATTTTGAATCGCAATACTAATAATCTCACCTAAACTCAATGACTCATCTAACTTAGTAAAAATACATCCACTAAGCTGTACTTTTTTAAAATGCCTTACTGTTTCTTGTAATACATTAATTTGTGCTGTAGCACTTAATACTAAATAACTACGTATATCTACACGCTGATTACGCATCAAGGTATTAAGCTGCTCAGTTAAACGTAAATCTCGCTGACTCATTCCTGCTGTATCAATTAAGACTAGACGTTTATTTCGTAAATGGTATAAAACTTCTGCTAATTCATTTGCATCTTTAACTTGTTTAACGCCACAGCCAATAATTCGACCATAGGTTGCTAGCTGCTCATACGCACCAATACGGTAGGTATCAGTAGTAATAAGTGCGACTTTATCAGCACCATATTTTTGCGCACCTAATGCAGCTAATTTTGCAACTGTGGTGGTTTTACCTACCCCTGTTGGGCCTACTAGTGCATAAATACCACCTTGGCGAAGAATTTCGTTGTTAGTGGTTTGCATTTGATCTTCAACCATATTCAATAAGGCTTTCCAACCTTGTTGGCGAGATACATCATCGGGTACAAAGCATGCCATTTGCTCAGCAACCTCTTTATCTATCCCCATACCCACTAAACGGTCAATCATGCATGCACGGGTTGGATCGCGACGTGCCATATCTTGTTGCATTAAACCTGATACTTGATGTTCTAGTAATTGACGAATTGCGTTCATTTCTTCGCGCATGGTGCTTATATCACTCGACTCGTTCGGCATCGTTTGCTGGCGTGGTGCACTCGGTGAGTCTAAATCGTCAAAGCCACTGTCTAAATCATTAAAACCTAAGCTATCAGCTTGAGTACGAGGACGTGCAGGTGCGCTTGGTTCACGCTCAAACATATTTTTAGGTCGAGATTGCACAGCTTCTTGTTCTTGATAATGACCAGAGGTATCAATGCCTGATTGTGAAAACATTGACGCAAGCTCTGCTGAACGAGGACGGGGAGATTGACGTTCTAATAAAGCTTGTAAACTATCAGCTACCTTTGCTTGTGGCTTAGGTTGAGCACGTTGTGGCTCTGGTTTTACAAAATTATGTGAGCTCTGGGTATGTGCAAATGAAGCGCTTGCAGCTGGCTGGCTTTGAGGCTGCTCTGGCGCTTTTGCTGCGGCTTTGTCGTAATCAACAGCAGCAACAATTTCAACGCCATTAGCTAGTTTCTTATTTGACATAATAACCGCATCAACACCGAGCTCTTCTTTTACTTCTTTTAGTGCGGTGCGCATGTCTTTAGCAAAAAAACGTTTAATTTTCATAATTCAAACCCCTTTAAAATCTTATTGTTGGCCTACAGAGCTGACAATCTTGATCTGTCTTTCATCTGGTATCTCTTGATAAGACATCACTCGCAATCCTGGAATGGTGTATTTAACAAATCGAGATAGCACAGTGCGTAACATTCCTGACGTTAGCAATATTGAAGGTTCACCGGCCATTTCTTGATTTTGATGCGCTTCATTCAATGATGTTTGAAGTCTATCAGCAAGTCCTGGTTCTATTCCGGCACCTTCATCACCTGCATTTTGAAGTGACTGATGCAACATCTGTTCCAACTCAGGCGCCAAGGTTATGACAGGGATTTCAGAAGACATACCAACAGCATCTTGAACGATTAATCTACGCAACGATATTCTCACTGCAGCCGTTAATACATCAGGGTCTTGGCTACGAGGGCCATACTCAACAAGGGTTTGAACAATTGAGCGCATATCTCGTATTGCTACCCCTTCATTTAATAAGTTTTGTAGCACTTTAACGATGGTGGTCAGCGGTAATACCTCAGGTACTAGCCCTTCAACTAAGCGAGGGTGACTTTTACCTAACATATCTAATAAGTTTTGTACTTCTTCGTGGCCAAGCAATAATGCGGCGCTATTGGTGAGTAACTGGCTAATATGAGTGGCCACAACGGTTGCTGAATCAACTACGGTATAACCTAAAGATTGCGCTTCATCTTTTTGATCGGGTTTTATCCATACCGCATCTAAACCAAATGCAGGGTCTGTAGTTTCAATGCCTTTTAGCGGGCCAAACACTTGGCCTGGGTTAATTGCTAATTCATCGCCGTGTTTAAGCTCTCCCTCACCACTTGATACACCCATCATAGTGATGCGATACGCATTTGGATCAAGTTCAAGGTTGTCGCGAATATGTACAGGCGGTACTAAAAAGCCCAGCTCTTGAGATAGTTTTTTACGCACCCCTTTAATGCGGTTTAACAGCTCACCACCTTGTGATTGGTCAACCAAAGGAATTAATCGATAACCTACTTCTAAGCCAATAACATCAACTTGCTGTACATCATCCCAACCCAGTTCTTTTTGTTCTTGTTTAGCCGCAATCCCGGTACCTGAGGCTGCATTTTCAGCTTCTTCGGCCTCAGCAGCCGCCAATTTAAGTTTGTTTTGCTGGGTGTAGTATGCAAGGTAACCTAAAAGCGCCCCTAAGCTTAAAAATGCAATATGCGGCATACCTGGGACTAAACCCATAGTAATGAGGATACCAGAGGCAATAAATAATGATTTTTCGTTTCCTAGCTGCTGCTTAAACTGATCGCCCATATTGTGCGACTCATTTTGACGCGTTACAACAATCGCAGTACCAATTGAAAGTAGTAATGAAGGTAATTGCGCGACTAAGCCATCACCAATGGTCAATAGTGTGTACACTTCCATAGCGCGTGAAAAGCTCAAGTCATGCTGGATCATGCCAACAAATAAACCACCTACAATATTGATCACTAAAATGACGATACCCGCGATAGCATCGCCTTTTACAAATTTACTGGCACCATCCATAGAACCATAAAAGTCGGCTTCACGGGTTACTTCATCACGACGCTCTCTGGCTTGCTCTGCACTAATAAAGCCAGCATTCATATCTGCATCAATCGCCATTTGCTTACCCGGCATGGCATCAAGGGTAAAGCGTGCTGACACTTCAGAAATACGCCCTGCACCTTTGGTAATTACCACAAAGTTTATGATAATTAGAATCAAAAATACCACTAAACCCACGGCGTAGTTACCACCAATCACCACCGAGCCAAATGCTTCAATTACCTTACCAGCGGCATCACCACCATTATGACCCTCAAGAAGTACCACCCGAGTACTGGCTACGTTAAGTGCTAAACGCATGATCGTAGCGATTAACAACACCGCTGGAAACATGCCAAACTCAAGCGGCTTCATGGTATATACGGTGACCAGTAATACAACTAATGCGAGCGCGATATTAAACGAAAATAATATATCAAGCAGAAATGGAGGCAGTGGTAATATAACCATGCCAAGCGCAGCTAAGACTAAAAGCGGTGTACCAACGCCTTTTGCATATTCTTTTTTATCTTTATTAAGTTGTTGTAATACCGCTTTAAATTCCATAACTCTACAATTTCAAAAAATTGACACTACGCTGAAATAGCAATAACTATTCCAAGTTAGTTGGTTAGCGGTTAATACTTAAATTCATCAGGGATTGGCAGCTTTTTATTAAGCGCGACAGGGCGTTTTCCACGGCCTTTTTTAAACCGTTTAAGCTGAAATACATAGGCAAGCACTTGAGCAACTGCAGTAAAGAGCTGATCGGGAATTTGATCCCCTACTTCAGCGGTATGATAAAGCGCTCGCGTTAAGGTAGGCGACTCAACAATGGGCACTTCATTACCCAAAGCAATTTTACGAATTTGCATAGCGAGTTCGTCAACGCCTTTTGCTAGTACAATAGGCGCTCCAGCTCGCTCTGTGTCGTATTTTAAAGCCACTGAGTAATGAGTAGGGTTGGTAACAATAACATCGGCATCAGGAACATCCTGCATCATTCTCTTTTGCGACATTTGACGTTGGGTTTGCCTGATACGCGCTTTGATTTGCGGATCACCCTCAGAGTTTTTATATTCATCTTTTACTTCTTGCATCGTCATTTTAAGCTGTTTGTTATGGCTATAACTTTGAAATGGCGCATCAATAGCTGCAATAATAATTAAGGTGCAAGATAACCCTAAAAACATCCAGGCTAATATTTCCAAAGCATGCACGATATTGCCCGGCGCACTTTCTATACTCAAATGTAATATTTCATCAAAATAAACATTAATTAAAAAGATAGCGAAGGTTGCCACTAGGCCAAACTTTAATAATGACTTAAGTAGCTCAATAGCCGCTTGCGGGCCAAACATCCGAGTAAAACCTTTCATTGGCGACATTTTACTGGCTTTGGGCGCTGCTGCCTGCCAGCTAAAATTAAAGCCGCCAAGCATGGTGTTACCAATAAACGCAGCCAGTACAATAATAAGTACAAACATCGACATAGGAAATAACAGTACGTCAGCAACCTCCCCCCACACCGCAAACATTTTTGTGGTGTCGTAAGTTTCATTGCGATTAAGACTAAGCATTCTGCCCATAATTCGATACAAGCCTTTACCAATTTCAGGGCCGTACATTAATAAAGAAATAGCAGAAAAAATGAGTACAAACATAGTACCTAGCTCTTTAGAGCGCGCTATTTGGCCTTTCTTTTTGGCATCATCAACTTTTTTGGGCGTGGGTTCTTCGGTTTTTTCTTGTCCTGAATCTTCAGCCATTACGCTCTCCTAAGGGGAACAACCAACTAGAGTACACATTAGCTCAACCATTTTTAGCCATTGGAACTCAAACTGAGTGATAAAGTTACCGAGGGTAGCCCAAATAATAACGAGCCCTGCCACTAAGGTAAACGGAAAGCCTATAGAGAAGATATTTAACTGTGGGGCAGCACGGGTCATGATGCCAAATGACATATTAATTACAAGCATGGCCGTTAATGGCGCTAACGAAAGCACTAGTGCAGTGGTAAACATCCAACCACCCCATGTCACTATATCCCAATAATGATCAACCGCCCACCAATTACCATCAATTGGCAATACCTGAAAACTATGTACCACCATTTGAATCATCATTAAATGGCCATTAAATACAAAAAATAACAAGGTAGCTAAAATGAGGTAGAACTGCCCTACAGCAGGTACACTCATTCCATTTGAGGGGTCAACAACAGACGCAAAACCTAAACCAGTTTGCATAGCAAGGATTTGCCCGGCTAACACAAATGTATTGAGCAGCAGTGTGGATGCAAAACCAATCGCAACGCCAATCAGCATTTGTTGTAGCACCACTAAAACCATTTCAAAAGAAAATAAATTAGTAAATGTAGCTGGAGGTAGAACAGGCACAACTAAAAATGTGACTACAACAGCCAAGCCCATTTTAATTCGAGAAGGGACGTTTTTGGCGCCAATACCCGCCATTATCATGATCATTGAGCTAATACGCACCAAGGGCAGTAAAAAATCACTTAACCATTGAATAACAACGGAAAATGGGAACTCCATCGTTAACCTGCTATTTCGGGTATAAGAAGCACTAAGCGATTAAAAAAATCCATCAGCTCTTGAGTAAACCAATGTCCACCCACTATTAACGCACTAATAGTAATTAATAGACGCGGTAAAAAGCTCAGTGTTTGTTCATTAATTGAGGTTGCCGCCTGAAATACTGCCACTACTAAACCAATAATTAAACCAGGTACCACAATAGCAGACACCAGCTTAATCACTAAAAACAGGGCTCCACTTAAAATATCAACAAATACTTCAGGTTCCATGGGCGACTCCTAGAGTGATTGGTTCAAAGTAGAAAGCACCACTATGTGCCCAACCCAAAGCTTTTAGCGAGCGTACCCATCACCAAGCTCCAACCATCAACCAATACAAACAACATAATCTTAAACGGTAGCGATACAATCATGGGAGATAGCATCATCATGCCCATGGCCATCAACACCGATGCAACCACCAAATCGACAATCAAAAAGGGGATGAAGAACATAAAACCGATAATAAAGGCTGTTTGTAGCTCACTGGTCACAAACGCCGGAATAAGGACTATCAATGGCGTTGCTTCAGGTGAATCAAGCTGATCGTACCCAGCTATTTTTGCAAAGGTTTCTAAGTCTTTTAATCGTACTTGAGAAAGCATAAAAGCTTTCATTGGCTCTTTAGCTAAATCGAGTGCTTCTAGTGATGTTACCTGTTCACTTAAGTACGGTTCGATTGCACGTTCGTTTATTTGCTCATAAATAGGCGCCATAATAAAAATACTTAAAAACAGCGACATTCCTAGTAATACTTGATTAGAAGGCGTTTGTTGTAAACCAATCGCTTGGCGCAAAATAGCTAAAACAACAATAATTCGAGTGAACGAGGTCATCATGATAATGGCTGCTGGAATAAAGCTCATAGCCGTCATGATCGCTAACACTTGTAGCGTCACTGAATAGTCTTGCGTGCCATCTGCATTACTTGTGATCGTAAGCGCGTCTATACCTTCAGCACTGACTCCTGGTACGAATACCATAGCAAATATGAAAAGCAGCCATTTAGTCATGATATTAGTTCTTTTTATTTTGATTAAGTTGCGGATTCAACATTTTGCCAAAACGCTTAGCTAATTCTGGTAACTCTTTTTCTGTCAGGGGAGTTTCTAGCTTGTGTAAATAATTAATGCTATGTGGAGTTACACCTAATAGGTGCTGTGCATTATCTATCTCGACTACCATTAATCGCTCGCGTGAGCCTAAAGGAAGACTGCGGATCACTTTGAATTCATCGTTATTGGTTAAATTTGGATTAAGCTTTTTAACAAAAAAAGCCAACACTAAAATTAACACGACCACCACACCTAACGACATAACCATTGAAATAATGTCTGTGGTGGGTGTTGCAGCATCGGTAGCTGCAAACACAGAATTGCTTAAACCAAGTAATGCTATCATCGTAATTTTTTGATCCGTTCAACCTGACTAATTACATCCGTTAAGCGAATACCAAACTTATCGTTCACCACAACCACTTCACCATGTGCTATCAATGTACCATTAACTAATACATCTAGCGGTTCACCAGCAACCCTATCAAGTTCAACAACTGAACCTTGGTTAAGTTGTAATAAGTTACGAATATTAATTTTAGAACGCCCTACTTCCATCGAAATAGTAACGGGAATATCTAAAATAGTGTCGAGTTTACGTTTTTCTTCACCGCTGAGCTCATGCTTTGAATCATCCAGCTCATCAAGCTCGGTTACTTTAACCTCTGCACTATCATCGTCAGTTCCCTCAGCCTCAGCAAGTGCTGCTGCCCATTCGTCCATCGTATCTTGATCATCGCTCATACTTTTAACCTTTTAATCAATTACCAGTCTAAGTCTACACCGTTTGAAAGGTGTAAATCATCTTCTAGTTCTGCTAATTCTGCATCTGAATCAATTTTTTTGCCGCCTTTAGTAAAGACATGCAGCTCAGATTTAACTGAATCAGGGCGTTTAATTTTTTCACTAATTTGTAGCGCAACGTTATCGCGTGAGCGACCCATTTTAGCTCTAAATGTTGGTAACTCTTCAACAAACACAGTAATATGCTCTGGCATTTCAACAGGAATGATATCCCCCGCCTTAAGCTCCATAATTTGTTTTAAGCTTAAATCAACTTCAAGTAGCTGAGTCGACAAATCGACTTCTACATCCATTATTTCGTCGCGAAGTGCCTTGCTCCAACGTAAATCGGTATCTTCAGTATCAGACTGAACACCTGCATCCAGTAGCTCTCGTATAGGTTCGAGCATTGAGTAAGGCAGCGCAATATGAAAGTCACCACCGCCGCCATCAAGCTCAATATGAAAAGAGCTAATAACCACCACTTCGGTTGGGCTAACAATGTTAGCCATAGCGGGATTCACCTCAGAATCGAGATACTCAAACGACACATCCATAACCGGCGCCCATGCTTCTTTGTAATCTTCAAAGATTATTTTTAGCAGCATTTGCACGATACGGCGCTCTGTTGGGGTAAATTCACGCCCTTCAATTTTGGCATGATAACGACCATCGCCACCAAAGAAATTATCTACCAGTATAAAGACTAATCGCGCCTCCATGGTAATTAGGCCAGTGCCTTTTAGTGGGCGAAAACGCACCATATTCAAACTGGTTGGTACAAATAAGGTATGAATATACTCACCAAATTTGATCATTTGCACGCCGTTAATTGACACCTCAGCGGTGCGGCGCATCATGTTAAAAAGGCTAATTCGCATATGGCGCGCAAATCGCTCATTAACAATTTCAAGTGTCGGCATGCGACCACGCACGATGCGATCTTGCGAAGAGAAGTCATACTGTAGCGTACTTCCCTCACCGTCTTCACCGTCGTGTATATCTTCCTCTTCGACCTCATCAACACCGTGTAATAGCGCATCAATTTCATCTTGGGATAATAAATCGCTCACACTGACCCCTTATTGCATCACAAAGCCGGTAAACAGTACCCGCTCAATTACTTTACTTCCTTCCACATCCATCATTGCAGCTTGTACTTTATCTAGCGCAGTAAAGCGCAGTGTTTCTTTGCCTACACTGGTGCTTAGTTCATCTGCGGTAGTCATTGAAAATACACTCAATAGCGTACCTTCAATCAGTGGAATATGCTTTTTAGCAGTTTCTTCATTGCCATCTCCGCGCACCAGCAATTGCACTTTAATTTGTACAATTCTATCGCGACTCGCCCCTGGAACATTAAATATAAAAGGTCTTGGCATAGCAACATATAGCGCACTGCCGACCGTTGCCGAGGAGCTTGATGATTCTGCGGCTACTTCACCACTGGCGGCATCATCTGTTAAAGTTTCTACGGGCTCATCATCACCCGATAGTAAAAAGTAACCAGCTACACCGCCAACAATAACTAATACAGCGGCTATAATTATAATGAGTTTGCTTTTATTTTTACTGACTTCTTCTATTTCTAAATTAGTATCTTCAGCCATTGTATTTCCTTTATTCGCAAAGGTATTTGCTTGTTTTAACTATTATAATAGCAGGACTTAGGCATAGTAATCTATTGATGATGACGTTTGTTGTCCAGAACTGTGTGTTTGCTTATCTGGTTGCTCACTATTTGTCTCATCTGAAGAGCTATTATTAGCCATTTGACCTTGTGGCTGACCTTCTTGTTGCTCGTTTTGTTCTGGAGATGAATCACCATAAGAAATACTGCTTTCACCTAGCTCTAAACCCTGTTGCATTAATAATTCTCTAAGTCTAGGTAAAGACTGCTCTAGCGCTTCTTTGGCTTGCTGATTTTGCACTACAAAGTTTATTTGTGCTTGCTCTGCATCACTTCGAATGCGAATTTGCATACTGCCCATTTCAGGTGGATCTAAACGAATTTCAGCTTCTTTATTATTAATGCTTAACATTGAGGTAACGCGCTCTTGTAGCATTTTTGCAGCATCACTTTTAATAATATTTAACGCCTGTAAGGTAGCAGGATCAATGCTTACCTGTTTAGCTTGTGCAGTACTTTGCAACTGCCCGGCCTGTAAACTTTGCGCTTCAATAATAGCTTGCTCGTAGCCTAAAGTATCGTATTTAGCGATAGTATTAAGCGACGATTTATCGAATATATTAATGATTTGAGAAAAAATCTGTGCAGCACGCGGTGGCATTTGCTCTGCGTTAGTGGCGCGCATACTCTCTTTTTGTAGTACATCAAGCTGTTTAGCAAGCTCCTCAGGCGTTTCGGCTATCGATTTAGAGCTTTCTAATTTTAGCTCAGGTTTTACATTAGCCGACTCTGTACCTTGGTGTGTTTTAGGTGGAACACCTGCTATCAACGTATTATTAGCAAACAGCGGTTTATCTTTGGCACTAGACAAAGTGTCTGCGTTGATAGCTGTTTCTAAATCACTGATAACCCCTTTTAATAAAGTAAGTTCTTTAGTAGATAGAGGCTCACTTTTAATGTATGCCTGCATCTGATTAAGCAATGCCTGTTTTTCTGGGGTAGTTAACGTACTTATTTGTGTATTAATGGCTTGTTGAGGAGTTTGCGGTTTCTCGCTTTCGCTAACATACTTACTGAGTAATTGCTTTAAATCCGCTACATTGTCTTTATCAATAGGTTTGCTCATCACATCAAGCTCAGTAGCAAGTTCATCTTGTTGTGAAGGCGTTAAATTTGCTAAGAGTTTATCTGCTTTAATTGCATTATCATCTTTTGATAACAGCGCTAAAACAGAGGCGTCTATCGATGCTTTAGTACTCGTAGGAACAGTCGGCTTATCTGATGGTTTAGCAACCGCTTGCTCATTTTTAACAGTCTCAGATTCTCCGGCTATGGCAGCTGTCGCTATCGATTTAGTTCCAAGCTGTGAAGACTCAGCTGCAGTTTTGCTCGCTGACTCAGCACCTACAGCATTTTGTGCTTGTAAAATAGCTGCATCATCAACAATTTCATCACTTGGCAAATTAATAACAATAGGTGCAAGCTTATCTTCAGGCTTGATGTTTATTTTGACACCGTCTTTATCTATTAACTCTGCGCCGCTATGAGAATTATTTTTTACTGAGGTGTCGATTACTTGTGCCGCATTAATTTGCGCCAACATATCTTCACCGCTCAAAGGCTTTTCTTCGCTATCTTGCTCTTTTAGGTCGGGTTGTTCATCTGAGGGCTGTTTGTGTGGCGCTTTGACCTCTGAATCTTGTGTTTCAGAAGCTTGGTTCGCAAGAGCTAGTTGGTCGAAAAAACCAGCATCATTACTACTATCTAGTTTTGCTTTATCACTGTCTTTTTTAACTAAGTATGAGTCTTGCTCAGATACCGCCAACATTGAAATATCATTCATCGCCATAAATCACCTAATAAAAGCGGCAACAGCCCACCGCACAATCCTAAAAAACATTGCTCTAATAGAACATAAGCAATTAGTATGCCTACCTTATAGTGCTTTATTCCTTTGATAAAATTGATTAGAAGAAAACTCATCTAACATTTTTTGTTCATTCTTAGCCACCAGCATATCCGCTTTTAACTGTTGCTTTTCAATTAGCTTAGCAACCGCTTTCGCTTTAACTTGTTGTTTTAACCATAACGTTTTGCGCTGGCTCACGACTTGTTTTGCAGTATTAACGGTACTCGCTTGTTGGCGAGTCGCCTCTTCAATCTTAGCTATGAATGCGTGATACTGGCTAAACCCGGCACTTGATAAGCCCGATTGCCCTTTAATATGAAGTTGCTGCGTATATTCAAGTCGAAAGTCATTTAAGCCTTGAAGCTTTTGCTGATTTAGCTGCAAGTTTTGATTTGCTTGCAAGTAGCTCATGCGTAATGTTTCTTCTTTTTCATTTTCAAGCTTAAGCAGCAAATGTAGTTTATTTTTTGCCATTATGCTTGTCCTAATAATTGTGCGAGCCCTTGTAGGCCATCATCATAACTAATCACGTCACGCATGCCTTGCTGTAAAAATGCGTTCACTCTTGGCATCATGTTTATTGCCTGATCAAGCATTTGGTCACTGCCTTTTTGATAAGCACCCAAGGTGATCATGTCTTTGTTCTGTTGATACATAGAATATACTTGTTTAAGTACCCGAGCTTGCTGCATATGTGGCTCTGAAACTACTTGTGGCATCACTCGAGAAATAGACTTTTCTATATCAATAGCAGGGTAATGACCGCTGTCGGCTAAATCACGCGATAAAACAATATGCCCATCAAGTATGGCACGTGCGGCATCGGCTATCGGGTCTTGCATGTCATCACCTTCACTTAGTACAGTAAAAAAGGCGGTAATAGAGCCTTGTCCTTCTCCGCCATTACCAGCACGTTCCACTAATGCGGGTAATTTAGCAAATACTGAAGGCGGATAACCTTTGGTTGCAGGAGGCTCACCAACAGCCAGTGCTATTTCACGCTGTGCCATGGCATAACGCGTTACCGAGTCAAGCAGTAACAATACGTTTAGCCCTTGATCTCGAAAGTATTCTGCAATGGTGACTGCACTCTCACAGCCCTTTAATCGCATTAATGGCGAAGCATCAGCAGGCGCTGCCACAACAACTGAGCGTTTACGTCCTTCAACACCCAGTATTTCTTCAATAAATTCTTTTACTTCTCGGCCACGCTCACCGACTAAACCCACTACAATTACATCGGCTTCACTGCCTCGAGTCATCATGCCCAATAGTACAGATTTACCCACACCGGAGCCTGCAAATAAGCCCATACGCTGACCTTGGCCTACCGTAATTACTGAGTTAATAGCGCGTACTCCCACATCCATGGGTTTACTAATGGGGCGTCTTGCCAGTGGGTTTATTGCGTTTTGAGCGAATTTAAGTGTGTGTTCTGCGTTTATTTTCCCTAGCCCATCTAAAGGTCGCCCTAAACCGTCGACAACTCGGCCAAGTAAACTCATACCAACAGGTAAACCAGTGTCATTAACTTGAGGAATAACTCGGGCACCAGGAAGTACACCTGAGATATGATCATTGGGCATTAAATATAAGGTTTGATCATTAAAACCAACAATCTCGGCATCAACAAAGCCGCTCATGGTTTCAATTTTACATTGGCTGCCTACTGGAGCTCGCAGGCCTTTTGCTTCAAGTGTTAAACCAACCACACGGGTTAAAACACCCGCAACCGCAGGGGCAGGGGTTTTAATATGTTGTTGGTATTGAGATAAGCGTTCGCTTAATGAAGTATCGCTCACAGACATTGCACGCCAATAAAAAGTTAGATACCACTATTATGCAAAAAACTATCCAATGTTTCTTTGACACGAGTTTTCAAGGTCATATCTAAAGACGATAGTGTTGTCTTAACTTCACAACCGCCGCGCTCCAATGTAGGCTCTGGAATTAACTGCCAATGATTATCTTCAATAGCTTGCTCGCCATAACTGGTTTTTATAAGTGTTAGGTCTTCTGGGTGAAGATGAATTTTAACTTTCTGTTGCTCTGCATTTAGTGCATCAATGCTTTTTTTCAAGGTATGTAAGATAATATCAGGCGAAGTTTTTATCTCTTGATAAATGATTGCTTCACTAAGCATAGTTGCTAACTGTACCAACTGCTTTTCTGCTTGCTCATCCACTTTTTTAAGTGGATCAGATAAACTATCTAACAAGCTGCGTAAGTGAGTTAACTGCTCATCCATCAAAGGTTTAACCTCTTCTTGGCCTTGGGTTTTACCCAGCTCAACACCTTCTTTGTAACCAGCTTCTTTTCCCTCAGTTACGCCTTTATCAAAACCATCTATATAGCCTTGCTCGTGTCCTTGCTTAAGACCTTCCTCATACGCATCTTGGCGAATGCGCTCAAGCTCCACCATAGTAAGAGAAGGTAATTCTTGTTCTTCGGGCTCTTCATCTTGCTCTTTGGCCATTTCTTTATGGTATAGCTCTGCCAATGGCGTACCAAAAGCGGTCGAACGATTGCCAAAACTTCGCTCATCTGGCGCAACATCTGGAATTGGCCAATTTTTTAATAGCTCATCAGCTTCATCAGCGTGTAACGGGCGACCTTTTGAGTTACTCATAAATTATAAGAACTCCTCACCACCGCCACCACCAAGCATAATTTCACCTGAATCTGATAGACGACGAGCTGTTGACAGTATTTCTTTTTGTGCTGCTTCTACTTCACTAATACGCACTGGTGCCATAGCTTCTAAGTCATCAGCAAGCATTTCTGCTGCACGTTTTGACATGTTACCCAAAATCTTCTCTTTAAGCGCTTCGTCAGTGCCTTTAATCGCCTTCATCAGTACATCTTGAGGCACTTCACGTAAAATTGCTTGAATACCTCGATCCTCTACATCCATTAAGTTTTCGAAGACAAACATTAAGTCTTGAATTTGTTGCGACATTTCTTCGTCATGCTCACGGATAGAATCCATTAACTGCCCTTCAACATTGGTATCGAGGTAGTTCATAATATCTGCAGCCGCTTTTAAGCCACCCATTTTCGCAGCTTGTGCGCCCGCTTGACCAGCGAATTGTTTTTCCATAATTTCGTTTAATTCTTGTAAAGCCGCTGGTTGAACTTCTTCTAAATTAGCAATACGCATGGTTAAATCTAAGCGCACTTTTTCAGGAAATTGCGCTAAAATCTCAGCAGATTGTTCCGGCTCTAAATAAGAAAGCACAATTGTTTGAATTTGCGGATGCTCATTACGAATAATATTCGCTACCTGCTTTGAGTCCATCCATTTTAATGAATCAAGCCCTTTAGCGCCTGAGCCCATGACAATTTGGTCTATTAAGCTGGCGGCTTTATCTTCACCTAGTGCAGCCGTAAGTGCTTTTTTGATAAAATCTTCAGACTGAAAACCTATCGTACTAAAGCTTTGAATTTGTTCGATAAACAAGTTGTGCACTGCGCTAATTTTAGCTTGCGACAAATCATCGATTGCCGCCATGGCCATACCTACCTTTTGCACTTGCTTTGGCTCTAAGTGCTTTAGGATTTGCGCTGCATCTTCTTCAGATAAACTTAGCAATAATATCGCCGCTTTATCTACACCATCGAGCTTATCAACATCAAACGCCGGTGGTAGTTGTTTTTGTTCTTGATCAGTCATCTTCTGTTAACCACGCTTTCACTACTTGTGATGATAGTTCTGGTTCATTGGCTACAAGGGCACGAACCGCTTTCAATAAGTCTTCGTCGCCATGTAGGTCTGGTAACTGTAGTGTACCATCGCTTGAGAAGCCAACTGAAGCAGAATCAAAGTCATTATTTAGCATATCTAATGTGCTGTCACCAAGGTCAACACCTGAACTAAGAGAGTCTTCATCATATTCTTCAAGTGTATTATCTGGGTAAATTAATCGCTTAAGCATAGGCTTAACTACAGCTAAAATCAGTACAATAATAACCAGCGCACCTAATACTAAGCGCATCATTTTCATAAACCAGTCTTGTTCCCATAAAGGCAATTCGAAATCAAGCGCTGAGTCTTCACGAACAAATGGCACGGTCACTACTTCAAGTGCATCGCCACGTTGCATATCAAAGCCTACGCCACCTTGTAACAAGCGACGAATATTTGACAAAGCTTCTACCGAGCGTGGTGTCATGGTTGTTTCACCATTTTCACCAACCGTGGGTAAGTAATCGACCGCTACAGACACACTTATTCTGCGGATCACACCCGTTTGCTGACGTTTATGAGAAATAGTGGTATCAAGTTCATAGTTACGGGTAGCTTCTTTGTGAGTTCGACTTGGTGAGGTTGCAGTGCCTGCACCGCCAGCCATTGCATCTTCAGGTATCGTTGAGTTAACCGGAGGCTGATTAGTAAGTGCACCAGGAATACCTACCGCTAAACCACCGATATTATTTTCTTCGAAAGTGGTTTCACTTCTTACTGCCGGTAAATCTGGGTTGTAACGTTTTTGTGTTTCTTCTACTGCACTAAAGTCCATGCTTAAATCTACTTGGGCGGTGTAATTACCTAAGCCAACGACGGGAATTAAAATGCTGTCAATTTTTTCTAGGTATTCTTGCTCACGTTTACGCTCTAGGTCGTATTCTTTACGAGAGCGTGCAGCCAAAGAGGTTTGCGAACCTGAATTTAATAAGCGACCGTTTTGATCGGTCACCGTTACGCGAGAAGGCTCTAGCCCTTGCACCGCTGAAGCAATCATATCAACTACTGAGTCAACTTCTTCGCTATCTAGTGAGCGACCACGCTTAAGCGTTAGTACAACAGTTGCTGAGGGTTTTTTCTCTCGACGAGCAAATACATTTTCTTTTGGAATAGCTAATAGTACTTTGGCGCGAGTAACGTTGTTTAGCTCTTCAATAGTACGGGCAAGCTGTTGCTCGCGACCATGTTTAAGGCGCTCACGCTCTAAACGTTGGCTTACCCCAAACCCCATGTCTTGCATAATAATATCGCTACCTGATCTCGGCCCTTGATCTAAGCCTTCACGGGTCATCAGTAACTTAATATTTTGATACTCAGTTTCATCAACCGACACCACATTACCATCAAGTTCATAGTCAATTTTTTGCGCATCTAAAAAGTCGAGTGTTTCAATTAACTCTTGAGTTTGCATTTTACCTAATGGGCGCATATCTGGCTGACGAGCCCAGATAATCACGAAGATAGCAATAGCCAAACAAATGGCCAATGCAACAATCAGGGTAATTTGACGTAAAACATCAACACCGCCTAGGGCGCTGAAATAGCCTGATTTTTGCTCTTGTTGATCTTCGTTTTCACTTTGCTCCATCATGCCATCAGCAAGTGCCAGATCTGTAGATTGATTAGATTGCGCCACAATAATTCTCCACTACCTAGTTAAACAGGCATGTTCATAATTTCTTTGTAAGATTCAACAAGCTTATTACGAACCTGTACCGTAGCTTCAAATGCCACAGAAGACTTTTGCGAAGCAATCATCGCCTCAGCAAGCGATACGCTTCTGTCGCCCATCTCAACTGCTTTTCTTTTTTGTCCTGTGTCTTGCTGAAGCTCATGCACTGTATTAAGTGCATTACTCAACATATCACCAAATTGTGCTGTAGACGTTGATTGCACTTGCGTTGGCAAGTTATTAACTTGGTTACTACGCGTGGCTTCTGAAGCCATAGATTGCATTTCTTGAAATAAAGCACTGTTTTGAATTTTCATAATTGTCTCTGATAATGCAGTAAACTCTTAAAGAGAATAAAGCACAAAACATGCCAAAAATAAAACCCAATTAAAACAATGTGTTGAACTATAAATTTACGTAGTCAGAGTTTTGACAGCCCTAAAATGTGTTACTTAGTTTTAGGGCTGTTGAGGTTATGCAGGGAGGGAAATACCTAAATCGCGCATTTGCGCTAATTTGTAACGCAAAGTACGTGGACTTATACCTAAGGTTTCGGCTACTTCTTTACGTTTCCCTTGGCAACGCGCCAAGGTTTCTAAAATTATGCGATGTTCTTTATCTTTAAGCTCATCTTTATAACTCCCCGTGTCTAGGGCGAGTAAATCATTTTTTTGCTCATCTTCGGGCATTGTTTTTTCATCATAATAAGCATTACTGAGACTATTGTTTATAGGCTCAGGCACTGTTGTTGTTTCAACCACAAACTGGGTTGGGGTTAAATTTTCGATAAAAATTGCATGCTCATCAATAGTACTACCACTGCGTAAAATTAAAGCACGTTGAATAACGTTATCCAGCTCTCGAACGTTACCGGGCCAGCTATGGCTAAGCAGTTTTTGTTCAGCACTTGTATCTAGATACGCCATTGGCTCTTTGCTTTTACTTAAGTGACGTTCAATTAAGTGCTTAGCCAGTACAATAATGTCGCCAGAACGCTCACACAGAGGTCGCCACAGCAAAGGGAAAACATTGAGTCGATAATATAAATCTTCGCGGAACTGATTATCAGCAACCGCCTCTTTTAATTCGCGGTTACTAGTAGCAAGCACACGTACATCTAGCGAAATAGTTTTTCGACCACCTAAACGCTCAACTTCGCGTTCTTGTAATACCCGCAGTAGTTTGGCTTGTAAGCCTAAATCCATTTCGGTGATTTCATCAAGTAAAATGGTCCCACCCTGTGCTTGTTCAAACTTACCCGGGCAGGCCTGAATCGCACCAGTAAACGCGCCTTTTTCATAGCCAAATAGAGTAGCTTCGAGCATGTTTTCTGGAATAGCAGCACAGTTAATTGCTACAAACGGTTCATTACAGCGCTTTGACTTGTCATGAATATACCTTGCCAGTACTTCTTTACCTGAGCCACTTGGCCCAAGTACCATTACACTGGCATCTGAACGAGCAACTTTACCTGCAAGTTCGAGTAATTGAATACTGCTAGGGTCGGCAACGATAGGACCGTCTGTTTCTTTTTCCTTTTCAGGTAAGTAACGGCTCACCATGTTCAATAGCACTTCTGGGGCAAATGGCTTAGCCATATAATCAATCGCGCCTAGGCGCATGGCTTCAACTGCATCATCAATTGTGGCATAGGCCGTCATCATAAGTACGGGTAAATCAGGGTGATTTAATTTAATACTGCGTAATAAATCTAAGCCACTCATTTCGCCCATTTGTACATCACTGACCACCAGTGAAAATACGTCTTTTTTTAATAACAACATCGCTTGCTCTGCACTATTGGCTGCCGTGCAAGCGATGCCCGACATTTCTAAAGTATCAATTAATGCTTCACGAAGTCCGGCGTCGTCTTCTACAACTAAAATAGTGTTACTCATGTGACTCCCCTAATTTAGATGTGACACTAATAGGCAGCAACATGCTAAAAATTGCTCCCCCGTGTGGGTTGTTGTTTGCCTCCACCCTTCCCTGATGCGCACTTGCTACCGAACTAACAACGGCAAGCCCTAAGCCTGTACCTTGGCTTTTAGTGGTATAAAAAGGTTCAAATATTTTCTCGCTCTGGACTAAGTCAATGCCTGGACCATTGTCACTCACGCTAATGCGTACAAAGTCAGAGTCTTGTTTGTCACGTAGGGCGCTAAGGTGAACTTGCGCGCCACTGCCAATCACTTGAATACTGTTGTGAATAAGGTTTTGAATAGCGCTTGCTAATGCGGTTTTATTACCCATGATTTCTATATCGGGTTCAGGTAAGCTCACATTTAATTCGCTATCATTGAGCGCTACCATGGCATCAGCACCGGCTTTTACTTCACTGAGTAACTGTTGCATCGACACTTGCTCAACTACCTGTTGATCACCACTTTTAGCAAATAGCAGCATGTCGTTTACTTGGGTTTCTAAATCTTTCAAGCGAGACATTAATTTTGTGTGAAAACTGCCGCGTGATGCTTCCGGTAAGCGCTTTGAGCCTAAGTTGGCAGCATACAACATAGCTGCTGATAACGGTGTGCGTACTTGATGGGCCAAAGATGCCACCATTTTACCTAACGCACTTAAACGCTGCATATGCGCGACTCGCTTTTGTAAACGTCGGGTTTCGGTCAAATCGGTCATTAATATAAGTTGCCCAGGCTCTGGCGCAAGTGCGGTAATATCGAGTTTTATTAAGCGTCCATCTTTTAACGACACTTCATGACCATCATCTTGATGAGGACGAAATGAGCGCTGAATAACACTAAACCACTTCTCACCTTCTAGTGGTTCACCGAGCATATCGATAGCAATTTGATTCGCTTTAGCGATCATTCCTTTACCATCGAGTACAATTACGCCCGCAGGCATAGTATCAACTAAATGAGAAAGCCAACTTGCCTGTTGACGCAAATCACTCAACTCACCAACATACTCCTCTTGCAGTAAACATGGGTTATACTGGTTAGCAGAAATAAACTGGGGTTTTAGCACACTTGCAAGGGCCATAATTAACTCTCTAAAATAATGTAGATACAGTAGCTAATGCACAATGTGTACCAAAATTATTTCACAGTAAATTCAATAGATTAAACCGTAAAAACACGTGCCGTAAAAATGACGCGCAAAGGAAAATGTATGAATAAAGAGACTCAGTGCCGCTGCCCATGGTTAGATACAACAAAACCTGACTATGTGGATTATCATGATCATGAATGGGGCGTCCCTGTGTATGACGATCAACTACTTTTTGAGTTTTTGACATTAGAATCGGCACAAGCAGGACTCAGCTGGTATACCATATTAAAAAAGCGTGAGAATTATAAAAACGCCTTCGCCAATTTTGACGTACGCAAAGTAGCGGCCTTTACTGAACACGACATAGAAAAATTAATGCAAAATGCGGGCATAGTTCGCAACCGCTTAAAAATTGTCGCAACAATTAATAACGCAAAATGCTTTATTACTATTCAAGAAGAGTTTGGCAGTTTTAGTGATTATCAGTGGCGATTTGTTGGTAATAAACCTCAGGTAAACGATCTAGAAACACTGGCCGACTACCCTGCAGTTACTGAGGCATCGACGTTATTTGCGAAGGATTTAAAAAAGCGTGGCTTTAAATTTTTAGGCCCAACCACAGTGTATGCTTACATGCAGGCCTGTGGAATGGTTAACGATCATAGTAATGATTGTTTTAGGAAGGAAGAAGTTAAAAAATTAGGCTAAGGGCGGGTTTCGGGTTACGAGACGCGAGGTAAACCCGCTCTAAAAGTTAAGCGCAGTGTTTATTTTTTCTAACCTAACACCTTACACCTAGTACCTAATATCTGCACTTAACCCTCAATCTCTAGAAAGGTTATATTTTTTCATTTTTTCAACCAGTGTGGTTCGCCTTACGCCAAGTACTTCAGCAGCACGGGCGACAACGTAATCAAAGCGCTCTAATGCCTGGGTGATTAAGTTAATTTCAAGCTCAGCTAAGTACTCCTTAAGCTCAATACCTTCATCGGGCAATAAACCCGGTGCTGCTTGAGCAAAATCATCTTCGAGGTCTATTTCGTCTTCGCTGAATCCGCCACTAAAAATATCATTAAATGCATCACGCTCCATCAGTTCTTCTGGGTACTGTGGCTCATAGGCTTCAACTTCAATGTAGCGGTATTTGTTAGGTAAGTCAGGAACATCCACCACCTTGTCTGGGAACATAATAACCATACGCTCAACTAAGTTAGCGAGCTCACGAATATTACCCGGCCAAGAATGCTCTTTTAAACTATCAATAGCACGCTCTGTAAACTTAGCCGTAGTACCGCTTTGCTCATTTACGCGGCGCATAAGCTCTTTAAGTAGCAAAGGGATGTCTTCTGCACGTTGAGCAAGTGATGGGCTCTCAATAGGAAAAACATTTAAGCGATAGTATAAATCTTCTCGGAATGAGCCTTTTTCAATCATGCTTTCAAGATCACGGTGGGTTGCAGCAATAACACGTACATCGGCTTGAATCGCTTTGGTACCGCCAACGCGCTCATAGCTACGCTCTTGTAGTACTCGCAGTAACTTAACCTGCATTTGCAGCGGCATATCCCCTATTTCATCTAAAAATAGCGTGCCACCTTGCGCCAATTCAAACCGGCCTTTACGTGCTGAAATAGCCCCGGTAAATGCACCTTTTTCATGGCCAAATAGTTCACTTTCTAGTAACTCTGCAGGAATTGCCCCACAGTTTACTGGTACAAATGGACCTTTGTTACGCTTAGAAAGCAGATGCACATTACGAGCAACCACTTCTTTACCCGTGCCCGACTCACCTAAAATAAGTACGTTGGCGTCGGTTTTAGCAACCTGCGTAATTAAAAAGCGTAAGTCTTTTACGGCTTTGGTTTCACCTACAAGGCCATCAAAGGTGCTTTTTTCTTTATTATATTGATGCTCATGAGGCAGCATACGCTGATATTGCTGACAATCATGTAGTAACTGAGTGGTAACTTCATGAGTAAATGGCTCACAAATTAGTCCAACAACATTGGCGAGACTCAGTAGCGGTTTGAGCGTTTCACCAATAAGTAAAAAAGGAAATGTTGGATAGCGTTTAATTAAACTTTCATGATCTAAAGATTGCAGCGCCCCTAACACCACAATACATTCTTTATTTTGATAGTGAATACATGCCTGCTCAAAGTCAGCTTCTGTTTGCAACTGTACCGCCTCACCAATAAAAGTAAGCGATGCATATAATCCAATAGAGCGATTATTATTATTATCTAAAATTAAGATCATTTTTAGCGAGCCATTTATTTCACTAATTTGTTTTATTAATCAAATTGTAAGCCAGTTGGATTTGGATGCAAGTAATAGCGGCGATTTTTTGACATTAACGCCAAAAAACAGACACCCAGCCTAAAAAGCCAATACTTTATAACTAATAACTCTTTAACTATTTATAACAGCATACCTACTTAGGATGAATTATCTAACACGTTTTGCCACTGATGATGATGCGACTCTACACAGAAGAAACTCATAAAAAGTGCTATTATTACTTAAAGGTGTGACTGTTTTTGCCGATAAGTAATAGTCAAACTTATGTTGGAACTAAACTTGCTTAAGGTTCTACACAGTAATTAAAATTTGAGGAATTACCCATGGCTCATGCATCAATCAATAAATACCGTCAAATAACAGTTAGCAGCGTTAAAGAGATGACTCCCTACGACCAAGTTAAACTCGTGTTTGTAAATATTGTTGGCAAGCTCTCTGCTGCAAAAGGATTTATTGAACGTAAAGAGTTAGAAAAAAAAGGCAACGCAATCTCTGATTGTATTGTGCTACTTGGTGCGTTGCAGCAAGTGTTAAATTTTGAAGACAATAATGAAGTATCAACTAACTTAGACTCTTTGTACGATTACTGTCAGCGTTGCTTATTAACTGCAAACCTTGAAAACAACATTGATAAAATTGATGAAGTAATTACCTTAATTAAAGAGATTAAGTCAGGCTGGGAAGCAATTCCATTCGAACAAAGAGAACCACAACTGTAATGTCTTTAAATCGGGTTACAAGCTCACAAGTTAAAGATAGTGAGACTCGAGCATATTGCAATGAGCTAGTAAGTTTGATTGCTGACTCAGAAGATTGGGATATTGAGCAAGCGCTGAATATTCATAATAAACTTGATATTCACATAAGTAGCTCACTTTCTAGAGAAAAAACTCATTATTCAGCTACTGAACTTGAGTTTTTAATTAACCTAATAGAACAGCTATCTGTTAAAATAGATAATCAAAAGCAACTATTAGCGGTTAAAATAGTTGGTAATCAAAAAAATAAAAAAGCTGTAAATAAGTATAAATCTAATATTTAAAAACACTTCTTGCCTTAGCTAACCCCCTATTTTATTCCCCTTTACAGAGTGATTAATTGATTTATCACTCTGTATTTTTATAGCCTGAAAGTTCACTATAAACCAAGCGTTGTTAATTACCAATAAGCGAACAGGTATAAAAAAACCTGACTAACAAGCCAGGCTTTATTTACTAAACAATGCTATTTAGCTAGACTTTTTAGCCACACCCGGTAGGTTAGCTAATTGTTGCTGCAAGTAACTTCCTGTCGAGTTTAGGTTAGCAACTAATATATCCATGGCATTGTATTGGCTATATAGTCGCTCTTCATACTTTTTCATTCGGCTATTAAATGCATCAACTTCATCTTGTAGCTTATCGAGTTGTGTTTCACGCCCTTCAATACGTGAACTAATAATACCATCAGAGGCCGTATAACCTTTAATAACAGTATCTAACTGGCCAACAAAACCATCACCGTCATTTTCGCCAACAAAAAACGTTTGGATAGCTTGTGGATCACTTTCTACGGCAGCTTTAAGAGCGTCAGAATCAATACTTAACTTACCTGAGCGCTCAGTTCTAATACCAAAGTTAGCTAAAAAGTCGGTATTACCATTACCCGTGCTAAATTCAGATGTTAACATCGAGCGTACTTGGTTTACAGAGCCTCTAAGTAATGAATCACCCGCAAGTGCACCAACGCCCTCTTCAGCGCTAGAGCGACCGAGCTGATTTGATAAATCAATAAATGCATTAAACTTCTCTACAAACGACTTTAATCCAGCAGCAACATTATTATTATTTTCAGTGATAGTTGCTTTACTTAAATCATCGTCTGCATTGTGAGTTTTTTTAGCATTAATGGTAACGCCTTCAATAACATCTTTAAACTCATTGGTACTGCTTGAGGCCACAAGCGTTCCGTCAATCGTAATTGAAGCATCCGTCGCTGCAGTTACTTCGTTTAAGTTTTCAGCATACGTTGTTGATGTTGTATCACTATCATACGCAAGACGAGACAAGCCAGACAAGTCTGTATTACCACCATCACCGACATCATCAACTACAATTTTTATTGCGTTTTCTGCGCCGGTTTCTTTACTTGATAACACTAATCGCTGCCCCGTATCATCGGTAATAATAGTAGCATTAACTGAATCATTGTCAGCAGAGTCATTAATCGCGTCACGTATATCAGTCAGCTTTGCTGTGTCTGACACATTTATGTCAAAACTGTTAGAGCCTGAACTAATCGTGAGCTTACCCTCTCCCACCGCTTCATCGCCAGCTATAGCATTTGATGTTAGCTTATGGTTCTCAGCCAAACTATTAACTTTAATCGAGTAATTATTGGTTTGCGCGTTTTTTTCAGAGCTTAAAGAAACAAAGTCGTCACTGCCACTGATAGTGCGCTTTTGAAAGTTTTCGATGTCACCCAATGATTCTAGTGAACCATTAAGCTCTTCCAAAGAGGCTTTTAGGGTACCTACTGCAGATATATCGGTAGTAAAGTTTGCTTGCTGTTTAGTTACTCGAGCTTGGTAAGGGCTTTTTTCAGCATTCACTAAAGCAGTTACAATTTCATTAACTTGAAGCCCTGAACCTATACCTGTAAATGAAATAGCCATAATACTTACCCTCTTAAATTGCTCAAACTAAACTTTAAAATCAACTAACACGCCAGTGGCTTCCGCTAATTTAGCAACAATTCCTAACACTTCTTCAGAAGGATACTGCTTAACTAAATCACCACTTTCTTTATCAATCACCTTAATAACATTACGGCCAGAATCCTCATCCACTTTAAACTGTAGACTACGGTTCATTTCGCCCATGAAGTCCTGCAATTGCTGTACCACCTTCTCTAGTTTTTCAGGTGATAACTCTGTTTCAGAAACTTCACTATTACTTGCAGTGGTGGTGATGGGTGTATTCTTTTGTTCATCAGCATTTTGCTTAACTTGTGATGGGGTTTGGTAACTTGAGGTAACCTCACCTTTTTGCGCTGAGCTGATATTTAGATTTAAACTTTGCGTTTCCATAATTCGCTCCTACTATAAAGCGATATAAAGCTTTATACCTATACAAGAAAGGAAGGGTTGCCCCTTCCTTAGTAGTTAAGTATAGAGCTTATTGTTAAATTAACCTAATAAGCTAAGTGCTGCCTGTGGTAACTGGTTAGACTGAGCTAAGATTGTTGTACCAGCCTGTTGCATAATCTGGTTCTTAGTTAGTTTAGCTGTTTCTGCAGCATAATCTGTATCTTCGATACGACTTTTAGAAGCCGACACGTTTTCTGATACGTTTGCAAGATTCGCAATAGTGAAGCCAAAACGGTTTTGCACCGCACCTAAGTCTGCTCGTTGTGCATCAATTTGCGCCAGTGCCGCATCAATTGTTTCGATTGCATTTTGTGCACCAGCACTGGTCGTACCTGAAATGTCAACAGTTTCCACTGAAACTAATTTACTTGTACCACCTGTTGCTCCGATAGCTGCAGAGCCAGTACCTAAAATTTCGTTTGCAGTAGTACCTGATACACCGATTTTATCAGGTGAGCTTAGGCTTAACGAAGATGTAACGCTCATTGCAGCATTTGCACTTGCAAGCTGAGCACCAGCAGTTAAGTTATTTTCTAAGCTTACGGTTGCATTAGCAGTGGTAGAGCCTGTAATCTGAATACCATCTACACCTTCAGTTTTAAGCGTTAGCTTACCGTCATTTACAACTGCATCGTAACCATCAGCCTGCAAGTCAGCTGCTAAGCGGTCAATATCACCACCGTAGTTAGCTAAATCGTAAGAATCAGCACCTACACCATCATCAGCACCATCAACCACACCTGAAGCGCCTGTTGCGGTGTTACCAATTTCTAAGATACCATCATCGCCTGCACCTAGTGCAGTAATTGTTACATCTAATTTTGCTGTAGCAGTAACACCTGCAGCTGCATCATTGATAGTTTTTGCAATTGTTGAAGCGCCATCAGCAGCACCAACCGCTGTAGCTTTACCATTTATAACTAAATCAGGATCTGCAGTAGTTGCTGTGGCTAACGCTGCTGTAGCAGTAGCGATACCTAACACACTACCTGCACCTTCAATTTTGTTTGCGCCGATTGCATCAGCAGAAACATCACGCAGACTTACGTTGATTGTTTCGTTAGCGTTAGAACCTACTTGGAACTGTTTGGTGCCGAATGAACCATCTAGTAAGCTTGTACCACCAAATTTAGTCGTTTCAGCGATACGAGTAAGCTCTTGCTGTAATGCGCCAACTTCTTTTTGTAGTGCTGCACGAGCGTTAGCATCGTTTGAACCATTTGCTGATTGCAGCGCTAGGTCACGCATACGTTGTAAGATGTTTGATGACTCTTGCATCGCACCCTCAGCAGTTTGCGACATTGAGATACCATCGTTAGCGTTACGCTGAGCAACACCTAAACCATTAATTTGTGAAGAAAGGCGGTTAGCAATTTGTAGGCCTGCCGCATCATCTTTCGCGCTGTTGATTTTCATACCAGATGAAAGGCGTTGCATTGATGTACCTAACGCATCGCTAGATTTTGATAAGTTTCTTTGTGCATTTAGTGATGCAACGTTAGTATTTACTGATAAAGCCATGTTATAACTCCTGATTACTTTCGTAATGTAACTAATTGATTTTAACCAAGAGCCATCACAATAAAAATCTGTTCAAGCTCCGTTCTAATTAAGTTAACGGCCGTTATAAAATTACCTTTAGCTTTTTTTTAAAAAAAATAATAAAAACTTTTAGTTGATTGAAATACAAACAAAAAAGCCAAGCTATATCGCTTGGCTCTTTTATAGTTAGCGGGTATTAGCCACCTAAAAGACTTAATGCAGCCTGAGGTAACTGGTTTGCCTGAGACAAAATGGTGGTACCTGCTTGTTGCATAATTTGGTTTTTAGTTAGCGTTGCAGTTTCAAGCGCGTAATCGGTATCTTGAATACGACTACGCGAAGCTGAGACGTTTTCAGATACGTTTGCAAGGTTAGCAATGGTAAAGCCAAAACGGTTTTGCACCGCACCTAAATCGGCACGCTGAGCATCAATTTGCGCAAGCGCCGCATCTATGGTGTTAATGGCAGACTGTGCACCTGCACTAGTCGTACCTGATATATCAACACTTTCAACAGATGTTAATTCACCTGAACCACCGGTAGCTGAAATATTTGCCCCGCCTAGAATATCATCTACGTCAGTACCAGATATACCAATTTTCTCTGACGAAGATAAAGTAAGTGATGATGAAACACTAATATCGTTATTAGTAGCACCACCAGCAACTGGCGCGCCACCTGTAGCGTTATTTGCGATGGTAGCTGTGCCGGCTGTACCTGTCATTTGAATACCGTCAACACCTTCAGCTCTTAGTATTAACGAACCATTATCGACAATTGCATCATAACCATCGGCTTGCAGTTTTTCAGCAAGTCGGTCAAGACCGCCACCAAATTCTGATAATTTATAAGTATCAACCGCAGCACCCGCTTTACGAAGAGTTAAGTCGCTGTTATCTGCTGATGTTAGCCCTGCAATTGTAACATCTAATTTTGCAGTGGCAGTAACCCCTGTTGCTTCTTTATTTATGGTATCCGCTATTTCAGCAGCGCCTTTACCCGTAACACCTGCATCAGGGATTGCAACACCATTTATATTTAACCCTGCAGTAGCCACAGCGCCAGTTGCCGTAGCAAGTGGCGCTGTTTGTGTTGCAACAGCACCCAGTAAAGTACTGTTTCCTTTTACTTCATATGCACCAATAGCATTGGCAGCAACATTACGTAAGCTTACATTAATGGTTTCATTCGCATTTGCACCTACCTGAAACTGTTTAGTACCAAATGTACCGTCAAGTAAGCTGGTCCCACCAAATTTGGTGGTGTCTGCGATACGAGTAAGCTCTTGTTGCAGGGCTGCGACTTCTTTTTGTAGGGATGCACGGTCAACTGCACTGTTCGAACCATTCGCTGATTGCAGTGATAAGTCACGCATACGTTGCAGAATGTTTGCAGACTCTTGCATCGCACCTTCAGCAGTTTGCGCCATAGAAATACCATCATTGGCATTACGCTGAGCTACTGTTAGACCATTTACCTGAGACGTTAGTCGGTTGGCAATTTGTAAACCTGCAGCATCGTCTTTTGCGCTATTAATACGCAAACCAGATGATAGTCTCTGCATTGAGGTTTCAAGTGCCATGCTAGATTTAGATAGATTGCGTTGCCCATTAAGTGATGCAACATTTGTATTTACGCTTAAAGCCATTTTACCATCTCCTAGTTTCAATCAGAATGTGGTTCAAAATATTTAAGCAAAAACCACACTTTCTATGACTAGCTAAATGCATTAGTTGTGCCAACTAACAAAAAAAAGTTAAACCCCTGTTTTATAACAACTAAATCGGTTTTATTGCGGCTTTAAATTGAGGGCTAGCGTTTTTTTGACAGAAGAGAAAAAAGGGGTGACAGTTTTTTGCCGCCTTGTTAAGGCAAGTTATTACCTATTTTTGTTAAAGTAATAACCTGCCTTGGATGGTATTTATAAATAATCGAATAATGAAAGTTTAGCCAAGCGACCAAAAGTCGCCATCGATCTGTCTAAACCTGCCTCCTGTTTAGCGAGTTCACTAATGGCTGCAGCAGGATCAATTTCAATTAAGCTCGCTCTGTTGTCTTGATTATTAATATCTAAAGCACTGTTTGAATCGGTCACACGCTCCACCACGTTCATACGCCCACCAAGACCAGCCTGAGTAAACACAATTTGCTCACTGGCATTTTTAAGCTGAATTAACCCATCCGATAACGCTTGGTTAATTTGCGCTCCATCAAGTTGTTTGTTATTTAGACTAGTGATCAGATCTTCCAGCGTATTAAGTACATTTTCTTTACCTGGCTTTTCAAGGGTAAAATCAAGTTGGCCGGGGGCTACACCTTCAAGTTGAATTTCCATACCGGCAAATTCAATCGGCTCATCGGTTACTTCACCAGTAACAGGTGGTACTAGAGGATTACCATCGCGTAATATTTCATATTGATCAGGCGCTGAAGGCGTTGCACCAGGGATAACATTAACGTTATAGGTATTGATCGTTGGAGAAATAAGCGGATTTGGGTCTGAGTTATAATTATCTTTATGAAAGCGATCAAACTCGCCTTGGTTTTCAACATAAACAGTCCCTGCGGTAATGCCGCCTGATGGCGCTCCATCATTCGACACGACATCAAGACGTGCATCTACGCGTTCAAATACATTAAAACCATTATCACTTGACTTGATCTCAACCCCTTTTGCGATCGTCACTTCATGCTGGCCTTGATCGCCTTGGTATTCGTATTTGCCATTAGTGCTGTTAAATGTATAGGTTTGAATATCGTCTTGATAGCCAGAGAATAGGTATTTCCCCCCTTCTGATTGACTATTCATTAAGTTAAGCAGCGATTTTTGCAATTCTTTTAGTTCACTGGCAACTGAAGCCAAATCACTTTGACCTAACGAACCATTGCCCGCTCGTATGGTTAGCATTTGCGCCTCTAAAATAGTGTCGTTCATACCTTTAAGTATGCTTTCTTCGGTTGATAAGCGACCATTTAGCTGCTTTATATTTTTAGTTAACTGCTCATTGGTTTCTATTTTATTGGTGTACAACATCCCTTGCGATATAGCAGCTGGGTTTTCAGAGGTACTCAAATACTTTTGACCTGTGTTTGCTCGCTCTAAAGCGCCTGCAACGCCCTGTTGATTATCTAAAATTTTATTAATTTGACTTTGATACATTAAATTATTTGATAAACGCATAATTACCTCGCCGCACTCAATAAGGTGTCAAAAATAGCTCTCGCTGCAGTTAATACTTGAGCTGATGCAGCATAAGATTGCTGGAAACGCAGCAAATTAGCCGCCTCTTCATCTAAGTTTACGCCCGACAACGATTCGTACCAGGCTTCTGATTGTTGTGCTAAAGCGTCGAATGCAGCCCCGTTGGTTTTTGCTTGACTGGTTACTACACCAACATCGGTTACTAACCCAGCATAGGCTTGATTCAACGTTTTATGATTATCAGCTGAGGCGCTCGCCACTACATTTTGACGTACTAAATCGGTGTTTTGTAAGTCAGCAAGTTTTTGACCATTGCGGTTATCATCAAAACCGCCTTCATTAAATTCTAAATTAAAGGTATCGCCCGTTGCTGGTACGCCTTCAATATTAAAATCAAAGCCATAACCATCGTATGGTGGCCCGGCTTGAGCGAGTATATTGTTAGCAGGCGGTGTAACCGTAAACGTAGTTGTGCCATTACCATCAGTAAGTTGATATTCGTTAGCATTGGCTGTTTTAACAATGCTTATAGGGCCATTTGCTAAATCCAAAGGATTACTAAAACTGCCAGTAGTTACATCGCTCACATTACCCGGTGAAATACTGCCTGTGCCTGTATTATCAAGGCCGTCTGCTGTTCTAATTGGAGAGGCCAATGCAATGTCTTCGCCCCGACCTGTTGTCAGCGATATATTACCTGCCGCGCCACTATTAAGTTTTACCTGAAATTGGTCACCGACATTACCGGCTCCGGTTACGTTTAGCTCTAAACCAAACGACTCCCCGCTGGTGATAGCTGCTGAATCGATAATGCCACTGGGTGGGATAGTTGCTAAAGAGGCTGTGCCTAAAGGTTCACCTTTATTATCAATTGGCTGAATACTTACTTCGTTAGGATTACCTGTATATGTAATCACAAAGTCACTGGCTGGCAGTTCACTGCCTTTACCTGCCTCAACGGTTGCTGACATATTAGCTGTTCCGGTGTTTGCTTGATAAACAAAAGCACTGACCGTTGGGATATCAAAAATATCCCCTCCGAGCTCACCGTTTGCATCCATACCTAAACGGTTTTGCTGATTAAACGAATCAGCAAGCGCAATACCCATCTGGCCTATTTGATTTTGTGCAGGCACCAAAATATCGTCTCTAAATGCCAATAAACCGCCAATTTTACCTTTGAGTTTAGTAGGGTCTATATCTAATGGCACAGCCTTACCGCCATTTACATCTAAACGTAGCTCTTTAAAGTTAGCATCAGGATCGCCACTGATCGAAAATAAGTTAAATGACCCATTTTGCATAACAACCGCTTCACCTGTACCCATAAACACTTGTTTTTCACCATTAGGGCCATCAAGTGTTTCTATATCAATCAGCTCAGATAAATCACGTACTGCTTTATCACGCTCATTGTAAGCTGAGCTCGCATCGGCTTCGTTTTTAGTACCATGAACACCCGCAATTTCTTGATTTAACGAACTAATACTTTCGATTAACGTATTCGCCTCTTCTGAAAAAATCTCTAATTGCTCATTAACCACCGCTTTTTGCTCTGAAACAATACCTGCAAGCCTGTCCATTTGATCAATCAGGTTTTGCGCATCACTCATCACCAACGAACGAGCAACTGTTGATGAAGGTTGATTAAGAGCTTCTTGCACGTTATTAAACATTGAGTTGATACTAGTTGATAAGCTGTTTGATTTTTCTGAAAAAATTTGATCAACCCGACTCGCTTCACTAACAAATTGATCAAAAAAACTTTTATTTGAAGTATCTCGGTTTAATTGCTTTTGCGCAAACTCATTCAATAAACGATACGTTTGACCACGGCCTACCTGATTATCAATCATGGTGGTAAATTCGGTGCGCTCACGTACATACCCTTCGGTATTAACATTTGCAATGTTTTTACTTGTCGTTTGCAATAACTCAGAGTTTGCTCTTATTCCTGAATTAGCAATGTTTAATAAATTAAACGACATGTTACTCTACTCCCTGGCGGATCACGCTTGTGGCGATATTCTTCAATTCGTTACTGTTCAGCACTCTTTTTATTTTGTCTGCATAGTTAGGATCGGTTGCATAACCAGCTTGCTGTAAAGAGTCTAAAAATTTATGCGGCTTTGCCGTATTGTTTAATGCATCTTGATAGCGCGGGTTCTGTGTTAAAAAATCCACAAAATCATTCACGCTATCTTTTATCGAATCATACGCTCTAAAGCTTGCTTGCTTTTTAACAGCAGCACCTTGCTCAAACTCTAAAGTGACTTTACTGGCCT
Organism: Pseudoalteromonas sp. 2CM39R; assembly: GCF_023161845.1. Lineage (NCBI taxonomy): Bacteria > Pseudomonadati > Pseudomonadota > Gammaproteobacteria > Alteromonadales > Pseudoalteromonadaceae > Pseudoalteromonas > Pseudoalteromonas sp. 2CM39R. Next base: position 140,086 of record NZ_JALNTM010000012.1, read on the forward strand.
TTTCACCCTGCCAACTTTTATCTGACTTAATATTGAATAAATTGTTTGAGCTATTGCCATCACCTTTACTAATAATATGTTTACCCCAGCCAGTTTCTAATGCTGCTTGTGCGACCATAACCGCCGGATTTAAACCAATTTTTTTAGCCGCTGTTTTTGCGTGTTCCCACACGGTGCTTACAAATTCCTCAGCATTTTCAAATGTGCCAGACGCTATGTTTTGTTCACTTTTTTCAGCTGAATCAACGAGCGGTACTTTTTCAGTGACCTTTTGGTTTTCATGATGAGGTAAGGTGCTACCCGCACGTTGGTCACTAAAGAAATCTGACGTTGTGCGAAGAACAGAGCCTGGCATAAAGTTTTTTCCATCTGGCGATAGTTGCTGCACAATTAAATCTGCAAGACCTAAAGAGCCATTTGATGAAAGCTCTGTAGCCATCTGTTGGTCGTGCATTTCTTCAAAAAACTTAACGCCACTAGCATTAAACGGGCTTTCTTTATCTTCAAAAGCCTCGTTGGCTTTACGCATACTTTTAAGCAGCATTTGGGTGAAAATAGCTTCAAATTGTGCCGCCGCTTTTTTTAACGCCGCTTTAGATGCATCGGTTGATGCATCACCGCTGTTTAAAGCATCTCGACGCAAAGAGTCTAAGTTGCCTAAATCAAAAAAGTTTTGCTTATCTAGATGATTTGTTTCCATCAGCTTTTTGACACAATAATTAATAATACCTAAAGCAATGCAATAATTGAGCCAGCGAGACTTTCAAGGGTAGGAGTAAGAAGGAATAAAAAGTAAAAAACACCGCAATAAAATTTTAAACGGTGTTTTTTAAAAAGATTAAATTACAACAAGTTGACCATTAATTGCACCGGCTTCTTTGAGCGCTTCAAGAATCGCCATTAAATCACCCGGGGCAGCTCCTACTTCATTAATAGCACGTACTAAGTCATCAAGACTTACACCAGGGTCAAATACAAAAGCGCGTGAATCATCTTGATTAACGTCAATAATACTTTGCTGAGTAACCACGGTTTCACCCTCTGCTAAAGGATTTGGCTGCGCTACATTTTGTTGTTCCGCAATCGTTACTGTTAAACCACCATGGGTAATTGCCGCAGGTTGTAATTTTACATTTTTACCTATAACAATGGTGCCGGTACGTGAGTTAACAATTATTTTTGCCGAGGTATCCGCTGGTTTAAACTCTAAGTTTTCAAGGGTTGATAAGTACGATACGCGCTGAGAGGCATCACGTGGGGCAATAACGCGAATAGAGGCTGCATCGAGTGCTTGAGCACTATTTGGACCAATTAAATCATTAATGGTTTTCTCTAAACGTTTAGCAGTAGTAAAGTCAGGACGGTTTAAATTAAAAGTAATATAGTCGTTTTGCATAAATGGGCTTTTAACAGCACGTTCAACGGTTGCACCATTTGGTACGCGTCCTACCGTTGGCGTATTAATAACAACGCGACTGCCATCAAGCCCCTCAGCACCTAGGCCACCTACAATTAAACTGCCTTGAGCGATGGCGTAAACATTACCATCAACCCCTTTTAAGAATGTTTGTAGTAATGTGCCACCGCGCAAGCTGCCTGCACTGCCAATCGATGATACGGTTATATCTATGGTTTGCCCTGGCTTTCTAAATGGAGGGAGTTCAGCATGAACAGCAACCGCTGCAACATTTTTAATTTTTGGCTTTAAACTAGAAGGTAACGTAATACCAAAACTATTGAGCATGCCTTTAAAGCTTTGCTCGGTAAAACGGCTTTGCTCACCGGTACCCGGTAAACCAACAACTAAGCCATAGCCCACTAATTGGTTTGAGCGCACCCCTTCGACCATAGACACATCTTTAATTCGCTCAGCACTGGCAGTAAATTGCCAGCCTAGTAGCACCATAAAACAAAAAACTTTAAAACCATTCATGTCGAATGTCCTCTAAAAGGGAAACAATGAGCTGCTAAAGAAACGCGTTAACCAACCCGGGCTTTGTGCCTCTTGAGTTTGACCCTTACCTGAATATTGAATACGTGCATTCGCAATTCGATTAGACTCAACAGTATTATCGGCATTGACATCTTGCGGACGCACTAACCCTTCTAAGCGAATAAATTCTTCACCGGTGTTTAACGTTAGCCATTTTTCACCGCGAATTACTAAATTACCATTTGGTAGTACTCGCATCACGTTAACCGAAATATCGCCAACTAAGCTGTTTGATTGATTTGATTTTGAGTCACCTTTAAATGAGGAGTCACTACCAATACCAAATTGAATACTATCGCCACCAATATTTACCGGTAAACCACCTAAGCCAATAACAGGGTCGAGGCTGGCATCAGTTTCTTTATCTGTTTCAGTTTTAGCTGCTTTAGTCGCTTGGGTCGACTCTTGTAATTTAACAGTAATGATATCGCCTGTTCGCAGTGCTTTTTTATCGGCATATAGGTCATTCGATAATTGTGTGCTGAACAAAGAGCCGGTTGCGACTACTGGCTCCATATTAGGCTCTGGATACATAGGTGCATAATAGGGATCGTCTTGTACTACCTCATTATTTTGTGTAGCTACACAACCACTTAATAGTAAAGTCCCTACTGTAAATAACATAACATTACGCATACAACCCCCCAAAACTATAACTGTTGATTGATATAACTCATCATTTCATCAACGGCTGAGATCACTTTTGAGTTCATCTCATAAACGCGCTGCGTTTCAATCAAATTAACTAATTCTTCGGTCACATTTACATTTGATGTTTCCAGTGAACCTTGAATAATCGTGCCTAAACCTTCAACACCCGGGTTACCTTGAACAGGCGCACCGCTTACCGCGGTTTCGGTATATAAGTTTTGCCCTATAGGCTCAAGGCCCGACGGATTAATAAAATCACTAATCGTGATCTGACCAATAACCACGTTTTCGGCCTGACCTTTAACGCGAACTGACACTTCACCATCTTGAGATACGGTGATCGACTGTGCATCATCAGGTACATTCATTTCAGGCTGAACAACATAACCAGCGCCCGAGGTGACAACACGCCCGTCGCCGTCGGTAGTAAACTGGCCATTACGCGAATAAGCAATATTGCCATCTGGTTGCAATACTTCAAAAAAGCCAGGACCTGAAATCATCCAATCTAATGAATTTTCAGTGGTGAGCATATTACCTTGCGAAAAGTTTTTTTGGTTAGCCACCACCTTAGTACCCGCGCCAAGCATTAAGCCTGACGGCATTTCGGTGTCTTGCGATGAGCGACCGCCTGGTTGATTAATATTTTGGTAAAGCAAGTCTTCAAAAATAGCGCGGCTTTTTTTGTAACCCACTGTACTGGCATTCGCTAAGTTATTTGATATAACCGATATATCAGTTTGTTGAGCGTCAAGCCCTGTTTTACTTATCCATAATGCTGGATTCATAATAATATCCTCACGTTAAAGTTAAACGATGCGCATCAGCTGTTCTTGACGTTCGTCAATCTCTTCAGCTGTTTTCATCAGTTTTACTTGTAATTCAAATTGGCGTTGGTGACTGATCATATCGACCATTTCATGCACAGGGTTTACATTCGACTTTTCTAATGTGCCACCTAATACTTGTACATTGGCTGATGTTTCAACTATTTGGCCTGGTTTAGCTCTAAATAAGCCATCGTTACCCTTCTCGAGCGTGGCGTTGTTTGCATCAACCACTTTTAGCCGATCAACTTCTTCTAAAAAGTTAGCCGGTGCACCTTGAGGGCGTACTTGAATAGTGCCATCTTTGCTAAATTCAATTTTTTCAATCGGTACAGGTAATATGACAGGCCCACCTTCGCCAATAACTTGACGACCGTCGCTGGTAGTCAACATACCTTCAGCAGTGATATTTAACGAGCCCACTTTTGTATAGGCTTCATTACCAGAGGCATCCTGAACACTCAGCCAGGCGTTATCGCTCATAGCGATATCAAGGCTGCGACCTGTTTCCACAATACCGCCCGATGTCATGTTAGATCCTGGGCGCTCTTGCATAGCAAAAACACGAGTCGGCAAACCTTCACCGAAAGCCTGCATTGATCGCGCTTGCGCAAAATCAGATTTAAACCCAGTGGTATTCGCATTTGCCAAATTATTGGCTTTAAGAGCAAGCCCTTGCATGCTTTGTTTAGCGCCAGATGCCGCTATGTAGACCATTTTATCCATAACATCGACTCATTAAGAAATCTATATACGGGTAAATGCAATATAAGTGCCAGATTAAATTAAAGCATAAATAAGATTATAAGAGAGGAATAAAAAAGGCTGCATTAAGCAGCCTTTATAAATCAAAATATGATTATCGGATCTGTAAGATATTTTGTTGAAGTGTTGAATTCACTTCAAGCGCACGAGAGTTTGCTTGGAAGTTACGCTGCGCACTAATCAAATCAACCAGCTCTGTGGTTAAGTTTGTATTTGATTGCTCGAGCGCTGAAGAATTGACTTTGCCTAAAGTTCCTGTTCCCGGTTCTCCTGCTATAGGCTCACCTGAGGTTAAACTTTTTTTCCATGAAGTATCACCCACCTGTTGTAAACCTTGTGAGTTTGCAAATCTAACCATGGCTACTTGACCCAAATATGAAGTGTCGCCATTACTGTACGATGCAACGACTTTTCCATCAGTACCAATGTCAATACCCGCTAAGCGACCCACTGTCGCACCATCTTGCTCTAGTGCTTTTACTTCAAATCGATTTGCATATTGAGTAGGTATTTTACCTGCAGTACCTGCCTCGTCGCGCCACTGAATTGCAATGTCATTAAACTGTGCACCGTTGGTTAATAATCCTGAAAAGTTAGCAGTATTTAAATTTACATCATCAAAGGTACTTCCTGTAATAGGTGCGCCATTGGTTGTTTCTGGCGTACCGCTTGCGTTAAATCCAAACGTACTAAGTGGGCTTGGAGTTGCCGTTGCGGCACCGGTAGCATCAAATGGTTTTTGATCCAATGTACCATGCACTTGCCATTCGTTTGGTGCAGTTTTAACAAAATAAAACTGCATTACATGCGGCTCACCTAGTGAGTCGTAAACTGTGGTTGAAGTCGAAGAGTTATAAGTAGTGCCATCTGTTGCATCAAATGGCACAGCTATAACATCGTCACGCGAATCAACATTGAACGACGTATAAACGTTTGAAGTAGAGCGCGGAGAGCCTGATGAATCAGGTATTTGCAATGCAGAAGATGTACTTAAACTAACCGAAGTGGTACTGCCTGTAACCTCATTCACCGGAAAACTCTGTAAGAAGTTTCCTTTAGCATCAACTACAAAGTTGTCTTTATTAAGCTTAAACGCACCTGCGCGAGTATAACTAAAATCTAAAGAGCCTAAGTCATTACTTGTTGCAAAGTAACCCTCACCTGTGATCGCTAAATCCAGAGAGTTATTAGTAAACTGCAGCGACCCTTGATGAAACTGCTGGGCAACCATGGTGGTTTGCACACCATCACCATTTTTCGTTTTACCTGCGCTAAATACCGAAGATGCGTATACATCAGCAAATTCAGCGCGAGACTCTTTAAAGCCCGTGGTATTTACGTTGGCAATGTTATTGGCGGTAACATCTAAATCTTTTTGTGCGGCAGCAAGGCCTGTTAATGCAATATTGAAGCTCATAATTAACCTCTAACCTAAAAGTATTTAGCCCGATGGCTAAAAAATACATAAAATCTATTACGCGATTTCTGCGACATCAGTCAGCCTAACCGCACCTTCTTTTGTGTTAATAATAATGCCGCTTGAGCCATTAATATTAACACTTTCAATATTTTTGAATGTAGCTAATGGAAGGCTTGAAAATTCCCCATTTGTGCTACCTTCTGCTTTGATGTTGTATTCACCAGGTGGTAGCCGTTCACCCGCTTCATTTTTACCATCCCATGCAAAGCGAATGGCTCCTGCGGGCTGAGTGCCTAAATCTATAGTTTTAACCAACTGCCCGGATGCATCTTCAATGCGGATCATTAAACTATCGACTGGCTTTTCAGCTACAACAGAACCTCTTGATTCACCCGACTCATTAAGCTCAAGTGTATTCGATTCCAACAGCGCTTGTTTGCCAACCAGTGTTGATGCTTGCAATGCCGAATTTGATGTCATCGACGCAGCTAAAGACTCAAAATTAGAGTTTAAATTTGATATTCCTTCAGCCATGGTAAAGTTTGTCATTTGTGCAATCATCTGATCGTTATCAGCTGGTTTGCTGGGATCTTGATATGACAACTGCTGTGTTAACAACGAAAAGAAATCTTCTTGGGTTAACGCATCACTATCCTCTTTTTGTGGCACTTGCTTATCTTGCCAACGTAAAGAGTCCATGTAGGATGAAGAAGTACTAATATCGTTACTCATGAGCTACCCTCAGTTACCGCTGACCTAACAGCAGTGTTTTACTTAACATTTGCTTAGCTGCATCAGCAACTTGAACATTTGTCTGATAAGAGCGAGACGCAGAAATCATATTTGCCATCTCCTCAACAACATTCACGTTGGGTTTATAAATGTAACCATTTTCATCCGCACTCGGGTGGTTTGGGTTATATTCAATTTGTAGTGGTTTATCACTCTCAACCACTCCTAACACTTTCACACCAACGGCAGAGCCCTGTGGGTTGCTTGCTGACGCTGACGCTTTTGTTAGCTCCGCAGCAAATACAGGTTGTCGCGCTCGGTACGTTTCATTTTGTGAAGAGCTAATTGTATTGGCATTAGAGATATTACTTGCGGTGGTATTTAATCGCACGTTTTGCGCGCTCATACCCGAACCTGCAATATCAAACACATTATATAAACTCATAATTAGGCTCCTTGACTACCGAGGGCTTTTTTCAGGCCTTTAAATTTACCATTAAGAAACTGGACACTGGCCTGATACTCCATAGCATTCTGTGTATACAAGTTCCGTTCCACTTGTATATCAACAGAGTTACCATCACCTGTATCTGTTTGATTTGGCGTACGAAATAGTTCATTTCCACCTACACTACGAGTACCACCGGCAATGTGTTTTTCGTTGGTTCTTACCATCGTATTGCCGCTTAGTTGGTTAGACTTTGCCGTTTTTAATGCTGAGGCAAAGTCGATATCTTTTGCTTTATAGCCGGGCGTATCAGCATTTGCGATATTAGTAGCGAGCATTTCTGCTCTTTGCGAACGGATTAACATCGCATGCGGATGCACGCCTAATGCTTTATCAAAACTGATAGCCATAACTATCTCCAAAAAATTGACTTAGTACCAATAAAGCAATAAGTAAGCCAGCAATGAAAATAGTGACGATAAAAACAAAAAACGACGCTATAGCGCCGTTTTTAGGAGGGGGGGGGGTGTAAACGGTAGTTATTTTTTTTGATAAATAATCCCGGGGTTACAACGCACCATATCAAATTCGGTACTCAAACCAGACATAGATTCCGACGCACCTAAAAATAAATACCCCTTAGGGTTAAGTGCTTGAGAAAATTGTGCAATTATTTTGGCTTTCACCTCAGGTGAAAAATAAATTAAAACATTACGGCAAAATATAATATCGAACTTACCCATCAAAGCGTACGAGTCGAGTAAATTTAAATGCCTAAAGCTCACTTGCTTTTTCAATGAGTCAACCACTTGTGCCATACCATTGCCGCTATCTTTAAAAAACTTCTTACGACGCTCAGCAGATAGCCCACGGGCCAGTGCCAATGCATCATATTCAGCGTGTTTACACATATCCAGCATGGTATTTGAGATGTCAGTACCCACTATTTGTGCACCCATTTTTAAAACACCAGGACTACTTGATTGAAACTCAGCAACCGACATAGCAATTGAATAAGGTTCTTGCCCTGAAGAGCTCGCAGCAGACCATATTTTTAATGGCCTATTTAACGCTTTAAATTCAGGGAATAATCTGGTTTTGAGCAACTCAAATGGGTATTGATCTCTAAACCACAATGTTTCGTTGGTTGTCATGGCATCAACAACAGCAGCGCGCAATTGACGCTCATGCACGCCAAGTGTTTTGCTAACCAGTTCAGATAACGATTCAACATTAAATCGAGACATTAATGGTGCCAAGCGACTTTTAACCAAATACTGCTTATTTTCACCTAAAACAATACCGCACTGTTGTTCTAAAAATAAGCGAAATTGATCGTATTCTGTTTGCTGCAAATCTTTATTAGTCAAATCAATAACACCTATGTTTATTAATCACAATGAACCCACTTATTAACGGCTGTAGCAAGCTCGTCTGGATTAAATTTTGCAATAAAATCGTCAGCCCCTACTTTTTCAATCATTGCTTGGTTGAACACACCACTTAACGATGTGTGTAAAATCACATGCAATGGTGCAAGTTTGGGATCTGCTTTAATTTCTGCAGTGAGTGTATAACCATCCATTTCTGGCATTTCTACATCTGAAATAAGTAACCCTACTCGCTCTGTAATATCGTTAACACAATCAAGCTCTGCAATTTCTTTTAGTCTTATTAAAGCTTCTTTACCATTTTTAGCAAGTTCAGTAGTTACACCTAAAGGTTCTAACGCTCGTTTAACCTGATTTCGTGCCACGGCCGAATCATCGGCAATAAATACAATTCTTTCGCCTAAATCTTTTTGTATATTACCTTGCGAGGCAACATCATCACTCACGGTAGTATTGACAGGACAAATTTCGTTTAGGATCTTTTCTACGTCGAGTATTTCAACCAGCTCATTTTCAATTTCAGTTACGGCAGTTAAATAAGAATAGCGGCCCGCTCCTGATGGCGGTGGCATTATTTTTTCCCAGTTCATATTAACAATCCGCTCAACACCACCAACTAAAAAGCCCTGCACTGTACGGTTATATTCTGCAATAATAATAAAGCCATCTTCTATGCTTTTAATAGGACGACCACCTACTGCCATTGATAAGTCAATTACCGAGATTGTTTGGCCACGGATATGTGCTACACCACGAATGTAAGCGTTAGATTTTGGCATGCTGGTTAATGGCGGGCATTGAAGAACTTCTCTTACCTTAAACACATTAATGCCAAAGCGCTGACGTCCGTTAAGCTTAAATAACAATAACTCTAAGCGGTTTTGCCCAACCAACTGAGTACGTTGGTTTACTGAGTCTAAAATACCGGCCATTTAAATCTCCTAAGAAAACAAATATAAGGAACGATAATTGCTTTCAATTAATAAAGCGTCATAACACAACGGGGGCGTCTAAATTCTGACGCAAAATATTTATACCCTGTTTGCAACCATAAGCATAGTCGAAACATTATGAGTTTGTTAAAAAAAACCAGAAGATACAGTGTTTTTTATTTTCTTGCTAGCCTCTGCTTCACTTTGCCACTGAAGGCTCAAGTATTTAGTAAAGAATCACTACAGGAAATGGCTGTATCTTATGTTGCTCAAAAAGCAGTAACTACAAATGACAACAAAATACAGTTTAGCGCGTTACCGCTAGATACCCGCATACCCGATCGCCAGTGTAACTCTGAGCTAGAGCTAGTAACGCCAAGTGAGCCCCCATTTAATCGTCAGGTCACCATTCAAATAAAATGTAACGATAGTGACAACTGGGCACAATACGTTCATGTGAGAATCACTGAATCAGCACCTGTTGTAGTTGCTACTACCAATTTAGCACGAGGTGAAGTGATTACTCCATCCCATTTAAGTATTGATATGCGCCCTGCGCACTTTATACGTGTTCAGTATCTTGATGATCCTGCGCAACTTATTGGTAGCCGCAGTAAACGTAATATTCGTGAAGGTATGCCTGTACTACTCAATCAAATTTGTATGGTTTGCAAAGGCGACTCTGTCAATATTTTTGCCAATATTAAAGGGTTAAGAGTAAAAACCACGGGTGTTGCATTAGAGGATGGAACCTTAGGTGAACAAGTACGAGTTGAAAACAAAAAAACAGGTAAAGTTTTAAATGCGCGAGTAGATGGTGTAGAGTCTGTGCAGGTAAATATTTAATGTAAATTTATGCTAAAGTATCTTTAGTAAATGCCGATATAAAGGCATCAGTTGGGTAATAAACGGGTTTTTATCATGGTCGGTCAAGTAAACAAATCAAATCAACAGCCTGGTGTTTTAACAAACACTCAACAGCAAAAAGTTGATTTAAAAAGAGATAATGCAAATACGCAGGCTGCGCAAACGCCTTCGCCTAAAGCTGCAAGCGATTCGGTGAGCCTAACACCGCAAGCCAAGCAATTAAAATCTTTACAAGAAAAAGCAGAGCAGTCTTCTGGTTTTGACAGCAACAAAGTTGCTGAGCTTAAAAAAGCAATTACCGAAGGCAAGTATCAAATAGACAGTGAGAAACTTGCCAAAAATTTAGCAGACTTCGAGTTTAATGTTTATGGCTGATCACAATAGTTTAATTACGATTAAACTAAACGAACAAATAAATTGTTTAACAACCTTGAGTGAGCTTCTTACTCAAGAACTTGATGCTATTGCCTCACGAAGAGGCGAAGGTTTAAAAGAAATTGCCCAACAAAAAATGTCTTTTTTAACCAGCATAAGCACCCTAGATAAAGAACTCAGTAAACTGATTGCCAGTAATGATCAGCAAACAGATGAAAACGCTGACTTAATAAAGCTAACTCGAGAAAAGCTTGAGCAGTGTCAAAAACAAAATGAAGTTAACGCTCATGCAGCGCACCAGGCGCAGTTAAGTGTAAAGCAATTAAAGGGTATTTTAATTGGCGCACCTTCGTCTATGACCTACGATCAAGCCGGTAGCGTAGTTAATACTGACAACAGCATTGTGCGTAACCTAAAAGCCTAAAGAATACTCATAAAAAAACGCCTAAACGATTATTCGTTTAGGCGTTTTTTTATGAGTAATAATTTGTCGGTTAGTAATAACTTGTCGCTTAGTAATAAGTGACTTTTTTCACTTCCCGTGGTTTTATCTCACCGATGTACAAGTCGTGTACGCGCTTCATATTAAGCTCAAGCTCAGTAATATACATATCATTAACGGCATAGGTTTTTATAATTTGCGCGCCTTTTATAATACCTTGCACTTTACTCTGTAAATAATCATCTTGGGCAACAGAGCCTGCGACGGTTGTGCCTGCGGTAATTTTTTGCCCGTACACTTGTTCCGTTAGTTCGCGGTATGCTTCTAGCTTGGAGGCTTTAATTGCCATAAGCTGTTTTTGAGTGTCATTACTTCCCGACTGCAAACTAATGGGCGCGTACCCTATTGCTTTTAATACAGGGTAATTATTTGGCTCAACATATTTATATTCAACGTGCTTATCAAATATATTGCTACAACCGCTTAACGTTAAGCAGCCTAATGTGATCATTAATGGCATTACTCGCATCATACAGGGCCTTTAAAAACTAATTAAACTCAGTTATGCACGTTTAATGCCAGTGATACCTATATTCTGTAACAACAAATAATAGTGGTACATTACTTGCTGAGACTCATTAACGCTAACGTTTAATTGGAGTAAGAGTATGAAGTCGTTTTTAAAAGCAGTATTGGCAGGATTAAGCACCACTGCTGTATTAACGTTTTCACCTTTTACCCACGCTCAGTGGTATGAGTCTACAGGCCATGCGGTTATTCAAAATAGCGACATTCCCGGTGCAAAGGCCGCTGCAATAAAAGATGCGATTACCCAAGCCCTTGTATTCTCTGGTGCGCGGGTGAGCTCGGTGCAAACACTTGTTGATGGTGTTTTAACCCAAGATCAGCTAAAAATAAGTAGCCAAGGCGAAATTCAAAAAATAGAGCTCGTTAGCGAAAACCGCAGCAATGATGAATTTGCGATTACCTTACGCCTAGATATTTTTGCACAAACCGAGCAATGCCCGCAAAGCAACTTCAATAAATTTATAGCTGTGACGCAAAGTCAATTAACAAATCGCGAACACGCTAGAATGGGTCAAATATTTGACATTAATAAAGCAGTAAGCAAAAACATCTACACGTCACTGCAAAAATCAAAAATGAGTGCTATACCGGTTGCCTATTTCAATAAAGCGATAAAAGTCGATACCTATTTTAATCAACAACATGACTACTCTAACAGCCAGTTAGAGGAAATTTCATCGCGCAGTAACGCACAATATGTGCTACTGAGCCAAATTACCAGTTTATCCACCAGCGATAAACTCAATAGCGACTATGCATTTTGGCAAGATGAAAGCTATCAGCGTCACTACCGAATAGAGTTTAGTTTATTTAATGGCACTACTTATGAGCCCTTGTGGCAACAAAGCTATCAAAGCCAAGCTATCTGGCCATTTGAAAAAACAGCTATTATTGATGTAAACAGTAATCGTTTTTGGCAGTCACCTTTTGGTCAAAGTATTAGTGAGATAAACCAAACCCTAAGTTACGATTTGCAAGCAGCCATGGCGTGCCTACCCACCCAAGGCAAAATTTTGCACATGGAAAATAATAAACTCGTCATTAACTTAGGAAAGGCACATGGCTTAGAAAAAGGCCAACAACTGAGTATTGCTCATCATAATTATTTAACAGACGCGCAAGGCAACACCATGCCGCATACTATAACCACTTTGAACCGTATTCGTGTAGAGCAGCTATATCAGCATAGCGCCATTGCCGTCAGTATTAATGATCAGCCTTTACCGGGCGTACAAATTAACGATATTGTGGAAGTTGCAACGCCCTAAAGTACTTGGGTTAGCTTAACTTTTAAATTATTGTGAGCGCTTAACCAATCTGCTAACTGCTCAACTCCAGATAAATGCGGGTAGTGCTTTCGACAGGCCAATACAATATTACGTTGCTGATTAGGAAAAATAGGCAAATAATGAATTCCCTCTCGGGGGATTGCAGCAAGTTTTGGCACAAACGTAACCCCATCGTCCATCGCCACCAGCGCTAATAAGGTTTCTAAGCTATTACCTTGATACTGGCTAGAAACATCCACTCCTGCCGAAAAACAAAACTGCTGGGCTTGATCTTTAAAGCAATGACCATCACTTAACATTAATAGGTTACTACCTTGAAGATCTTGCAGTGCTACCTTTTTATTTACAGCTAAAGCGTTATCAGCAGATACCGCAACTAAAAAGTCTTCTTTATATACATTAATAGTATGGTAATTTTTTAGCTCAGGCACATCCGCTAAAATTGCAAAATCCACCTCGCCACTGTCTAGCGCAGCTAAAATGGTAGAAGTTTGCATTTCAATAAACGAAAACTGACTTTGAGTAAATGCCGCTTTCATTGATGTAAGCAGTGTAGGTAGTAAATACGGGGCAATAGTAGGAATAATACCAATACTTAGTTTGCCCTGTAACGGCTGGTTAGAAGTAGCAGCCAGTTCTTTTAATATTTGAGTTTGCTCTAATATAAGGGTGATTTGTGTCAACAAACGTTCACCTTGGGTTGTTAAGGTAACGTGCTTAGTTGAACGGTCAAATAAGATAACCCCTAATTCTTGCTCCAGCTTTTTAATTTGCCCACTTAAGGTAGGCTGGCTTACAAAGCAGGCATCAGCCGCTTTACGAAAATGTTTAAAATGTGCAACGGCTTTTACATATTCTAAATCTTTTAAGTTCATATTCACACCCAACCTGATAGCTTATACCTATCAGTTTAATACAAACAAACGATTGGAACTATATTTAATTGTTCGCCATAATGGCTATCAACAAATCAAGAGGAACTAAAAACATGTTAAACAATATTGAAGGTCAAACAATCCCTAACGTTACATTTGCAACGCGTCAAAACGACGAATGGAAATCAGTAACTACTGATGACATTTTTAAAGGCAAAACAGTCGTTGTGTTTTCACTACCTGGTGCATTTACACCAACGTGTTCATCAACTCACCTACCACGCTACAACGAGTTAGCTGGTGTACTTAAACAAAATGGCGTTGACGACATTGTTTGTGTATCAGTAAACGATACCTTTGTAATGAACGCATGGGCTGAACATCAAGAAGCGCAAAACATTACCTTACTACCAGATGGTAACGGCGAATTTACTGACGGCATGGGTATGCTAGTTGATAAAAACGATTTAGGTTTTGGTAAGCGCAGCTGGAGATACTCTATGCTGGTTAAAGATGGCGTAGTAGAGAAGATGTTCATCGAACCAGATTTACCAGGCGACCCGTTTGAAGTATCAGACGCTGACACTATGCTTGATTACATCAACCCAACTCAAGTAAAACCAGAGGCGGTTACTCTATTTACTAAGCCTGGCTGCCCTTTCTGTAAAAAAGCAAAAGAGCTACTTACAGCTAAAGGCTTTGCTTTTGAAGAAATCGTAATGGGTGCTGGCGCATCACTTACCAGCCTTAAAGCGGTATCGGGCCGTGAAACCGTACCACAAGTATTTATTGGCGGTAAGCACATTGGCGGCTCAGACGATTTAGAAAAATACTTTGCTTAATTAAGTAAATAAGACAGGGGCTGCAACGCCCCTGTTTATTAAAGGAAAAACACTATGAAAGAACTGCAAACCGACGTTGTTGTTATAGGTGCAGGTACTGCTGGTTTAAGTGCCTACCGTAATGCAAAACAATTTACTCAAAACGTACTTATGATTGAATCAGGCCCATACGGTACAACCTGCGCACGTGTTGGTTGCATGCCAAGTAAGTTATTGATTGCTGCAGCAGAAGCCGCGCACTCAATAGAAATGGCACCTGCCTTTGGAGTTCACAGCTCAAAACCTGTTATTGACGGTAAAGCCGTTATGGCACGAGTTAAAAGTGAGCGCGATCGCTTTGCAGGATTCGTAGTAGAAGCCGTAGATGAAATACCTAGCGAAGATAAAATTCGTGGCTATGCACAGTTTTTAGACGCCAACCGCGTGCAAATAGATGAGCACACCATTATCACTGCTAAACGCTTTGTAATAGCAACAGGTTCACGCCCATCTTACCCTGGCGTATTTAATAACTTTGGCGACCGACTGATTATTAATGACGATGTATTCGACTGGGATGATTTACCAGAATCAGTAGCCGTATTTGGCCCAGGCGTTATAGGCCTTGAAATTGGCCAAGCGTTGCATAGATTAGGGGTAAAGGTAAAACTCTTTGGTGTAGGTGGTGCCATAGGCCCATTAACCGACCCAGTAGTTAAAGATTACGCTAATACTGTATTCGCAGAAGAATTTTGTGTTGATACCGACTCAAACGTTTCAGATATGAAACAAGTAGGTAATAAAGCAGAGCTAACCTATACCGACAAACAAGGTGTTAAACACACCGAGCAGTTTGACTATGTTCTGGCTGCAACCGGGCGAGTACCTAACACCGATAAACTAGGGTTAGAAAACACCGGCATAGAGCTTGATGAACGTGGCGTACCACTCGCTGATGCCCACACTATGCAATGTGGCAACTCCCACATATTTATTGCTGGCGATGCTAGTAACATGATCCCTTTGCTTCACGAAGCATCCGATCAAGGAACAATCGCAGGGCAAAACGCAGGCCGCTACCCTCATGTACGTGCGGGTTTACGCCGCGCTAAAATTGCCGCTGTGTTTAGCGACCCACAAATAGCCATGGTTGGTGAAAGCTTTAAAGAAATTAGCCAACGATTAGGCAGCTGTGAGTGCTTTGAAATAGGCGAAGTCAGCTTTGAAAACCAAGGCCGTAGCCGCGTTATGCTAAAAAACAAAGGCCACATGCGTGTGTATGCCGAGCACGGCACAGGCTTATTTTTAGGTGCTGAATTTATTGGCCCTCAAGCAGAGCACATTGCTCATTTATTAGCATGGGCTGTACAAAACAAAATGACTGTACCACAAATGCTTGATATGCCTTTTTATCACCCTGTTATTGAAGAAGGCCTACGCACTGCACTACGTGATTTAAACGCTAAATTAAAATTTGGCCCAGACATTATTAACCATTGTATGGAATGTGGCCCAGGCGCATAACACATCACTAATACACACTTGCAACTCAAAGCCAAAACCATTGTTTTGGCTTTTTTTATGTTAAAAACTGGTATATAAAATGGAGTTTAAACTGCTACACTCAGATTAATAAACAAACAAAAATGGACCGAAAATGAGCAATAATAAATATAGACTTGTCACTCGAAGCGATTTTGACGGCCTAGTGTGTGCCGTATTACTTAAAGATTTAGATTTAATCGACGATATTTTATTTGTGCATCCAAAAGACATGCAAGACGGTAAAATAGCCATTACCAGCAACGACATTACCACTAACCTCCCCTATGTTGCCGGTTGTCATATTGCATTTGATCACCACTTGAGTGAAACCGTTCGTAACGAAAGCGATATTAAAAACCACATTATTGACCCAGGTGCGCCCTCTGCAGCACGCGTTGTATACGGCTATTATGGCGGTGCAGAGAAATTCCCTAATATTTCAACTGACATGATGGAAGCGGTCGATAAAGGGGATTCTGCACAATTTTCAAAAGACGAAATTTTAAACCCAACAGACTGGGTACTGATGAACTTTATTATGGATGCGCGCACAGGACTTGGCCGTTTTCGTGAATTCAAAATTTCTAATTACCAGTTAATGATGAAGTTAATTGACGCCTGTAAAGATCACAGCATAGAACAAATACTAGCAATGGAAGATGTTGCCGAGCGTGTTGCGTTATACCACGAGCACAACGCACAAGCTAAAGAGCAAATAGACCGCTGCTCATCAGTACACGACAACTTAGTGGTACTCAATTTAACCGAAGAAGAAACCATTTACGCTACTAACCGCTTCGTTATTTACGCCATGTTCCCCGAATGTAATATCTCAATACATAAAATGTGGGGGCTTAAAAAGCAAAACGTGGTGTACGCCATTGGTAAATCAATCACCAACCGCAGCTCCAATACTAATGTTGGCGAGTTATGCCTTAAGTACGGTGGCGGCGGCCATTTAAGTGCCGGTACTTGCCAAGTAGAAACTGACAAAGCTGAGCAGGTATTGAGCGAGCTGATTGCTACGATCACTAGTGATGGCTGAGTTATAGCCTCGGGGTTCGGGGTTCGGGGTTCGGGGTTCGGGGTTCGGGGTTCGGGGTTCGGGGTTCGGGGTTCGACAAAGTACTTTATAAAGCGGGTTAATTGATAGCTCGCTTTTTTATTATGCAGAATTTAATGGAGGGCTTCTTTGAGCGATAACCGGACATTGAGGTGAGTTGTCATTTACTTAGTAAGAAAGAAGAAAACTTTCCTCTTTTTTATACGCTCAGATAAGCTAAAATAATAATAGAAGCTCATGAGATATGGACGTTTTCGCGCTAGAATAGGGAAAATGTCCTCTGATAAAGTTGTTATATGAATAGGAGCTTTCAATGGACGAGGTAGTCAAAAATCGCTTCGAAGAATATCCCGAAACAGTTCGGCTACGACTTGAGGAGTTACGAACTTTAATCCTCAAGCTTGCATCCGATTTGGAGCTAGGTGAAGTCGAAGAGTCACTGAAATGGGGTGAGCATAGTTATAGTGTAAAAACAGGCAGCCCAATTAGAACTGATTGGAAGTTGAAATCGCCAAACCAATACTACTTGTTCTTCAACTGCCAAACTAAGTTAATCGATACATTTAGAGAGCTGCACAATGACACACTCGAATTTCAAGGTAATAGAGCAATCGTATTAAGTTTATCGAGTTCGTTGCCTGAGGCGGAAATCAAGAACTGCTTAGAGCTAGCTTTAACCTATCAGCAGCGAAAGCATTTGCCACTTTTAGGCGCGTAATAGGTAATCACATATAAGGTACTAAACCCGCACCTTTCGGTCACTACCCGTTAGCTTAGCGTTACTAATGTCCGCAATTAGCACTCAGCCGATAGTCGGTATAGAGTGGTTTAACTTACAGTGTAAGGCAGTTGTCTCTGGTAAATTTATCATTTTTGTCGGATGGCGTGGCTCCGCCACTTATCCGACCTACGCCAAAATGTAGGTTGGTTAAGCCGAAGGCGCCACCCAACAAGCTTTCAAATTCACTTTTTATCCGAACGGCACAAAGCTGACATTGCTACAAATATACTACATAGAGTTGATATAGAAACAAAGAAAGAACATAACTCATTGATTTTATTGGTAGCCCCTGCAGGAATCGAACCTGCAACTGCCCCTTAGGAGGGGGCCGTTATATCCATTTAACTAAGAGGCCACGTTGGGTGCTAAGTACCAAGTGTTTGGAAATTATAACGGCATCTGGTTTTTTATATCAAGTATCAAATTAAGTTAATTGCTTGATAAATATATATCTTCTTTATTTAATACATAAAGCGGTATAAATGTTCGGCTGCTGGCTGCAAGGCGTTTATTTTCAATATTTATTACGCGAGCGTTAATAACAACCCCATCTGCACGGTATATTAATGTACCCGATAAAACATGGCTAGCTATATTCGTACCTGCAAGTTTACGAGTGTTGCGGGTGAATGCAAAGTCGCCTTGTTCATTAACGGTAATTAAATTGGCTGTTTTAAAATCAACCGCGCTATAACCAAATTTTTGCAGCTGATGTATAAAGGTTTCTGATAACTGATTACCTAACTGGCTTGCTGTAGTTAAACTTGCGTCTAAATCAACGAACGACGTGACTGCAATCGCTGCATCTTGCGGGGCTACTTGCATGGTGTCGGTTAAATCAAGTGCCATTTGCTCTACGTAGTTAACTAAGCTTTTATGATGCTTGTTTGGGTTAAACTGCGTTGTATCGGCGTATTGTTCTTGCTCGTCATTTTGCTGCATTTGCGCCATGATCTGGTTAAAATCAAGATTGCTTACCACTGTTTGTTCTGGCTCAGATTTTACGGGTTCAGCCATGTTAGATTCACCAAGTAAATTACAGCCTGAAAGTAATAGTGATAATGCACTTATGCTAATTAAAGCTGAGCGCTTAGCTAAGTTAGCCATGATAAACCTCACTTACTCGCTTGTTTAAGCATAATGCCATCAGCACTGTTACTGCTATTTAGCGCATCAATAACTGATTGCGGAATAAAGCCCTGTGCAGAGCCTACAACCGCTTTGCTTGCTAAGCCAACAATTCGTGCATTTACTAATATGCCACCTTGGTGGTTTACTAGCGTGCCTGCTAATACGTAACTAAAGTTTTGTTCTTGGTTAAGCTCTAAGTAGTCGCGGCTAAAAACAAAATCGCCACCAGGGGTTACGCGCATATAATCGGTGGTTTTAAAATCAATGACCGGCACACCAAAATTATGCAGCTCATGCATAAAGCTCTCTGCTATTTGGTTACCCACTAAGTCAGCATTATTGTAGTCACGGTCTAAAAAAACAAAGCTTGATACCGCCAATGGTGTTTTAGTATTTACGTACTGTAAGTTTTCAGCCATGTCTTGCATGATGCCACGCACATAATGATTAATATTTTTACGGGTTGGCGTATTTACTTGTTTGTTTTTATTCATCACTGCGGCTTTATTTTGATAAAGCGAATCAGTATTTGTTGGTGCAGCTACAGGGCGTTGCTCAAAAAACATAGGCGCATCGTCGGTAATTTGCGTGTCACTATGGTTTGTCATTTGTGAACAACCAAAGCCCAGTGGCAAACATAAAGTTAATAGTAGGCGTTTCATGTGTGCTCCTAATTAATATTCACTGCGGTAAATATAGTCACCGCGCTGCTGTATTTTTTCATTACTCCACATCACATTGATGGGAATTTCAGTACTTGCGGCAGATACAATCTGATTAGTTTGCATATTTACCATGCGAGCATTAACAATATAAGCATGTTCTTGACGGGTTAAAGTGCCGGTGATCACAAAGTCAATAATCTGACGCTGCTTTAAGTTACTCGTACTGCGGCTTAACACTGAATCAGCGCTCGCTGATAAGTTAAGCTGGTTTTCAAGCCGGTATTCAACTGTGTTGTACCCTAACTGAGTAAATTGGGTTATTAAGCTTTCTTGAACTTGCTGACTAAGCCCTGCTCCCTGCCCTTGAGCAATTTGTGAATCCAAAGCATTGGCTAAATAAAAGCTGCTGACCGCGATTGAAGCGGTGCTTTTAAAAGGCTCTTTGATATGGCTAAGCTGGGCACTCAAGCTATTTACGTACTGATTGAGCGTATAGGGTGCCATGACCGCTTTAGGCGCATCAGTGCTTATACTTGGCTTTGGCTGGGGTGTTAAGCTACAGCCCGCTAAATTTAATAATAGTAAGGGTAACAAAAGGCGCATAGTTGCCATCCTCTAAAAACATAATAGTTACAAAGCAATTATTATGCCTAATACCCTAGATGCATATTTATTTTAATGGCTGTTGGGTGTAATGGCTCACAATGCAGTTGATTTGGCGCTGTTTAAGTCTATCGCAATCAGCAGCCGCATTCGCTTGATTTTGATAAGCTCCAAGCTTTAAACGGTAGTAAGTCATGCCACTCACGTAAATAGTTTCTACATTCGCCACGAATTCGCCCTGAAATAACGAAGATGCGCTGGCTTTTATTTGATTTAAACTTTGGCTAAGTCGCTCTTTGTCGGTAACAGCTGCAACTTGTAAGGCAAATAAGGCTTTAACGGCTTGTTTTTCATCAGCTGTATTCGCTGCTACTTTAGCTTTTTGTGCAACTTTTGGTGCTACCGTTTCAGCCGAAGCTTTAGCTGTTGGTACTTCAGGCGTATTTGTTGATGCAGAACCTTGTTTTGCTACCGCATTTAATTGGCTTATTAATAGCTTTAGATCTTGTTCAATCACTAATAAACGCTCAACACCTGCTTTGGCTGCTTGCCACTGCTGAGACGATGCTTTGAGCTGCGCCAACTCCTCCTCAGAAAGATTGGCACTCGCTTGCATTGGCTGAGGAGATTCTGCAGTTTTGGTGGTGCTGCATCCTGATATAAAAAGAGCAGCAATACAGGCAATTAGTATTGAGTAGCGTTTATATAAATTAGCATGTTGCATGGTTAAACCTTATTGTTATTAGTGGCTAATAAGTTGCGCTTGGACTTGGCAGTTCAAGCCTTTTACTTTTAATTCTGCACATACTTGTTCAAGTTCCCCTTGCGCAGACTCGGCATAAGCGACGGCTAAAATATACCGTTTTTGTTTTTCATCTTTAATATAAAAAGCATCACGCTTTGATTGCTCATTTAAATGACGTTTAATTAATTGATAATACGCTTTCATAATTGGCAATGATGAAAACCCACCCGCATTAGCAATATACGCTGGCGTTTGTGTTTTTTCTTTAAGCTCAAAGTCAACGCCCATTACTACTTCACCTTGCGCTGGTAATTTAACCACCACCTGTTGCGTATCTTTTAAGGATTTACGTTGCTTAAATTCATCATCTATAACCGCTTTATATTCGCCAGGACGTAAATCGGTAAACAAATAATAACCATCATAAGCAGCCTGTGTTTGCGCCACTTGCTTGCCTTGTTTGTCGAGTAATTTTACGGTAGCAAAAGGCTGTACTTCACTGCTGCCTTGCTCATCTTGTTTGTAAACAGTTCCCTCTAATTCACTACTGTTATTAAGCGGGACTTCCATATATTCAACAAAGCCGGCACGCGGTGTAATAGAAAAGCCATCATTGGCGGCAACTAAAAAAGGCTCACTAATACTACCAGAATCAATCACTATATCGGTGGTTCTATTTGCTGGCATTCCTTTAAGTATTGCTAAACCATTTTCGTTAGTTACCGCTCGGCGATAGTTTTGAACTCCTTTTACCTTAACACCTTCAATTCCCTTTTCTCCGTCATCTTGAATATTGTTATTATTTGAATCAAGAAAGACTCTAACCATTAAAGTGCCAGAGTTTGCGAGGCTTCTTTTACTTAAAAAGTACTCGTCAGTGTTCGTATCAAAACCAATACTAAAACGACTAAATAAACCTAGTCTCCAGTTATCATCATCATCGTAACTCATTGTGCTATTTAAGCTAAAACTATCGCTTTGCCAATTTAGACCCAACTCCATAGAAACTAAATCATTTATACGGGAGTTTCTCAGTGTGAATTCAGATTGCAAATTCTGAGATAAACTACGGCTTAATTCAGCTTGGTAACCCAGTATAGTTGAACCAGAGTCTGCGCTATAGTCAACACTAAAACGAGTGTATGTTTTACCAAATCGATGTTGAAGACGCATGCTGCCAAGTGTTGTTGCATCATCTAAAGAATCAAACTTTCGCCAAATTAAGTTGTTACTAATAACGGTACCGCCTAAATTATACGATAAGGTATTATCAACACTTAAATATGAGTCGCTAAACTCTCTGTTGTTATAGGCGAGCGTATTTTGATAGCTCAAGCTTCCAAACGATTTATCAAACAACTTTCCTGCCGCATATAATCGATAACTTTCAGTTTTCGCTGTTTCTGTATCACCAACTATTTTCTCATTGTTTTGAGACAGGCTTAAACGTACCGATTGACCAATTAACTCACCTCTAGCAGCTACCTCTAGCTTGTCTTCATCGTTATTATTTTTTTCATAATCTAGATTAAGTAATACTTTATCAAATATACTTAGGTTCGAACCAAAAGCATAATTGTTAACATTATCACCCGAATTACTATTTAATATTGATGTACCAGCATAAACCGATAAATAATCAGTTAACCCCGTTTCATAACGGCCTGCTAGCTGCCAACCTTTGCCCTCTGTCGAATAAAGTGATTGATTAAATAACTGCTCACCTTGCTCAGTAATTGACAACTCATAGAACGACTCATCTGCTGACAAACTATTACCATCTATAAAGTATTGCTCTGTTTTTCGCTCTACTTGCCCTTGTGGGCCATAAAAAATTAGCTCAAAATTATTAGCACCAAACAATAAATCAATATCTTCAAATAAATAACGCCCATCAGCTAAACTAAACTGCTGCGCTAGCAGTACATCATTACGGTATAACTCAACATCCCACCCTGGTTGAATAGCACCCGTTAAATTAATTTGATTACTATTAACCTGTTTAAAAAGTGGTTTGTTATCAACTTTTACTCCTCTGGCGTAACTACTATTAAATTGTTTACCGACTTGAGTTGCTAATACATCTCCAAATTGAACAGTTGTCGCATTTAAAGGACCTAATAACCGTGCATCTTTACTTTGACGGCTAAATGATAATCTTGAATCTGATAGTAAATCTTGTTTTCGCCCTGCAAAAAAATACTGAGCATTAAAATAGGCTAAGTCATTTGACCCTAATACAGAGTACCCTATCGCTGAATCCGTATTACTCTTGGTTGCACTAAGCTGCACATCAGCAAGAGGAGATGAAATTGCACTGTATGGACTGGCCTTCCACGGTAGTATTGCTTGACGTGACTCTCTATTAGTTACAGTTTCTCGCTGCTCTCTTTCGCGTTTTAATTCTATAGGTAATTTGGTAGGGGAGCTTACATATAGCTCAAGTGCTGAATATTCAATATCAATATCTAACGAAAACCACTGCGCTAGCAAGTTACTATCAACAAACATATCGCCGTTATCAGCATAAGCTTGTTGGCTGTTAAATGAATATCTAGCGCCGTTAATTTGTGCTGTGTTTGTATTTAGGTCTAGATAAAACTGATTATCTTCACGAATAAACCACCCTTGAGCAATAAGGTCATCGCTATTTATATCGATAGCAAAATCCAGGCTTTCTGAAAAACTTAATAAATCTATTAATACACCTGTTTTACTTTTCACCCCGAGCATTTCGCCCAAGTAATTTTTTTTCACGAACGATGAAAAAAATAATAACTCCCCTTCGGGGATGCCCTCACCTTGCTGCACATTAAGCTCAGGCTCTGTTCTTTCATTTACAGCTTGTTCAGTGTTGTATTGCTGCCATTTTTTATCTATTTTTTTTATGCTAGCAAGAATGGCCTGAGTGTCAGGCTCTGCTGCTAATAATGGATCAATTGATAAAAAAATGATCAACAACCACTTTAAGCGCTTAAAGTAATACATCGCCTATTTCAAATTACCGATAATTGCATTATTAATTGACGCAAACTTTTCACTAAAAATAGTATCGCGATATTCTTTAAGCCCTGTATAAATTAAGCGAATTTGACCATCTTTCGGGATATTTTGATCTGCAAAAATTGGTATCGTCGCCGTTGTTGTTTTTAGCTCAGGGTAAATACTAAAATCGTTTAACATGGCGATCTTTTTCTCTGTATCCGCTCCTTTTTGCTTAAAGAAAACTTCTAACTTGCCAAAAGAACTAAAGTCACCCTCTCGCTTAATTTCAATCTCAAGCGCCTTTTTTTCTGGGCTGTGTATAAGCTGTAAATTACTGATATTTACATTGGGTTTTTCAGCACCTTTTCGCAAAATAACGGGAATAGTGTAGCTTAAGAGTAAGTTTACCTTGATGCCTAGTCTCTGTTGCTGACTTTGAGCTTCATTAGGGAGTGCTTTAAAGGCTAGATGAGAGCGGTATTCCTGCTCTGCTAAACCTTTCGGCTTCCGAATAGCAAGCTTAACTATTTGCCTTTCTCCTGGCGCTAATCTAACTTGCGATGGGCTGATCCTAACCATATTTTTAAGTGAAGATGAACTTTCTTGATCAGCCGCTAAATTAGCATACCCTCCGCCAGCTAGTGCAACTTTGTCTTGCCACTCCAACCTATAAGTTTTGGGTTCATTAGAGTTATTAACAACAATGACTTTAGCAACACGTTGGCGCTCATCAAAATTGATTCTTGTTGGAGAAATAAGTAAGTTTGCATAAGAATGAAAGCTAATTAAAATAAAGCTTACTAAGATAAAAAAAGTTTTTATTATTGTCATTTAATCAACATCTCTAGTTGTCTAATAATTTAGCGTCACTTCAATTGTAGTATCAAAGATGCCATCTTTATAAGTATTGCCGTCACCTGAGGTACTCAATTGCCCCCCAACTCTCAATAACGCAGTCCCTGTGGTATCGGTTGTAATGGTCGCATTGTATATGAGTTGATTTAAAATCAGTGATGCACCACCAAAAATGTTATTTAAAGGTTGGTTGCTTACAAAGTCACTCACATTTACTTGAATACGTGCAGGGTATCCTTCGAGCAGCAATTCAGCTGCATGGCCTTTTTCAAGTAAATATATCTTATTGGTTAAGGTATTTGTATTACTAGGCAACAAAGTTATAGAGCTAATGCTTTGATTATCACTTATAACAATTTTACCAAAACTCAATGGCTCAAGCGGTGTTACCTGCGCGCACAAACCTGGAGTTAAGGAAGCTGCTAGTATGAATAAAATTAATTTCATAAAATAGCCTGCTTTATAATAAAGCAGGCTTTGCTCATTAATAGTTTAATTCTAATGTGAATGAGCCACTGTAAGTGCCATCAATGTAATCACTCGTAGGAGTTGTGGCATCTGTCGTTAATGTGGCACCAACATTAAATGTCGCTTCACCATTTGCGTCTACCTGAATGGTCGTTGTAGCAGCACTGTTAGGCGTCGCGCCAGTTAGCACATAATACGTTGGAGTACCCAAAGTAAATGCTGCAGTACCAGCAGGTGCTGCATCAGGTGAAATTGCAGTTTCTGTCGGATTTGTAATTGTCAGTGAACCGAAAGGAGACACGCCAGAAACAGAAAAAGAAGCTGGTGCACCTGGTACTAAAATTGCGATTTCAGCATCTGCAATCGATGTAGAAGCCGTTGTAGGTGAGGTCGCTGGATTTGCGGCTAAAACAAGAGTAGCCGTCTCAGCTGCTGCTAAATCCGCTGAGGCACGAATTGTTCCAAAATCTAGTGCAGAATCGTTAGTCAAGGTAAAAGCATTTTGAACTGTAACACCTGCTTGAAACGAAACTGATTCAGCTGCAGCGCCGAAAGAAAGTACAGCCATTGATGCAGCTAATGCTGCTTTAGTAAATATTTTGTTCATAGTTTTCCCTTAGATATAAAGTATAAACCTGTTAGTCAGGTTATGTTAAGTATCGGCCAAAATCACTAAAAAGTTAGAAAAATATTTACTTTATTTTGATTTATAATAACAGGATGCAAAAATAAGCGTAAAAAAACCTTAAACATCCTCTGAAAATGTCGCTAAGGTACACTTATTACCTATTTTGTAAAAAAACAAACACAACTGCGCCGCTTGCTGTTGATTTTTCAGCGGGCCTGCTACAACACTATAAAACGTTGTTGATTCCTTTTGTTGCTCATTAATGCGGTATTGTAAAATACTGTTTAACTGAGGGTATTGCTCTTTTAGTCGCTGTACTTGCCTTTTGGCTCCGTTAGAAACTAAATAACGTCCAATTTGTACACCGTAAATTGCTTTGTTTGTACTGATAGTGTTATCGGCTAAGGCAGTTTCTGAGGAGAGTTGTAAAGATTGCTTAGAGCCATATTCAACACGTTTTACCTTCTCTTTCAACGGCTCAGGTACGGTATCAATATCTGTTTGTGCAGAAAGAGCTTGAATCAGTAATGATAAGTCCTCTTCCATGGTGCTTAAACGCGCTATCTGCTCTTTGTTGTTATCCCATTGCTCTAAGTAAGGTTTTATATCTTTTTCACGCACAAGCTTGTCGCTTTGTGAGTCGGCGGGCATTAGCTGGTTGCTACAACCAGCTAATGCAAATGGTATTAGTAATATTATTAAACGAAGTTTCACTTTAAAGCACCTATTACAAAAAACTAGCTCTAGCTATTATGCAATAAAAGCGCCAAATAAATAATTTATAATCTAATTGGTTTGTCAGTGTAGTTACTCACAAAGCAATCAACTTTATAGAATTTAAATACCTCACAATCATCCTCAGCACTTTTAAAGTTAAAATACTCACCTAACTTTAGTCGATAATAGGTTTTGTTATTAACTTTTGCTTTTTCAATGTTTGTGGTGATTTTATCCTTAAACAAAGGCGCTGCTTTTTTGTTAATGTGCTTCCACTCTTTAGCAACACTTTCTTCTGAATCAAGCGACGCTACCTGTAAGGCAAATACTTTTTTGTTTTTATCTACCATTGCCACTTTTGTTGCCATCGATATTTTAGAGGCAACCTTTTTGTTCACCCTAGAACTAATGGCTTTCACTGGCGAGCGAACAGTTCGTTTACTGTAGCTTTTTGAAGGAGCTGTAATTATTTTTGTAGGAACACTAGCATAGCGGCTGCTATATCGCTGATTTTTTAGAACGTCCCTACCAGTCGGTTTTACATAACGGTTACTATATCTTTGTCTCGGTCGTTCAACGTTATCTGAGGTGCTTGCGTAGTTATTACCATACCTGAGGTTTGGCGAGGCATTAGTCTTAATTGATGAGCGAGCATAGCGATTGCTAATAGCCTGATTAGATTGCGCTATTGCTTTACTGTTAATAATATCTAAATTATCAACTAAATATGTAAGCTCACGTTCTAACTTTAATAGTCGCTCTATACCAGAACGTGCTTGTTGCCATTGCAAGGCTGCATCTTTTAGCTGTGCTAGCTCAAGTGCGGTGATAGTTACATATTCAGGAGAATCTTTAACTTGTTCATTTAACGTAGTTTTATCTGGCGATATAGTACAGCCACTCCCAATTAACATGAGTAACGCTATAACTAAATATCGGTGATACTTTATGCTGCATTCACACATTGATTGTTTCTCTTTCAACAGTTTAGATCGCTAAATTGAGCCAATTTACAATTGGCCTAATAAAGAACGTTAACTACAAAACAACTTTAGTTAACATAAAGATTACATTACAAACCCAGATCTGTCTGTATAACTGCAAAAATAGTTATAATTAAAGTCCTGAAAAAGCGACTTTACAATCAAAAAAAAGCGCCATATAGGCGCTTTAAATAAATAAAGAACTGATTAGATTAACGTTTTAATAAAGGTCTTAAGCTCATCAGCAAATTCATCGCGGCGTAAGGCAAATTCAATCGTCGCCTTCAAATAACCAATTTTACTACCACAATCATGGCTTCGGCCTTTGATAGCATAAGCGTCTACTTTTTCGTTTTGCATAAGCATCGCAATTGCATCTGTTAGCTGAATCTCATCACCAGCACCTTGTGGTGTTTTAGCTAATAATGGCCAAATATTTTTGCTCAACACGTAACGACCAACCACAGCAAGGTTTGAAGGTGCCTCGTCAACGGGTGGCTTTTCTACCATACTTTTAATGGGTGAGCTTTCACCTTGGTTTAACTCAACATCACCTAAATCAACAACACCAAATTTATCTACGTCATCTTTAGGAACTGGTTCAACCATAATTTGACTGTGTTTACTTTGCTCAAAGCGAGTGATCATTTCCGCTAAATTATCTTTTGTTAAATCACTTTCCACTTCATCGATAATAACGTCGGGTAAAATAACCACAAAAGGTTCATCCCCTATAATAGGAGCAGCACAGTTAATAGCGTGACCTAACCCTTTTGCCTCACCTTGACGCACATGAATAATCGTCACGTCGTTAGGGCAAATAGACTGTATTTCGGCAAGTAATTGCCGCTTTACACGTTTCTCTAACGTAGCCTCTAATTCAAAGCTAGTATCGAAATGGTTTTCAATTGAGTTTTTACTCGAATGCGTTACTAACACTATCTCTTTAATGCCAGCGGCAACGGCTTCGCTAACAACGTATTGAATTAGTGGACGGTCTACAACTGGCAGCATTTCTTTTGGAATTGCTTTAGTGGCCGGTAACATACGTGTTCCAAGGCCCGCTACAGGGATCACTGCTTTCATTATGCTCTCCTTATTTTTTAAACTGAAAATGGGTACTGAATCGCTTCATGGCATTGATAGCCAACCACCTCAAAGTCATCACGTGTTACCCATGTTTCTATATCTTCGAGTGATTTAATCTCTGGGTTGATTTTTAATTGGGGAGAAGCAAATGGCTCACGCTTTAACTGCACATCTCGCATTAAATCGAGCTGGTTTTCATAAATATGAGCATTGGTAATTTTATGATATGCCTTACCCGCTTTATGGCCGGTAATTTGGGCAACTAATGCAAGCAATACAAAACATTGAATTTGATTAAAATTAAGCCCCAGTGGAACATCACAACTGCGTTGATATGAGGTTAAATACAGGGTGTCGCCCAATAATGAAAAGGTATGTGTGTGCATACATGGGCGCAAGCAACCAAGTTCAAATTCACCAGGGTTGTAAAATGTAATAATTTCGCCCCGATCATCTATGCCATTTTTTAAATTATTAATGACCTTTGCCAGTTGATCCAGTGTTGAACCATCAGGGCGTTGCCAGCCACGTCCTTGAACGCCATAAACGCGCCCCATATCATCCTCACCTTTACGGTTAGGATTATTGAGCCAGGCACTATTTTCATTGGCGTTAGCATCCCAGGTTTTACAGCCTATACTACGAAACTGCTCAGCACTGTCATAGCCTCTTAAATAACCTAACAATTCAGCAATAGCCGCTTTGTAATAGCTCTTTCGAGTGGTGATCATAGGGAACTGATTATTCGCCACATCGTATTCTAAATCAGCGTTTATAACCGTTAAACAACGTGTACCGGTACGTTTATTTTCAACCCATTGTCCTTGGTCAACAATGCGCTGACATAATTCTAAATATTGTTTCATCTAACTTCTTCTTTTAAACTTTTGCCGCTGTTTGCGATTGTGGTTGTTTATAGGCCCAAATAAGTAAGCCTAACCCGCCAATGATCATAGGTAACGATAGAATTTGCCCCATTGAAATGAAGTCGGCAAATAACCCCAATTGCGCATCGGGTTGGCGAAAATACTCAATACCAAACCTAAATACGCCGTAACCCAGTAAGAACAAACCTGACACACTTCCCGCAGGACGAGGACGTTTAATAAACCACAATAATATGACAAACAATACCAGCCCTTCAAAAAAAGCTTCGTAAAGTTGTGATGGGTGGCGTGCAAGCGGGCCTCCAGTTGGAAATACCATTGCCCATGGAACATCGGTAGTGCGGCCCCATAATTCGCCGTTAATAAAGTTACCTATACGCCCGGCAAGTAAACCAACTGGCACTAAAGGCGCTACAAAGTCACCGACTTGCAATAAGGACTTTTTACGCTTGTAAGCAAAAATAGCAATCGCAGTGATCACCCCAAGTGTGCCGCCATGAAACGACATACCACCTTGATCGATTCTAAATAAATATAAGGGGTTTTCGATAAAATAACTAAATTGATAAAACAGAACATATCCAACACGACCACCTAATATAACGCCCAGCATGCCGTAAAAGAGTAAATCACTGACTTCGTCTTTAGTCCAACCCGACCCTGGTTTTTTAGCTTGACGATTAGCAAACCACATCGCAAACGCAAAACCAATTAAGTACATTAACCCATACCAACGAACGCTAAGTGGTCCAACAGAAAATATTATTGGATCAATTTGAGGAAACTCCAGTGCCATAAAAATAAACCTTTAGCTAAAAACCATTTTAATAGCGATGAAAACCAGTAACATCGCGAAAACTTTCTTAATTGTATTCACAGGTAAGTAATGTGTTGCCTTAGCCCCAATAGGCGCTATAAACCATGAGGTAACAACAATCCCAAATAAAGCAGGTAAATATACAAACCCCATAAAACCATGCGCTAAGTCCGTTACATGCCACCCAGCGCTGATGTAACCGATAGACCCAAAAAAGGCAATTACAATACCACATGCAGCAGCGCAACCAATTGCCTTTTTAATATCAACCGAAAAATAATGCAACATAGGCACAAGTAATGCACCGCCACCAATGCCAATTAATCCAGACAAAGCCCCCATTACCGAACTAATACTAGCTAGCACGGGGCCTGCGGGCAAAGGGTGTTCTGCGCTCACTTTATTACGAGCAGAAAGTACCATTCTCATTGCAATAAAAACTACACTGACGGCAAACACCGTTCTTAACATTTTCTCAGGGATAAAGCTGGCAGCAAAGCCACTTACCAATGCACCAATGGCCACGCCCGACATAACCCAAGGAGCAATTTTCCAAGGCACATTATCATTTTTATGATGAGCCAACGCTGAAGAGGTAGAAGTAAATAAAATAGAGGCTAAAGATGTTGCAATGGCGATAACTAACACATGATCGGCAGCGGCAACGTCAAAACTAAGTAGCAAACTACTTAGCACTGGCACAATGATTAAACCACCGCCTATGCCTAGTAACCCTGCTAAAAAACCAACAATGCAGCCTAACAGCGCACAACTTGCAACTAGAAGTCCTAGTTCATACATAGTTATCTCTAATACATTTAATTATAAGTATATTTTAATTGATTATATAAACAATTACAGTTCTATCATTTTGGTGTATAAAATAAATTACCTAGCTGATGCTCTATCATAAAACTACGAGTTAACCGCAGTACTTGTTTAGCGTTGGGCTGTGCCAAACATTCGCTCAGTAATTGTTCCATGTCGCTTACATTTAAGCGCCTTAGCACCCACTTCACTTTGTTTAGTGACGATAAGTTCATGCTTAAACGCCTATAACCCATAGCAATCAGTAATATTGCGCCCTCGGGGTCGCCACCAAGCTCCCCACATAAACTAAAGGGCAATTCATAGTGCTCACACTCGCTGGCAATATTATTTAATACACGCAACACGGCTGGATGATAGGGGTTAAATAAATCGGCTACGCGTGCATTTGCTCTGTCTACGGCTAATAAATACTGAGTTAAGTCGTTACTACCCACTGAACAAAAATCGACTTTTCTAGACCACTCTGGCAGCATAAATACACTTGAAGGTACCTCAAGCATAATACCAATATCGGGCCTTTCTATTAGTTGCTCAGGAAATGCTTCACTTAACTCATAATAAGCTTGGTTAAACAATGCCAGTGACTCTTCAACCTCATCGGTGCCACTGATCATCGGCAGCATTATTTTTAAATTACCTAAGCCAATATTCGCTTTTAGCATCGCTTTGAGTTGATCTAAAAAAAGCTCAGGATGATCTAAGCTAATTCTAATACCTCGCCATCCTAAAAACGGGTTTTCTTCGGTAATGTTAAAATAATCTAAAACTTTGTCGCCACCTATATCTAACGTTCGCATAACAACGGGGTTAGGGTAATAGCTACTTAGTACTTCTCGGTACCACTTTTCTTGTTCTTGTTGCGATGGAAACTGCCCCTTTTGCATAAACCATGCTTCGGTTCTGTAAAGGCCAACACCATCACAAATATGGGCACTATTTTGTTGGGTATTAAGCTCAAGCCCTGCATTAAGTAATAAACTAATATGCTCACCGTCTAAAGTGATTGCAGGCAGTGCTTGTTCTTCTAAAAACCGATTATTGAGTAAGTTATCTTGGTGTTGTAATTCGGTATACTCATCAATAAGCATTTGCGAAGGCGAAATATATAAACGCCCAGCAAAAGCATCTAAAATCATTTCTTTACTATCAAACTGCAATAGCGGTAAATCTTCAATACCCCAAATCGCAGGCACGCCCATAGCACGGGTTAAAATAGAGGCATGACTATTGGCTGAACCATTAATACTCACAACCCCCGCTAAACGCTCATTGGGCACCTCTGCTAACATAGCTGGCGTTAGTGTGTGCGCTATTAAAATGGTGTTTTCAGGGTAGTCTTTTATTGCGTGTTCGGTATTCACTAAGTGATGCAGCACTCGTAAGCCAATGTCTTTAACATCAACCGCACGCTCTTTAATGTAAGGGTCTTGCATTTCGTTAAACTGTGCAACTAAACGTTCAATCACAATTTTTAATGCACTTTTTGCACACCACCCTTCTTGTAATTGTGTCTCTACATTATGACCTAAACTTTTAGCATCTAGTAATTGCTGATATACATCAAATACAGCCAACGCCTCTTGCGGTATGCTGTCACTTAACGTCATCGATAAGGTGCTAAATTCTTTGCGCGTAGCAGCAACCGCTTGGGTGAATAAACGGCGCTGTTCAATGACATCATTATTCTTAGTAAGTTCTATGGACTTAAAATTAAGTTTAGGAATAACAACAAAAGCTTTACCAATACTTATACCAGGTGCGCTAGAAACCCCTTTTAATACCGATGTTTGATGAGACGACTCGTCTTGGCGTAATACTTCTTTTATTTCAGCATGGGCTAATTGCGAAGCTAACTGAGCAGAAAGCGTAATTAAAAACGACTCCTCATCTTGAGAAAATACCCGCGCCATTTTCTGTTGAACAACAATAACACCTAACACTTTTTTTTGATGAACAACAGGCACAGACAAAAAGGCGTTATAACCTTCTTCGTTAACTTCTGGGGAGAGTTTAAAACGAGGATGCGACTTGGCAAAGGCAATGTTAATTGCTTCTTCACGCTGAGCAACAAGCCCAACTAAACCCTCGGTAAAGCCAATTCTAAATTTGCCCACCGCATCAGGGTTTAACCCTTCGGTAGCCATCAGTACAAAATTATCTTGGCTGTAATCTGCAAAATAAATGGAGCAGCACTGGGTATTCATGGCATCTTTTACCATTTTCACAAAGCACACTAACGCATCGTCTAAATTCGCTTGTTGCGAAACAGACTCAGCTATCGCTCTGAGTGTTGCCAGCATACACTGCTCCTTTTTATGTAAAACTACCTTTTATTTCGCCAGTGATCTTTTTGTTGCTCTCGCTTATTAAAGGGCATAGCAAAGGGAGCAAACTCTTTCATAACACGTCGATAAACGTCCCGTTTAAACGACACAACCTGTCTAACCGGATACCAATAACTTACCCATCGCCAATCATCAAATTCCGGATGATGGGTTTTCAGTAAGTTAACATCTTCATCTTTACAGCGCAGTTTTAGTAAAAACCATTTTTGTTTTTGCCCAATACACACCGGACTTGAATCTCGGCGGATTAATCGTTTGGGTAATTTATAGCGTAACCAATGTTTTGAGCTTGCAACTATTTCTACATCTTCTGGTCGCAAACCTACTTCTTCGTGTAATTCACGGTACATAGTTTGTTCTGGTGTTTCACCATCATCAACACCACCTTGGGGAAATTGCCAAGAATGTTGACCATAGCGTCTGGCCCAAAACACTTGCCCCTGATTATTGCAAATTACAATTCCGACATTGGCACGAAAACCTTCGGCATCAATCACCTTAGTGCCTCATTTGTAAGTCGATTTTTTATGATTGTTCCACATTAGCTGCAATACGGCAAATACTATTACGTGCAAGCCTCGTTAACACCTTCGCTTAAGGCAAATTAATGGCGAAATCCATTGCATGTGAATAACAAACAACACTGCCATACGTAAATACATAAAAACCACACTGTTTGTGCTGGTTACTCACAGCTTGTGCATAACTTTTGTAAAACACGCTCATTTAGCAAACAAATCCACAATACAAGATCAAAAAAGTGATGTTCTCCACAGAATCTGTGGATAAACATGTTTATACATCTGTATTTATCCTTACAACAATTATAGACCTTAATTAAAACTGAACACCAAAAACAAAAAAAACAATGTAGTTCAGTTACTTAGTTAATTTTAGCGTTTTAAAGCAGTGCATAAAATTGCACCAACCACGGCACGTATAAAAATCAACCAACCGCTAAAGATATCCACTATCAAGCTAATTTGCTATCATGGCGTTGGTATTTATTCAACTAAATTAACAATATGCAACCTTTAAAACCTCATTCAATTAATCAACTAATGCAACGTGTCAATAATATTGCAGGGCTCACACTTGGACAACTAGCACAGCAGTACCACTTTAAAACGCCAGATGATTTATTGCGTGAAAAAGGCTGGACAGGTCAACTGATTGAGTATGTATTAGGCGCAACCGCTGGTTCAAAACCGCTCCCCGACTTTGAAGATTTAGGCATAGAGCTTAAAACATTGCCTATTTCATATAAAGGTAAACCGCTAGAAACCACCTTTGTGTCGGTCACCCCGCTAATGAATGTAACTGGCATGACGTGGCACACAAGTAGCGTACGTAAAAAGTTGAATCATGTTTTATGGTTACCTATTTTAAGTGAGCGCGATATCGCTCCTTTTGATAGAACCATAGGCAGTGGCTTTTTGTGGCAACCTTCCCCCGCGCAAGATGCACAATTGCAGCGAGACTGGGAAGAACAAATAGAGCTTATAGCTCTTGGTAGAATTGATGAAATCTCAGGTCATTTAGGGGATGTAATGCAAATACGACCAAAAGCAGCCAATAGCCATATTGTTACCGATGCAATAGGCCCAAACGGACAAATTATAAAAACTCTGCCACGTGGCTTTTACTTAAAAACCAGTTTTACGGGTGATATTTTAAAAAAGCAATTTCAGCTTTAATTGATGAAAAGTAACTAACGATAGGCTTGTTTAACCTAGATATTCGCACTGCTTGCTTAACGCCCGTAGCTCGATGCTCGTAGCCCGTTTCTTTGTCCCTTTTTTGCTATTTTTTACAAAAAATCCCCGCATAAGCGAGGATTTTTATAATCTTAAATATCAGATTCTGATTAGAGAATTACTGACCTTTAACTTCTTTTAAACCATTGTACGGTGCTTTAGCGCCTAATTGCTCTTCAATACGTAGCAATTGGTTGTACTTAGCAACACGATCTGAACGGCTTAATGAACCCGTTTTAATTTGACCTGCAGCAGTACCTACCGCTAAATCAGCAATAGTTGCATCTTCAGTTTCACCAGAGCGGTGAGAAATAACCACTGTAAAACCTGCATCTTTTGCCATTTTGATTGCTGCTAACGTCTCTGTTAGTGAACCAATTTGGTTAAATTTAATTAAGATTGAATTGGCAATACCGTTATCAATACCGCGTTTTAAAATCTTAGTATTGGTTACAAATAAGTCATCACCCACTAATTGAACTTTATTGCCCATTAGTTTGGTTTGGTGTGCAAAGCCATCCCAATCAGACTCATCTAAACCATCTTCAATTGATACAATTGGGTATTGCTCAGTTAAATCTTTTAAGAAGTGGTTAAACTCTTCAGATGTAAATTGCTTACCTTCACCTTTAAGGTCATAGATATTTGCTTCTTTGTTATAAAACTCAGAGGCCGCACAATCAAGTGCAAGGGTAATATCTTTACCAAGCTCATAACCGGCATTTGCAACAGCCACTTTAATAGCTGCAAGCGCAGCTTCGTTTGATGCAAGGTTTGGTGCAAAACCACCTTCGTCACCAACAGCTGTTGAATGTCCATCTGCTTTAAGTACTTTAGCTAGACTATGGAATACTTCAGCCCCCATACGTAATGCTTCACGGAAGTTAGTAGCACCTACTGGCTGAACCATAAATTCTTGAATATCTACTGAGTTATCAGCGTGCTCACCACCGTTGATGATGTTCATCATTGGTAGTGGCATAGAGTAAACACCTGGCGTGCCATTTAAGTCAGCAATGTGCTCGTATAGCTCTACTTTTTTAGATTGTGCAGCCGCTTTTGCGTTAGCAAGTGAAACCGCTAAAATAGCATTAGCACCTAGTTTTTCTTTGTTTTCAGTACCATCTAAATCAAGCATTACTTGGTCTACATCACTTTGAGCAAGTGCGTTTTGACCTTTTAGCGCTTCTGCAATTTCATTATTAATGAAGCCAACCGCTTTTAATACGCCTTTACCTAAGTAACGCGCTTTATCACCATCACGTAATTCTAATGCTTCGCGAGTTCCTGTAGATGCACCTGAAGGTGCAGCAGCACGGCCCCATGAACCATCAGCTAAATATACCTCAGCTTCAACAGTTGGGTTACCACGCGAGTCCATAATTTCACGACCGATTACTTTTACGATTTCTGACATCTTGATTCCTCTATATTCCCAAAATGGTGAGTGCGGCTAACCTGAGTTTGGCTAGCCTTAGAAACAAAAAAGGCCGCGCATCATGCACAGCCTTTTTATATTACGAAGACGCTTTTTGATAGGTATGAGCCGCAGCTACAAACCCTTCAAATAGCGGGTGACCATCACGTGGTGTTGAAGTGAATTCCGGGTGGAATTGCGCTGCAATAAACCAAGGGTGATCTTTATTCTCAATAATCTCTACTAGTTTTTTATCTTCAGATAAACCTGTAAAGCTTAAACCAGCTTGCTCAAGTTGTGCTACAAAGTTGTTGTTAACTTCATAACGGTGACGATGGCGTTCAACAATTTCGTCGCTACCATACACATCATGTACTTTAGAGCCTGGTGTTAAATGACATTTTTGTGCGCCTAAACGCATAGTGCCACCTAAATCAGATTTTTCGTCACGTAATTCAACATTACCTTCAGCATCTAACCACTCAGTGATTAAACCAACCACTGGCGAGTCTGAGTTTGCGTTAAATTCAGTTGAGTTTGCATCAACTAAACCGGCAACATTTCGTGCGTATTCAATAAGTGCAACCTGCATACCTAAACAAATACCTAAGTAAGGTACTTTGTTTTCACGAGCATATTTAGCCGCTAAAATCTTACCTTCAACACCACGACCACCAAAACCACCTGGCACTAAAATAGCATCTAAGCGAGAAAGAACATCCGTTCCTTTGGTTTCTAAGTCTTGTGAATCAACGTATTGGATATTAATAGTTAAACGATTCTTCAGTCCCGCATGCTTTAATGCTTCGTTTACTGATTTGTATGCATCTGGTAATTCAATGTATTTACCTACCATACCAATTGTCACTTCACCCGTTGGGTTAGACTCTTGATACAATACTTGTTCCCACTCAGCTAAATCGGCTTCAGGCGCGTCTAAATGAAAACGACGACATACAAAGTTATCTAACTCTTGCGATTTTAATAACGCAGGGATTTTATAAATACTGTCTACATCAGGCAGTGAAATAACTGCTTTTTCTTCAACGTTTGTGAACAATGCAATTTTTGCACGCTCGTTATTTGGCAGCTTACGGTCTGAGCGACAAATAAGAATATCTGGTTGAATACCTACCGAGCGTAACTCTTTAACTGAGTGCTGAGTTGGTTTTGTTTTCACTTCACCGGCAGGGCCTAAGAATGGCACTAAGGTTAAGTGAATAAAAAGTGCGCGTTCACGACCAATTTCTGTACCCATTTGACGAATTGCTTCGATAAATGGTTGTGATTCAATATCGCCTACCGTACCACCAATTTCAACGATTGCTATATCATGGCCTTCTGCGCCATCATAAACACGTTGCTTAATGTCATTGGTAATATGAGGAATAACCTGAATAGTTGCGCCAAGATATTCACCACGTCTTTCACGACGTAGTACATCTTCATATACGCGCCCCTGCGTAAAGTTATTACGGCTGGTCATTTTGGTGCGAATAAAACGTTCGTAGTGACCTAAATCAAGGTCCGTTTCTGCGCCGTCTTCGGTAACGTATACTTCACCGTGTTGAATTGGGCTCATTGTGCCTGGGTCAACGTTGATGTAAGGATCCAGCTTTAGAATGGTAACATCTAAGCCACGGGCTTCTAAAATAGCGGCCAATGATGCTGCTGCAATACCTTTACCCAACGAAGAAACAACTCCGCCAGTAACGAAGATAAATTTTGTACTCATGCGAACCCTAGAATATCAGGAATTAAAAGGAATATAATACCCAAACAAGTGATTTTGGAATATAAACAAGACGGGGCGAAATTGTACCAAAACATAGCTAAGCAATCCAGCTATAAATAGCAAATCTGTGCACAAAAAACAGACATTTTTTATGTCCCTATTTATTTAATTTTTTTATTGCATCCCATGCCGCATCCATTTCCTCTAAAGACGCTGACTCAATACATTTACCCTGGGCAATTAAGTAATTTTGCACCTTTTCAAATCGTGCAGAAAACTTATCGTTGGCACTACGAAGCAATTGCTCTGGATCACGTTTAACATGGCGCGCTACATTCACGGTAGCAAACAACAAATCACCTAGTTCTTCTGCTGTATGCGCTGAGTACGGGTTATGAGCTAAGGCTTCTTTGACTTCCTCAACTTCCTCACTCACTTTATCTATAGCTCCATGATAAGTCGGCCAGTCAAAGCCTAAAGCGGCTACACGTTGTTGAATTTTTTTAGCTTTTGTTAAGCTAGGTAAACTGTTTGGTATATCTTGCCAAAGTGTTGAGCTTTCATCTTGGGGTCTAGTAGCACGCTCTTGTGCTTTTATTGCTTGCCATTGCGCGGCTAATTCGGCATCAGTTGTGGGGGTGTCTTGCGATGAAAATACATGTGGATGACGACGTATCAGCTTCTCATTTAATTGAGCCACTACATCATTAAAATCAAATAATTGTTGCTCTTGCGCTAGTTGCGCATAAAACACGATTTGAAATAACAGATCACCTAGTTCACCTTTAAGTTCACTTAAATCGTCGCGCTCAATACAGTCAGCCACTTCATAGGCTTCTTCAAGAGTGTGAGGTACGATTGACGCAAACGTTTGCTTGAGATCCCAAGGGCATCCGCCCTCAGGGTTTCTCAGTGTTTGCATTATTTCCAGCAGTTGGCTTAAAGCCTCATTGTTAGCCTGATTACTGCCCTCGTTTTGCACTGTGTACCCCTTCGATCTGATGTAGCTTAGACAGCACTTTGTTTGTGCCTTGTAAGTCATGCACTTCAATTTGCATCACAAAAATAGCAGTTTGAGTGCTATCAACCGTGTTTACGTTCATATTGAGCACATTAACTTTTTCATTGGCAAGTGCAGAACTGATGTCACGAATTAAGCCAGAACGATCACTGGCTTCAATACGAATAGTTAAGGCGTAAGAGCTACTAATATCGTCTGACCAACTCACTGAAATAACACGCTCGGGGTGCTTGTTTTTTAAATTACTAAACGAATCACAATCCTCTCGGTGCACCGCAATACCGCGCCCTTGAGTAATATACCCAATAATTTCATCCCCAGGTACTGGGCGACAACAACGAGCAACATGGCTCATTAAACTACCGACCCCATCCACCACAATACCGTTTTTGTCACCAGTCACTTTACTAGGCGATTTGAAACGAATTACCGGCTCATGCTCTGTTCTGTCGGTAATAAAGTTAAGCATTTGGTTAAGACGAATATCGCCTGCGCCAATGGCGACCATTAAGTCATCAAGTTCTCTAAAATTAAAACGCTTTATAGCAGGGTCTAAATCTTTATAAGTTAGCTCTAATTTTTGTAATTCGTTATCAAGGATTTCTTTACCCGCACTTAAATTTTTATCGCGGTCGAGCTGTTTAAACCAATGGTGGATTTTGGCCCTTGCGCGAGACGATTTAATATATCCCAGCGACGGGTTTAACCAATCACGGCTTGGGTTTGGCTGCTTTTGGGTTAGTATTTCAACTTGATCACCAGTGCTTAACTGATGAGTAAATGGCACTATTTTGCCAAATATTTTTGCGCCAATACATCGATGCCCTACATTGGAGTGAATGTAGTAAGCAAAATCAAGAGGCGTTGCCCCCAGTGGCAAGTCAAAAATGTCTCCACGAGGAGTAAATACATACACACGATCTTCTACAACTTGGTTTTTAAGCTCTTGTGCTAAGTCGCTGCCATCAACCACTTCTTCTTGCCATTGCAGTAATTTACGCAACCAGCTAATTTTTTGCTCATAGCCTGAACCACGCCCTGGTAATGCGCCTTCTTTGTACATCCAATGCGCGGCGACACCCAGCTCTGCATCTTGATGCATGTCGTGCGTTCGTATTTGAATTTCAACGGTTTTACCCTCAGGACCAAACACAACCGTATGAATAGATTGATAGCCATTTTGTTTTGGGGTCGCAACGTAATCGTCAAACTCTTTATTTAAATGACGCCAATTAGTGTGCACTATACCTAGGGCGCCGTAGCAATCTTGTAATCGTTCAACCACAATTCGCATGGCGCGTATATCAAATAGCTGATCAAACTCGTAGTTCTTTTTCGCCATTTTTTTATAAATGCTGTAGATATGTTTTGGCCTGCCGTACACCTCAGCTTTAATACCCGCTTCATGGAGGCGTTGTTTGACCTGTTCAACCATATCAACCATATATGCTTCACGGGCAAGGCGCTTATCATCAAGTTGCTTAGCAATGTTTTTATAAATATCGGGGTGCAAATAACGAAAAGCTAAATCCTCAAGCTCCCATTTTAATTGACCAATACCAAGACGATTGGCAAGCGGTGCAAATATATCAGCGGTCTCTTTGGCGGCAACTACTCGCTCTTCTTCTGCGGCATCTTTGACATTGCGTAAATGGCAAACCTGTTCGGCTAATTTAATCACCACAGCGCGCACATCTTCCACCATAGCAAGCAGCATCCGGCGAATATTATCGACTTGCACAGTGCCGTTGCCTTGATGAGCTAAGGTACTTATGGTAGCCATTTGTGACACACCTGTAAGCAGCACTGCAACATGATTGCCTAAATGCTCTTCTACCGCATCAATGCTCACTACATCATTTAAATAATAAGGGGTTAAATAGGCTGTGGCTAAAGAGTCAGCATCTAAATTTAACTCAACTAAAATCTCCACCATTTCTATAGCGGTATTTTGTCGCTCGCTGTTATCGCACGTTTGGCAAAGCTGCTGCGCTTTGTTGAGTAAGCTGATTTTTTCTTGAGACAAATCAAGAGATTCTACGCGTGAAAAAAAGTCACCCGCTTTATCATGTTGATGAGATTGACGTGTCGCTACCATAATGCGCTTTACCTCCGTTGAAATAACGCCATAGTTTCGATATGCCCCGTGTGAGGAAACATATTCATTAGCCCTATCTTGTTCAGCTCAAAGCCGGCTTGCGAAATAATAGCGCTGTCACGGGCTAAAGTAACAGGGTCGCAAGAAACGTATAAAATCGCTTTAAACTGCGTTAATGGAAGCTGTTCTAAAACTGCCATCGCACCAGTGCGTGAGGGGTCGAGTACTAAAACATCTAATTCTTTATTAAACCACGGCGCTTTTTTAATACTCGTGGTTAAATCAAAACAATGAAACTGGGTATTAGTAATAGAGTTAGTGTGCGCATTTTGCGTTGCTAATGCAACCGCCGAAGTTACGCCCTCAATTCCTGTTACAGTTTTAGCTTGTTTGGCTAACACTAAAGAGAAGTTACCAATACCACAAAATAAATCCAGAACATTTTCATCGCCTTGAAGTGCTAACCAGTTTGCAGCTTGGATCAGCATCGCTTGATTTACACTCGCGTTAACCTGAATAAAGTTACTGAGCCCAAACTCAAACGTTATATTTAACTGTTCAAGTTTATAAAATGGCATAGCTAAATGTGAATGATCAATAGTATCACTGTCACTTTGCCACACTAACTGCCAATTATGAGCTGCCACACTTTGCTCAACAAACGCCTTATCATGAGGTGAAATCGCTTTGGTATGGCGGATAACAATAAAAGATTGTTCATCAGCGGCACATAATTGTAAATGACTAATACTGTGTAGCGTCTTGTTTTGATTAATGACTTTATCAAATACATTAAATACATCGGCAAATACATCACTTAAAACTGGGCACTGATTAATGCTAACAATGCTTTTAGAGCCACGTGCTCTGTAGCCTACCCGCATTTTTTTTGCAGCCTTGTCGAACATAACAGCAATTCGAGCACTGCGTCGATAATGAGTTGCTTGGCTTTGCAGCGGGGCTTGCCAGTTTAAATCGGTTAATTTTGCAAACTTGGCAAATAATTGATTCACCGCAGCTTGCTTTTCAATTACCTGTTGTGTGGTATCTAAATGCTGTAGCTGGCAACCACCACACTGACTGTAATGCTCACAAATAGGCGCTGTGCGATATTCACTGGTTTTAATTATTTTAAGCGTATCAGCTTGGCTGTAACGTGCTTTATCATCAACCAACTTGGCTTTTACTCGCTCACCAGGTAATGCTCCACTAACAAAACACACTTTATTATTGTACTTAGCAATACCACGGCCATGGTGATCCATTGCTGTAATATCGAGTTCTAGCGATTGCTGTTGTAGTGGTTTTTTCTTTGCTTTAAATATTTGTGCCATGAGGCATTACCTTAAAGGTTGATGAATTACGTCTCTACTTTGAGAATAGCTATGAGTATGTATATACTCACATTTAATAAAAATGATAATATTGCTCAGATTATGACCAAACTAGGCTTGCGCGATTCTGTTTTAACACTCACCCTGATCCCCACAGTGATCATTGGGCTATTACTAGGTGGTTATTTTACAATAAATCGTTACATTGAGCTTGATGAAATTTTATATCAACAAGGCACAACAATTTCTGAGCCTTTAGCGATTGCTCTTGAACAACCTTTACTGGAAAAAAATAAAAAACTACTTAATCGCGTGATTCGTTATACACATAACAAACACTCACCGGCGATTAAATCAATTGCTATTTTTAATGATAACAACCAACTTATTATAACTAGTAACTATCATCGCTCGTTCGATACCTTAATTGAGCAAACACAAATAGACAGTTTTAAAGCCACACATGTTCAGCAAACTGAAGAGTTAGTAACTTTTTTTACCCCTATTATTAATCACACAACACCTAATAGCGATTGGAATACCTCTGAGTTTCAGACCACATTAGGTACCGTAGTGATCCAACTTAATCGCGACAAAGCTGTTATTGGTCAGCAACGCGCATTATTAGTCAGCGGTATTATTATTATTCTTGCCTTAGTATTAGCAGCTATTTTAGCACTAAAACTTAGCCGTATGTTTATGACACCGCTAAATAAGTTAGTACTTGCTACCGACAGGTTGATTGAAGGGAAAAGACAAACAGGGTTAACTGAGCCCATGAATGGTGAGTTTGAACTATTGCGTGAAGGACTCAATACCATATCCCACTCTATGGTGATGCAAAAAGACGAAATGCAAAAAAATATTGATCAAGCAACTAGTGATTACCGCGAAACGCTTGAGCAATACGAAACACAAAATATACAGCTCACTATGGCTAAAAAAGAAGCCCAAGATGCTAACCGCGTTAAGTCTGACTTTTTAGCAAAAATGAGTCATGAATTGCGCAC
The DNA here is from genome assembly GCF_023161845.1 of Pseudoalteromonas sp. 2CM39R. Taxonomy (NCBI): domain Bacteria; kingdom Pseudomonadati; phylum Pseudomonadota; class Gammaproteobacteria; order Alteromonadales; family Pseudoalteromonadaceae; genus Pseudoalteromonas; species Pseudoalteromonas sp. 2CM39R. Next base: position 184,012 of record NZ_JALNTM010000012.1, read on the forward strand.
ACCACTTAATGGGGTTATTGGCTTTACTCGCCAGCTTTATAAAACACCGCTAAATAAAAACCAAAAAGATTACCTTGATACCATTGAGCTTTCAGCAAACAGCTTACTGACCATTATTAGCGATATATTAGACTTCTCCAAATTAGAAGCAGGTGCTATGGAGCTTGAATCGATTCAATTTCAATTACGCGATAGCGTAAACGAAGTGATGACATTACTGGCACCTAGCGCTCACGACAAACAACTTGAGCTCTCTATTTATATAAACCCTCAGGTGCCCGATCACTTAACCGGCGACCCCACTCGATTTAAACAAGTACTTATTAACCTATTAAGTAACGCTATAAAATTTACTGAAAAAGGCGCCATTAAAGTCGATATTAGCCATCGTTTGTTGGATGAGGAGCGTACTTCCATTTTAGTGTCGGTGGCTGACACCGGGGTGGGTATTCCTGCCGATAAACAAGACGCGTTATTTACCGCCTTTGGCCAAGCCGACTCCAGTATCACCCGTAAATTTGGTGGCACTGGCTTAGGGCTTATTATTACTAAACATATTGTTGAAGCAATGAATGGCCGTATTACCTTAAATTCAGCTCCAGGTAGTGGCACATGCTTTACTTTTAATGGCGTATTTAGATTACCAAATCATGTATTTATCAACGATTTGCCTACCCAGTCATTAATTGGTAAACGTGTTCTTTATCTAGAGCCACATAAGCATACTCATCATGCCGTTGTTTCATTATTACAAGAGTGGAAAATTAGCGTCACTCGATGTCATAGCGAAAGTGAATTTTTAGAGTGTATCGAGAAATCAGAGATTAATTTTGATATATGCCTTATTGGTCACATGGCATCGGTTGATGATATGCAGCGCTTAAAAAGCTATGTAAAAGCGGTTAGAGAATCAACCGATTATTTATATTTAATGCTTAATACTGTATCACACAATATGCGTGAAGCCTTTATAGGCAGCGGTGCAGATGCCTGTTTAAGTAAACCGCTCAACCATCGTAAATTATGTGAGTTATTAGCCGCACCATATCGACTTGATCACCCGGCGCATAACATAGATCAGCATGAACAAACTCTACTGCCATTAAAAGTATTAGTGGTAGATGATAACGACGCTAATTTAAAATTAATATACACCCTACTCAATGAACAGGTGGAATTGATTGATACTGCCCATAATGGTTCACAAGCTTACAGCTTAAGTAAAAGTCATAAATATGATGTGATTTTTATGGATATTCAAATGCCGATAATGGATGGCATTACAGCCTGTAAACTCATTAAAGAGTCATCTTTGAATGAAGACACACCTATTATTGCCGTAACTGCGCATGCACTTAATAGTGAAAAAGAGCAATTATTAAAAGATGGCTTTGAAGGCTATTTAACCAAGCCAATTGACGAAGATATGCTCAATCAAATTATTTGCGATCATAGTCCGCAGTTACCTGTAAGCCGTGATAAGTCAAAAAGCACATTTGAACATAGCACCGCGCCTTTTGATAGCACTCGGCTTGATTGGACTTTGGCACTGCAACGTGCAGGCGGTAAGCCTGAATTAGCCAATGAAATGCTTAACATGTTGTTATTAAGCGTGCCTGAAACCCTAAACTTATTAAATCAAGCAATAGTCAGCAATGATTGCCCTCAAGTACTCAGCGTGATCCACAAATTTCATGGAGCGTGTTGCTATACAGGTGTACCAAAACTTAAAACCTTAGCTGAAACGATCGAAACATCACTTAAAAATGAGTGCGTACTTGATAATATAGAGCCCGAACTGTTTGAACTTCAAGACGAGCTGGAAAACTTACTTGTTGATGCCAACATTGATAACAACAATAAAAAAGACGAGCTATAGCTCGTCTTGTCTATTGTTATTTATGATTCTAAGCGCGAGCTTCAAGCATTAAGCGTTTCATATCACGCACTGCTTTATCTAAACCATCAATCGCTGCACGGGCAATAATAGCGTGACCAATATTAAGCTCGTAAATCTCTGGCATCGCTGCAATTGGCTTCACGTTGTGATAATGCAAACCATGGCCGGCATTAACAATTAAGCCAATACTCGCTGCATACTTAACGCCTTGGCGGATGTGTTCAAGCTCTTTCGCGGTGTCTTCATCATTAGTTGCATCTGCATAGGCACCAGTATGAATTTCAACATAAGGCGCACCACAGGCTTTTGCAGCGTCTAACTGCGCTTTATCGGCATCTATAAACAGTGACACTTTAATACCGGCTTGCGTTAGAGTTTTAGTCGCTGCGGCTATTTTATCAATATTACCCGCTACATCTAAGCCGCCTTCGGTAGTAAGCTCTTCACGTTTTTCAGGTACTAAGCAAACATATTCAGGTTTAACCTCAAGTGCAATCGCAATCATTTCATCGGTTACTGCGGTTTCAAGGTTCATGCGTGTTTGAATGGTTTTAGCCATCACATACACATCGCGGTCTTGAATGTGTCTGCGGTCTTCGCGTAAATGAATCGTAATGCCATCAGCACCGGCATGCTCTGCAACACTGGCTGCATGGGCTGGATCAGGGTAAGAAGTACCTCGAGCTTGGCGAAGCGTTGCAATATGATCTACATTCACGCCTAGAAGAATATCTTTCATGTTTGTACCTGTGAAATTTGTTTATTGAGAGCTAATAAATAACTCACGACTTTTTAATGGCTTATTGCCCAATAATGGCTTTAATAAATAACGACTTAATTGCTTTGCCATATATAACACATCCGCTTGGCTAAAGTCATGATTTGCTATGGCATTAAGTTGTGAACCGGTAAATCCAGAACGCGTGTCATGTTGCACCGAAAACCCTACTTCTGCAAAGTAGCTATACGTTTGTGTATCGTCAATTGGCTCACCGTCCGCATCAAAACTAAAATCAACTCCATATCCTAGCAGCTCTAACAATTGAAATTCATAAGAGCGCAGTACCGCTTGCATGTCAGTACCGCTATTAAGGTTTTCTAGGTGTGTTTTATAAAGTTGAAAAACTTGATCAATGGGCTCATTAATCGGCACAATGCGATTAGTTAGCTCATTTAAATAAAAGCCACAATAAAGCTTATCACCAGTTAGAAATAACGGGTTGCCGTAGAGCTCAAATTTATTAATATATTTTAAATCGTATTTGCCATTGTAATGGACGAGTAAGGATTGAAATGGTTGCAATTGGGCTTTATGTTTAGTGGCCTGGCGGCCACTAACTCGTGCGAGCATTCTAAGCTGGCCAACGCCTTCTACCAGCATATCTAACATTACTTGCGAGTCACTATAGGGACGTCGATGTAATAAATAGGCTTTGTAAAAGTCGCTGTCCATATTAGGCTATTCGATACTTATTAATCTTCACCGTAGCCTAAGCTTCTTAAGGCACGTTCATCGTCAGCCCAGCCCGATTTTACTTTAACCCATAGTTCTAAAAATACTTTATTTTCAAGCATTTCTTCTAGGTCTTTACGCGCTTCACGGCCGATCACTTTTAGCTTTTCGCCTTTGTTACCGATAACCATGCGCTTTTGCGTTTCACGCTCAACTAAAATAAGGCCATTGATATGCCAAACACCGTTTTCTTGCCATTTAAACTGCTCTATTTCCACAGTCACTGAGTAAGGTAGTTCCTCACCCATAAAGCGCATAAGCTTTTCACGGATCACTTCAGCAGCCATAAAGCGCATTGAGCGGTCAGTAACGTAGTCATCCGGAAAATAAAATTCGCACGGCGGTAAACGTTTAGTCACTTCTTCTTTGATCAGGTTAATGTTTTTACCCTGAGTCGCAGATACAGGCATAATGCCTATAAAGTCAAACTTATCGCCTAAAAACTTCATGTGTGGCAGGACAAGGTCGCGATCTTTCACTTGGTCAATTTTGTTAATAACTAACAATACCGGCTTGCCACTTTGGCTCACTTTGTTTAGTACCATCTCGTCATCGGCATTCCAATGGGTGCCTTCAACAACAAAAATAATCAGTTCAACATCGCCAATTGAGCTCGACGCTGCGCGGTTCATTAAACGGTTAATGGCGCGCTTTTCTTCAACATGCAGACCTGGGGTATCTACGTACACCGCTTGGTGTTTACCCTCAGTATGAATACCCATAATACGATGGCGCGTGGTTTGTGGCTTACGTGAGGTAATACTGACTTTTTGCTCAATAATTTCATTAAGCAAGGTTGATTTACCCACATTAGGACGGCCAACAATCGCAACCATGCCACAAAATGTGTCTATTTCGCCTTCATGAGGCTGTATTAAGGTATCAAGATTCATTTTTAAGTATCTTCAATGCTTTTTCGGCCGCTTTTTGTTCGGCTTTACGCCTTGAGCTGCCAACAGAAATAATGCTATCCATTCCATCAACGATACATTCAACCGTGAATGTTTGATTGTGTGCCTGACCTTTAGTGTCTACTACAGTATAGCCAGGTAATGATAGCTTACGAGCTTGCAAATACTCTTGCAGCAGGGTCTTAGGATCTTTTTGGTTAAGCCCTGGTGAAATAGCATCTAAACGTGATTCATACCACGCTAAAATAAGCTCGCCGCAACGATCAATGTCTGAATCTAAAAATACAGCGCCAATTATAGCTTCCACTGCATCTGCTAGGGTCGACTCGCGTCTAAACCCGCCACTTTTTAGCTCGCCAGGGCCTAAACGCAGGTAATCACCTAGCTCAAACTCAAGACCAAATTCAGCTAACGTCTGGCCGCGAACTAAAGTCGAACGCATGCGGCTTAAATCGCCTTCACGTGCTTTAGGAAATTTAGCGTACAAGGCATTGGCAATTACAAAACTCAAAATCGAGTCGCCCAAAAATTCGAGTCGCTCGTTGTGTTGACCTTTGTGGCTGCGGTGCGTCATTGCTTGCTCAAGTAGGCCTTGATCAGCAAATGTGTAGCCAATTCTTTTGTATAACTCTGTTACATTTTTTTTCATTGTTACTGAATATTACCTAGGCGTTCAAAACGAACACCAGTTGGAACCCATCCTGGTAAAATGTCATCTGGGCCATTATCAAATTCAAAACTCATCCATATAAAGACAGCTTTACCCACCAAGTTTTCTTTTGGTACAAAGCCCCAAAAGCGACTATCTTGGCTGTTATCGCGATTGTCACCCATCATAAAGTAATGATCAGCAGGCACCACCCATTCATCTGCAGGAGTGCCCAATTGCTGGTAGTAACGCCCTTTACGTTCAGGCGATTTTGGGTTGATTAAAATATCATGGCTAGAGGTCGTTAAATCTTCATTTAAACGCGCTAAAGCCATTGGGCCTTGCATAAATTCATTATCATTAATTAATTTAAAATCAATTTTATTGAATTCGTTGCAAAGAAGCGCGCCTTTTTTAACGTCACCCTCTTCACATTTTGGTTGAATATATAAACGCTTGTCGCGATAAACAATTTTATCGCCAGGTAAGCCTATAGCGCGTTTAATATAATCAACTCTCTCATCTAATGGGTATTTAAAAACAACAATATCGCCACGCTCTGGTTCGCTCACATCCACTAACTGGCTGCGCCATACAGGGTCTTTAATTCCATAAGAATACTTTTGCACTAAAATAAAATCGCCTACTAATAAAGTTGGCATCATTGAACCCGATGGGATCTGAAACGGCTCAAAAATAAACGATCTAAAAATAGTGATAGCAGCAATCATCGGAAAAATCGACTTTGCTGTTTCAGTAATGACTGGCTCAGGCGCAATCAATGCTGCAGTTTCTTCATCAAGTTGGCCACCGGCAGAAGTTTGTGCAATTGCCAAACGCTCTTGCCTTTTAGGGGCAAACATTAAGTGATCTATTAACCATATTAAGCCTGAGCCTAAGGTTAATAACACCAATAAAACTGAAAAGTAGCCAGCCATTTATTATCCCTTTATTTTTTATTTACCAACTTTTAAAATGGCTAAGAACGCTTCTTGAGGCACTTCAACGTTACCAAGTTGCTTCATTCGCTTTTTACCATCTTTTTGTTTTTGAAGTAATTTTTTCTTACGACTTACATCACCGCCGTAACACTTAGCGATTACGTTTTTACGAAGTTGCTTCACGGTTGTACGCGCGATTACATGCTGACCAATTGCTGCTTGAATCGCAATATCAAACATTTGACGTGGTATAAGCTCTTTTAACGCATCAGCAAGCTGACGACCACGAGACTGCGCGCTTTCACGGTGTACAATAATAGCAAGGGCATCAACACGCTCGCCATTAATGAGTATATCTACACGTACCATGTCTGAGGTTTGGAAGTGCTTAAAGTTATAATCAAGCGACGCAAAACCACGACTGGTTGATTTTAACTTATCAAAGAAGTCCATTACCACTTCGGCCATAGGCAGTTCGTACGTTACTGCAACTTGCTTACCATGGTAGCTCATTTTAGTTTGCATACCGCGCTTATCAACACATAAAGTGATTACGCTACCTAAGTACTCTTGCGGTACTAAAATGTTAGCCTCTACTACTGGCTCACGTATTTCTAAAATATCGTTTACGGCTGGTAAGTCAGATGGATTATCAATTTGTGTAGTGCCCTCTTTAGTCACTACCTCATAAATAACCGTTGGTGCTGTGGTTATTAAGTCAATGTTGTATTCACGCTCTAAACGCTCTTGAATAATTTCCATGTGCAGCATACCTAAGAAGCCACAACGGAAACCAAACCCTAATGCGGTTGAATTTTCTGGTTCAAAGAATAACGACGCATCGTTTAAGCTTAGTTTGTTAAGTGCATCGCGGAACGACTCGTAATCATCTGACGCAATTGGGAACATGCCCGCGTAGACTTGTGGTTTAATTTTTTGAAAACCAGGTAAGCGTTCAGGTGCCGCATTTTTTTGATGAGTAATAGTATCGCCCACCGGTGCACCGTGTATTTCTTTAATACCGGCAATAACAAACCCTACTTCACCTGTACGTAAAATACCGGTATTAGTTTGTTTAGGTGTGAAAATACCTACATGATCTGCAGTATGAATATGCTCATTCGACATAATTTTAATTTTGTCGCCCGCGCGAAGTTCACCATGCTTAATACGCACTAGCGATACAACGCCTTGGTACGGGTCAAACCAAGAATCGATAATTAGCGCTTGTAATGGCTCGTCTTTATCACCAACTGGTGGCGGTACATCTTTAACGATCATTTCAAGTACTTCGGCAATACCCACACCTGTTTTAGCACTACATTGCACAGCATCAAGGGCATCAATACCAATGATGTCTTCAATTTCTTCGGCTACACGTAATGGGTCAGCTTGTGGTAAATCAATTTTATTTAGAACCGGTATAACTTCTAAGTCCATTTCGATGGCGGTATAACAGTTAGCCAATGTTTGTGCTTCAACACCTTGGCCAGCATCAACAACCAATAATGCACCTTCACACGCGGCTAATGAACGTGATACTTCATAAGTAAAGTCAACGTGACCTGGAGTGTCGATAAAGTTGAGCTGGTAGGTTTCACCATCGTTTGCTTTGTAGTTTAACGTTACACTTTGCGCCTTGATGGTAATGCCACGCTCACGTTCAATATCCATTGAATCCAGAACCTGCTTCTGCATTTCACGGTCGGTTAAACCACCACAAACTTGGATCAAACGGTCAGAAAGGGTCGATTTACCATGGTCAATGTGGGCGATGATCGAAAAATTACGGATATGCTTCATAAACTGGATTCTAAACTTCTATTTTAAGGGACTAAGGTCGCATGCCTAAATAACTTGAAAATACTTGCTGTGCATTTTCAAGTTACTGTGGCATAAAAACGCAATTTTACATTTAATTGGCGTCAATCACCATCTATTTGAGTTAAAGGAAGACTAATTGGATGAATTTTTATCACTTTAATCTCATGCCTAAGTGATTTTACCCACGTTTTAGCAATTAAGTAGCCGGTGATGCCACCCAATATCGCTGCTAAAATTTGCCAACCTTCAGCCAATAGTATTAATTCACTGGTTATTAAGGCAAAGATTAAACTCAAAAATAAGGGGAGCATGTAAACGGCAAAAGCATGTTTTACAACATGGCTGTCATCCAGTGACATAGTCACTTTTTGTCCAACTTCTAATTGCGTTTCGAATTTATAGGGTAAGGTTTTCTTTGCTGTACCAAATAACTTACTAAACACTTGAGAGCCACAACGACCATTACAGCCTTCGCAGGCCTGCTTTTGTTGGGCTTCTAAATGCGCAACGTGGCCACTAAGGGCCACGACGGTTAACGTTTGTTCTATCATTTATAATGCCCGTGAAACAGACTCAGCAATCGCTTTGGCGCTCATGGTTGGAATGTTCCCCACCACAGACACATCAAAATTTCCGCCGTTGTGCACATAAATAGTGGTTGCTCCTGAGGTGAGAGCTCCGCTTAAGCGCTTACCAGGTAGTGGCCGTTGCACAAATACTGATACCTCAACAAACCCATCAGAGAATAAATAGTAATCTGTTAATTCATTGTTTAAGTCGAGCTTATGTCTATCGGACTTAAGTAATTCAAACCCTTCAGGTAGCCATCCAATAGTCCAATTCATAGCATTCGCTTTGCTTTGTTCATCAATTGAATTAGCGGGTAATGGTGTTGGAAAATTACGATTAAGTACTTCTAATAATAAGCTTGCCGGTTGCTCAGTTACGCTAATGTGGGTAAGTTGTAATTGCTCAAGCGCTTCGCCTTGGTGATTCACATAGGCGGCTTTCAACAATAAAGACGACTCAGTATCAATCCAAATCCAATAGTTATATTTGTCATCGTTTTTAGATTCAATTCGAACCAGCTGAGCAGGACGCCCCGCAATACGGCCTTTACCACCAAGCACAAAGTCATAATGTGCACTTAAGCGGTTAATATCTTTAAATAAGACTTCTGGGATGGGGCCTGCAATCGAGTCAGTTGTTAACGAGTAAGGTTCTGATTGTGGCTCAAAGTAGGTAACTTGATCGTCAATGCGGATCATTTCAAGGCCTGCACCATTAAGCAAACTTAAATGTTCAAGCTCTATATCACCTTGTTTAGCATGCACCCAACGGTAGGGCTCCATACTTTTACCCTTAACAACAACAAAAGAGGCGTCGAAATTACGAGTGTGAACTGCACTGGCCATTTCAAGCAGTAAATCTTTAGCAGGGTTTGTGTCATTGGCAAAAGTATTAAAACTCAGCACCAATGACATAATAAAAGTAATTACTTTCATCTAATTAGTTTTTTTCCTCTGGGGATGTTTCATCTGTTTTAGCTGTTTTTAACGAATGAGCTACACGCGCTTGACGTTGATGTTCAAGTACTAATGCGCCAATGCGTTGCTGCTGAAGCTCTCGCAAACCTTGCTCTGCGTTATCAAGTGCAGGTGCCGATGAGTAGCTTACTGGCGACGCCATGCCGGTTAACGGCGTGGTTTGCAGTAAAGGAATTTCATTTTGTGGAGCATCTTCACCTTGCGGTAAGGTGTTCACGCCAACAATAGTAAACATTGCTACACTTGCTGCAATTGCCAATTGGGCAACCGGTTTACGCCAATTAAACGCCACTACTTTGTTGTCTGTTTCGGTATTTGAAGGGGTTGCCACACTGTCAGACTGGCTAAAGTCTGCATAAACGGGCTCACTCTCAAGTGCTAACGAAATGCGATCGCTAATATCAAAGTCCATATTATTGTTATTTTCTTTAGCTCGCATTGCATCACCGATTAACGCGTAACGGCCAAACGTAGCAACATCATCTGATGCAATAGCGGCATCATTTAAAGTTTGCTCACCGTCAAGTAATGCTGATAACGATTCGTTATCTAAGCGGTTAACGTGTGCTTTTGTCATACTAAGACTCGCCTATCAATGGGTTTAATTTATTATCAATTGCTTCACGGGCACGAAAAATACGCGAACGTACCGTCCCGACTGGGCAATCCATCACCACGGCTATTTCTTCATAGCTCATACCCTCAATTTCTCTAAGAGTAATCGCGGTTTTAAGATCTTCAGGCAAACTATCAATCGTATTAAAAATAACAGCGCGTACTTCTTCGCTTAATAGTAAATTTTCAGGTGACGCGTTAGAACGCATTGAATCTGCACCTTCATAAAACTCGGCATCGTCAGCATCTATATCATTTGCTGGCGGTTTACGCCCTTGAGCCACTAAATAATTTTTAGCACAATTAACGGCGATACGGTAAAGCCAAGTATAAAAAGCACTGTCACCACGAAAGTTTGGAAGGGCACGGTACGCTTTAATAAACGCTTCTTGTGCTACATCAGCAATGTCACCTTGATTTGATACATAACGTGAGATCAAACCGGCAATCTTGTTCTGATACTTCTTAACTAATAGGTTAAAGGCGTTTTTATCTCCCTGCTGAACCCTTTTCACTAACGCTAAATCTAATTCCTGCTCGCTCATTCGAGCCGGTACTCCTCTGATTGATTCTTGCTTATTATTCATAGTGTCGCCATTGTTCACACCTACTCTGACCCTTAGATGAATAAAAAGTTCTGACTCATATTGTTTTTTTATAAAATAGCTACAAATTACGTGTTTATACGCTAAAACCACTTAGTAGTAGTTCAACAAATATGGTACAACTATAAGTATTAAAAATAAATATTGCTCTATCTGAGCATTGTAACCGCAAAGTACCTCACAGATGAACCAAAATAAACATCACATTACCGATGTCGCTATTATTGGTAGCGGCGCAGCAGGCTTATCACTTGCTTTATCTTTGGCTAATTACTGTAACGTTACCGTGATCAGTAAAGGTGAATTAACCGAAGGTTCTACTCTTTATGCCCAAGGCGGAATTGCCGCTGTTTTTGATAAAAAAAATGACAGTATAGAGTCTCACGTTGAAGATACCTTAGATGCAGGTGGCGGTTTGTGTGACAGAGAAGCTGTACATTACACTGCCAGTAATGCGCATGACTGCCTACAATGGTTGATTGATCAAGGCGTGCCTTTTGATATGGAATTTGATAGTAAAGGTAAAGAGCGCTTTCATTTAACCCGTGAAGGGGGTCATAGCCATCGACGCATTTTGCATGCTGCCGATGCCACTGGCAAAGCAGTGCAAACAACGCTGATTAGCCAAGTTCAAGCGCACAGTAATATCACCTTGTTAGAGCATTATAATGCGATTGATTTAATTACTGATAAAAATATCGGTAAAACGGGGTCACATGTTCACGGTATGCATGTGTGGAATAAAAAAGCCAAAAAAGTAGAAACCATTGGCGCAAAATTTGTTGCCTTAGCAACCGGTGGCGCAAGTAAAGTGTACCTTTACACCTCTAACCCTGATGTTTCTAGCGGTGATGGCATAGCAATGGCTTGGCGTGCAGGGTGTCGCGTTGCTAACATGGAATTTAATCAATTTCATCCAACCAGTCTTTACCACCCAGAATTACAAAACTTTTTAATTACTGAAGCAATGCGTGGTGAAGGGGCCTATTTAAAACGCCCTGATGGCACTCGCTTTATGAAAGAGTTTGATGAACGAGAAGAACTCGCTCCTCGCGATATTGTAGCGCGCGCTATCGACTTTGAAATGAAACGCCTTGGCGCAAATTGCGTATATTTAGATATTAGCCATAAAGACAAAGATTTTATTATTGAACACTTCCCTACTATTTACGCTAAATGCTTGAGCGTAGGGCTTGATATAACCAAAGAGGCAATTCCGGTTGTTCCTGCGGCACATTACACCTGTGGTGGCGTAATGACCGACTTTAACGGCAAAACGGATTTAGCAAATTTATACGCTGTGGGTGAAGTGGCTTATACCGGCTTACATGGAGCTAACCGCATGGCAAGTAACTCATTATTAGAGTGCATTGTATTTGCCCATGCAGCAGCAAAAGACATTTTAAGTAAAATAGAGACCGCACCCGCGCTGGTAGATTTACCTAGTTGGGATGAAAGCCGTGTATCTAATTCAGATGAAGAAATCGTGATCACCCATAACTGGCATGAGCTACGATTATTTATGTGGGATTATGTGGGGATTGTACGCTCAACAAAACGCCTTGAACGTGCGCTGCATCGTGTTGAACTGCTACAACAGGAAATACACGATTATTACGCAAACTTTAGAGTGAGTAATAACTTACTTGAGTTACGTAATTTGGTGCAAGTTGCCGAGCTTATAATTAGAAGCGCTATGGAACGTAAAGAAAGTCGTGGACTACACTTTACTATTGATTATCCAGAGCAAAATGAGAACCCAACGCCCACTATTTTGACTCCGCTACGTAATTAATTGCTTCAAGTGTTGCCCGTTTTAAGCGCGCATAGCTTTGCTCATCAACACTATTGGCTGAGATAATCAGCCAATAGTTTTTACTAAAGCCATTAATATACAGCCACACACTCTGACCAAGTAACCGGCTTTGCTTACTAATTACCCCTTGAATTTGCCTGCCTGATCCTTCAAAACGAAATTGATTCGGCTCTAAGAGTATAATGCCTTGCTGTGGTTGAGCAGCCACGATTTTTCGCCAAACAATAATGCCAGCAAGTGTATTAAGTGCAATACAAAAAAGAGTTGCCACCACCGAGTTCATAAATAAGCACAACACTAGAGTCAGCACACAAAAAAAGACCACAATCGGTTTGTGGTCTGTTTTATTATCTGTAACGGTAAATCTATACACGAACTCGGTCTAAAATTAGCTGAACCATGCTGTTTAGCTCTGCGTCTTTACATTCTTCATGGCCCATAAACCAAGCGAATAAATCTGGGTCTTCTTGGGTTAATAGACGCTGAAAAATCGCTTGCTGTTTAGCATCTAACGAATCATAAGCTTCTTCAACAAACGGCATAAACAAAACATCTAGCTCTAACATGCCACGGCGACAAGCCCAACGGATACGTGCTTTACTATGTATTTCAACCATTTTAAACCTCATATTTAATTAACTCGAGTTTACCAAATACGCGTTAATTTAACAGCACTAAGTTATAAAAACATCGTCTGTTAGTCGCTGTACCATACGCTTTAACTACGTTATTATGTGACCTCATTTGTTATTGCAAAGAAGGTGTTTATGTCTCAGGTTTATGCATGTCCTTTATCACATCAGGTTATTAGCCTCTCAGGCGCAGATAAATTATCGTACCTCCACGGACAAATCACTCAAGATCTAAATAAACTTAACAACGATAACTTTTTGTGGGCAGGTCACTGCAGTGCAAAAGGTAAGTTATGGGGTGTATTTAAGCTATTTTCTTATCAACAAAGTTACTTTTTAGCTGGTTCAAGTGCAGAAGTCGAACGTTCACTAGCTGAATTAAAAAAATACGCTGTATTTGCAAAAGTTGAAATTAATAAAGCATCAGAGCGATTAATTGGTCTACTTGGCGATAACTTAACAGACATACTCGTACAACTCGATATTCACTTCAGCGATGACGCAACGGCTTGTGACTTCGCTCACGGTAAAGCCCTTAAACTTGCATCAAACCGCGTTTTATTGATGGTTGATAGCCAATTTTGCCTACCTGACGACGTATCGACCCTCGACAACGATGCCCTATGGCAACAAGCGTCTATACTCGCTGGTGAACCGCAATTAAGTGTCGATGCGATTGATGAATACGTACCGCAAATGGTTAATCTGCAAGCCATTAACGGCATTAGCTTTAAAAAGGGTTGCTACACAGGCCAAGAAACCGTTGCACGTATGAAGTACCTAGGCAAAAACAAACGTGCTATGTATATCGTTTCTGGGCAAAGTGAAGGGTTACTCGAAGCACCCGACATTGAAACTCAATTAGGTGAAAACTGGCGCCGCGCAGGTAAACTTATTGCGCAAAGCTATAATGAACAAACACAGACTTTAACTGGTTTGGTCGTGTTGCCAAACGATACTGATATCGATCAGACTCTTCGTGCAAAACACACCCCTTCGGTAGAGCTAAACATTCTGCCTCTACCTTACTCTCTTGAAGATGAATAATAGGAATGACTATGATCGTTGCAGCAAATAAAGTGGTAAAAATGCATTACTCTGTTTTAGATAATGACGGCAATACCATTGATAACTCATTTGGCGGTGAGCCATTAATTTTTATCGTTGGTACAGGTTACCTGATCTCAGGGCTTGAAAACGCGCTGCAAGGCAAGCAAGCTGGCGATACACTAAGCGTAAAAGTAGAGCCTGAAGAAGGTTACGGTGAGCGTCATGATCACTTAATGCAAGCTGTACCTAAATCAATGTTTGAAGGTATGGAAATTGAAGTGGGCATGCAATTTCGTGCAACCACAGATGACGGTGACCAATCAGTAATGATCATCGATATTCAAGACGAAGAAGTGATTGTTGATGGTAATAATCCACTTGCCGGCATTACACTTAACTTTGATGTAGAAATTTTAGAAGTACGCGATGCAACAGCCGAAGAGCTTGAGCATGGCCACGTACATGGTGAAGGCGGCTGTGGCCACGAGCACTAAAACCCGCTAAATAATAAAATTGCTATAAGTTTATAAAAAAAGCGCCTAAGGCGCTTTTTTTATAGCATATTATTCTGTGTTCGTAATTTGGCTTGAGGCTCTGCTGCTGGCATTTCAACTGGGGTTATTTTATCTTCAAGCGCAGCAACTAATCCAGCTTGATCATTCGTGCCTAAGCGATACTGAGTGCCATCTTTAAGCGTTAATTGCACCGCACTAAAGCCTGATACCGAATAAATCCACCCATCGTGTGTAATGCGAATACCAATACCATGGCGGTATGAATTTTGTACTGCCTTTACATCCACTATGTCTTCTAATGCTAATTTTTGGCCTGCAACACCAGGGCCAAATGCCCAGCTAACATGAGTTTCGTCAACTTTAATGGTTAAACCGTGGAACAAAAAGCCCACCAGCACTAAAATACCGGCAAATACGATTAACGGGGCATCGGCACCAATTAAATTCCATGCAAGCGCAACAAAACCGCTGATCCACGCTAATACTACAAATATAAATACCGCATACTGCTTATGCTGATACATAACACTCTCTATTAAAAAGTTAAAAAATTAAAAACTGTAAACTAAGGTTGCACTGAGCTCTGAATCGTATTTAAGCTTATCTTCTTCAGGCTTAGAATTATAACGATACATATAAGCAAACTTTAACGATACCGCGCCAACCACTTGGCTAATTAATGCCGTTTCTGACTTTAACCGAGAGTTAAGCCCAGACAAAGACTGTTCTATACTGATATCTTGATTAAATCGGGTACGCTTAGATACCAACCTCTCCCACTGCATTGCAATACGAAGTAAATAACCCATTTTGTCTTTGTCGTCTTCAAGTGCTGTTGACTCATCATCAGCAACTGAGCGGTATAGACCTGGGCCAATATCTATATCTACCTTATTTTTAACCCCTTGATAAACACGTGCGCCATAACCGGTTGCTACCGTACTTTTAAAATCAAGGCCGCTAAATTGATCTTCTTCATAATCCCCGTAAATAAAGAAAGACGAGTTTTTAACACCTATTTTATAGTTACCCTGTGCAGAGAAAAACACGCGATTAGCAGTCACATCCGACTCACCCGTTTCTTCGTTTTCGTCACGTTTGTACAAAGAGTCTATTTTGAATTGATTTCGCCAGTTTTCAAAATCTTGATAAAGGTTCCCTTTAAGCTTAAAACTGGTTGAATTAGTGTTACCTTTACTTAAAATAAAACCAAATTCGGTATCACCATACAATACTTCGCCTTTGTGTAACTCATGAATTTCTTCATCAGAGAGCTCCCCATACTCATGAAAATCTTCAAAGGGATCAACTGCCCAGCTAAAGCAGCTAAATAATAAAAGCAGTAATACAAAGGAGTTTCGCAAAATACGTTCTCTTACATATGGCAATAACAAAAAAGCAGAGAAATGGTTATTCACTTTCTTTCCACAAAATATGACAAAAAGGCGCGTCTTTATCACGGCTAATTAAAATTTTCGCAAATAATACGTCTTCGTTATCAAACTCAAGGCCAACTAATACTTGAATAAAATGCTCAGGTTCAATTTCTAGGGCAACAAAGTCTTGCCACTGTTCATCGGGCTCATCTTCTTCAATAAAGCCTAGTTCTTCACGGTGTAGGTTAAATTCTTCAATATCTTTGTCGCTTAAATTATTGGGAGCCAGCTCTAAAAAAATATCATAAGCTTGATGAGTTGCTTCTTCTACCGTAAATAAACGTGGACCTGACATGAATGGTTAACCTCTGAGCTTTTAAGTTGGCGCCATAATATCAAAAGTTGCTAGGGTTTTGATAAAAAAAACACGTTAAATACTGGCTTTTTTACTTTTACCTAATACTTATAGATATTGTTGGATGGGTTTGTATTAAGGTCTGCTGACCTTTTAAATTAAATTTTCCTTTAAAGGGAATAGACCCAACTTACATTAAAAAATTCACTTTGTTTTTATTCATCTTCATCCACTTTACTTAACATCAATAAAAACATAAGCTCAAATAACAGGTCAGAGGAGTGCATAATGATAAAATTAGAGAAAAAACAGGGTATTGCCACTGTTACATTAAATCGTGTAGAAAAACAAAATGCCTTAAGCTTTGCTATGTTTGTTGAGCTTAACAAGGTGATTAAAAATATAAAAAGAGATGCCAGTATTCGTGCGGTTGTATTAACCGGTGAAGGCGAACACTTTTGTGCGGGACTCGATATTAACGCGGTTATGGCCTCACCATTCAATATCATAAAGCTCCTATTCAAATGGCTACCTGGTAATCAAAACCTAGCGCAAAAGGTCGTACTGGGCTGGCAGTCATTGAGTGTGCCTGTAATTGCTAAAATAAACGGAAACTGTCTTGGTGGAGGGTTGCAAATAGCACTGGGTGCCGATTACCGAATTGTTCACCACGACGCCAAACTCGCCATTATGGAAGCGCGCTGGGGGTTATGCCCAGACATGGGCGCTAATGTTATGCTTTCAGGCTTAGTAAAACGCGACCAAGCACTTTGGCTAGCAAGCCATGCTGAACCAATAAACGCACAAGACGCTTTTGAACTCGGTTTAGTAACAAAAACAACCGACGATACCGATAAAGCAACTAAAGAAATGCTTGAAACATTACAAGCGCGTTCACCTGACACATTGGCGGCAATAAAACGAGTAACTCAACAAAGCTATAAAGCCCAAGCTCGAAAAATACTCGCTAAAGAAACATGGAGCCAAATTCGCTTATTAAGCAACCCCAATACTAAAAAAGCCATTGCTAAAGCAAAAGGTAAAACTGGTATTGAGTTTTCAAACGCCAAGCACTGGTAACATTGATGGTAATACTAAGGCACAATGCACAAAACAGCGTTATTTGTTAAAGTGATAATCCTCTATTGTATTGAGTCATCGCCATGAAATACTTTTTAAGTAGCGCTATCATTTTGCTTTGCTTAGCAGCAGGTAAACTTATTATGCACTTTATTGATGCCAGTTTTCCTGCGCCACTATTAGCAATGGTTATTTTACTGGTACTACTTTTATCAGGCATTGTTAAAGAGCAGCAACTTACTCCATGCGCCTCGCCTATTTTAAATGTAATGCCTATTTTCTTTATTCCTGCAGGCGTTGGTTTTATTGAACACTTGGGACTTATAAAAACACATTGGCCATTTTTAACCACCGTGATGATTATAGTGCCCTTGAGTAGCTTAATTTTAGTAGCCAGTGTGGTTGGCCACTTTAAGGGCACTGAAAACAATGAATGAGCAAATCAGTGCAATAACGCCAAGCCTTTGGTGGTTGACCATCCCTTTTATAATTACTCTTTTTTTTGGACTAAAAATGCTCAATGTGAGAGTAAGTCACAGCATTTTAAAATCCCTCACGAACCCCGTATTTTTAAGTATCGGCATTATTGCCTTATTACTCGTTAACCTTAAATTACCTTATTCACAATTTGCATCGCATAGTCGGTTGTTAACGTGGTTATTAGAGCCGGCCATAGTCGCGTTAGCCCTCCCCTTGTATCAGCAGTTTATGCATATTCGAAAAAACTTTTTACTCATTTTAGTCACCTGCAGTATTGGCATTATTAACGCCACACTGGTGGCTTTTGTATTAAGTGTTTTATTTGCTGTCCCATCGCAGCTCAGCGCTTCAGTTGCGGCACTTAGCGTTACTACACCTATTGCATTACTTGTCACCGATTCACTTGGCGGGATCAGCTCGCTAGCCGCTGCTATGGTTATTTTTATTGGTTTGCTTGGGGCTTTGTTTGGCTTTTTGTTACTAAAATTAATTAAAATATTTAACTTTGAGGCACAAGGCATTGCAATGGGAACGGCCTGTCACGCTATAGGTACAGCGGCTGCAATTGCCGAACATCCAAAAATAGGGGCGTTTTCATCGGTGGCTATGGCATTGAGTGCGCTATTAACTGCTGTGATAGTACCACTATTATATCCAATTTTAGTGAGCACTTTGTTATAGTAAGTTGATACCAATATAACTAAAACTAGAGCTCACCATGATCAGTTCCGAAATTCAACAATTTGAAAAGTACTACGCCCTACTTACCGAGTATTTAGTCACCTATAGTATGCAAATAGTCGGTGCTGTTTTTATTCTACTGGTTGGTCTTTGGGTGGCGAAAAAACTTGCCGAAGTAGTTGCCAATTTGATGACTCGACATAACGTTGATATCACCTTAACTAACTTTGTTAGTAATGTAGTTAAAGTACTGCTGATCATTATGGTGATCATAATTGCGCTTGGTAAAATTGGCATTAGTGTTACCCCGTTTGTTGCTGCAATAGGTGCCGCTTCTTTAGGTGCTGGCTTAGCATTACAAGGCATGCTTTCTAATTATGGCGCGGGACTTGCTATTATTGCCACGCGGCCATTTGTGGTAGGCGATACCATAGAAGTAAAAGGGGTTAGTGGCCAAGTAAAAGTAATTGAACTGGGTCACACCGTGTTAATTAATGAAGAAAAAGTAGAAATAACCATTCCCAATAAGCATATCGTTGGCGAAATCCTGCATAACTCATTTAACTACTCTTTAGTAAAAGGTGAAATAGACATAGCCTACAGCGCCTCTAGTGATACTGCGATCAGCCTTATTGAAAACGCATTAGCTAATCACGAACTGGTTGCTAAGCAACCCAATGCACAAGTTGGCATAGAACGCTTTGCTGATAGCGGCGTTACTATTAGCTATCGATACTGGGTTCCTACCACTAAAATTATTGAAACTAAGCTCGCTATTAACGCCAGCGTGTATAAAGCAATTAACGATGCAAATATCGAAATTCCGTTTCCACAGCGCATTGTTACACTTAATAAAAATAACTAGCATGAGTCATGTAATTAAAGCAAAAAGCTAAATGCACTTATAACTATAAAAATGAGCCAATTATGCATCAACCGCCCTTTTATTTAGGTGAATGGCAAATAACTCCTGCCAGTAACACCATTCAACGCGCTGAAGAACAAAAACAGCTAGAACCCAAAGCTATGGATGTGTTGCTGTACTTGTGTCAAAACCAAGCAGAGATTGTGAGTAGCGACGCGTTATTAACTCACTGCTGGGCAAACACAGAAACCGGCGATAACCCTCTGCATAAAACTATCACTCAGTTACGAAAAGCTCTGGGTGATAAGGCAAGCGCCCCGCAATACATAGAAACCATACGTAAACGTGGTTATAGGGTTATTGCAACGGTTGAGTTTCCATTGGCTGATGAACTCCCCAGCCAAGTTAACACCTGGCAAGGCGGCTCTCCTTTTTTAGGTTTGAGTGCATACAACCCAACCGATACCCACTTATTTTTTGGTCGTAATCATGCCATCAGCACGTTATTAGAGAGCGTATCAAACCAAGTAACATTACAGCGCGCATTTTGTTTAATCCTTGGCCCTAGTGGCACGGGTAAATCATCATTAGTTAATGCGGGTATATTGCCAAAACTACTCGACGAGCGAGGCTATAACGGCATTAGAGTAATGTCGTACACCCAACTCGACTTTGCAGATGTAGCTCAAAATAGGCTGTATTTAGATCTCGCCTCAGCTATGCTCGATTGGGATATTAACGACATTCCAGTATTTACAGGGCTAAGCGCACAAACGCTGGCACAGCAACTAGAACATGACATAGACAATGTTATTAGTTGCTTAAAAAATACAATTGCAAATACCCAAACAGCAGCAAAAACGCCGCAATTGTTTTTGTTTATAGACCGCTTAGAAGTGCTACTTTCCTCACCGCTATTTAGTAACGACACCCGAAGTCATTTTTTATCTGTTATTGAGCGTTTAGCGACCTCTAAAGCGGTGATTGTATTTAGTGCCTGTCGTAACGATTTTTACCCTTTAGTGGTTGAGCAACCAAGCCTTATGGTGGGCAAAGCTCATGGCGCGCATTACGATTTAACCCCGCCAAATCGCCATGAGCTACAACAAATTATTCGCTTGCCAGCGTTAACCGCTAATTTAACGTTTTCACAAGACCCAAACACCAAAACCCCGCTGGATGAAATACTTTGCGCAGATACCGCCAACAACCCTGATGCCCTGCCCATGTTGCAATACACACTGCAAGAGCTGTATTTACAGCGCAGTAATAATAATGAGTTATTGCACAGTGTGTATGAAAAACTCGGCGGTATTGAGGGTGCCATTGGTAAAAAAGCCGAAGAGGTATTTATAGGGCTTTCTAAAGCGCAACAACAGCAACTAAAAAGCGTGTTATCGCAATTAGTAACGCTAAACCCAGATGGTAAAACCATTACTAGCCGCGCAGCCCGCTTGCAAGCGTTAACCAACACCAGCCAAAAAGAGCTGGTTCAAGCCATGGTCGATAGCCGCTTATTTGTATCGCATTTACAAAACCAAGAAGCCTACTTTAGCCTTGCCCACGAGGCATTATTACGCCAATGGCCACGTGCCAAACAGTGGATTAATGACCATAAAGATGCCCTTGCTATAAAAAGCCGCTTACACCACCACACGCAGCAATGGCTTAATGAGCACAAAAGTAACGCCTACCTGTTAGCACCGGGTAAACCATTGCAAGAGGCCGTTACCTTATTAAACGACAACATATTTAAACTAGACGATGACGAACGCGCGCTTATAACCAGCTCTCTTAAACACAGTAAAACAAAAACAACCATAAAACGCGGCACCGTCGCTCTGCTTTGTTTACTTACCTGTGTTGCCCTATTTATGAGTGTTACCAGCTTTCAAGCGCAGCAACTTGCACAGCAAAAGCGCCAAGAGGCCGAAAGCTTACTAGGGTTTATGGTTGGTGATTTTGCCGATAAATTACGCAGCGTAAAGCGTATGGACTTACTTGATGGCATTAGTAATAAAGCACTTGAATATTTTACTAATCAAGTTGATAAACCAAGCTCGCTATTTAACTTTAGCAGTCAACAAGGAGAATTTAAAAGTCGCTTTCAGTACGCACAAACCCTTGAGGCCATGGGTGAAGTCGCCTATTCACGGGGTAAAACCGATGAAGCCTTTACCGCCTTTGAAAACGCCCGCATTCGCCTTGAGGCATTATTAAAAATCCAGCCAAACAACTTAGAGTTACTAACGCTTGCCGGTGCCAATGCCTTTTGGCTCGGTCAGCTTCATTATGATAAAAGCGATTACGCCGCCACTGAGCCATTATTTAAAAAATATCATGCCTACAGCGAAACCATGTATGCATTAGCACCCAATGACTTTAATGCCATTATGGAGTTGTCGTATTCACATAATTCGCTGGGGTCTTTATACACAGAGAAATTTGACTACACAGCCGCGAAAGAACGCTTTACAAAATCGCTGGTTCTTAAAAACAAAGCCCTTGAGCTTAAACCCAGCAACAAAAACTTATTACGCGATAAGGCCGATACCCTTAGTTGGCTTGCAAAAACTGAAGGTAACTTAGGTAACTTTAATCTCGCAATAGATATGTTAGAAAAGGCGGTAACTGTAGTCAAAAAAATGGCTTCTAACCACCCCAATGACGCAAGTCTTCTTTACATGAATGCAAATATACACATGCAACAAAGTTTCTTACTGAGTTATTTAACCGATAAACGAATAGCCTATCAAAAAGCACTTCTTGCTAACAAAATTATAAGCAAGGCTTTAGAACAAGACCCCAAAGACAATAAGTTCCAGCTTATGTATTACCACTCTTTAGTGTACTTATTGATACTGTCTAATGACAGAAATATTGATCCAAGGGTAGAAGAAACTATTACGTTCTTAAAGTCACAAAGCTTTAATAATATCAGACCTATCAATATACAAATTAGTTTGATTCACTATTTCATTGACAGAAACCTCTCACTTAAAGCACAAGAGTTATTAACGATCCTCGAGAGTGATGTCGAATATAAAAGATACATAACTAATAAAATGAAAAATAAAGATAACTTAGCCCCTATAAATATAAACCTACTCAAAGCTAAATTAGCAACAACCAGCGAACAACGAGAGCAATTTTGCTTAAATGCCTTTAACGCCATTATTCAAACAGTAAAAATAAACCAAAGCATTCACGTAAAGTACCCTCAAGTGCAAACATACACTTGCTTAAACCGAGCAAACGAAATACCCAAGATAAAAGCAAGCCTAGTAAAACTAGGCATTACTAATTTTACATTATGACTATGAATAAAAAAGGAAATAATATGAATAACACTCAAGAACAAATTCACTTTACAGTTAACATTGTACTAGACAGTGACGACAAAGCTAACTTTACATACTCTATGAATGACAAAAAGGCTACAGGCGGCGGAGTTGTAAGAACCGAAACCGCGGGCATTTATAGTTTAGATCAAGCCACGCTTGCTAAAGGCTTTTTATTTACTGGCGCAACTATTACTGATGTCGATAAAGAAACACCTTGCGCCCAAGACTTCAGCTTTAAAGTGAGCGATAACGGCCGCACAATTACCATTATCGACACCGATGAAAACCCTGGCACTGCCTGTTTAGTATTTAATGTTGAGTGCAATGGCAAAGCCTATGAAAGTGCCGATCCACAAGTTATAAATGAAAAAAAATTACTCAGCAACGATTAATTATTGATTTTCACCTTGCACAGGTTACTTGAAACCTGTGCAAGCATGGTTTTTTGTCATTAAATATCAAACAGTTAAAATCAGAAGATTACCGAAAGGTTTAATTGCACTTTTTTAAGTAAATTTGTAGACATCAAAAACGTCTGTACCACGCTAAGGCTAAAACGTGTCGAAACAAATTAACAATAAAGAGACTGCAGCAACTGATAACGATAAGGCATTGCCCTTCGATAGCGCTTTATCATCCTCTTTTTCGCATACTCAATTTGATGCATTAATAGAATTATTTAATGGAACCGCCGAAGGTATTTTTGTCCTTAATGAACAGGGTGGTTTTGAATTTGCCAACCCAAAAGCTGCTCAATTACTTGGTTACTCTCAACAGTCGCTGATAGGCGAAAATTTACTGTCTTTTTTACACGGTTCAGACCTTGATAAATATAAACAGACCTTATTAAATTGGATTGGTATTAAGGACACCCCTCTTAGCATTGGCCCAAATGAAGTTGCTATAAACAAAGCCAATGGCGATGTGATTGAAGCTGACTTATCAATATCAAGCATGCCAAAAAGTATCACATCGGCGCAAAAGTTGTACGTGTGTATACTTCACGATCTTAGTACTCATAAAGCCATGTATAACCGTTTAAAAATACAGGCCTCAACCGATCATTTAACTGGGCTTGCTAACCGTTTAGCTTTAGATGAGTCGTTAAAAAAATACTGGCAAGAGAGTATTCAAAGCCAACAACCTTTAACCAGTATATTAATTGATGTTGACCACTTTAAAAAATTCAACGATACCTACGGGCATATTAAAGGCGATAAATGCTTACAGAAAATAGCAAAAATGCTATTACAGTGCATTCCATCTAGAGAGTGTTTAGCTGCTAGGTATGGCGGTGAAGAGTTTGCAATTATTTTACCCCGTTGCGATATAAAAACCGCCACCGTTGTGGCCAACCATATACAACAACAAATTGCACAAATGAGCTTTACCGACTTAGGTTTGCCGCCAGAGGTTAAAATTACGGTAAGCCAAGGAATTGCCTGTGAAAATAATAACCAGTACCGCACCTACGAGGCGCTGTTATATGCCGCAGACACGGCTTTATACCGGGCAAAAACGGAAGGCAGAAATAAAATAAGTACGATTGTTTAAAGTTTAAATTAAAGGCCTTTTCATGACGCTATATCCATATTAAACGCCACTTCATGGAGGTGGCGTTTAGTTAAATAACAGCTGATTAAACTAGGGTCTGTTGACCTTTACGGATTAAGATTCGTTCACACTAGGGGCTATTTAATCGCGGCGCGAGGTTTGTAACCTAGTGGGCTAAGTAAAAACCGAGCAACAAAGAGTAAATCGCCCTTAGGCAGAACCCTTCGGGCAGCGCCTGTTTGGCATTGATGCTGTGTTATCGCCTATTTATGGGGAATAACCACACCACATAGGCTCTGCCTTGCCTTAATACCAAACAGACTGCTGCAAATTTAACCTTGAAAGATCAACAGACCCTAAAGTAACAATAAACTGCCTAACCCTAAAAAGGTCACAAAGCCGACAATATCAGTTACTGTGGTTAAAATAACTGAGCCTGATAATGCAGGGTCAATTTTCATTTTATCTAAAATAGACGGGATCACTACGCCCGCCAACGATGCAGCCACTAAATTCAGCAATATTGCCACGGTAATGGTTATACTAAGCATAATATCGTTAAACCACAGGTAAGTTAGCAAACCAATTACTAAAGCCCACACCAAGCCATTTACCGCCCCTACTCGCAGCTCTTTTTTGAGTAGAGCGTTACGGTTTGAGTCGGTAACTTGACCAAGCGCAAGACCGCGTACTATAACCGTTAAGGTTTGACTACCGGCAATTCCGCCCATTGACGCCACTACTGGCATTAATACCGCAAGAGCCACCACTTGTTCTATGGTGGCGCCAAACAAACCTATAAACCAAGAGGCTAAAAATGCGGTTGCTAAGTTTATACCTAACCAAATACCACGGTTTTTAGCACTTTTGCGAACACTGGCAAATAAATCTTCGTCTTCACGTAAACCACCGGCTTTTGCTGCTGCTTCGTCAGCGATTTCTTGACGTAACTCGTAAGCCGATGCAATGGTTAAACGTCCTATTAGTTTGTTATCTGCATTAACCACAGGCATAGCCATTTGCTCGCTGTGAATAACCACCTCGGCGGCTTCATATAAATCATGGTCTGCGTGCAGTGAAGTAAAGTCATGATTAGCAAGAGTCATTAAGCTCTCGTTATCATTTGCTTTTATTAGGTCATTAACTGCCACTTCGCCGATTAAGCTACCTTTACGGCTCACTAAATAAATCACTTCGCTGTACTGCGGTAACCCTTTATGTAGCAGCTTTTTAGCGCCACCAGCAGTGAGCTTGTCAGACACCTTTAGAAAGTCAAAGCCAATCCAGTGACCTAACTGCTCAGGTGTATATTGTTGCGCCAGCTCGTATTGTTTGGTTTGTGCTTCATCTAGCTGCTTTTTTGCATAATCAGTAAAGCGTTGTGGAATGACTTCTTCTAATTCAAGCAACTCTTCAACATTAACTTCGTCCAACAATTTAAAACCGTCGCTGTCATCTAAAGTCTGCAATAACCACAAACAGCTATCTTCACTTAAATTAACGAAAATTTCGTGTTGTGTGTCTTCATCTAATAAATGCCAAATTTCAAGGCGCTGCTCTTTAGGAATAGCTTCAAACAACAAAGATAAGTGTTCGGTTGATAAGGTTTGTTGAGCATCTATAAGTAATTTATTTTTGCGCTCTGTGGTATCACACTGCAATAAGTCGTTTATGAGTTGTGGTAACTGATCAACCGGATACTC
The DNA here is from genome assembly GCF_023161845.1 of Pseudoalteromonas sp. 2CM39R. Lineage (NCBI taxonomy): Bacteria > Pseudomonadati > Pseudomonadota > Gammaproteobacteria > Alteromonadales > Pseudoalteromonadaceae > Pseudoalteromonas > Pseudoalteromonas sp. 2CM39R. Next base: position 209,968 of record NZ_JALNTM010000012.1, read on the forward strand.
TATCATTTCAAAACCCTAAAATAGTCTTTCACTATAAATTTACTGTAATAAGTAAGCACTTATTAATAAGAATAGCTAATAGTGTACATTAGAGACGAATAAAAATATTAAAAAATCTCTGTGTCGTTAGATATTTATAGCTGCTATCTCCCACTCAGCGCTAACCAATAAAAAAGCCGTAACAAATAATGTTACGGCTTAGCGTAGTTAGCAATTTAAATCACGCTATCTATATTTTAAATTGTCCTACTAGGTCACCCAAGTTTTCACCTCGCCCTGCTAGGTGCTGACTTACTGAAGAAGTGGTTTTACTCGACTGTGTTAATTCATTAACTATTTCTTGAATCGCATACACGTTACGGTTTATTTCTTCTGTCACACTGCTTTGCTCTGTTGCCGCTGTAGCAATTTGTGTGCTCATATCATTAATGGTGGTCACGGACGTGGTTACCGCACCTAAGCTTTCAGAAATAGCGCGAGAAGACTCAACTGAACGATTACAGCTTTGTTGACTCGCATGCATAGCATCAACAGCTGCCGTTACTAAATTATGTAACTCGCTTAGCATTTCGTTAATTTCTAATGTGCTGTCTTGGGTTCTGCTCGCTAAGCTTCTAACTTCATCAGCCACCACCGCAAAACCACGACCTTGCTCACCTGCGCGTGCCGCTTCAATTGCCGCATTTAATGCCAATAAGTTTGTTTGTTCAGCAATGCCACCAATTACACTCAATACGCTGTTAATTTTTTTAGATTGCTCACTTAACGAGTTAACCTGCTCTGCTGCTTGATTAATTTCGCCCATTAAGTTTGATACTTCGCTCAGTGAAACATCCACACAATCTTGCGCGTTAGCCACTTCTTTTGTTGCCGCCTGCGTTGACACTGCAACTTGTGTGGTATTTTGCGCAACTTCATGCGAGGTTGCTGACATTTCGGTAATCGCCGTTGCCACTAAATCGGTTTCATGGTTATGCTTTAATAACTTATCTTCTATGAGTAATGTTTGCGTATTAATATCTGAAGAGGCTGTTTTAACGTCACTTGTTACATCAACCACACCGGCAATAATGCTGTGTAGCTTGCTCACAAATACATTGAAAGATTCACCTAACTGACCAATTTCATCATGAGTATCTATTTCTAAGCGTCGGGTTAAATCCCCCTCCCCTTTAGCAATATCATCTAAGCTTTGCACCATACGTTTAATCGGTTTTAGCATATTATTAGAAGCATACAACGCACCGGCTGCTGCTAAACCAAGAAGCAGAAATGATATTAAAACCAAAGTGGTCATTTTTTCACTTAAATGGCGCTCCATGGTCGCTTGATACTTTACCAGCTCAGCTTCAATATCATCCATATATGTGCCAGTGCCTATCATCCAATTAGTACCTGGGATCATGGCTGCATAGCCAATCTTTTCGACTAAGCCTGTGGTATTGGGCTTTTGAAAATGATAGGTAAACGAGCCACCGCCCTTACGAGCTTGTTCAAGTAGGCCAACCACTATTTTTTTACCGTTTGGGTCGGTCATCCCTATTTTATTTTGACCTTCTATTGCATCACCCAGTAATGCATGAAAAACACTAATACCATCGGTATCATAAATAAAGTAGTAACCATCTTCGCCAAAGGTTAAATCTCGCAACGCATTTTTAGCGTCTTGTTCATTTCCTTGTGCTAATTGGTATTGCACTACTTTAGAGCCGATTTCTATTTCTGTTCTTAATAGAGTCTGTTTATCAGCAATTAATTTAGTTTTGAACTCATTAAAGTTTTGCTGTTGATTCTGCTTCTCTAAATAATAAGAGCCCGCCATAAAACTGATTAGTAATACTATCAATGGTAAAACAGCCAACAGTAGCAACTTGTTTTTTAAGCTTAAATTACCCATTATTTCTCCAATTAACATTATAAGCCATTAAGCTTTTTATTTTTCAGCCGCTTAGCAGCTAAGTTTCCATTGTTTATATTACTTACAATAGCGCCACACTTGTATACAAATTAAGCACAAACAGAGTTAATTCGCAATTTAATATACTCGTATGCTAGTAAAGCACACTAAAAACAACTTTTTAACTAGACAATAGTATAAACATAGTAATAAACAACTGATTTAGTTCCTTGTTTTAAATCCTTACTAGAACACAATTTGTTAAACTTACTTAAAGCTAAATTAACCTTACTAACGCTATCTTAGCGTAAATTAAAATTAAACATTGGCTATCACACAAAGGTCTTGCTTTCTAAATTAAAACACAAATAATGAAGCAACTAACCACTGGGTAAGAATGAGGAAAATGAGTTATATACTAACCACCCAATGCGCAGACGATATAGGCTTAATCGCCAAAATTACCGGACTGTGTGATCAGCATAATTTAAATATTATTCGTAACAACGAATTTGTTGATAAAGATGCACAACGCTTTTTTATGCGCACAGAGCTTACAGGCGAACCACATGCTGAGTTTTTGTCACAACTTCGCGACGTATTACCAGCTGGCGCAAAAGTGGCACTGCACGGTGAAGAAAAAACCAAAGTGGTACTATTAGCTACAAAAGAAGCTCATTGCTTGGGCGGCATGTTATTAAAGCAATTTGAACAAGCTCTAAACATAGAGATACTCGCCGTTATCGCTAACTACCCTACTCTAGAGCCTCTAGTGAAAGGGTTTAATATTCCTTTTCATGTGGTTTCTCATGAAGGACTTACGCGCAGTGAGCACGACGAAAAAGTCGGTGACTTAATTGCCAGCTATAACCCTGACATTATTGGCCTAGCTAAATACATGCGTATTTTAAGCCCTGAATTTGTGGGTCGTTTTGAGGGTAAAATAATTAATATTCATCACTCATTTTTACCTGCTTTTATTGGTGCAAAACCATATCACCAGGCATTTGAACGTGGTGTGAAAATTATTGGTGCCACGGCTCACTTTGTTAATAATGAGCTAGACGAAGGCCCTATTATTTTACAAGACGTGTCGAGTGTGACCCATGCGAATACAGCTGAGATGATGGCTAAAATGGGTAAAGATGTGGAGAAAACGGTGTTTTGTAAAGCACTGCAACTAGCATCAGAGCATAAGCTGTTTATTAATGGCAATAAAACCGTCGTATTTTCATAATTAGCTTTATATAGCTATTAAAAATGCCAGCTAATAAGCTGGCATTTGTTTATCCAATATAACTAAACCTGAACATTGATTAAGAGACTTTATTAAAACAAAGTAAATTTACGTATCAGCTGTTTTCTATTGCAAGTAAATTCAACCTAATAGAACCGAAAATAGAGCCTTTTGTTAGATTTATATCATTATTTTCCTCGGCCTTTACTATCAACTTCCACGGCCAAAATATGCAATTTTCCTCTTGGCAAAACCATTCACTTTATGGATTAGCTGAAATATCAGGTTATTTACTACACTCCCTTTTAAGCAATAACAACTTTTAAGAGATTTAACTTATCATATTCAAGTAACCTTAAGCTGAACAATATTATTGATATATAATCAGAAATTAAGCAATAATGTCTTAATGCATGCATTATTTTAGCTATGCTGATATTCCCTTTTTAGGGTTTACTATTTATAAGGAGCATTTGATGGCTTTTGATTATGGATCAATCGATCTTGGACTAAAAAACCCTTTCAAACTGGAAGGTAAAGTAAAAGCAATAAGAGGGCTTATTGAATCTGTTGTTGGCGTCAGCTTGCTTGTTATCGCGTCTAGCTCTGTAAAAGAAGATGCAACAGCAGGTTGGATCTTAATGATATTTGGCATGTTAATACTCGCCCTAGGCATTCGGACTTTATCGGGTGGTATTTATGCAACACTTAAGTACTTCGTAGGTAGAAACCACCCAACATCGCTGGCGTTTAATTTTAGCAAGTCGCAAACCTCAACTGCACAAGAAGAAAAAAACGAGGTAGCCTACACTGCGCAAACATTAGAAGAAATGCTTGTTGGTCGCAAAAACAGTACTTTTAAAGAGCCGAATGGCTTTTTATCGCGTTTGCTACATAGTTTAGTACCAAAACTATTATTTTTACCCTACCCAATACGTAATGTTGCCCAACGTTTATTTGGCTCATGGATAAGCACACTGGTTGCTCTTATCGCTTACGCATTGGTCGCCTTTGTGTCACTGTCTGGTTTTACCGGTGAAGCTGGCGAACTAGCTTTTCCAATATATAGTGCCATATTAATGTTTTATGTGCTGTTTTCTTGGCGCTCTTCTGGCAAACCTATTTCACGTAATGCAGAGAAAAATATTGAAGCCTTAGGTACTGGTGCTCTTGCTAAAATCATTTCTTTATCCTTTATATTGCCCATTGCTATAGGCCTGTCTATGTCGTGGATAATGCAGGAACAGCGCATAAGCAAACAACAAATAGACAATTGGCTTGAGCAATTACCCAACCTTAACGCGGGCCTCTATTTAACTGCCATTATTATTTTAGCTGCACTTAGTTGTGCACTTGTTTTTGTGATGATTAAAGCGCGTTTAAACGAAGTGACACCAAGCGCTGAAGTATCAGAACTACGAGAAAACTGGCAAGAGTCTGTTCATCCAGATGAAATTTTTATAAATCTTGATAACTTAGTAATGGCTAATCGCCGTTATAAAGAAGTACCTAATAGGGTTTATCGTGAGCTAGATCCTAAACTACAAGAGCAAATTGAAGGAAAAGGCGGGTTTAAAGGCGAAATGATTCAAGAGATTCAGCCTAAACTACACACAATGGATTTAGGTAAGCACTTTAACCTTTCTCGTTTAGTTGCGTTAATTAGTGGTAACTTACTCTACATTGTAGCGCTTACCTTTACTGTGTTGCTTGCTTACTCTTTTATTAATATTTACCACTATATTGACGCTGCTAATATAAATAGTATTGAACAAGCCTTTAATAATAAAAATATTATTGAGTTTAGCGAGCTGTTAATGGCAAGTGTTCATTTATTGCTTATCGGCATATTAGTTAAAGCATTTGCTCAGCTGCTGAGCAATAGTGCCCATTTATTTTTTGCTGAAATGCAATTTGAATCTTTACTCGTGTACTTCAAGTGCGAGGGCACATTTACTGAGTCAAAAATATCAACGGGTACCGGTATTCATGATAGCACACGCTCGGAAAATACCTTGGTACGTAGCAGCATAACGCCTTGGGTGATTGTTTCGCGCATTGTTTCTACAACCTTTGCAGCTACAGGCATGAAAAACCTCGAGCATCCTCGACATATTATGGAAATGCATAAAGATGAAGGTCAATTACAAGCAATCAAAAAAGATGTAATTGCCTTTTTGAAAGATCGAGAATCAATTGCCTCTATCACTAGCGAACGCGATTTAGGCAATGCATCGCAACTGCACCAGTTAAACCAGCAAACACGGGCTATGCCTATGCAGCCAGCTTTAACCAAAGATGATGAGGAAGCCGCTGGTTTTTTACGTCAGGAAGACGATTTAACGTCTGAGCCAAAAAACTAGCTTATCTATATATGCCACCTTATTACTAGGTGGCATCTTTCCAAACTAAAATCCCCCTCTCTACACTTTGATATAAATGTGATTCCCCCCCTACAAGCGCAGTAAAGACAGGGAGGGAAATGAGGAAAATAAGTAATACACTAACCAACTAATACGCAGACGATATAGGCTTAGCCAAAATTACCAAACTCTGTAATCAGCATAATTTAGATATTATTAGGCCTTGTTGATAAAGATGCACAACGCTTTTTATGAGAGCAGAACTCACAGGCTAATCCCGCAGCGATTTTTTATTATAACTTTGCGAAGGATTGCAAAAGTGGTACTGCACGGCGAAGAAAAAACCAAAGTTGTATTATTAGCTCCAAAAGAAGCCTATGTTTAGGCGGCATGTTATTAAACCAACTTAGTAATACTCTAGCTGTTTATTAATGGCAATAAAACCGTCGTATTTTCATAATTAGCTTTATATAGCTATTAAAAATGCCAGCTAATAAGCTGGCATTTTTATAAGTAAATAATAAACCTTACTTAACTAGGGTGTGTAATACGTTGGTGCCCCAGGGCCTACTGGCATACCTAAAACAAATACCCATAAGTAAAACAGTACCACCCAGCCAACAAAGAAGATTAAGCTGTATGGCAACATAGTGGCTACCAAAGTACCTATTCCCATGTCTTTTTTGTATTTAGTGGCAACCGCAAGGATTAAACCAAAGTAACTCATCATCGGGGTAATTAAGTTAGTTACTGAATCACCAATACGATAAGCCGCTTGAATTGTCTCGGGTGCATAACCTATAAGCATTAGCATAGGAACAAAGATAGGTGCCGTTACTGCCCACTGCGCTGACGATGAGCCTAGAGTTAAGTTAACTAAAGCACACATCAAAATAAACAGTACAAATACTTCCGGCCCAGTTAAGCTAAGAGCTTGTAGTAACGCGGCACCGTTAATCGCTAAAATGGTGCCTAAGTTAGTCCATTTAAAAAATGCCACAAACTGCGCAGCAAAAAACACCAATACAATGTACATGCCCATAGAGCTCATACTTTTGCTCATGGCATTGATCACGTCTTTATCATTTTTCATGGTGCCAACCACGCGACCATACACAAAACCCGGAATACCAAAGGTGACAAAAATAAAAACAACAATCCCTTTTAAAAACGGAGAGTGTGCAACTAGACCTGTTTCAGGGTTACGTAAAATACCGTCTGCTGGAACAATCGTCCAAGCGAGCAACAACGAAACAACAAGTAATGAAACTCCAGCCCATTTTAAACCTGATTTTTCTTTGTCAGTTAAACCGGCAATATTATTTTGAGCTAAATCTTCACTGGCTTCATCTGGGTTATATTTACCTAAACGTGGCTCAACAATTTTCTCAGTAACAAGCGTACCTAAAACAGCAATTAGCAATACTGAAATCATCATAAAATACCAGTTTGCTTCAGCGCCTACTTGGTAAGTTGGATCAATCATTTGTGCTGCAGGCGTCGTAATACCTGCTAATAACGGATCGATAGTACCCAGTAATAAGTTAGCGCTATAGCCACCCGATACACCAGCAAACGCTGCAGCAAGGCCTGCAAGCGGATGACGACCTAAACTATGAAATATCATTGCCGCTAGGGGAATCAATACGACATAACCCAGCTCAGATGCTGTGTTTGATAAAATAGCAGCGAATACCACCATAAAGGTAACTAAGCGTTTAGATGCACCCATAACCATGCCACGCATTGCCGCAGACAATAGCCCAGAATGTTCAGCAACACTAACACCTAATAGCGCCACTAACACCGTACCTAATGGGGCAAAGCTGGTAAAGTTAGTTACCAATCCCGTTACAATACGCTGTAAGCCCTCGGCACTGAGTAAGCTAACTACTTCAATTACACCATCTGGATCGCGCCCTGCAGAGCCCTCAGGGCGAGGATCGATAGCACTAAGTCCAAACCAATCAGCAACGCCACTAAATAAAATAATGGCAATACAAAACAGCGCGAATAAGGTAATTGGATGGGGAAGCATATTCCCTAAAAATTCTACCGTGGCTAAAAATCGATTAAACCAACCGCCCTTTGCGGCCTGATTTTCATCTTGGGATGTGTGTGGTGAGTCCATTGAGTCTGACATACCATGCTCTCTTAATTACAAAATGCCCGTAACCTAGCATTATTTTCTGAGCAGGTCATGTAATAAAGATGAATGACTTGTTATGTCATGGTAATTAAGTGATGGGTTTATTGTGATGGGGTTACAAAAAAGAGGCTCTCGCCTCTTATTTAGTCTGCTTAAGCTTGCTCTATCGGTTCTAGTTGTAGTTTTGCAGCAATTAAAACAGCTTGAGTTCGATTATAAACACCGAGTTTTCTAAATATGGCAGTGATGTGAGCTTTGACTGTGGCTTCTGAAATGTGAAGTTCGTACGCAATTTGTTTATTCAGTAAACCTTCGTGCAAATATTGTAATACACGGTATTGCTGTGGAGTAAGTGATGCTACTTGTGCAGCAATTTCTCTATCTGCGCCTTCTATTTCAGCCACTTTACTTTTTAGTTCGGTTGGCAGCCAAGTATCGCCTTCGAGTATTTGGTTAATTGCGTTGGCAATATCGTCAGATGATGATGACTTAGGAATAAACCCCATTGCCCCATAACCCATAACTTTCGAAACAATATTTACATCTTCACTACCCGACACTACCGCAATAGGTAGGCTTGGGTAATCTTCACGTATACGGATCAAGCCGTATAAGTCACCGTTACCTGGCATGTGTAAATCTAGTAGTAATATATCAAGATCTTCTTGTTCGCTTAACACCTGCAATGTGCTATCAAAATCCGCTGATTCAAATACTTCTAAACCTGCAAACTTTGCACTCAAAGCGCCCTTTAGTGCTTCACGAAATAACGGATGATCGTCCGCTATTAAAAACTGACTCATTGTTCACTCCCAAAAATTCGGCTGCTATCCAATAGACAACAGCCGATATACTACGTTTAGAATCAACTTCTAATCAAGCTTTTAACGCGAAATTAACGATTTAATCGATTTTCTACTAGCTCATCAACCACTGACGGATCCGCAAGTGTTGAAGTATCACCAAGCTGTTGGTGCTCATTTGCCGCGATTTTACGTAAAATACGACGCATAATTTTGCCAGAACGTGTTTTTGGTAAACCTGGAGACCACTGAATCATATCTGGTGATGCTATTGGGCTTAGCTCTTTACGTACCCAATTACGGATCTCTTTTGTTAGCTCATCACTTACCGTTACACCCTCGTTAGGAGTTATGTAAACGTAAATACCTTGGCCTTTAATATCATGCGGGTAGCCTACTACTGCCGCTTCAGCTACAGCTTCATGAGCAACTAACGCACTTTCAATTTCCGCAGTACCTAAACGGTGCCCAGACACATTAAGTACGTCATCAACGCGTCCTGTGATCCAATAATCACCGCCTTCATCACGACGACAACCGTCACCAGTAAAGTACACACCAGGATAAGCGCTAAAGTAGGTTTGTTCAAAGCGCTCATGGTCGCCATAAACGGTTCGTGCTTGTGAAGGCCAGCTATCTAAAATCACAAGGTTACCATCAACCGCACCTTCCAATGTATTACCTTCAGCATCAAATAATGCAGGTGCAATACCAAAGAATGGACGTGTTGCAGAGCCAGGTTTCATATCGGTTGCACCTGGTAATGGCGCAATCATGATGCCACCGGTTTCGGTTTGCCACCAAGTATCTACAATTGGACAATTCGACTTACCAATTTTTTCATAGTACCAGGTCCATGCTTCTGGATTGATCGGCTCCCCCACAGAACCTAAAATGCGTAAGCTGTCACGATGTGAGCTTGCAATCGGCTCTTCGCCTTTAGCCATCAATGCACGAATGGCAGTAGGTGCTGTGTATAAAATTGTCACGTTATGTTTATCAACCACTTCACCCATACGACCAGCAGTTGGGTAAGTTGGCACGCCTTCAAATACGACTTGCGTACACCCATTAACGAGCGGCCCATAAGCAATATAACTGTGACCTGTGATCCAGCCAACATCAGCACTACACCAAAAAATATCATCGTCTTTTAAATCAAAAATGTATTCGTGGGTCATAGATGAATACACTAAATAGCCACCAGTGGTGTGTACCACCCCCTTGGGCTGACCGGTAGAACCTGAGGTGTATAAAATAAACAGCGGGTCTTCAGCATTCATGTGTTCAGGTTCGCAATCTGGCGCTTGGTCTGCAACTAAGTCATGCCACCAAATATCATGGTCGTGCCAATCAACATCGCCTGAAGTTAGTTTATGTACCACTACATGCTCAACGGTGGTGACTGAATCTTGTAATACGGCTTCATCTACATTGGCTTTTAGCGGTACACAATTACCTGCACGTCGGCCTTCATCTGAGGTGATCACCACTTTAGCACCCGAATCATTAATACGATCCGCAATAGCTGACGGTGAAAAGCCACCGAATATAACTGAATGAATAGCACCTATACGGGCACAAGCTTGCATTGCGTATATAGCTTGCGGGCTCATTGGCATATAAATGGCTACACGGTCACCTTTTTTAACACCTAATTTTTTTAAACCATTGGCAAACTTTGCCACTTCATCATGTAGCTGTTGGTAGGTAATATTTTCGCTTTGTGAAGGATCATCACCTTCCCAAATTAATGCTACTTTATCCGCTTTTGTTTTTAAGTGACGATCAATACAGTTATAAGAGGCATTCAAGTAGCCATCTTCATACCATTTAATATTGATGTGGCCTTTGTCAAATGAAGTGTTTTTTACTTTTGAATATGGAGTAAACCAGTCAAGACGCTTACCGTGCTCAGCCCAAAACCCTTCAGGGTCTTCGATAGACTGTTTATACATCGTATTATATTTTTCATTATCGACGAGCGCTGCGTTTTTTATCTGCGCAGGAACTGGATAGATACTTTGTGACATATTAGTCTCCAATTTATATTACTTGCCTTAGGCTTTTCATCAAGGATTACTCAGCAGTGCACTATTAAATATTAGACATTAGTTGTATCTGAGTTCAAATAACTAGGGTCTGTTGACCTTTCAAGGTTAATTTTGCAGCAGTCTGTTTGGTATTTAGGCAAGGCAGAGCCTATGTGGTGTGGTTATTCCCCATAAATAGGCGATAACGCAGCATCAATGCCAAACAGGCGCTGCCCGATGGGTTCTGCCTAGGGGCGATTTACTCTTTATTGCTCGGTTTTTACTTAGCCCACTAGGTTACAAACCTCGCGCCGTGATTTAATCGCCCCTAGTTTGAACAAATTTTAATCCGCAAAGGTCAACAGACCCCAATATCTTATCTATAATCCTCATGGCTACACCTTATTTATATAAAAAACATACTATTAAATAAAAGTATATGAGCCTTCAATAAGTATTAAACCTTAGTCTAATAGACTAATAGTTGATTGAGTAAATTGTGTACATATACAACAGTAGCTTAAATATATAAAAACCTTGATTGTTTATTAATAACTCGTATTTATTAACAAATTAAATTAAAGATAATTAAATTCAATCTGTTAGTACTATATAAGTAACACACATTAATGCATATCATAAGCAAACAACATACAACAAGTAGCCTATAAAAGGACGCAACAATGAAATTTACTCCAATTAAAACACTGGCAGCGACTGCTGTACTATGTGCACTTTCTAGCACAGCTTATGCTGCTACAGCTGCAAAAATAGGTGATACAGAATTCACCTATGGTGGATACATTAAACTCGACGCAATGTGGAGTGACTACTCAGCAGGCGCTCCTGCAGGCAGCAGTGTTGGCCGTGACTTTTATGTACCAAGTACATTAACAGTCGGTAGCGATGATAGTTCAGACGCTGTATTTGATATGCACGCTCGTGAGTCACGTTTCAATTTTGGAACTGCTACCTTACTAGATAACGGTAAAACGGTTAAAACTAAAATAGAGCTAGACTTTTTAGCTTCTGCCCCAGGCGGTAACGAGCGTGTGTCTAATTCATATTCGCCGCGTATTCGCCATGCATTTATCTCATATGATGGATGGTTATTTGGTCAAACGTGGTCAAACTTTCAAAACGTCGGTGCATTACCAGAAGCGCTTGATTTTGTTGGCCCTGCAGAAGGCACTGTGTTTGTTCGTCAATCACAAATTAAATACACCACCGGTGCATGGTCTTTCTCTTTAGAGAACCCAGAAAGCACAATAACTACAGCCGGTGGTGGCATGGCAGTGACTGATGACGCCTCATTACCTGACTTTACAGCACGCTATACCCACAATGCTGATTGGGGTAACTTTGTAGTAACAGCTCTTGCTCGTCAACTAACTTACAAAGTAGCCGGTGTTGATGCAGATGAAACCTCATTTGGTGTTAGTGCATCAGGTATGGTGAAGTTTGGTCAAGACAATCTGAAATTTATGCTTACGCAAGGTAAAGGACTAGGTCGTTATGTTGGTCTAAACGTAGCTCGTGGTGCGGTTCTCAATGGTGATGACCTAGATGCGATTGATTCAACATCAGGTTTTATTGCATATCAACATAAGTGGAATAGCCAGTGGCGCTCTACTTTCCTATATTCGTTCTTATCTGCTGATAACGATGAAAACCTACTTGCAATGTATGGCGATCCTACAGAATCAAGCCAAAGCTACAGTGCAAATATTTTATACTCACCGGTTAAACGTCTAACCTTTGGTGCGGAATTTAAACATGCAGAACGAGAGCTTGAAAGTGGCGTAGATGGCGACCTAGATCGTTTACAATTTTCTGTAAAGTATGCGTTTTAATTTCCTAACCAATTAAAATACTGATTTACTTCCTGAGCGGCTTCGGCCGCTTTTTTTGTTTTTAACCAGAGCTCAAGTTAACCAAATCCATGCGCTTTACTTAAAAAATGTCAAAGACGTGTAAAATACCGCGCAAACGTAATTGCAAATCACTCTCATTTAGATTAAATTACCAACCAAATTTAATCTTATGGGAAACAAGATGCTGCACAAACATAAAAACTCTGCATTTAAACTGAGTCTACTTACTTCACTGGTTTTATCTGGATATGCTGTTGCAAACGACACGCAAGACAACCTGCCTCTAGAAAAAATAGCCGTTTATGGGCAACATCATAAAAACTATATCACCGAAGAAGCACAGTCTGCGACTAAGCTAGGTCTAACAATTAAAGAGACCCCACAGTCAATTTCTGTTGTTTCACGCGCGCTGATGGATGATTTTTCACTTGATGATATTAACGCAGTATTAGAAAGCACACCTGGGGTAACAGTAGAGCAAATAGAAACTGACCGTACTTACTTTAAAGCGCGTGGTTTTGAAATAACTAACTTTTTAATTGATGGCTTAGGGACACCGCAAAATTCCGGTTCAATTCAAGGTACACTAGATACTGCAATTTATGATCGCGTTGAAATTGTACGTGGTGCCAATGGCATGATGACCGGTGCAGGTAACCCATCTGCGACTATTAATATGGTGCTAAAAAAGCCAACCTACACAACGCAAGCTAATGCATCGGCTTCTTATGGTTCATGGAATAACAAACGTGTAGATATTGATGTTTCCGCACCGATTAACGATGAACACGCTGTTCGTGCTGTATTTACTAAGCAAGATAAAGAGTCGTACCTAGATCGTTACGAAACCGATAAGACCATTGCCTACCTTGCCTATGAGGGTAAGCTAACTGACGATACATTACTAAGCATTAACTATGTAAACCAGCAAAAAGATGCCGATAGCCCTCTATGGGGCGCGTTACCGCTTTATTACACTGATGGTTCACCAACTGATTATGATGAGTCAACTAGTACAGCTGCAGATTGGTCGTATTGGGATAATAGCGCTGAACGTATTTATGTAACACTTGAGCAAAACTTATCAGCGACTTGGGTTGCTAAAGCCCGTTATGCCCATATAAAAAATGAACAAAATTCTGAGTTATTTTATGTATATGGTACCCCAGATAAAGATACTGGTTTAGGTTTAACCGGCTATGCGAGTCGTTATGATTACAAAGACACACAAGATTTGTTTGATTTATATGCCAGCGGTAAGTTTGAGCTATTTTCTTTAGAGCACGACTTATCATTCGGCATTAGCCAAGCAAACATGGACTTTAATGACCAATCTCTTTATGACTACAGCACAGGAAATGGTTTCCCTGCGATGCCTGATTTAGCGACTTGGGATGGGATAGCACCAGAAGCAACACTGGTTGATAAACCTGACGGCAGTGATGTACGAAATACACAAAGATCGGCCTATGTTTCAACTCGTATAAAACTAGCAGAGCCATTAAGCATTTTGGCTGGCGTACGCTATACCGACTGGGAAACTAAAGGTACTGCTTATAGTGTAGTGCAAACCCGCGATGACTCAGAGGTTATTCCTTACATTGGTACTGTGTACGATTTTACCGAGTCATTATCAGCTTACGCTAGCTACACAGAGACGTTTGTGCCGCAAAAAGAATTAGACATTAACGCTGAACAACTGGCTCCTGTTATTGGTAAAAGTGCTGAAGTTGGTTTAAAAGCACAACTTTTAGATGAGCAAGTATTTGTAACACTGGCCTATTTTGATGCTAAGCAAGATGGACTTGCTGTTGCACTTCCGGGCTCCCTTCCAAGCGATACGCGTTATTACGCTGCAGATGGTATTAACAGTGATGGTTTCGAAATTGAATTAAGCGGTCGCTTAACTGATGATTTAAGTGCCAGCATCAGCTTTAGTAATTTAAGTATTGATGGTGATGAACTCGTTAAAGATTACACCCCAGAAAACCAATTAAAAATGGCAGCCACTTATCAAGTGCCATTTATTGATGGTTTAACCTTAGGTGCTAATTACCGCTGGCAAGATTCTATTAGCCGTGTGCAAGTGAAAGATCCAGCAGGCAACGCATTGGCAACTACAAAACAAGATGCTTATGGCTTATTAGATTTAATGGCCACCTACGAAATTACTCAAAACGTCGGTGTTACCTTTAATGTTAATAACAGTACTGATGAAAAGTACATAAACAGCCTTTATTGGGAGCAAGGTTACTACGGGGCACCGCGTAACTACTCATTGTCAGTTAACTGGCAGCTATAAAGCTAACTAGGCTTTAAGTCACTTTATAGCAAACAATAAAAAAGCGCTAACCTAATGGTTAGCGCTTTTTTTAAGCTCGGGTCAAATCAAGCTTTAAAACAAATGGGCTTAAAGGTCGCCTTCATCACCTAATACGTCTTCGCCATCTTCTGGCTCAACCGTTGCTTTTAGCAATAGCATCTCTCGTAATTTACCTTCAATTTCATCTGCAATTTCAGGATTTTCTTTAAGGAACTTAATCGAATTAGACTTACCTTGGCCAACTTTGTTGCCATTGTAACTGTACCAAGCACCCGCTTTTTCAACAATTTTGTGCTTAACACCTAAATCAATCAGCTCACCCTGCTTAGAAATACCTTCGCCATACATAATGATAAATTCAGCTTGTTTGAACGGCGGTGCTACTTTGTTCTTCACAACTTTAACACGCGTTTCATTACCAACAACTTCATCACCTTCTTTTACTGAACCAATACGACGAATATCAATACGTACAGAGGCGTAAAATTTCAGGGCATTACCACCAGTTGTTGTTTCAGGATTACCAAACATTACACCAATTTTCATACGGATTTGGTTAATGAAAATACATAGCGTGTTTGAGCGCTTAATGTTACCTGTAAGCTTACGTAGTGCTTGTGACATTAAACGTGCTTGTAGACCCATGTGTGAATCACCCATGTCGCCTTCAATCTCAGCTTTAGGTGTTAATGCAGCAACAGAATCGACAATCACTACATCAACCGCGCTTGAGCGCACTAACATGTCACAAATTTCCAGTGCTTGTTCACCCGTATCTGGTTGAGATACCAGTAACTCATCAATATTAACGCCTAACTTTTGTGCGTAAACTGGATCAAGAGCATGCTCAGCATCAACAAAGGCACACGTTTTACCTTCTTTTTGAGCTTGTGCGATAACTTGTAATGTTAGCGTTGTTTTACCTGATGACTCTGGGCCATATACTTCAACAATACGCCCCATTGGCAAGCCGCCTATGCCTAAAGCAATATCAATACCTAGCGAGCCTGTTGATACAGCGTCAATGTTTAACGCCTTATTGTCACCCAATTTCATGATTGAACCTTTACCAAATTGACGTTCAATTTGTGATAAAGCTGCGTCCAACGCTTTTTGTTTGTTATCGTTCATTTTCTTCTCCAAATCCAGCTAATGCACACAAGTATACTGTATGAAATCACAGTATCAAGCTAATTTTATTATTTTATCTTCTCTATTATAGTTTTTAAAGAAAATACAATGGCTTGCAGCCTAACTTGCGCCCTATCACCATTAAATACTTGTTCAAACGTCCAGTGTTTACCGTTAATTTGTAGCCCAAACCACACTAGCCCTACCGGTTTGTCCTCAGTAGCGCCACCGGGCCCTGCAATCCCTGAAATAGCAATGGCAATGTCAGCACTGGCTGCCTTGCAGGCACCTGCTGCCATCTCAATAACTGTTTGTTCGCTCACTGCGCCAAATTGCTCGAGGGTATCATGCTTCACATTGAGTAATTCATGCTTTGCGTTATTGCTATAAGTAACAAATGCACGATCAATATATGCAGAGCTTCCTGGGGTATCGGTAAGCGAATAACTCACTCCACCACCAGTACATGATTCAGCGGTAGTGATCCATAAGCGTTTATCCGTTAAAATAGCGCCTAATTGCGCAGCAAGTGTCTTAATCTCTTGATGTAATTCCATATTCAGCCTTTGGGTAAATACATGTCGTTTGATCTTTATGCACCGCACACTATAAAACAACAAACCCCTATGATGCAGCAGTATCTAAAAATAAAATCAGAGCATCGCGATATTTTATTGTTTTATCGGATGGGGGATTTTTACGAACTCTTTTTTGATGACGCAAAACGCGCCGCGCAGTTGCTTGATATTTCACAAACACACCGTGGCAAAGCAGGGGGCGATCCTATTCCTATGGCGGGCGTGCCTTATCATGCGGTAGAAAACTACTTAGCCCGCTTAGTACAAATGGGCGAGTCGGTGGCTATTTGTGAACAAGTGGGTGACCCTGCCACCAGCAAAGGCCCTGTTGAACGCAAAGTAGTGCGTATTGTAACCCCAGGTACTATTTCTGACGAAGCCTTACTACAAGAGCGCCAAGACAACTTACTAACCAGTGTTTGGCAAAATAAAAAAGGTCAATACGGTGTTGCGTATCTTGATATCAACTCTGGGCGCTTCAATGTTGTTGAAGTTAGTACCGATGAAGCATTTAGCTCAACCCTACAACGCTTAGCGCCTGCTGAATTACTATATAGTGAACACTTTGAAAACACTCATTTAATTGAACATATTAAGGGAGCGCGTCGTCGCCCTGATTGGGAGTTTGATCTTGATACCGCGCAACACTTACTGTGCGAGCAGTTTGGCACCAAAGATTTAGTCGGTTTTGGCGTCGACAAAGCGCATAGCGCCTTGGTAGCGGCAGGCTGTTTAATGCAATACGTAAAAGATACCCAACGTATTGCATTACCGCACATTCGTGCAATTACCCTTGAGCATAATGAACACGCGGTAATTTTAGATGCGCCAACTCGCAAAAACCTTGAGCTTACCGTTAATCTATCAGGTGGCTTTGAAAATACCCTTGCCCAAGTGCTTGATAAAACAGCCACAGCTATGGGCTCACGATTACTTAAGCGCCGTATTCATACTCCTATTCGTAATAAAGACGAGTTAAATTCTCGTCTAAATGCCATTAGTGCTATTTTAGATGTGCAATTATGCAGTGAGCTGCATGACGCTCTCAGAGATATTGGTGATATAGAACGTGTAATTGCTCGCTTGGCATTACATACCGCTCGCCCACGTGATTTAACACGGCTTCGCAGTGCGCTTCAAGCATTGGCGCCGCTGCATAGCTTATTAAACGATGCCACAGATGCGCGTATTTCGCATATAATTACGCATTCTAAAGAACTTCCTGAGCTACAAGCATTACTTGAGCGTGCAGTGATTGATAACCCACCAGTGTTAATTCGTGATGGCGGTGTTATTGCGCCAGGGTATAACAGCGAACTTGATGAGTGGCGTAATTTAAGCCAAGGTGCCACCGATGTGCTTGAACAGCTAGAGCAGCGCGAACGTGAACGCACGGGTATTAGTACACTTAAAATTGGTTATAACAGAGTGCATGGCTTTTTTATTGAGGTGAGCCGCGCCAACTCGCACTTAGTGCCTGCAGATTATATTCGTCGTCAAACGTTAAAAAATAACGAACGTTATATAATTCCAGAACTTAAAGAACATGAAGATAAAGTCCTCGGCAGCCAATCAAAAGCGCTGGCACTTGAAAAGCAGCTATACGAACAGTTATTTGAATTTATAGCGCCGCATATTGAGCAGCTACAAATAATGGCCTCGGTCATTGCCGATTTAGATGTACTTAACAATTTAGCAGAGCGTGCCCAAACGCTAAATTATGCCAAGCCTGAGCTTTGCGATAACGATAATATCAGCATCAAACAAGGCCGCCACCCTGTGGTTGAGCAAGTAATGAAAGACCCGTTTATTGCCAACCCTGTAGAACTCAATAGCCAACGTAAAATGCTGATAATTACTGGCCCTAACATGGGCGGTAAATCTACCTACATGCGCCAAACAGCACTGATAGTACTCATGGCGCATATTGGCTGTTACGTTCCTGCCGATAGCGCTAAAATTGGTAATATCGATAGAATATTTACCCGCATTGGTGCCAGTGACGACTTAGCATCTGGGCGCTCTACTTTTATGGTTGAAATGACAGAAACTGCGGCAATTTTAAATAATGCCACCGCACAATCATTAGTATTAATGGATGAAATAGGCCGAGGAACCAGTACTTACGATGGTTTATCACTGGCATACGCGACAGCTGATCATCTTGCTTCAAAAATAGCAGCTAAAACTCTGTTCGCAACCCATTACTTTGAACTCACAGAGCTTGCAGAACAAACACCTGGATTGGTTAATGTGCACTTAGATGCCATTGAACACAACGATACCATTGCCTTTATGCACACGGTATTAGATGGTGCCGCAAGTAAAAGTTTTGGTTTGCAAGTGGCAGCTCTGGCTGGCGTACCTAAAGCGGTTATTGCCCAAGCAAAACAAAAGCTAAGCTTGCTTGAAAATCATCAAAGTGTCACAACAGTCACCACAGAGCAACAGGTTTTACCGTTTGATAGTGAACCGCAAATAATTCAGCCTAATGAGCTTGAGCAACAAATGAGCGCAATAGACCCTGATAACCTATCTCCGCGTCAGGCGCATGAACTGCTTTATAAATTAAAAGCACTGCTTTAAACGCAAACAGCCCGACTAAAGAGTCGGGCTGTATTCATTTTTTTGTGTGTTTAGATTAAGCGAACTGTTCAAATAAGCTTTCGGTACTTAATCCTTCTTGCTGCAAGATATCTTTTAACCGACGTAGCGCCTCAACCTGTATTTGGCGAACTCGCTCACGGGTTAACCCAATTTCACGGCCCACATCTTCAAGTGTTGAAGGCTCATAACCGAGTAAACCAAACCGGCGTGCCAGTACTTCGCGCTGCTTAGGGTTCAATTCACCTAACCAGTCAATAATATGCGTATTCATATCATTGTTTTGCACTTCACCTTCAGGACCTACATTTTTTTCGTCGGCAATCACATCTAACAATGCACTGTCATTTTCGCCACCAATAGGCATATCTACAGACGCTATTTTTTCGTTTAGGCGAAGCATTTTTGTTACATCTTCGACCGGTCTGTCTAAGCTTTCTGCAATTTCTTCTGCGGTTGGCTCATGATCAAGCTTTTGAGTTAGCTCACGTGCTGTACGTAAATAAACGTTAAGCTCTTTAACAACATGAATAGGCAAACGAATTGTACGGGTTTGATTCATTATTGCCCGTTCAATGGTTTGGCGTATCCACCATGTGGCATAAGTAGAAAATCGAAAACCACGTTCAGGATCAAACTTTTCAACAGCTCGGATCAGCCCTAGATTACCTTCTTCAATTAAATCAAGTAGAGCAAGCCCACGATTGTTGTACCTACGCGCAATTTTCACAACTAAGCGTAAGTTACTTTCGATCATGCGTTTTCGGGAGGCTTCGCAGCCTTTAAGCGATTTTCGTGCAAAAAACACTTCTTCTTCTGCACTTAATAGAGGGGAAAAACCAATCTCGCCTAAGTATAATTGGGTGGCGTCGAGGTTTTTAGTGACTTCTTCTT
Source organism: Pseudoalteromonas sp. 2CM39R (assembly GCF_023161845.1). Classification (NCBI taxonomy): domain Bacteria; kingdom Pseudomonadati; phylum Pseudomonadota; class Gammaproteobacteria; order Alteromonadales; family Pseudoalteromonadaceae; genus Pseudoalteromonas; species Pseudoalteromonas sp. 2CM39R. The sequence continues at coordinate 229,854 of NZ_JALNTM010000012.1, forward strand.
TTACAAATACATCTTCATCTTCCACGTCATCAAGTAACTTCGTTGTCTCCTCTATTTTAGAGTCGTCAAACTTATCATCAGTGGGGGTTTTCTCAGCTTTTGCTACATCAGCCATAAGACTTCTCCTGAGCAAGCTATCAATAACTTTATGATTAAGGTCTGTAGTCGTTTTATTAGCTTTTGCTGTATTAGCCATGAGCCTTCTCCAGAACAGTCAATCAACACCTTCAGTTCAGGGTAGGTACTTAGCAGGGTTAACAGCTTTTCCTCGATAACGAATTTCAAAACGAAGTGCCGTTACTGAAGACTCTGAATTACCAATTTCTGCTATTTTTTGTCCCGCCTTCACTATTTGCTTTTCTTTCACAAGTAACGTTGAGTTATGTGCATAAGCACTTAGGTAATCATCATTATGTTTCAATATAATTAAATTACCGTAACCTCTAAGTGCACTACCCGCGTAAACTACTGTTCCTTTTGCAGCGGCGAGTACGGCAGTACCCTTTCTATTAGCAATCTGTAGGCCTTTATAACCATTTTCCTTGTTAGAAAAGCGTTTTGTTATTTTACCTTTAGCAGGCCAAAACCAACTCAACTTTTTAGTTGAAGAACCTTGAGACTGACTAATTTTTTGGTTAGCTTGTTTTTGAACATACCTACGTTTTTTCGGCTTATCAAGCTCTTTCTTTAATTTTCTGTTGCTTTTTTGTAAATGGGGTGGCTTTTTAACAGCTTTCTTTTTATACTTTTTTTGTGTAACCCTTGACCTACTTGGTTCTAAAAGGGATACAACCTGACCAGGAACAATAGTGTAAGGTGATGGAATTGAATTATTTTTTGCAAGTTCTCTGAAATCTTTTCCAGCACTAAAAGCAATCGAATAAAGTGTATCGCCTTTTTGTACCGTGTACTTACCACCGTTAATATTAATCCGTGAAGGATAGTCATTAATATTATTATTTAAACTACTTACAGGAGCGGGAACATGGCGAGACGAGCATGCACAAAGCAAAACACTAATAAATAAAGCAACATAACAGCGTATTTGTTTATTCAATGTGTTTTGCCCTCTGTTTTAATATCATTATATTATGGCGATTATCGCAACAATAGGTACGCAACAGCAATTAAAGCAACCACTGCCCAGCCAAGTACTTCAATATATTGGCGTAATTTTTGTTCCATTTTAACTCCGCCCCATTTCATTAAAGCAGATACTAAAAAGAAACGCGCGCCACGCCCAATACCTGAGGCAATAATAAAAGGTAAAAACGCCATTTGTAATACACCAGCGCCAATGGTAAATACTTTATAAGGAATAGGCGAAAACCCCGCTATAAATACCACCCAAACACCGTAATTTTTGAACCATGCAAGCGCCGTATTAAATTTATCTTGCCATTGCATTTGCGCAATAAAGGGCTCTACAACCGGTTCAAACAACCAAAATCCAAGTAAGTAACCCAGCACGCCGCCAAGCACAGACGCAACCGTAGCAAAGCTTGCAAATCGCCATGCCTTACTTGGTTGCGCTAGCGACATCGGCGCTAACATTACATCGGGCGGGACCGGGAAAAAAACCGATTCGGCAAAGCTCATTCCTGCTAAATAACGTTCTGCGTGGCGGTGTTTAGCCCACACTAGCGCCATATCGTATAACTTGGTAAACAACTTCAAAATGAATTCCTATTCAATATCACCAGGGACTAAAGGTACAAATCTTACTGGCGCAATTACATGCTCTGTAAAGCTATCGCCTTGGCGAATAACCATGGTTAAATTTTGTTCTGCCTCACCAATAGGGGCCAGTAATACGCCTCCATCTGCAAGTTGTGCGAGTAACTCGGGGGGAATGGTGGTTGCCGCAGCGGTCACGATAATGCCATCAAATGGCGCTTGTGACTGCCAGCCTTGCCAACCATCGCCATGTTTCATGGTGACATTGTACAAATCGAGCTGGTGTAATCGGCGTTTAGCTTGCCATTGCAAAGCTTTAATACGCTCTACCGAATATACCTTATCAAAGGTTTTAGCTAAAACCGCAGTTTGATAGCCCGACCCGGTGCCTATTTCTAACACCTTATGTTGAACACCGGCTAATCGCATTAGCTCGGTCATGCGCGCAACAATATAAGGCTGAGAAATAGTTTGCCCTTGCCCTATAGGTAGCGCGGTATTTTGATACGCTTTGTGTTTGAGTACATCATCAATAAAAATATGCCGAGGAATTTGCGCTATTGCTTTTAAAACCTCTTTATCTTCTACGCCATCTCGCTGTAATAAGTCTGAAAGCGCTTGTGCACTGCGAGTATAATTAGCCAGCACGATTAATCTCCAACTCGGCTAACCACTCTCCCACGGCTTTAATACTGTCTTTGGCAGTCATATCAACGCTTAACGGGGTCACTGATGCATAGCCATTATTAACCGCATAAAAGTCAGTGCCTTCACCTGCGTCGCTTTCAAGCCCTAGCGATCCATACCAAAAAATATCGCGCCCCCATGGATCGGTTTGTTTGGTCATGGTTTCTGCTTTGTGACGAGCCCCTAAACGAGTTACCTGAACGCCTTTGAGCTCAGAGAGCGGAATATCGGGAACATTAATATTAATGATCTGATCTTTCGGCAGCGGATGTGAAGCAAGCCCTTTAATAATATTTACAGTAACGGCGGCCGCTGTTTCAAAATGCTCACCATGATGAGAGCACAAAGATACCGCAATTGCTGGTAAGCCCAAATGACGACCTTCAGTCGCCGCAGCAACTGTACCAGAGTAAAGTGTATCGTCGCCTAAATTACCGCCATGATTGATACCGGCAACAACCAAATCGGGTTTTTCATCCACTAATTGATTAACACCTAAGTGCACACAATCAGTGGGTGTACCGTTTACCGACATAAAGCCGTTGTCGAGCGTTGTGGCACGCAGCGGGTTCATTAGCGTTAGTGAATTACTAGCACCACTACAATTTCTATCTGGAGCAACCAGCGTTACCTCAGCGATTTGTATTAATGCTTGATATAAAACAGCAATACCTTTGGCATTAACACCATCATCATTACTTAATAGAATCTTCATCTGCGGTATCCTTTTCTTTTCGCTCGCGAGGGCTGGCATCAGTATAATTAACCAGTTCGCGCAGTAAAGCCGTTGCAAAACAGCCTTTGGGTAAACCAAAGCTGAGTTTTAATGTGCGTTCATCAAGTGTTTCTATGCTTAGCTCTTGGGGTATTAAACGCAGCATTCTACGCTCGTTTTTAAGCCCTAAATCCCCTAAGCCATCACACCATGCTTGATACGGTGCCAACCATGTTTTTTCTTGTTCGGTTAAGCCTTTTTCACTTTTGCCCACCATGGGCGCCGACATCATAATATCGCCAGAGGCAAGCCGTGCAATATTTTCATCACTTATCGCATCTTCAAAAAATGCATTACTGCCACTGAGCATAAATACTTCGCGGTGCATGGTTTTAGCAAGGCCATGCTCAGCCACGCGTAAACTAACAATTTGATTAAACACATGTGAACGCGCAGCAGAAATAATAATGCCTCGCAGCTTTTTATCGCGAATACGCTCACCGGCAAACATTTTTTCGGCCATCACTAGGTTGTGCCCATCACGACCAAAGCGCTGTTCACCAAAATAATTAGGCACACCTGCGCGTACCGCGTTTATACGGCATAAAATATCAAGCGGCTCGGTTACATTGCGCAAGGTAATAGTAAATCTATTTCCTTTATGGCAACCAGTGCGCAATTTTCGCTCATGGCGCTGCTGCGATACCACAAACACGCTTTCACTGTTCAGCTCAGTAAAATCAATATGCTTTTTAATCGGTACTTTTACGCTAAACCACTGCGAGCATACTCCATGGCGGTCTTTCATACCGGCATAACTTACATCACGTGGCGATACACCCGCTTTTTGTGCAATAAGCTTGGCAACATATTGGGTGTTTTCACCCTTTTTAACCACTTGCAAACACACGTGTTCACCACTGCCGGTAAACTCTATACCGAGATCCTCATCAACCATAAAGTCTTCTGCGGTGGTTTTAAAGTCGGCTTTGGAAAGCGGCGCGCCATATAAATAATTTAATTCGCTCATGCGTTTTGTTTGCTCATAATGACCACGGCATGGCTGGAAATGCCTTCTTTACGCCCCTCAAAACCGAGTTTTTCGGTAGTGGTAGCTTTTACATTTACCTGAGAAAGCTCGGCATTTAAATCACTGGCAAGGTTGCCACGCATCGCTTGAATGTGCGGCAGCATTTTTGGTGCTTGTGCCACAATAGTGACATCCGCATTGCCCAATACATAACCTTGTTGCTTGGCTAGGTTCACTACATGGCGAAGTAAAATACGGCTATCAATATTTTCATATTCACTGGCCGTATCCGGAAAGTGCTTACCAATATCGCCCAGCGCTAATGATCCTAAAATAGCGTCACATAAGGCATGAATAGCTACATCACCATCTGAGTGTGCTAAAAAGCCTTGTGGATAATCAATTTTTTCGCCGCAGATAGTTAAAGGCCCTTGGCCTCCAAATTTATGTACGTCAAAACCATGGCCTATTCGTATCATTTTGCACTCTCATTATTTTGTTTTTGCAGTAAAAAGCCTGCTAAATCTAAATCTTCTGGGGTGGTGATTTTAATATTATCACTACGCCCTGCTACCAGCTTTACCGGCTTATTTGCCCACTCCATTGCACTGGCTTCATCAGTAATGGTAACGCCGCTGTTAAGCGCACTTTGCAATGCCGTTTTAAGCTCGTCGTATTTAAACAGTTGCGGGGTAAGCGCTTGCCATAAATCATCACGAGGCACTGTTTGCTGCGCATGGCTTTGCCCCCGTTTTATAGTATCTTTTACTTTACTGGCTAAAATGCCGCCTTCATCATCCTGCATACACTGTGCTATCAAGCGCTCTATATCAGCAATATCCACTAAAGGTCTTGCAGCGTCATGCACCAAAACCCAAGTAGGTGGGTTAGCGGCTAAAAATAATAAACTGTTTAACACTGAATCTGCGCGCTCTTTACCGCCAATAGCACGCACAATGCGAGGGTCAGCTAGCGTAAGGTCGTCAAAGTAGGGGTCGGTTTCGCTCAGTGCCACCACTACAGAATTTAACTGCGGTAACTGCGATAACTTAGCGAGCGTATGCTCTAGAATGGTTTTCCCTGCTAAGGAAATATATTGCTTTGGTGTTGTGTGTTGCATTCGACTGCCAACACCTGCGGCAGGAACAATAGCAGCAATAGTTTGTTTATTTGTCATGGTGTTGAGCCGGTAAAACACGAATAAAGGTTTCGTCCGGTTTAATCATTCCTAATTCGTTGCGGGCACGCTCTTCAATGCCTTCGTGGCCGAGCTTTAAATCTTCTATATCCGCTTTTAATACTTTATTACGCTTTATTAGTTTTTCGTTAGTTTGTTGATGCGATGCCACCGCATTTTTTAAACGGGTATAGTCTTGCACCCCATTATGACCAAACCAAAGGCGATACTGGATAAAAAGTGCTAAGCACAACAAGCCAAATTGAAAAAATCGCATTAAACACTCCTTATTTTAATTTTTAATTATCTACTTATGCTAACGGCCGCTTAACATTGCGCCAATTAATATTGGCAGCAAGTAACATTTCCCGTAATGACAAAACCCGTGGTGTGCTGCGCTTTGAAAACTGCCACTGGTGGCCACAACACGCCGCTGCAAGGCTCGTTTTACTGGGTTTAAGCAATTGCGCACTTTGTTGCTCAAGTCCTTGGCCTAAAAAATCAAACCAACCAAGTTCATTACAATGCAGTTGCGTATCAGCTACTTGATCAATGCTATCTATTCTAACCCGAATTTGACCGTGACTTTGTAATAATACCGGAATTATTAGCCCTACTTTGGCATGCGCTTGATAAAAAAGTTCATTCGCTGCAGGATTAGCCTCTGGCGGTGTAGGTTTTTGTTTTTCAAGCCAGCCTCCATTTTGCGCATCAAGCGTAAAAGGCAATGGTGCATTAGCTACACGTGTTGCGGCACGTTCAATATAATAAGGCAGGCTTTTTAATTGCCTGCGTAAACGGTCACCATTAGGTTCAGCCACTAAGCGCTGAACTTCACGCTGATAAAAAGCATTGCATAATTGTGCGTAAAGCACTTTTTGTGCATCAGTTTGCCACATTTCAACTTGCTGGCTTGTGTTAAACTGCTTATTTTTAGCAACCAATCGCTGTACTCAAAAAAACATTTTAATACTGTTTTATAACACAGTAATGCACAGTTTTTAAGCACTTGTAGTAATTTAAGCGCTTGGCTTTTCACCTAATTTTGCGATACCTGATTCTAAAAATTGCACCATAGTACTTCGCTTTTTACCTATTAATAAGCTGCCATCAGCCAAAAACATAAAGTTTTGCCAGTTACGTTTAAACACATCAAATGTCGTTTCGATAATATTGTCGCGTGCCATGCAAAAATACACTGTGGTATTAGCCTGCCAATCTAAGTGGTTCAAAATAGCATCTGGAAATTGGGGTTCTTCGCTTTCCCACGCATCTTCCCAATTAATTTCTTGGCTAAAGTTTTGCTCTTGCGCGCACCAATCGGTTTTATCAAAAAAGTCTGGATGATCATGTTCGCGACTCACCATGGTTGTCCATAGTACGGCGGCACGCTCGCTGGTCATAGGTTTAATATTGGCTGCATCAATATCTGAAACCGGAATATCTTTGTGGCGAAATACCCAGGCTTTTTTGTAATCATCAAGAGAAATATAATTCATAGTATTGCTGTATTCTTTGGCATAATAAAAAGCGAAGGCAAATTATACAAGATAACAGACTATGACTACAGCACTAAAACTGGGTTTATATCAACACTACAAAGGCCCACAATATAAAGTTATGCATGTGGCGACCCACAGCGAAACCAACGAGCAATTGGTTATTTACCAAGCCTTATACGGTGAATACGGCATATGGGCACGCCCACTAAGTATGTTTACTGAAACCGTAGAAAAAGACGGTAAAACTATCGCCCGTTTTGCCTACCTTGGTGAAGCCGATTAACTATGGCATTATAACGCATAATAATTACTGCTCAGACCAGATAAAGGATAACCCGTGCAATTTAATTCTACTGATAATTACATCGCAAGCTCAGCATTAAAACAGGCAGTAAACGCCGCTATTATGCTGCAAAAACCGCTTTTAATTAAAGGCGAGCCTGGCACAGGTAAAACCATGCTGGCCGAGGAATTAGCGAAAAGTTTAGATACTGAGCTTATTCAGTGGCATATAAAATCAACCACTAAAGCGCAGCAAGGTTTGTACGAGTACGATGCGGTATCGCGTTTGCGCGACAGCCAGCTAGGTGATGAGCGCGTTCACAATATTAGCAACTACATAGTTAAAGGTAAGCTGTGGCAAGCCTTCATATACGCTGAATTAAACGGCAAACGCCCAGTACTGCTTATTGACGAAATAGACAAAGCCGATATTGAGTTTCCAAACGATTTACTGCTCGAACTCGATAAAATGGAATTTCATGTATACGAGACCGGTGAGCGCATTGTGGCTAAAGAGCGCCCTATTGTGATCATCACATCAAACAATGAAAAAGAGCTGCCTGATGCGTTTTTACGTCGCTGTTTTTTCCATTATATTGATTTTCCAAATAGCGACGAAATGCAGCAAATTATTGATGTGCACTACCCGCATGTTAAACAAGATTTAGTTCGCCAAGCGCTAGAAGTATTTTTTAACTTACGCGAAGCCAATGGCCTTAAAAAGAAGCCATCCACCAGCGAGTTACTGGATTGGTTAAAACTATTAATGGCTGAAGATATAGACGCAAAAATCCTGCACGACAAAGCGCAAAAAGGCGGTTTAATGCCGATGTTTGGTGCGCTGCTTAAAAACGAGCAAGACATAAGCCTAATCGAAAAGCTTGCGTTTATGAGCCGTCGCTAACATGTTGGTACAGTTTTTCTTCAAATTACGAGAATACCGCTTACCCGTGAGCCTGAGAGAGCTACTCGATTTAATTAACGCTTTAAAACAAGGCGTTATATTTGCTGATGTAGACGGGTTTTATCATTTAGCGCGCACTATTATGGTAAAAGACGAAACCCATTTTGACCGGTTCGATAAAGCCTTTAGCGATTACTTTAGCGGTATTGCCGACTTAGACCTACTCGAGAGCTTAAAACAGCAACACAACTTACCTGAAGATTGGTTGCGTAAAGAGTTTGAAAAGCACCTAAGTGATGAAGAAAAAGCCCAACTAAAAGCCATGGGCGGGCTCGACGAGCTAATGAAAACCCTAAAAGAGCGCCTAGAAGAACAGCAAAAACGCCACGCTGGCGGCAATAAGTGGGTAGGTACAGGCGGCACCTCGCCTTTTGGTGCATACGGCTATAACCCTGAGGGTGTGCGTATTGGTCAAGACGGCAACCGTAATCGCCAAGCAGTAAAAGTGTGGGATAAGCGCGAATACAAAAACTTAGATTCCGACCGTGAAATTGGCTCTCGTACCATAAAGCTGGCACTTAAAAAACTACGCAAATTTGCTCGTACTGGCGCAAGTGACACCCTTGATTTAAACGAAACCATACGCGCGACCGCCAAACAAGGCGGCATGCTCGATGTAAAAATGGCCCCCGAGCGCCACAACGCGGTAAAAGTATTGATGCTGTTTGATATTGGCGGTTCAATGGATGACTACATTCATACCTGTGAAGAGTTATTTAGCGCCGCCCACAGTGAGTTTAAACATTTAGAGTTTTACTACTTCCATAACTGTTTATACGAACACGTATGGCAAGATAACCAGCGCCGCCACTCAAACGTTATTGACACCATGACACTCATCAACAAGTTTACCAGCGACTACAAAGTTATATTTGTCGGTGATGCCACTATGGGCCCATATGAAATTGCCTACCCTGGCGGCTCAGTAGAGCATTGGAATGAAGAACCCGGCAGTGCATGGTTAAACCGAATCACCAATCACTTTGATAAAGTCGCGTGGCTCAACCCACAACCCGTTGAACACTGGCCGTATTATCAATCAATTGACTTTATAAAGCAGCTAATGAACAACCGCATGTATGCGCTGAGTTTAGATGGGATAAGTAGAGCAATAAAAGAGCTTAGTTAATATAAAACATTAGAGTCATATGAGGTTTACAATAACTTCCAAAAGTTCAAAGCGTTGCTTTGAACTTTCTAAATTATTAATTCAATTATTGTTCTTATCTTAGAGGTAAACTTGTAAAGTTCTGATCGATTTCAGTCTACTCATTGTATGCTTTGCACCTTACAGGGCTTAATGCAGCATGGTCTTACAAAGCCACATTACTTAATTAAAAAACTCTTGATTATAAGGTTATTCGATAGATCTCATTCTTACCTTTACACGATAACCTCTTTCACTTCAGCTTTTGATTAGCCACTATTACAGCCGACGAATTCAACTGCCGCATACACAGAAGCAACAGACTACTAGCCATACCAGCTTAAGCACTAAATGATTAGCTACTGACACATCAAACTTATATTCAGTATTAGTGAAATATAACATTAATCAATATATTTAACTTTTTGCTCTGATAAAAGCTTTTCAATACTAACTTTATCAAAGCCTATTATAGTCTGATTGTTATATGTAATAACCGGTATGGAGTTTATGTTATTATCTTTGAGAAAAATATTTTTATCGGGACTTAATTCAATATCTATATTTGTGTACTGAATGTTTTTCTCTTTAAAGTATTTCTTCGTTGCTTGGCAAGCCTTGCACCATTTTGCTGAGTATAAGGTTAATTGGTCAGTAGGATTTTTATGCCAATTTGTTTGAAGTGAATCATTTTTATTGCCCCCAACTGTTGCCTCATGAATAAAAAAATGTGTAGCCAAAATTGCTAATATGATGACTAGCAAATAAGATAAAAGATCTTTTATTTTCATATTAATCCTGTACCTCATAAACTTCATTAATAATAGTGATACTGTGAATTAATAATTTTTCTTTTGAAAGTTTGGTCTCTAACAAAGCTATTTTTTCTTCTTGTTGCCGACATGGCTTACATGGGCCAACGGCTTCTTCAATTGAAGTATAAAACAAAGTGTACTGATGTTCCGTAAAATCAACCTGCTCGCTTAACAGGTCAAATAAATCTTGCTTTATCTGCTCACTGTCTGTCAATACCACCTTTTTTCTAAAAATAGATAAAATATTTGGTAAGTAGCTGTTTGAATAATGAATAAGCTCGCCTTGATTATTAAATAAAAACAACTGTGGGGCTGAATTATCTATAGAGCTAGCTACAATTTGACGATGGGTAAACTCATAATTTTTTGCAACCACATCAGCTACAAAGAATAAGCTCAAAAATATTAGAGGGTGTAAATATTTCATCATTTTCCTTAACTAAGACTATTCCAAGATGTATTTATTATCTTTTTAGTTTCTAAAACAAATACCATTATTACTAATGATAAAGTGACTAGGTGAACCGTAATAATTACAATTACATTAATTAAATCAACACCAAAAAGAAATGGTTTCAATCTATCTATGCTTACATAATAAACCGTTAAAACAATAAAGTGAGTAATTAAAAAAATAAATAGAAAATACTTACATAGTGACCATATAATTACTTTAGTACGAGCACCAATCGCTCTTTTTAAAGCAATTTCAGTCGCAGACTTACTAGCAAGTTGCTTGATACTATAAATACAATATAATAAAGCACTGAATATCAAGACCAACGAGCAAGTTATCGTTACAATCAGAATTGCAACCCTAGGCTGGTTTTCTTTTTTGACCAGCTTAGACAACTCTACAATAGTTAAATTTTTTAGGTAAGGGCTTATTTTGTAAGTGATTGCCTTCATTTCTTGTACAATATTAATTGCCGCTAACTTATCGTATTTAAGGACAATACTTTCAAAGCCGGTTATAACGCTAATCAGTGTATAAATGGTAGGCTGAACAGGTGTATCACTTCCTTTTATGTGAATATTTTCAACAACACCAACCACTTTATACTTTACTTTTTTCTCACCAAAGCCTGCAAGTAGGTAGGCTTGCCCTAGCTCTTCTTCTCTAAAGTAGCGTTCCCATAAAGCTTTATTAATTACTATATTGGTATATTCCCCCCAATTCAGACTCTCCCCTATAATTATGCGAGTACCAATTGTATTAAAGTAATTAGGGCTTACTCTATGATTGGAAGTCTGTGAATTCTTACTGGACGTTATCGGTTGACCCGATACTGTATACCAGTGACTAAATGCGCTGCGCTCACTTAATGGGGGTACATTAGTCAATGCAACTGAATCTAAGTATGGCAATGCACTGAGTTGCAGTATTAGTTGCTGTGCTGAATCATCTGCCATAAAACTATTTTTTGGTGTAGAGGGAAAATCAAATGTAGCGATTGAGATATCTTTATGTTTAAAACCTATATTGTGATTATTCAAGTTTAACTGGCTGTAAATAATTAAATAACTGATATAAATACTCAACATAGCCAAACTGATTAAGAATGAAAGCAGCGTAAACACTTGTACCTTTTCGCTTAAAGATGCACTGCTGCCACGACCCGTGTGAGTTATCGTAGTTTTGTCTTGTAAATAGTTTAACCCTAGCAAAAGAGTAATAAAGCCTAGTAGCAGAAGCACTAACACAATAACGTTATTTTTGGCATTAAAAGTATCAATTGTAGGCACAATTAAAAAAGCTAGTTTATTTGTTAAGGGTGTAAAAATTATTAGCATAATAAGTAAGTAGCAAGCAAGCAAGACTACTTCAATATAGTTTTGCATAATTATATGCTTTTCATTTGCACCACATAACTTACGAATAGCAATCTCTTTTTTTTTGTTGATGCACTGTGTGGTATAAAAAGCAGAAAATGACACCAAACTAAAGATTAGTAAAACACTAAATAAGATACTTAATAAATCAACCCTTCTAGATATTCTTTGGAATTTATCAGGTATAACTCCAATGGAATTACTAAGAACTAGATTTGTATTATCAAAAACAAATAGCTCTTCTTTTAAATGTTTATCTAATCTAGCTATAAAATCGTTTACGTTACCAACATCACCAATCAAATATGAGAAAGTATCTGGTGTAAGTGCTTGCTCGCTAGGAACAAATTCACTAAGTTGGTGATAAGGTAATAATAAGTCGGTAGAACTATCGCGCCTCAAGGAAATAAAACCTTTATTTAGTACCGCGATCACTTTTGCGCTTTTACCATTAACTATAATCTGTTGATTAACGATGGAAGGATCACTGTTTAAATTATTTTTCCAATAATTAAAACTAACAGCAGCAATTGGGTTGGCACCTGTTGTTGCTAAGCCAAAGGCTTGGAGTGATCCTAAATGTGTGTCTATATCTAATTTAGTTAACGTACTTGATGCAAAGCTTACTGTTACATCTTGATCTGGTCCCGCAATCACTTTTTTTGCTGATAGCTCTAGTGTTCTTTCAAACATTCCCACTAAATACGGATATCGAGCATGTATCTCATCAAATATAAACTTATCAACAGGAGAGTTACTTGAATTGTCAAATATCGATATTTGCTTAATAACCTCAGTATTTTTAATGGAAGTAAAATCTATTGATAAAAAATGTGTTTCTATAGCTTTTAGATTTAAAATTAAGCTTATTGGTACAATTAATAGCACACCACTTAAAAGCATCTTCCAAGATAGAAACTGATATTTCAACCAGTTGAAAGTGAAGTCTATGAATAATTTTTCCATCTTAATCTATCAACTTGCCATCGTGTATATGTAATCGACGTTTAGCTTTTTTTGCATAGTTTTCATCATGGGTAATTAAACAAATAGTATTACCATGTAGTATATTTAATTTCTCTAAAAGTTCATAAACAAGTTGGCTGTTATTAGAGTCTAAATTTCCTGTCGGCTCATCTGCTAGTATCAATGAAGGTTTATTTATAAGTGCTCGAGCAATGGCCACTCGTTGTTGTTGCCCCCCAGAAAGTTGATTTGGTTTTTTATTTATAAAACCTTCCATTGAAACTTGCTTGAGTACAGCTTGTACTTTTGCCTTGTATTCATTACGCTTAACTGAGTTATTATAAGTTAAAGGAAGCGCTACGTTATCAAACACTGTTAAGTGGCTTAACAAGTTAAAGTTTTGAAATATAAAACCAATTTCACGATTTTTTATTGCAGCAAGAGAATTATTTGTTAGGTTTTGAGTGTCAATACCTGAGATCGAATAATTTCCTTGTGACGGCTTGTTCATAAGTCCCAGTATAGATAGCAAAGTACTTTTGCCACTACCTGAAGTGCCCGTAATGGATATATACTCACCATCATCAATAGTAAAATTAATATCTTCTAAAGTATTTTTAGTATTACTAGCGTACCTAAATACAACATTTTCGAATTTAATAAGGGGTTCAGTCATTGAAGTAACCTAATTCAAAATTTATTTTATCTTTTTTCGTATACTCGCTAGGTATTAATAACACATAGTTACTGCCTAACTTTTCTTTAAAACTTAGCTGTTGCTCTTGAGTTTCATGAAAACTGATACGTGTTAACACAGCCTGATCATCAGCATTAACTTCAAAAATACTCCAATGCTCAAACTTTTCAAAATCAGCCGGTTTTTCTACACTGTAAGTCGCTTGTTGCTCTGAGGTATAAATATGCGCCTCAATGGCTTGATCACTTCTCAACCAGTTTGGAGTACCTGAATTGATAGTTAAAAACACATTTATCGAGCCGCTCCTAATAACGGTGTCTATATAATCTACTTCAGCCTCGATATTACCTGAAGGAGTAATTATTTTGGCCTTTTGGCCTTTTTCTAATTGCTCTGAGGAGTATTGAGGAACCTGTACTTTGGCTAATAAGTCATTAGTTTCTATCAATTCAAATAATGGCTGACCTTGCTTAACTATTTGCCCAAGTTTGCTGGTATTTTGACTTACAACCCCATCAAACTTAGCAGTTAAGGTAAGTTGCGATTGCTTTGCGACTAAATACTCAATTTGATTTTCTGCGAGTTGAACCTTATTCTTATAAGCAATTAATTGTTGCTCATAAGCTTCTTTGAAAAGAACTAGCTCTGTTTTCTTTGCCTCAAGGGCTAATTTACTTTGTTCGAATTGCATGCGACTTTGTTTAAAGCGAATAGATGAAATAATGCCATCTTCAGCCAGGATTTTATTAGCATTTAATTCAAGCTGTTGCTGCTTAAGTTGCATTGAAGCATTCCCTAATTCAGACTTAACTTTCGATAACCGTATCGCCAAATTACTTTTATCAATAGCGACTTGAGAAACTGTATTTAATAGTTCAAATTGGGCTGTATGTATTTTTTGCTCCAACTCATAATTACTGAGTTCTGCTAATATATCACCTCGACTTATTGTTTGCCCCTCACGTATTTTTAATGCTTTTATGGTGCCATCGGAAGGTGCTGACATAAGCTCTCTTTGAGTTGGCTGTATCGTTCCAATACCTTTTAAGATTCCATTTTTTATTATAGAGTTGACTTTAATTGGCTTAAGATATTGTTTAGGAATAGAGTCCCTACTTAACCAGTAAGCAACTGAAGCAATGGATGCCAAAACAATGGCGATCATAATTACATTATTTTTAAATACTTTTGATTTCTTTATCACTAAATGCTGTTTCATAACTGCCCGCGTTGAAATTATATTATGGCAATATAACTATAGGTTCTGGGAATGAATAACAAACTGTTATAGTAGAACAACTTCCACCTGAGCATTCCGTATGTGTCATACAAGTTTTGGCATATGCATATGATGCAGTACCAGCTAGAACAATTGCAAAAATAGTTTTCTTCAATGAATTTTTCATATATGTATCCTTCTTATGAGTTTTTGTATTATATTCCAGCACAGGCAGTATTGACCAGCGTACCCAAAAAAAACACAAATGCAAGATAAAAAAACATTTTATCTACAATTTCAATCAAAAAAACAACATATCATTAACCAACCCTTTAGCTTTTAAGTTACTTTTTTAATAAAATACAGCGGCTACCCCTAATCGAAAATACAATATATACTTCGCAAATTATGCTCAATAAATCAATTACTTAATCACCTTACACACTACAAACGCCATAGCAAAACCAACCAAGTACACCAAGCCTAACCAGGTTAAGCTACGCAAAAATAGGCTGTGTTTAATCGCAGGCTCTGAGCGAACTAGGCTGAAGTTAAGCCATGCAAAAACGGGTGTAGTTACAAACGCAAGCGTCATGGCAAAGGTAAGCATGGGGCCAAGGGCTGATTTAAAAAATAAAATAACGGCCATACCGGCCAATGCTTGTAATATAAGCCACGTATTTAAGCTGTGTTTTGATTGCTTAAATCCTAGAAGTTTATGCGATTCGTTAAGTGTGCGGGCGTAACCGTCAAGCACGGTGAGTGTGGTGCCAAACATACACAAAAACGCGATGGCAGATACCAAAGGCCTTGCCCACTCGCCAATAGTAAGTGCATACATATCAATCAGCTGTTTAGCAAAGGCTACACCGCCAAGCTCTATATTACTGCTTTGTCCATATTGCACTAACGCACCTAAACTAAAAAATACCAGCGCAAGCCCGGCGGTTAACCAATAACCTACATTAAAGTCGAATAAGCCTTGGCTTTTAGTCACACTTTGCTGAGCTTGTTTTTCTTTAAGCCACAACGAGCTCAGAGCCGAAATTTCAATAGGCGCTGGCATCCAGCCCATTAAGGCAACCATAAAGCCTAACATGGCAAGTTCATATGGTGAAGGGCCAACATAGTTTACAGGAGCTACAGGGCCGTTATTTATAGCAATAACTAATGCGGTTATGGTTGCTATAGTAAGTAGCCCCATAATAGCTTTTGCAACGTTATCGAGCGCTTTAAAGTGCCCTAGTAATAATATAATTAAACACACAGCCAATACTAACCAGCACAATAAGGTAACAGGAATACTAATAGGTAATGCGTAGTGTAATAAGCTCGCAGTAAGCAACAATACGCCCGCGGTATTTACCACAGCGGCAATAATATTGAGGGCAATAAAACTGTAAAAATAGCCAGGCCCTTGGTTTTTATACCCTTCGACTAAACTATTTTTAGTAGCGAGTGTGTACTCCATACCAAAACGAAAAAACGGGTACTTTAAAACGTTAACCACCACAATAAGCCAAAATAGCTGCCAGCCAAATAATGCGCCAGCTTGGGTCGATGCAACTAAGTGTGAGCCACCAATGGCAGCGGTTGCCATTAAAATACCTGGGCCGAGCGCCCCTAACCGAGACTTCCATGTGTTTTGTGTGTACTGCATTAACTTCTCAAATTTGGTGTGTTATGTGCTTTTATTATTAATTTTTATCATTAATAAACTGTGTGAGTGCATAACTTACCTAATTTACAGGCAATAAAAAAGAGCCCTTAGGCTCTTTTTAAAAATAACACATTGTTAGTTATTAATTTAAATCCATCTCTTGGATGATTTCGTGTGCTATTTCAGGTGTGGTACTTACAGGCTTTTCATGTAAGTTCGCTTTTATTTGCCCTTTACGATGCTTTAGTGCGGCATCGAGTTTTTTAGCTGCGCTGGAAATGGCTGGGTACATAACCTCGTTTTCCCCTTTAACTGATATTCGCGCACCTTCATAATTTGTACTAATTTCTGCTTGGAACTTGTGATGCTCTTTTGAAAGAATAATGTCGAGCGCTATCAATGATGGAAAATGACTCTCAATTTTAGAAAACTTTTCGTTAATGTGTTCTTTAATAGAATCAGTAACGTCAACATGGTGACCAGAAAGATTAATTTTCATAGGGTATCCTTTTTTATGTTACCTCACTGTTAGTATTGGGGGCTAAACGAATTAACACAAGAGAAAATAGCTAAATTTAGCAATTATTTATTACCCCACCTGATTTAGATCATTCATTTAGCATTAAGTATGCAAAAAGCCGCGTGATAGCGGCCTTTCAGAGGTGCTGATAATTTAACCATTCATGTAATTAATCTGTGTATGAACAGCAATAATCAGCAAAATCACTTACTTTTACATGGAAGCTGACATTAGCATCAACATTAAATGACTCACCCGCATTAAATGTTTTCCACTCGCTTTCACCTGGTAATAACACATCCCACTGCCCTGCTAACAACTCCATGCACTCTTTTTGGTTGGTATTAAACTCAAATTCACCGGGTTGCATAAAACCCAAGGTTTTCGCTTCACCATTTCCTAAAAGCACAGTTCGGCTTGATACTTTGCCATCAAAATATACATTGGCTTTTTTAACCACACTAACGTTATCGAACTTTGGCATGTTAACTCCTGTTATTAATTTATAATTTTGCTACCTCCACAGTGCCTGATACACAAAAACCTTGCAAGTTAAGTGCTGTGAAAATTACTCATTTAGAAGCCAAAAGATTCAAAATTAACGACTTTATAGAGAGATATGCCGAGCAACGAGCTGCGAGTTTCAAACAGATCTTTTAGTAATTTATGCATAAAGAGGGCGATGAGACGCTGCGCTTTAGAGAGGTGATAAAAGTACAACTCATAAAAAAGCCCGCCCTGTTTTACACTGGGCGGGCTTTTAAATGTTAAAGCAGTTGCTTAAAACAATGCATTAGCTTTGTTAACGATGTTTTCTACGGTGAAGCCGAAGAATTCAAATAGCTCGTTAGCTGGAGCCGACTCACCAAAGGTGGTCATACCGACTACGGCGCCATTTAGACCTACGTACTTGTACCAGTAATCAGCAATACCCGCTTCAATCGCTACGCGACGTGAAACGCTTGCTGGTAATACGCTTTCTTTGTACTCAGGCGATTGATCTTCAAACGCATCAGTACACGGCATAGATACAACACGTACCTTTTTACCCTGCGCACGTAGCTCTTTCGCAGAGTCTTGCGCAAGTTGTACTTCAGAGCCGGTAGCAATAAGAATAAGCTCTGGGTTGCCGTCACAACTTAGGATGTAACCACCCTTTTTAACGTCGCTTAATTGCTGTGCATCACGTGCTTGTTGCTCTAAGCCTTGGCGAGTAAAGATTAATGATGTAGGACCGTCTTTACGTTCAATAGCTTGTTGCCATGCAATTGCCGACTCAACTTGGTCACATGGGCGCCAGTTGTAAAGGTTAGGCGTTAAACGCATGCTGGCAATTTGCTCTACTGGTTGGTGAGTAGGACCATCTTCACCTAAACCAATTGAATCGTGCGTGTATACAAAAATGCTTGGTTGCTTCATTAATGCAGCCATACGAACCGCGTTGCGTGCGTATTCCATAAACATTAAGAACGTTGCACCGTAAGGGATAAAGCCTTTATGAAGTGCAATACCATTCATAATTGCCGACATACCAAACTCACGCACACCGTAGTAAACGTAGTTACCACTTGCATCGTCTGCCGTTAAGCCTTTAGAGCCATCCCAAATTGTTAAGTTTGAACCTGCTAAATCAGCAGAGCCACCCATAAACTCAGGTAGTAACGGACCAAATGCGTTTAATGCATTTTGCGATGCTTTACGTGATGCTGGATTTGCTGGGTTTGCTTGTAACTGCTCAATATACGCTTGTGACTTTTCAGCCCAATCAGCGGGTAAATCTGAATTTGTACGGCGTTTGTATTCTGCTGCTAGCTCTGGGAATGCTTGCTCGTATGCGGCAAATTTTTCGTCCCAGCTTGCTTCAAGCTGTTGGCCTTTTTCTTTGTTATCCCACTGTGCGTAAATGTCAGCAGGGATTTCAAATGCATCACCCGTCCAACCTAAGAACTCACGAGATGCTTTAATTTCGTCATCACCTAGTGGTGCGCCATGACAGTCGTGGCTGCCTGATTTATTAGGTGAGCCATATCCAATTACTGTTTTACAACAAATTAGCGTTGGTTTGTCGGTCACGCTTTTGGCTTCGCTAATTGCGGCACTTACAGCATCGCTATCGTGGCCATCAACGTCGCTAATTACATGCCAGCCGTATGCTTTAAAACGTGCTGGTGTGTCATCGCTAAACCAGCCTTCAACTTCACCGTCGATTGAAATGCCGTTGTCATCCCAAAATGCCACTAACTTGCCTAGGCCTAATGTACCAGCAAGCGAACAGGCTTCATGAGAAATACCTTCCATTAAACAACCATCACCCATAAATGCGTAAGTGTGGTGATCAACAATGTCATGGCCTTCACGGTTAAATTGAGCGGCTAATGCTTTTTCAGCAATTGCCATACCTACGGCATTTGTGATCCCTTGACCTAATGGACCCGTAGTGGTCTCAATTCCTGGCGCGTATCCATATTCTGGATGGCCTGGTGTTTTAGAGTGCATTTGGCGGAAGTTTTTAATTTCGTCCAGTGGTAAATCATAACCACTTAAATGCAATAGAGAATAAATTAGCATTGAACCGTGACCATTTGAGAGTATAAATCGATCTCGGTCAGCCCACTCTGGATTTGTTGGGTTATGTTTTAGATAATCGCGCCATAATACTTCTGCGATATCAGCCATGCCCATAGGGGCTCCAGGGTGACCAGATTTGGCCTTTTGTACTGCGTCCATTGACAAGACGCGAATAGCATTTGCAAGTTCTTTGCGAGATGGCATGAATTCTCCTACCTTTATATGTATTTGCGCGGGTATTTATATACCTCCATTCTTACTTATTGTAGGGGCTGTGTGCAATTAAAAACCCATAAAAATAGGACATTATGAATATTTTTTAAGAACCATTTACTATTATATATTTTATTTAGACGTCTAGGCGTAAAAAAACTATGCAAGTTCGCTTGTTTTAGATAAAATACGCGCCTTAATTTTTTAGCGCTAATACCGACGTTTGTGAAGCGCAATATTTGTGAGCATAATTACAATGGCAAAACATTTATTTACTTCTGAATCTGTTTCTGAAGGTCATCCGGATAAAATCGCCGATCAAATTTCTGATGCGGTACTTGATGCTATCCTAGAGCAAGACTCTCATGCCCGTGTAGCGTGTGAAACTTACGTTAAAACCGGTATGGTTATGGTTGGTGGTGAAATCACGACTAGCGCATGGGTTGATATCGAAGAAATTACACGTAAAACAGTACGTGAAATTGGTTACACACACTCAGATATGGGCTTTGATGCCGATTCGTGTGCAATTTTAAACACTATTGGTAAACAGTCTCCAGACATTAACCAAGGTGTTGACCGTACAAGCCCTGAAGAGCAAGGCGCTGGCGACCAAGGCTTAATGTTTGGTTACGCATGTAACGAAACTGAAGTATTAATGCCTGCTCCAATTACTTATTCTCACCGTTTAGTACAGCGCCAAGCTGAGGTTCGTAAAAGCGGCGAGCTTAACTGGTTACGTCCAGATGCAAAATCACAAGTTACATTTGCATACGAAAATGGCAAGCCAGTAGGTATTGATGCCGTTGTACTTTCTACTCAGCACAGCGAAGATGTATCACAAAATGACTTAGTAGAAGCGGTAATGGAAACAATTATTAAGCCAGTACTTCCTGCTGAGCTTATTACTAGCGCAACTAAGTTTTTCATTAACCCAACAGGTCGTTTTGTTATTGGTGGCCCAATGGGTGACTGTGGTTTAACTGGTCGTAAAATCATTGTAGATACATACGGTGGTATGGCTCGTCACGGTGGTGGTGCTTTCTCTGGTAAAGATCCATCAAAAGTTGACCGCTCAGCGGCTTATGCTGCACGTTACGTTGCTAAAAACATTGTTGCTGCAGGCCTTGCTGATAAGTGTGAACTTCAAGTGTCTTACGCTATTGGTGTTGCAGAGCCTACTTCTATCAGTGTTGAAACATTTGGCACAGGTAAATTAGAAGAAGCGCGTTTAATTGAACTTATTCGTGAACACTTTGACTTACGCCCTTACGGTCTAATTCAAATGCTTGACCTTGAGCGCCCTATTTATCTTCCAACAGCGGCTTATGGCCACTTTGGTCGTGACGAATTCCCATGGGAACGCACAGATAAAGCAGACGCACTTCGCGCAGCAGCTGGTCTATAAGCCACTTAGCTAATATTAAACGGCCCTTTTTAGGGCCGTTTTGCTATGTGTACTAAGTTAGTCGTAAAACAGTCTCGAACTGTTTAACATTTTAGGTATATACTCTGCTTATACAATAAAGCGTATTAGGGATAAAAAATGGCCGACAATTTTCGTGTTATATTTGTAGGACTTGCAGAAGGTGCAGACAGCCAAGCAGTGACCACTGCACTGACAGAAAAGCTGAAAACCTCGCCAGAAAAAGTGGCTGCTTTTTTTGATGGCAAACCGTTATTTGCCCCTTGCCCCAAAGATAAAGCACTCAAGCAAGCTAAGTTACTTTCAACGCTGGGGATTAAAAGCAAACTTCAGCAAGCTGCGGCTACACAAACGGCACCTCAAACAGCTTACGACAGCCAGCGAGATCAGCGCTTATTTGACGCCCTAGATTACATTACCAGTAGCCTAATTCGCCTTGAAGAAAAACTAGAAGATATTGAGCAACGCCTACCTGAAGTTGAATTATCATTACCTGATGAAAATAATGAAGTATGGGAAGATGACGATTTAATGCTTGATGAGCCTCTCTCTACTGAGCCCAAAAAACGCGGCAACCTTGTTTTATATTCGCTGATTTCTACAGCCGTAATATTGCTTATTGTACTTGCTATGTACTTATTATTTCCTAATTTATTCTCTTTTTAATTACGGTTAAGTTATTTAATGAGTAATAATCGCGCACAAATAAGACACGATATTCGTAAAGCACGTAATAACCTATCAAAAAACCAGCAAGAATTAGCCGCCGAATCGCTTAAAGTGAATTTTATTCAACATTTAAAAAGCATAAATTCGGCCAAAAAAAGTCATATCGCGCTTTATTTAAGTAATGATGGCGAATTAGATACCTCATTGTTAATTAATGAATTATGGAACACTGACCAGGCTATTTACTTGCCAGTAATTCATCCATTTAATGGGGCTAATTTACTATTTCAACGCTATGAAAAAAACTCACCCATGAGAGCAAATCGCTATGGTATCTTGGAGCCTAAGTTGAACTGCTCTCAAATATGCCCCTTACCTGAGCTTGATTACGTTTTAATGCCATTAGTGGCATTTGATAAATTTGGTAATCGCCTTGGAATGGGAGGTGGGTTTTACGATAGAACATTGGCACGTTTATACGAACAACACTGGCAACAACCGCAACTTATTGGCCTCGCACATGCGTGCCAACAAGTCGATGAGTTACCGATTGAATCGTGGGATGTACCACTAAAAACGATCATAACACCCGATAAAACCTACTGTTGGTAACAACTAATCTTGTAAACTAACAGCCTATTTTGACACCAATGAGCAGACAACAATGACACAAGATGAATTAAAAAAAGCAGCTGCGTGGGCTGCACTCGAGTTTGTAAAAGAAAACACCATAGTAGGTGTAGGTACAGGCTCAACCGTTAATCACTTTATTGATGCCCTAGGCACAGTTAAAGACACCATCGTTGGTGCAGTATCAAGTTCAGAAGCATCTACAGCGCGCTTAAAAGAGCTTGGCATAGAAGTGTTTGAGCTTAACGATGTAGCAGCACTTGATGTATACGTTGATGGCGCAGATGAAATTAACGCCTTAAATGAAATGATCAAAGGCGGCGGTGCGGCGCTTACCCGCGAAAAAATAGTGGCAGCTGTAGCAAAACAGTTTGTATGCATTGTTGATGATACAAAACTAGTCGATACCTTAGGAGACTTCCCACTGCCGGTTGAAGTTATTCCGATGGCGCGCAGCTATGTTGCCCGCGAATTATTAAAACTTGGCGGTGATCCTGTGTATCGCCATGGTGTTTTAACCGATAACGGCAACGTTATTTTAGACGTACATAATTTAAAAATTACCCATGCTAAACAGCTTGAAACACAAATAAATCAAATTGTTGGCGTAGTCACCAACGGCCTATTTGCAGAGCGCGGTGCTGATAAAGTAATTATCGGCACTAAAAATGGGCCACAAATTAAATAGGATATGGTTATGAGTAAGGTATCGTTAGCAAAAGACAAAATTAAAATTCTCTTGCTTGAAGGTGTTCACCAAAGCGCTGTTGAAACGCTAAAACGTAACGGTTATAGCAATATCGACTACGTTAAAACATCGTTGCCAGAGGACGAACTTATAGAGCGCATTAAAGATGTGCACTTTGTAGGGCTTCGTTCTCGTACTCATATTAACGAATCTGTATTAAACGCAGCTGAAAAGCTAGTTGCTGTAGGTTGTTTTTGTATTGGCACAAACCAAGTAGATTTAAACGCAGCGCGTGAGCGCGGTATTGCGGTATTTAATGCACCGTTTTCAAATACTCGCTCTGTGGCTGAGCTTGTACTTGGTGAAATATTGCTGTTATTACGTGGTATTCCACAGCGTAATGCCGCTGCCCATCGTGGCGGCTGGTTAAAAACAGCTAATGGCTCGTTTGAAGCACGCGGCAAAACCTTAGGTATTATTGGTTACGGCCACATTGGTACTCAGCTGGGTATTATGGCTGAAAATATTGGTATGAACGTGGAGTATTACGACATTGAAGACAAACTATCTTTAGGTAATGCTACACAAGTACATAACTTAACGCAGCTGTTGCAACGCGCTGATATTATTAGCTTACATGTTCCAGAGACACCGCAAACTAAAAACTTGATTGGAACAGCAGAGCTTGCCGTGATGAAGCAAGGCGCTATTTTAATTAATGCTTCTCGCGGTACTGTGGTTGACATTGATGCCCTAGCTGAAGCACTAACAGAGAAGAAGCTTAGCGGTGCAGCCATTGATGTATTCCCAGTTGAGCCTAAATCAAACGATGAAGAGTTTATTTCGCCACTACGTGAATTCGACAACGTTATTTTAACGCCGCACATTGGGGGTTCTACTCAAGAAGCACAAGAGAATATTGGTATTGAAGTAGCAGGTAAACTCGCTAAGTACTCAGATAATGGCTCAACTATTACAGCAGTTAACTTCCCTGAAGTATCATTGCCAGAACTTGCTAACCGTAGTCGCTTGTTACACGTGCACCACAACCGCCCTGGCGTGTTAACGCAAATTAACCAAGCGTTTGCTCAGCACGGTATTAATATTGCCGCACAGTACTTACAAACGGACGAAGCAATTGGTTACGTGGTTATTGACGTAGACACCGTTCAATCTGAAGTAGCACTAAAAGAACTTAGTGCAGTTGAAGGCACAATTAGAGCCCGTATTCTTCACTAAGTAATCAGCTATCAGCTATCAGCTATCAGCTATCAGCTATCAGCTAAAATAATAAAAGCCGTACTTGAGTAATCAAGTACGGCTTTTTTACATTAAACTGGAAGCTGGCAACTTATTCTATTATTTGCCTTTTACTTCTAAATTTATAAATTTAACCAGCTCTTCGGGTTGCCCTGCTAACATCATTAGCTGCTGATTTACTTCCATCATGGTTTTACCTTCAGGCAGTTTAGCTGAGACACTAAGCGAATTTAGACCTTTAGCAAAGTCAGTTAATGCTTGCGCTATTTCTTCGGTTACCGGCGCTTGCTGTAACTGTTGAGCTAGCATCATTTGCATCTGCTCTAGTGTCATACCTTGTTTGGCTAATTCACTTTCTAGCAAAGTACTTAACTCGCCTTGGTTATCGAGCATTACACTCATAGTGCGTGGCTCTAACTTGCTCATTGCTTGCATAATAAGTGTTTGCTGTTGCAACTCTTGCTCGTAAGTAAGCGGTGTATCACCTGCTGTTTGCTGAGCTTTGCTTATTTCTAGTGAAGCATCCATAAGCGCTTTAGAATTAGCCAGCCCCATATTCATATCAATGCTGGCAATATCGTTGGCGTGCAGTTTAACAACTATATCGCTGTTACCTGATTGCTCATCGTAATCTAATGATGAGTGTAAATCATAGCTGGCCGAGGCAAGTTGTGCATTAGTATCTGCAGGCAGTGTAGCGACAAAGCTTTTATCAAATTGGAAGTTTTTCAGTGTAAAAGCAGTATGTGGCGATATTTTATCGGTTTCGTAACCTGTCACTTCCACATGCTCAACCGTGGCAATATTTTCACCCTCAGGGCTGGTCACTTCTATATTACTAATGGCAACACTATTTGAAATAACACTCGCCGATAGATCTGCATAGTTAAAGCTGGCACCTGTTTGTTCGCTAACCAAAGCCAACTGCTTATCGACCTCAGCGCGTACCTCTTGGGTTGCTACATAGTTTGCATAGCTTACGCCACCCACACCTGCAGCAATAATCGCGGCTGCAATCACTAATTTTTTCATGTTATTTCCTTATTAAACTCTTTATATAAGTGGCTTTAAGCAAGACTAACATTGAGAACATAAGTCGTTAAGCACTTTTTGTTTGCTAATTAATTAAACTAAGTAGCTCGTGCACGGTTTTAACCGGCGTTATTTTGGCACCCAGCCCTTCCATTGATTTATGGTAGTTACGAAATGGGATAAATATTTCAGTAAACCCATGTTGCGCCGCTTCTTTAACACGGGGCACACCACTGTCGATTGGGCGTACATCACCATTTAAGCTTAACTCCCCCATAATACAGGTGGTTCGAGGTACAACAAATTCGTTTAAACTACTCAAAAGTGCAGTAACAAGCGCTAAGTCAATACAGGTTTCTGATTCATCAATTTTTAAACCACCGACAATATTAAAAAACGTATCGTGGAATATTTTAGTTTTGGTGTGCTTACGTAAAATACCGGTGAGCATTTTGATCCGGTTCATATTTAAACCAACACATACTCGCTGTGGAAACTCTGCTTCGGTTTCAGTGGTTAAACACTGAATTTCTAGCAGTAAATTACGATTTCCTTTACGGATACAGGTAATTGTCGACCCCGGTGATTCAGTGGTTGAGCCCGATAAGAAAATTTCACTGGGGTTATCCACACTGAGCATACCGCGTTCACACATTTTAAAAATGCCGACGGTGTCTATATCACCAAAGCGATTTTTATTAGCGCGCAGGGTGCGCACTTGACCATCGTTGGTATCAATATGTAACAGTGCATCAACTATGTGTACTAAGGTTTGCGGGCCGGCTATTTCATTATTCTTATTTACGTGAGCAATAATAAACATAGTCACGTCGTTTTGCTTACAATATTGAGTTAATGCTTGAGCTGCACTTTTTACCTGAGAAGGTGAACCTGGGCTGCCATTAGCGGTATCGGTGACAACGGCTTGAATAGAGTCGATAACGGCAAACTTAATTTTGTTTTTATCCAGCTCTTCAATAATGGTTTCAACACTGGTTTCTGACAGTAAATAGAGTTCATCTTCGTTGTAATTTAGTTTTAACCGATTAACCCTATTTTTAAACTGCGATAGAGACTCCTCCGCAGTACAGTAAAGTGATGGCATACGCTGAGACATTCTTGCCACCAAATCAGATAGTAGTGTTGTTTTACCCGCCCCCGGATCGCCAGAAATAATATTAACCGAGCCGGTGGTTACACCGCCGCTTAGTACACGGTCAAGTTCGCCAATTTCAGTAAGCTGCTTTTCAGCCTCAGAGGTTGCTACATCATTAATTTTTTTAGAACCACCGCCAATGCCACCGGCATAACCACCTACACTTGCACGAGCAGCTACCTTTTTGTTTTGCCCTGCAGAGGGTTTAAACTCTGCTAAAGTGTTCCATGCGCCACAGCGACACTGGCCTTGCCAACGTTGATAGTTCATGCCACATTCTGTACAAACAAACTCTACTTTTGCCGCTTTAGCCATTTAAAACCTTACCTACTATTCTTTATTTTGAAATACACAGTGTTAAGCGCTTATTTTGCCATTGCTGGCTCTACCTTAGCAACAACGTCTTGTGGATCAGCGCATTTAGTATCATCAAATACGCTATACTAATGTAGTTTCACTTAACCTACTTTAGGGCATGTTTCTTGCTTTAAAAAACTAATTAACCCTTGCCAATTAATTGGCTATTAGAAAATAACAATAAATAACCTGAACTCTGGTTAAGAGATTTACTAACATATTGAATCAAAAAGATATTTGTGCTTATTTTTCTCTAGCTAGAGATTTTTAGTGAAAACAAGGCGAAATTACGCGTCAATAGCTCGCCTATTGCAAGTAAATTCAACGCAGTTAGCGCTGAAAATAGCTGCTTGAGATGGATTTATTATCCGGAGTTCAGGTTAAACACAAAGTAAAGTTACGCATAGTATCGGGCCGCATTTGGCGGTTTTGCGAGATTCGATTTATTAAATATTCTAATAAATAATTGCAACAGTATACCTACTTTTTAAATTAGACGGTGATGATTTATAAATGGCTGATGACGTATTGCTTAAGCATGAAGCGCTTGTAAATGAATTAAAACAGTATTTGGGAAATGCTAAGTTTGATCTCATTTTCAAGTCAAAAACTGCCGAGTTAACTAAACCCGAGCAGTTTTTAATAAAAATGGAAATGTCGCGTTTATCTCAGCCGATAGACCGCTTTATTGATCTTCGTGGTTTAGTTACTGGCCAAGTAAAACCATATGAATACAAGGGCAAGCAACACTTTATGGATGACACCGCTATTGAAGTATTCGAAGCGGCCATAAAACAACATAAAGATTACACCCTTGCAGTATACGAAGCGGTAATGAATACCGAAAATAATTATCGCGTATTACAACAGCAATCAATTACACCAAAAAAAGTAGAAGCTAAACCACAACATGAACTGACCACCAACGTTATTAAATTTGCAGCTTATGAAAATCGTAGTGAAGAGCGGATGAATTACTCAATTAAAATTACTATTGAGTAT
Organism: Pseudoalteromonas sp. 2CM39R; assembly: GCF_023161845.1. NCBI lineage: Bacteria > Pseudomonadati > Pseudomonadota > Gammaproteobacteria > Alteromonadales > Pseudoalteromonadaceae > Pseudoalteromonas > Pseudoalteromonas sp. 2CM39R. The sequence continues at coordinate 257,746 of NZ_JALNTM010000012.1, forward strand.
GACGGGCAAGCAAAAATCGATGCGAGTACCTCTGATATTTCACTCAGTGGTTGTAAAATTAAGTTGGCGTCGCGCTATAACTTAAAAAAAGGTCAGCTTATAAACATGCACCTAGTAGGCTTAGAGCAAGATTTTCAGCTTGGCCTAAAAAGTGGCGTTAAATATGAAGTCGTTGCGATAGAAAACACCTCTGAAGAATTTAATCATATCCGCTTAAAGCGTACATTTGAAGAAAATAACAGCGCGTTTGATCGTTTTTTAGAAAGCTTTATTCATGGTAATAAACGCCGTTATAAAGTGAATTTAGATAACACCCTGGATGCGGTTGTTTCTAAAGGGTATGAACAATATTATATTCCTAGGGTTAATTCTTTATATGTTTTTATTAGCCAGCAAAACGGCGTTTATTATCCTAGCCTGAGCTTAACCACTGAGAACAGTTTATTTATTCAGCGTTACTTTACTGATGAACGCAAAAAATCATGTCTTTACAATGTGTTAAATCATAAGCGTATTCGTACCTTGGCGCTAAAACCTGTGGCAGTAAAAGAAGAATATTTGTATACCTTTACCCATGTCTCTGCAGGAAAAATTTATTACTACTCAGCAACTCGTTCTGAGCTTGAGCAACAAACACAATTAAAAACGTTATTTTTTGGTTTTGGTAGCCGAAGAGACAGTTGGCGTTGCTTTAAATTACAACTAATGCCGAGTCATACTGAAGATGCTTATATTCCTTTATCTTTACCTAACTCTTTAGGTAAAGATATTGAGAAACTGAATAAACCACCTTCACCACGTGTTGAAGGCGCGATAAAAGACGTAAAATATTTAATGCTACTTACCCAAGTTGGTAATGAGCATGAGCAACAGCATTATCAACAATATGAATTTGATAAAGCCTTAGCCAATAAATTAAAATATTTTGGCCATAGTAAGCATGCATCTCCACCGGAGCTCAACACCGTGCCTCTAGAGTATGTAAATCTTCGCTCTAATAAACGCTATTTATACAAAACTAATGTAGTGATTAATACTCGTGATGCGGTATTGCATGGGTATACCCGTGATTTTTCAATATTTGGCTTACAGCTAGAGTGCAATCAAGAAGTGGACTTTAAAAAAGGCGATATTGTTTCGTTATCATTTCCTGATTTGCAAAAAATTACCAAAAACTATTCATTAAATCTTATTCAATATGAAGTCATGGCAGTGAGCAAATCGCTGACTACGATTAATTTGAAAGCGCATGCAGATAAAGGCTCATCTCATACTGGGGTCGATTTTTTTACCCTTTTAATCAATAGTAATAAACAAAAATTAAAAGTTGCTGAAGAGTCACCTAAAGTACCTGGGCTTTCTACAGCACTTAGAAATATGGTAACAAAAACGCTTTGCCAGTTTCCGATTTATTTACATAAATCAATGGCGCATTTTGAAATTGGCGCCATGGGATTTGGTTTATATCCAAGCCCACTGCATGTTATTTTACAAAATTTTGCCTTGTTGAATGCTAAAACAGACTTATCAAATATTATTACTAAAGCGCATATTATTGATGTGATCACCCCTAATATTAAAGATCGCACCCGTCAAGATCCGCCGCTAGAGTTTAGTTTAGTAATTAACTTTGATCCTAAAAAAGAAAATATAGCCGATGCCATTACCAGCCAATGTGTTTTAGGTACTGACTGTAGCGAGTTTAAACAGCAAGTAAGTAAAGGGCTTAAATCTGAGCTGGTTTTTATAATGCGTTTATATATTTCTCGCACTGGTCGACTCGATACTGACTACTTAGCAAACGAGCTAAAATACGTTAGCCAATACGCAATTCACAAGGCCAAAGACTTAGAGGATGCATTATGGTCTGTATCAGGTGTGGGCGACATTATTGATGTAAGTGATGAAGCACTTGAGCATTTAGCGCTCAACCAACAACAGGTTGAGCAAATGTCTAGACGAAAGCTAATCTGGTTAAATCGTTTACGTTAAACCTGTGATGGGTTTAGCGGAACCGCCAGCATATATAACAGTTGTAATAACGAGCCTTGGCAAATAGCTGCTTGGGCTTGCTCAACTACTTTTGGTTTACCATGTACAGCAACGCCTAAGCCAGCTTGAGCCATCATTTTTAAATCGTTTGCACCATCGCCTATGGCAACTGTTTGGCATTTTTCAAGCCCCAGCTTTTGTTGTAGCGCGTTTAAAACAACCGCTTTTTGCTCAGCATCAACAATCCCACCTAACACTTTACCAGTTAGTTTATTGTCTTTAAATTCCAGCACATTAGCATGCACTTCATCTAAATTAATCAGCTCCTGCACTCGCTCAGCAAACGGCACAAAGCCGCCCGATGCAATCGCTAAATACCAATCGTGGTGTTTTAAAATTTGGCATAACGCTTTAATACCTGGCATTAAAGGCAGTGCACTTTTAAGCTCATCAATTAAGCTCTTTTCAATGCCTTCGAGCTTGGCAACACGCTGGTGTAAGCTTTCGCTAAAATCAAGCTTACCTGCCATTGCCTGCGCGGTTACGTTGGCAACCTCGTCGTATACATTCGCTAAGCGTGCAATTTCATCAATACACTCAATAGTAATGGCCGTTGAATCCATATCCATTACCAATAATCCTGGTTTTTGTAAATCAGGGGGGCTAGTTACTTGCACTAACTGACACGCCAAGGTATTTGCAAAAGTTTGAAGTTCAAGTGGGTTTATTGCGCGCTCTGCATTTTCTATATAAAAACATAATGCCGGAGATAACCCTAAATCTGGCTGATATTGACAAATAGCTGTTACTTTTTGCTGGTGAGACGCAAAAAACTCAATAATGCTATTGATATGCTGAATATTAAAATCACCGCCAAAGGCAATACTAAATAACCCTTGGTTTCTGTTTGGTGTTGTATTTAGTGGTGTAAAAACACCTTGTTGGTAGCTAAACCATTTATTAAGAATAAGTGATGATGATAATAGCTCAGCGCTTTGCTGTGCCATGTTCGCGTTCGACATGGGATCTCCGTTTATATTTCCTGACATTTAGCTCATTGATAATAAGGATATGAGATACAAAATTCGCCATCAGGGGGGATTTAGGGTTATAGTGTAGTTGTAACATCAAATCAAAATGCTGTCAGCAGCATATACGGTGACTATGAAAAATAACCATCTTAAAAATCCACTTACAGCCTCGCAAAAAAAGCGTTTAATTCGTTTGTTATTGGCCGCGGGCTGCTTTGTATTATTAAGCTGGGTAGGAATAAACAGTAGCCACCAAAGCCATCAACTACTTTACGATAGTGCCAATAGTGCAGCCAAGTCACTCACTCAGTTTATGGCACTGAATGCCAAAAAACCGCTAATAGAAAAAAACAAATCGCAGCTCACCACCTTATGCAACAATATCAGTAAAGATGAGTTTGTTCTTTCAGCCACCATTTATGATAAACAAGGTGTAGTGCTTGCAAGCAGCGATAACTGGCAATCACATCATGTATATGGTTTATTACCAGACTCATCACCGGGCATTAGTAAATTAAAAACACCGTTTGTTGAACAAGTTATTTCTGACGACAATCGCCCTATTGGCTTTGTATCTATTACCTATTTAACGCGCGCTGCGGTATCTTCAAGCCATAATCACTTTCATGATTTAGGTCGCCAAGTATTACTTATGCTAGTAATTGCTTGTATTTTTACTTGGCAATTAGGCCGAGGGTTAAAACGCTGGCAAGTAAATCGCTATATACAAAAAACCTCAGAGCACGAAGCATAAAGCTGCTCAGCTAATCGATATTTATCGCTATTTGATTTTAAACTATGAAGCGCATTAAACACGTTAGGAATATGCAATGGGGTATTTATTTCTCCCTGATAACCATTTAGCGGCATTGAAGGTGAATCAGTCTCAAGCACTAAATGCTGTGACTCAAGCTTTGCTACAACCGCACGAGTTTTAGCAGCCCGCTCATAGGTGATAACCCCACCCACTCCAAGCTTAAAGCCCATTTTTATATAGTACTGTGCTTGTTGTATTGAGCCTGAAAAAGCATGGATCACACCGCCATTCTTAGGCTTACAACGCTTAAACGATTGCGCTATTAAATCATGGCTTTGTCTGTGATGCACAATCAGCGGTAACTCAAGCTCATTAGCAAGCGCTATTTGTTGCTCAAACAGAAAGGTTTGTTTTTCAAGATTTTCGATACTGCGATCTAGCCCGCATTCCCCAATAGCCACAAGCTGAGTTTTGTTTGTTTTAGCAAAGTTATACAGTGATTCTAAGTGCGATTGCTGATGTTGCTCTAAAAAATAAGGATGTAGCCCTGCAGCTATTCTAATTTGTGGGTAGGTTGCTTTAAACTCGAGTAGTTTTTGAGACTGCGCCAAGCTAATGCCTGGCACAATAAATTGATTAATGCCTTTAGCTACACAGGCATTAATAAGTGATTCGCGGTTTGTATCAAACTCACTAAAATCAAGATGGCAGTGTGAGTCTATAAATTGCAAAACCAGCAGCCAACTAAGGATTTAAGCGGGTTATTTGCCAGTTATTATCGGCCTGACGCTGATACATAAAGCGATCATGTAAACGATGCGCTCCGCCTTGCCAAAACTCGATTTTTTGCGGCACAACACAATACCCGCCCCAAAAATCAGGGAGCGGAATTTCACCTTTAGCGAATTTGTTTTTCATGTTGGCAAAGGTCTCCATTAGCACTTTACGCGAGGAAACTGGACGGCTTTGTTGCGACGCCCAAGCGGCTAATTGGCTTTCTTTAGGGCGAGATAAAAAGTATTTAGCAACAGCCGATGTAGGTAATGGCTGCGCTTCACCATACACAATTACTTGGCGTTCCATAGGGTGCCATGGGAAGTGCAAGGAAATTTTATTATTGCCTTTAAGCTCTTGTGCTTTACGTGAACCGGTATTAGTAAAAAACACAAAACCGTTATCATCTAAATGTTTTAGCAACACAATACGCTGTGAAGGCTGACCGGTTTCATCGACCGTAGCGACCACCATAGCTGTAGGGTCGGGCAAGTTACTGCCAACAGCATGCTCTAGCCAAGTTTCAAACTGCTTAAACGGATCATCAAGCAAGTTGTCTTCACTTAGCGCATCTTGCAAGTATTCACGACGAATATCTTCGAGTTTCATAAAATTCCCTCTAGGTTCTAGGTTCTAGGTTCTAGGTTCTAGGTTCTAGGTTCTAGGTTCTAGGTTCTAGGTTCTAGGTTCTAGGT
>NZ_JALNTM010000062.1:0-719 GCF_023161845.1 Pseudoalteromonas sp. 2CM39R
AATACCTCATTAATATTTAAACGCTTTAAAGGTGAGTAGTATGCCTTGGTTGGCGTTATTGTTGCCTTTGTCCTGTTGAATATTGCTGCGTCTAAATTGGTAATAGGCGGTGGTGTTTTTGTACCTGTGGATGATATTCCTCACTACTTAGGAACAGAGCAAAGTGAGCAATACATAATGTCTGGGCCTCATGTGCGTTATCAAAGTGATAAGTTAGATTTAGACCACGCAGATAATCAAGCACGAGCAGGTATGGATTTTTTAGATTGGGTATTTGAATTTTTGGGCCTTTGCTAAATTATTACTTTAATGATGTTCATCAAGCGGCAGAGCAATCTTATATTGGCTTATTTATCCGTAAAGCTAAGGCAACAGACTTTAGTTTACTGACTAATGTCGGCTGGCGTTATCGACTGAGTATGAACTATTAGAGTCCGGTGTTTATTGCTCCAATTTATAAAATTACTACTAGTAGACAAGCAAATGCCAATTTTGCCGAAGACCGTTACCTAGATTAGTTACGCATAATTCACGTTCAAAGTTTAATAGTCAGTCGGGTGGTTCTGGCGCAGATATTTCGCTAGGGCTTAATTTCGATAGTAAAAAATATTGGCTAGATGGCTCTGTTAAATACCGCCATGTAGCTAAAAGTAAACAGCAACGTAGTCCCTTAATGAAACAGGATAGTAATACCTCTTTTGGTTATGGAGTTGCATGGA
>NZ_JALNTM010000013.1:0-234335 GCF_023161845.1 Pseudoalteromonas sp. 2CM39R
TCAGTAGTGAAACGAAACAGCGCCGATGATAGTGTAGCATTTGTTATGTGAAAGTAGGTCATTACCAGGCTCCAAATAAGAGAAAGCCCGACTCGAAAGAGTCGGGCTTTTTTACGTCTGCAGGAAAGTGAAATAGCTATAGGGTCTTAGGCTGTAAAAATTTCACCTCTAATTTAAATAAAGTGTCTAACCACTTCATTGTGCTCAAAGAGCATCCTTATAAAGGATATTGACTGACTTGTTACTTACTGTAACTATAAGCGTGTTTATTAGGTTGTAGTAAAGGAATAAGTTGTATGGCAACGGCGCAGATAGTGATCATTGAAGACGAAAAAGCAATTGCAGACACCTTGATCCATACGCTCGAGATGGATGGCTTTAGCGTCGTTTGGTTCGATACCGCAGGGGCTGGTCTTAGTTATATTAAAGCTACACAGATAGATTTACTGATTTTAGATGTTGGTTTACCTGATGCAAATGGTTTTGAGCTATGTAAGCAAGTTCGCGAATTTTCTTCTTTACCCATCATTTTCTTAACGGCGCGCAACGATGAAATCGATCGCGTTGTTGGATTAGAGATTGGCGCAGACGACTATGTCACTAAACCCTTTAGCCCTCGAGAAATGCTTGCTCGCGTTAAACTTCGTTTAAAGCCTTATGCTGTCAGAGAAACACAAATAAATACTTCTACTGAGCAATCAGGTCTGTACAGTAATAATTTTGATTACTACTTCAATAACACCCCGTTAAATTTAACGGCTTTAGAGTTTAAATTGCTTGATAAGCTAGTGTTATCCCCTAAGCAGGTATTCTCTCGAGAGCAACTGCTATCATCAGCACAATTATGCCAAGACAGTGTATACAGCCGCAATGTTGATAGCCATATCAAAGCCATTAGAAATAAATTACGCGCTGTATGTCATGAGCCCATGATTCATACTAAGCGAGGCTTTGGTTATTTTTATGAACCTATTTAAACGCTCCACGCATTCATTAGCTCGCTTAAAGCGTTGGCCTAAAATCCCGCTTGGGCTGAGATTGTTTTTGCTTTATTTTATCCTCGTGATACTAACGACTTACTTAGTTAGTTCAACGGTTATGCGCGAGATTAAGCCCACAGTTCGTCAGGTTACCGAGGAAACCTTGGTTGATATGGCTAATTTGCTTGCAGTGATGGCGCGAGATGATTTAGCTCGTGGTACGCTGTCACAAAGCCACTTTACTAATGTGGTTAACTCGTATGGCAGCAGGCAACCAAATGCAAAAATCTGGGGGGTAAATAAACAAGGGACAAATCACCGTATATATATTACGGATGCTGCGGGAATCGTTGTTGTTGATTCTTGGCAGCAAGATATAGGAAAAGATTTTTCACAATGGAATGATGTTTATCTCACATTACGGGGAGAGTACGGTGCTCGCTCGACCGCAACTGCTCAAGATGACCCACTTTCAACCGTCATGCATGTTGCTGCGCCCATAATCGATAATGGTAATATTATTGGGTCAGTCACTGTGGCTAAGCCCAATCGCTCTGTACAACCTTTTATAAACATGTCTAAGTACCGTGTATTAAGTTGGTTAGTCGTGATGAGTATTTTGGCATTAATGGTTGGAGCATTGATTGCCTGGCGAATCAATGGTGCCTTGTATAAGCTGGCAAACTATGCGGATAAAATGGGGCGAGGTGAAAAAGCATCTAAACCAAGGTTTAGGGTTTTCTATGAATATAGCTTGTTAAGTGATGCGCTAGAAAAAATGCGCAATCAGTTAGATGGCAAACGTTACGTTGAGCATTATGTTCAAACACTAACTCATGAATTAAAAAGCCCTCTATCTGCAATTAAAGGTGCAAGCGAGATTTTACAGTCTCCCCTAAGTACAGATAAAAAACAGTTATTTGCAAATAATATTGAGTCTGAAACAGTGAGAATGCAGCAGCTAATAGATAAGCTGCTTACGCTTACCAAATTAGAGCAGCTTCCTGAACTTGAACAGCGAAAGAAGGTGTTTGTAAAACCTTTATTTGAAGCAATTAAAGATTCTTTTATTGCCAGAACCACAACGCAAAATGTACAAGTAGTAATTAGCTGCGACACTAGCAGTGTGTGTTTAGGAGACGTATTTCTAATTCAACAAGCGCTATACAATATTTTTGATAACGCATTGGACTTTATCAACGAGGGGGGGGAGATTCACATTCAGGTAATACAAGAGCCATCCTATGTTCAAATCTATATTGATAACACGGGGCCTTGTATCCCAGATTATGCCCTTGAACGCATCACAGAACGGTTTTATTCACTCCCTAGAGCCAATGGTAAAAAAAGCACTGGATTAGGCCTAAACTTCGTTGAGCAGGTCGTTAAATTACATAAAGGGCAGCTCAACATAAAAAATACTAAAAATGGCGTCCGTGTTCATATAAATATGCCTACTCCATAAAAGCTCCATCTAAGCACCTCAGTAAATCCATATAGCTTCGTTACTCTATGCTTATGTAATAGATGGAGTACATAACAGTGAAACAAAAAATAGAAACCAAACTGATCATAATAATAGGGCTTATCGTGTTGTTATTGATCCCTATCTTTATGATCCAAAATCTAATTGATGAGCGATCAGAGTTGCAGCAGCAAGTTCAGGCTGATATAGCTAAGAGTAGCAGTGATGAACAGCAGGTTATTGGCCCATTTATTCATGCTCAGTACCTAGAAACTGTTACGGTTGATGGTAAAACGAGCGAGCAATTGATGAATATGACGCTTTTACCTGAATCGCTCAATGTCAGTAGTAATCTAGCAACATTTGAAAAGTACCGTGGTATTTATAAAGCGTTGTTATATCGTTCACAGAACCAATTTGAAGGACGGTTTAAAACAAGTGCATTAGCTGTCTTAGCGGACAAAAAGATAAAACGCCTCAACCTTATTTTAGCCATTTCTGATATCCGAGGGATAGGACAAGGATCACACATTAATGTTAACGAGCGAAGTTATGAACTACTCCCCGGTACCCAGCTAGATCAGTTACCACAAGGGATTCGTGTAGAGCTTGATTATAAAACCATTCTCAAAAGTGAGGTACTGCCGTATCAAATAGGCTTAAACCTGCAAGGTATGCGTCAACTTTCATTTGCACCGGTTGGTAAAAACAGCTCATTGACAATGCAAGCCGATTGGCCACACCCAAGTTTTGTAGGGGATTACCTGCCTATCGAGTCATCAATTTCGGCACAGGACTTTTCTGCGAGTTGGCAAACCAATTACTTTGCGACCAATTTAAAAGAGCTATTTAACCAATGTTTATTTCGTAATGAGTGCACCTTGTTCAAGCAACGTAACATGGGAGTTAATTTAGTCGATAGTGTTAATCACTACCTTAAAAATTATCGAGCAAGTAATTATGCCATCTTGGTTATTGTACTTATTTTTGCGAGTTTCTTTTTGCTCGAGGTACTGCGTGATGAGCCTATACACCCTGTACAGTATGGTTTTGTCGGGCTTGCTTTAGCGGTATTTTATTTACTACTGATTTCACTTAGTGAGCACTTGGGCTTTAATATTGCGTATTTATTATCGGCGCTTGCATCAGCAATTCTATTGAGTGTTTATGTTGCGGGTATGCTTAAAAATAGCAAGCATGGAGGGCTATTCTTATGTGGGGTGTTATTTCTCTATAGTCTTTTATACGGATTACTCAGTGCAGAGGATTACGCATTATTAATGGGCAGTGTACTGGTGTTCGTGGTACTCAGTTTAATAATGATGTTGACGCACAGAGTAAACTGGTACGGCAGGCAAGCGCAAGACGATGAAACAAACTAAAACCACCTAATTGAAAGGGGCTGACAGCTTTGCCAGCCCCTTTCAATTAGCTATTAGATAAAAACACCGTTAACTTCTCACCTATTTGCAAACGATCTCGCGACAGGTTATTCCATTGTTTTAGCTTAGTAATGCTGACGTTGTAGCGTTTGGCTATTTTCCATAAACTTTCGCCTGACTTTACTAAGTGTTCTACCTGTTGATCTGCTAGCATCGGCAGTATTAATTTCTTACCTGCGCGGATGCGATCAGTCTTCAAATTATTAAACGCTTTTAGCTGTTTAACGCTGATTGCATAACGTTTTGCAATCACGCTTAAACTATCCCCCGGTTGAATTGTGTAATGCTGCCATTGGCTGTAATCGTTTTCTTTTTGATTAGCCAACATACTCTTAAATTCGGCTTGTTTACTCGCTGGCACAACAATGTGAGGTGCATCAATGACCGCAGGAAAGCGGATAACGCCATAGTTTAACCCCTCTAATGACCGCCATTCTTCTTGGTTATCTAAAATAACTGCACCAGAGACGGGTAAGGCTACTATAGTCTGTTGATTGCTGATGGGTGGAAAGACCATTTTATTACTTTTTAAAAGTTGTGCCGCAGCTAGTAATTTTGGCACGTACTGACTGGTTTGTTTGGGCAGTTTTAAGTTGAAAAAATCAGTGGGTTTGCCTTGTTTTTTATTATTACTAATTGCTCTAAGTACACGGCCTTCACCTAAGTTATAAGCTGCTATTGCATGATACCAATCACCATCAAAGCGCTTGTACAAGTACTCCATAAAATCCAGCGCTGCGCGAGTGCTATCAATAACATCTTGTCGGCCATCATACCAAGGGGATATTTGCACTTTAAAATATTTAGCAATGGCAGGCGTTAATTGCCAAAGTCCAGATGCATGCTTGTGCGAATAGGCACTGGCATCAAAGTCACTTTCAATTAGCGGCATTAATGCTAATTCTATGGGTAAGCTCCGCTTTTCAACCTCTGTGACTATATAATAAAGGTAAGGCTCAGCACGGCGACTGATTTCATCCATGTAATTTGGGTGAGATAAATACCATGCAATGCGTTGTTGTACATCTGGGTGGCTAGAATTGGCAAATGTAAGCTGCGCTCGGATGCGTTGCCACACATCATCGAGTTTCTGAGGACTTAAGGGAGCTATTTGCTCAATATTTTCGTTTTGTTCTTTAACAACAATATTTGGGTTAGCTTTAATATCAGGTTGTGAAGAGGGCTGTTCGGGTGTGGTTTCACAGCCGGATAAAATAAATACTAATGGCAAAATGCGGATAAATCGATTTGAGAACACGTACTACACTACTCCGAAAATATAAATGCGGCTAACCTAAAGCAGGTTAGCTTAACATAGCGTGAGTTAAGAATGACTTGTAGTTGAATTTAACAGTTCCTTAAATTGATCTTTATAGCGACGCGATAAGTTAAGTATTTTTCCTGTTGTAAGTTTTACTTCACTATCTCCACTTGCTAATGGCGTGATTGATTCAACCGCGTCTAACCTAACCGCATGAGAACGGTGAATGCGGCAAAATCCTTGTGGTTCTAACTGAGTTATAAGTTGTGTCATGGTTGCACGAAAAGGGTAAATTCGAGCGCCAATATGTAGATTTACATAATTGCCATTTGATTCAAGCCAATCTACTTCTGCTACGCGAACAATAAATTCTTTTCCCAGCTTTTTTACCAGTAGCCTGTCTAAGTTTACATGTTCAGCAGTATCTTCGCCTTGACTGATCGGGGCTGCTTCACCTGTTAATTGGCTCACGACATATTGATAGGTTTTAATAACAACAATCAAAAATAAGAATCCCCACAAATCTTTGCGGTATTCATAAAGTAACTCAAACCATACTAACCCAAAGTCATATTGCATACCCTGCACGGTGTAAATGAGTTTGCGGATAGCGACCATAATACCAATATGTAATAACGAAAAAGCAATGCTCGCTACTAAGTACAGTAATATTGAATGAGAGATTTTTTGCCAATTAAAGGGCTTAGCTTTTAATAACCAAACTAAAGCCGGAAACAACAATAAAGTGCCAATAGCACTCGAGTATTCCCACACAAAGGGCTCCCAGATCATAAAAGGAAGTGCGCCATCACGTTGGGCTTCCATAATATTTGAGCTGGCATTAATCGTGTTGTTTATAAAAATATAACTAGATAAAAATAATGCCGCATACCATCTCTGGTAGCGCTGAAAGTGCGATAAAGTGATCATTATTATTGTAACTCTTTAAAAGACCGCAATTAGACTAGCAAGAGAGTGATAAAACACCAAGTTTATATCATCCCTGATATCCACCGCTTATCCCTATTGACTGTTTTATAAGCCTTTTGTGATTGCTTAACACAATGTGTTGTCCATAGTTGTTATTAATTAATCGTAAGTTAAATCTTCTATGAATCTTAAAATAGTCATTAAAAATACAACACGTACGCTATTAAAACCTTGGTTAAATGTGTTTAACCAAGGTGAAGAGTTACCATCTCGCCGTTATGATTTAGATTGGCTGAGAGTACTTGCATTTGGTTTATTAATTTTTTACCACACCGGTATGTTATACAGTGAAAATTGGGGCTTTCATTTTAAAAGTCAGTACTTATCCAGCGGTATTGAAAACATCATGCTTTTATTGTCGCCATGGCGGATGGGATTAATTTGGTTTATTTCAGGTGTGGCGCTGCGCTTTATTGTTGCGCGCTTTAGTCTAGGTATGTTTTTAACTACGCGAAGTGTAAAAATATTACTGCCTTTATTGTTTGGCATTTGGTTTATTGTGCCTATTCAGCTTTATGCGCAAATGAGCCAAGAAGCCAGTTTAGCTATGGGCTTTTGGCAGTTTTACAGCCAGTTTTTTGATTTAACCAACCCTTTATTCGAGCGCTATCAAGCAGGGATTTGGCCTCATGTCGATGTGAATCACCTTTGGTACTTACGTTCGTTATGGCAATTTACTTTATTGCTGGTGCTAGCAATGCCGCTGCTTCATCACGCTACTGTGCATACAATAATCACGCGTTTATGTGGGCGCTCGTTATTTACAGTTTTTATTGTATTGCTATTGCCGCTGTGTATTTTAAAACTGAGCTGGCCGAGTGATACTTTTCGATACCCCATGGGCGCGCTGTTCTTACTTTATGGTTACTTGCTTGCTTGGCAGCCTACATTTTATAGCCAGCTACTTCGCTATTGGCGAGTATTATTCGTGGTATTTACGTTAGGTTATATAGTTGTTGTGCTGTGTTATAACACGATTTGGCAAAACCCTGCTGCTAGTCAATGGCAAATTACCAGTATGGATATGCTGTATACTGCGCAACGATTAATGGGCGTGTTGTTAATGCTGGCACTAGCACAACATTTTTTGAATCACGATCACCCTAAACTGGCTTTATTAAACGGTGCAGTATTCCCTTTTTATCTATTGCATCAAAGTGTGATTATTGGCCTTGCGTTTTATTTGTCGAAGCTGCAATTAGGTGGTTTTGTGGAGCCATTACTTATACTCAGCCTCACTTTCATTATTTGTTGGCTGGTGTTTATTGTTGCGCGCCGTATCGACTTATTAAGCCCACTGTTAGGAATTAAAGTCACAGGTAAATATAAAGCATGGCAAGTTAGAGCTGGCTTTTATTGCGGACTTATATTGGTAAGCCCGGTGATCTTTAGGTTGATTTAGCATCAAAAATATAACTTAGAATATTTTATAAATGGTTGGTTTTAGGTGGTATGTGCTACAAAACTCGGTTAGATTAAAAGATTACTATGTGGTTATAACTACAACCTTGGCAAAGCAAATTTATTTTAGGGATGATTAATGCGTTTTTTCTTATTTGTATTTTTATGGGGCTTGACTAGCACAGCTTTTGCTACAACATCACCTAATTCAACGCCTGTAAATTCTGCTCCTATTATAGCTAATACGCAAAATAGCCAAGATTTGATGTATCAGCAACTGTTTAGTATGCAAAGCCAACTAGTTCGACTAGATGAAAAGCTACAGCAACAAAAATCACTCGGTAATGATTTTAAGACCTTAGAAGCCGCGCAGCAAGCACTCAAAGCTCAACTTGCTAACTTACAAACTAAACTCGAAACGCAAGAAAAGCTGCAAACTAATCAAATGAATGGAGTTGATGGACGGATTTCTGACATAGCAAGTAATACTAATATGTGGGGAATGGCATTTACCATTTTTGGTTTGATTATCACGGTTGCAGCAGTAGGGCTCGGCTTTAACGCAAAAAACAGAGCTGTATACGAAGCCAAGCAGGCTGCTAATACAGCCTCAGAAAGTCATATGGAAAAATGGTTATTAGATAATAAAGGTAAATTAATTTCAGAGACCAAAGTTGAGCTTGAAAAGGTGAGCCTTGAGCTAAAAGAGCGAGCCGAAAAGTTAGCAACAGAAGCGAGTGCTGCACTAAATAAAATTGAGCGTGATCTAATAGAAGAAAGTAAAAGAATTATTACTTCAAATAAAGGGGAAACAGGTAAAGGTTTAAGTAAACACAGCAAATCTCCTACAAGGGCTTCAGCTAAAAATTGGTTTAAAGTTGGTTTAAGTGCATTTGAAAAGAATGAATATGATGAGGCGTTAAAAGCTTGGGCAAAAGTATTGCAGTTATTAGATCAAAAAGAAGAGCCCGAACTTTATGCTGTCACACTGATGAACCAAGGTATTACTCATGGAAGACTAGCCAAGCCAGATGACGAGCTCAACAGCTATGAAGCTTTGATTGAACAGTTCAAAGACTCATCGAATGAAGAGATTCAAATTCAAGTGGCTAAGGCAATGATTAACCAAGGCATTGCTTATGGTCAGCAAGGCAAACCTGATGAGGAGCTAAGCAGCTACGCAACCTTGATTGAGCAGTTCAAAAGCTCAGCGAATGAAGAGATTCAAATTCAAGTGGCTAAGGCAATGATTAACCAAGGCATTACTTATGGTCAGCAAGGCAAACTTGATAATGAGATCAGAAGCTACGCAACCTTGATTGAGCAGTTCAAAAGCTCAGCGAATGAAGAGGTTCAAATTCAAGTGACTATGGCGATGTATAACCAAGGCGTTGCTTATGGTCAGCAAGGCAAACTTGATAATGAGCTCAGAAGCTACGCAACCTTGATTGAGCAGTTCAAAGGTTCAGCGAATGAAGAGGTTCAAATTCAGGTGGCTGAAGCGATGTGTAGCCAGAGTGCTGTATATGGTCTGAACAAAGACTTCCTCACAGCTCTAAAATCGCATTCAATGTTACTTGAAGCATTTCATAACTCAGAAAACAGTGAGATTAAAAAAATCATAGCTAATTCAAAAGCCAATATTGCAGAACAAGCATTACTTTATGAAACGCCAGAGCAAGTCCTTATTCGTGTTGCAGAGGCAGAAAAATACTCAGAGAACCCACAGCTCTTAGCCGTAATGCAGTTTATCCGCTTTCTACTTGACGATAAATCGATTGAAGAGGTGTTTACTGCCTTAACCAAAATCCCAACGGAAATGGAATTAAAATGGGCCTTTAGAGAGATTAACGATTATCTAACCGATAATTTTGAAGGTATAAAGCAACAACAGATTCAAGCTGTTGTACAGTATTTTGAGCAGCATAAAGATATTGAACAATTAAGGGTTGAATTAGGAATTAAAGGCTAGCTCAATATAAATTAAATATCGCCGTAAACGACGACCTTTAGGGCGGGCTTTAGCGTGTTAAATATCCTTGAGCTTTATCGCGGGGTTACCAGCAACAACAGTGTTCGCAGCCACGTCTTTGGTTACTACCGACCCTGCGCCCACAACAGCGTTTTCGCCAATGGTAACGCCAGCTAACACAATAACTCCCGCGCCAATCCACACGTTATTACCAATAGTAATCGGTGCTGCAAAGTTTTCTTTATTGAGTCGCTCTGTGGGGTTAACCGCATGAGATACGGCCAATAGTTGAACGTTTGGGCCGATTAAACAATCGTCGCCAATGCTTATGGCTCCTTCATTTATTGGCGCATCCAACACAGTGCAGTTAATGTTTATAAAAGTCCGATCACCTATATGCATTTGCGAGCCATAGTCACAATGAAAGCCCGCTTCAATAATTACTCCATCACCACAGTGTGAGCATAATTCTTTTATTCGCTTTAAATTACCTTTACTGGGGCTTTTATTAAATAAGCGGCAAATTTCGTGCACAGCTTTACGCTGCGCTAGATTCTCTTTACTAATACTATTAAATGACTGCATATCAATTTTGTTTAACTTAAATAATGGTGTCTAGCTTAACCTACTTTAAGCATGATGATAATTTGAATAAAACTGTGCTTTTTTTACGCATTCACTTGCCATTTATTATGTTTCGTTTAAAATTCACTAACTTTCGAAACGAAACTTAATTGTAATCACTTATGACCAAACGTAACACTCAGCAACGCCGCCATCTGATCCTCACTCAAGTTAATGAATTAGGTGAAGTGGCTGTCGATATTTTAGCTGAACAGTTTCAAACATCAGAAGTAACTATTCGAAAAGACTTAACCGCGCTTGAAAAAAGTGGCTTATTGCTGCGCCGTTACGGCGGTGCTATTGCTCTGCCTAAAGAGATTGTTAGCGATGAGATTGATTCTAAGCGCAAAGTCGCAATAGCAAAAGCTGCAGCGACGCTTATAAAAGATCATAACCGCATTATTATTGATAGCGGGCGTACTACGGCCGCCATGATCCCAGAACTTGCAAATAAACGCGGATTAGTTGTAATGACTAATGCGATTAAAGTGGCGAGTCGTTTACTCTCACTTGAAAACGAACCAACCCTTTTGATGACAGGTGGAACGTGGGATCCGCATTCTGAATCGTTTCAAGGGCAAGTAGCTGAAAATGTTCTATGCTCATATGATTTTGATCAGCTATTTATTGGTGCTGATGGCATTGATGTAGCGCGTGGAACAACCACGTTTAATGAACTTGTTGGATTAAGCCAAGTGATGGCTAAAGCGGCGCGCGAAGTTATTGTGCTGGTTGAGTCAGAAAAGATTGGCCGAAAAATACCAAATTTAGAATTACCGTGGCAAACAGTAACCACATTAATAACCGACAGTGGCTTAGCAAGTAATAAACGTGCAGCCATAGAGGCGTGTGGTGTAAAACTAATTTGCGCAGAAATTATGGAATAGCAACTAAAACGTAAGTTGCTAGAATTAAAAAATTAATGGAGACACTATGTGTGGAATCGTTGGGGCTGTTGCAGAACGTCCAGTAAATAAAATCTTAGTTGAAGGCCTTAAGCGTCTTGAGTACCGCGGTTATGACTCAGCAGGTGTAGCTTTACTTGAAGGCAATACACTTAATACAGTTAAAGCAGTTGGTAAGGTTGTAAACTTAGAGTCAGCACTTGAACAAGCTGGTGTTAGCGGCCACACAGGTATTGCACACACTCGTTGGGCGACTCATGGCGGTGTAACTGAAGCCAATGCTCACCCACATGTTTCAAGCAATCAATTAGCACTTGTACATAACGGAATCATTGAAAACCACGCAAGTTTGCGTGCAGCACTTAAAGGCGACGGTTACGAGTTTTTATCAGACACCGACACTGAAGTCATGGTGCATTTAATTCATCAGTTACGTCAGCAGCACACCACTTTATTAGCGTCAGTTCAAGCTGCTGTTAAGCAGTTTGAAGGTGCATTTGGTACCGTTGTGTTTGATAAAGCGAATGATAACGAAATTATTGTAGCTCGCTCAGGTAGCCCGTTAGTTATTGGTTTAGGCCTTGGTGAAAACTTTATTGCTTCTGATCAACTTGCATTATTACCAGTGACTCGCAGCTTTATCTTCTTAGAAGAAGGTGATGTAGCGCGTATTACTCGCGACACTGTAGAAATTTTTGATGCAGATGGCAACGCGGTTGAGCGTGAAGTTGTTGAATCAAACATCACACAAGATGCATCAGGCAAAGGTGATTACCGTCACTACATGCTAAAAGAAATTTATGAGCAGCCACTTGCAGTACGTAACACCCTTGAAGGACGTTTAAACGATGACCGCGTAGCGATTGATGCTTTTGGCGATAGCGCACAGCAAATATTTAAAGACGTAAAACACGTACAAATTATTGCCTGTGGTACGTCATACCACTCAGGTATGGTTGCTCGTTACTGGCTTGAGCAATATGCAGGTGTTAGCTGTAACGTAGAAATTGCCTCTGAGTTCCGTTACCGTCAGTCATTTGTACACGAAAATAGCCTACTAGTAACTATTTCACAATCAGGCGAAACGGCTGATACTTTAGCTGCACTGCGTTTAGCTAAAGAGCAAGGCTATATGGGGTCAATGACTATTTGTAACGTACCTGGCTCATCGCTTGTGCGAGAATCAGACCTTGCCTTTATGACCAAAGCAGGCGCTGAAATTGGTGTAGCCTCTACTAAAGCATTTACTACACAGCTTGTTGGTTTGTTAATGCTTACTGCGTCTATTGCGCAAGAGAAAGGCTTAGATCAAAGCGCGATTGTTAACGCTATTAAACTGCTACCAGCTAAATTAGAAGAAACGCTACTATTGGCTGATGGCATTGCAGACCTTGCTGAAGAATTTGCTGATAAACACCATTCACTGTTTTTAGGGCGCGGCTCACAATACCCAATCGCGATGGAAGGCGCACTTAAGCTTAAAGAGATTTCATACATTCACGCTGAAGCCTACGCAGCAGGTGAGCTTAAACACGGCCCATTAGCGCTTATTGATGCTGACATGCCAATTATTGTTGTAGCACCAAACAATGAATTGCTTGAAAAGCTTAAATCAAACGTAGAAGAAGTACGTGCTCGCGGCGGCATCATTTATGTATTCGCTGATAAAGACTCACACTTTGAGTCAGACGACACAATGCGTGTAATCAACGTAAACCACGTAGATGACGTAATTGCCCCTGTTGTATATACAATTCCACTACAGTTACTGTCGTACTATGTAGCGGTCATTAAAGGCACTGATGTTGACCAACCACGTAACCTAGCAAAATCGGTTACAGTTGAGTAAAATCAAAAGGTTATAGGTTTTTATTAATGTTAAAAAAGCGCTTAAGGCGCTTTTTTTGTGCCTGAAACTCTGTTAGCTTAAGTAACTTATTATTCTCTAAGGGGTTAGTCATGCGTTTATTAACCGTTATTTGTTTTGTTAGCTTTAGTATTTTTAGTTCACAAAGTGCCTTTGCACAATCTGGCACTAAACAGCAAAGTACAGATTACTCTCAGTACACACATACTATTAAATCGGTTGTTTTAAACGAAGAACGCACAGTTGTCGTGCAATTGCCTAAAAGCTACCAAGCTCAGCCAAATAAGGTATACCCAGTTGTTTATCGCTTAGATGGGGCGGGTAATATACCGCTTGCGAGTGTTGTTATTGAGCGTTTACAAAATGATAATCGTGCTCCAGAGGTAATTATTGTCGCTATTGAAAACACTAATCGACTTAGAGATTTTTATCCTACAGTGAACAAGGAACCGCAGGGCCCAGTTGGTGAAGGGGGCGGTGCATCAACGTTTTTAGCGTTCTTTGAGCAAGAACTTATTCCTTTAATAAATAAGAACTATCGCACGCATGACTATAAGGTTATATCTGGCGCCTCTGCGGGTGGTGTATTTGCGCTATACGCGTTGCAGGCAAACCCAAAACTATTTCAAGCGCATATTGCTTATAGCCCCGCAGTTTGGTGGAACTATGGCGCAATGGTAAAAAGCACAAAATCATTTATAGCTAAAACGAAAGACCTGAATAACTACGTGTACATCAATATTGGCGAAGAAGCCGGCATAATGCGTGAAAGGTACAATGAATTGAAGCAATCACTGCAATCGCATAAAGTGCCAGGGTTACGCTTCTCTAGTGATGCGTTTGATGGTATCTCGCATAACTTAACTTCCTCTGCTGGCGCATTTAATGCCTATTACAACTTATTTTTACCTAAACAAATGCCTATAAGTGCTTTAACTGACGATTTAGCGTCTATTGATACTTATTATCAAAACTTATCTCAGCAATGGGGTGAGCAAATATCTCCACCAGATCGCGCTGTTAGATTACTTGGTTATAACTTAACGGACAGCAAGCAGTTTACCCGTGCTATAGAGGTGTTTAAGTACAATATAAAAAATCACCCCAAATCAGTCGATGCGCTTTCAGCCTTATCATATGGCTATGAAATGCAGGGTGATACTCGCCAAGCGTTTGAACAGATGGAGTCGGCTTTAGCCATTGCAGATGACTCATATCCTTATTTAAATTACTTAAAAGAAACAAAAGTCAGGTTACAAGCAGAACTGAGTAAGAACTAATAATATTGCCAACTTAGTTGTTGGCTTTTTATGAAAGCCTCTTTAAGTTTGGAGTGCTCTCGGTGACAGTCAAATTAATTACAAGAGTAGGGTTTAGATTCAAAGAGTGATCTTTAACGTGATTAAAGCTTTACCAAACAAATTAGAAGAAGCAATATTACTTGCTGATGGTATTGCAGACTAAGAAGAGTTTACTGGTAAATACTCATACTGTGAGTCAGATGACTATGCGTGTAATCACTGTCGCACTATAAAGCGGTAATTAAAGCACAGATGTTGACGAACCACGCAATTTGGCAAAGTCGGCCTAAAAATTTTAAAATCAATAGGCGACAGGTTTGATGTAAAAGGCGCTTTGTGCTCCTTTTTAGTCTGCGCGATTACCTAAATCATAGGCAAAGTAGCCATAGGCAATTACGAACATCAAACCTATAAATGATATATGCATTACGCGAGCTAAAATTAGATCGATAGGTCTGGCGTGTCGCAAAATGGCTTCGTCATTAACAACCGTCGCTTTTGCGGGTTTTTGCCGCCTTATTACTTTGCCATACATGCTCACTCTTATGCCCAGCCCTTTATCCCAAAGTGGTTCATGTATCCCTTCCTCACGCATTTTTTTCTCAATATGTTTCATTGAAATACGAGTAAAGCATAAAGTTGAAATTAGATAGCTAATTATTATTGGTAAAGATATAAATAAAAAAATCTTTTCAGGCATCACATACATGATTTAAAACCAATTCATATCAGAGAAGTAAGCATATATTAAGGTACAAGTGATTTTCTGTAGCATAAAACCTTCTGCCTATAATTTCGTCATGAAATTAATAAGCGCGCTCACCTAAGTCATATGCAAAATAACCATATACAGCTAGGGTCATCATAATTACGAAAGAGTAATGCATTGTGCGAGCTAAAATTAAATCGATAGGTCTGGCGTGTCGTAAAATTGCTTCGTCATTAACAACCGTCGCCTTTGCGGGTTTTTGCCGCCTTATTACTTTGCCATACATGCTCACTCTTATGCCCAGCCCTTTATCCCAAAGTGGCTCATGTATCCCTTCCTCACGCATTTTCTTCTCTATGTGTTTCATTGAAATACGAGTGAAGCACAAAGCTGAAATAAGAAAAGCAATTATAAATGGCCCAGTTATTATCCAGTAAAAAGTTTCAGGCATAAGATACATAGCTTAAAACCAGCTTATATTAGAGCTAAGGTCATAAACTAGACCTGAGAAACCCTTTCCAACAGCATCACCAACTTTAGCTGCAGCATAACCAGCCCCCAAGCCTACACCTATAAGAATTACCCAGCCAACTGGACCCATTGCAATTGCTATTCCTACCCCTGCGGTTATAGTCGTACCGCCAACATATGCTCCTGCAGCTGTCCCTAAACCAAAACCTGTAGCTTCCCTTACTGCACTGCGCTGCCAGTCTTTACCTGCTTTGTAATCGTCATAAACGCTATCAGCTCGAAGACCAGCATCAATCGCAATGACAAACTTTCCTGCAATGTTGGATCCTTGCTCTAATTTACGTAAGTGCTGTATGTTAGCTAAAGAAGTTAATTGCAAGGGAGCTGAACTTCTTGCGCTTCTTGCTGTATCTATGCCTCGCTGCGCATTAGACCAGATATTACCCCGTGCAGATGCTTTCACTTTGCCTTTGAATTTAACCATTTCTCTTTTAAATACAGTGTTTAACTCTAGATGGGCTTGCTTTGCTTTGTTACCTAGTTTGATTAATTCTAATTTAGGCTGCTTGTTCTGCGATGCTTTTCTAATTTCAATTAAGCTAGTTTGGTATTTTAGAATCGCTTTTCCAAATGTACTTAATCTCACTTGGCTTGACTCTAATGAGGTAAGTGCTGCGCCAGTGGCAGTCAAGGTATCAAGATTTCTTCCAAGAACTTGTTGACTCGTTAAACCTCTTACTTTATCAACATATGGAGATATTTCCGCATCGTATAGCGCGGCAATAGCCAAAGCATCTTCATCACCGAAGTTGTTTACTATAGTACTGACATTTCTCTTTGTATGCTCAGGCCAAGACACCGTATTATCAAGTGCACAAGCTATGTCTGGACGAGAGCGCCTGAAATCACTCATATCCCCAGATTGTGGAGTTCTTAAAATGAACGGGGTTCCTTGAGGTATAAAGTTACCTATAATATGAGGGTTATCCTCTCTAAATCGCTTTAATTGCTCTAAGTCATTACTGTTAAAAGGTAAACTTGCTCGACTTTTCGTATTGAAACATAAATCAAATTGAGACATGACATTTCCTTGTATCTAAAATTAATCCATCAGGCCGCAAAAATAACACACTTGAAATGCTGAAATCAATAATACAGCGTGTTCAGCTATTATTTGTAATGATTGATGTATGTGATAAATAGTATTAATGCAAAGTGATATTCAGTGAATCATCGTTTAATAAAAAACAAGATGCATTTTATTTAAATCACTAACCTCTACTTAATAGCTGCTAAATACGCTAAAATTACAGGCTATTTTTAGCAATGAGCCCGCACCTTTTATGACCTCAGCCGCAAATCCTAGTAATTTCAACGAACTTGGCCTTATTCCAGAGCTAATTGCTCGTTTGTCTGATCTTGAATACACGCAACCTACGCCGATTCAGGCAAAAGCAATCCCAAGTATCTTGGCGGGCAGTGACTTAATTGCGGGGGCAAATACCGGCTCAGGTAAAACAGCAACCTTTGCTTTACCTATGCTACAAACGCTATTTTTAGCGCAAGGTGCTAATAAAGCGCCGAGCAAAGGCAACTTTGTAACAGGGCTTATTTTGGTACCTACTCGCGAGCTGGCAGTGCAGGTAGCCGATAGTGTTAAATCGTATTCTGCTAACTTTAATGGCGCCATTAAAACGGTGGCGGTATTTGGAGGTGTGTCGGTTAATACCCAAATGCAGGCACTTCGCGGCGGTGCTGATATCATTGTTGCAACCCCAGGGCGTTTACTCGACTTAATATCAAGCAATGCTATTAAGCTTGATAAAGTTTCAACCTTAGTGCTTGATGAAGCTGATCGCATGTTAAGCCTTGGCTTTACCGAAGAGCTTGCAGAGCTGTTGGCGTTAATGCCAGCTAAAAAGCAAACCATGTTGTTTTCAGCGACTTTCCCAGAGCAAGTCACACAATTAACACAAAAGCTGTTAACCAATCCTGTTGAAATACAAGTTCAAAGCAAAGACGAAAGCACTTTAGTACAGCGTGTATTTACGGTTAATAAAGGTGAAAAAACCACGGTTTTGGCGCATTTAATTAAGCAGCATAAATGGCGCCAGGCGCTGATTTTTGTCAACGCTAAAAAAGACTGTGAGCACTTAGCAGGTAAGCTTGAAAAACGCGGCGTGAACGCACAAGTATTCCATGGTGATAAAGGTCAAAGTGAGCGTACTCGCGTAATTGAAAAATTTAAAGCTGGCGAAATAGAAGTACTTATTGCCACCGATATAGCAGCCCGTGGTATAGATATTGCCAAACTGCCTGTTGTTATTAACTTTAACTTACCGCGTAGCCCCGCTGATTACATGCACCGTATTGGCCGAAGCGGCCGTGCTGGTGAAGTCGGTTTAGCGTTATCGTTAATTGATTATGAAGACTTCCATCACTTTAGAATTATCGAAAAGAAAAACAAACTTCGCTTAGAGCGCGAAGAGGTAGCAGGTTTTGCAGTAAACCAAGCCAACCTTGATGCGGCTGAGGCGCTAAAAAACGATAAGCCAATGGCCAAGCCAGAAGGTACAGGTAAGAAAAAGAAGAAAAAAGCCAACCAAGAAGATGATGTATGGAGCGGCTGGAGAAAAAGATAAGCCTTAATACATATAAGTCATTAAATCCAAGTCATAAAAAACCCTGCAAATTTGCAGGGTTTTTTTATTGGTATTAGCTTGTTTAGCTATGCAGCAAATTAAAACTTAGAAGGTGCTGGTGGTATCACTAAGGGTTGTTTAGGATTTTCTTTAAGCTCCTTTAATAACTCTTGTACAGCACGCTCTATTGATGGATCTTGGCCTTTATAAATAAGCTCTGGACGATCAATTACTTTAATATCTGGTGCAACACCTTCGTTTTCTATGATCCAGTTACCTTTTGTGTCTAAAATACGGAATGTAGCAGCAATTACTTGTCCGCCGTCTACAAGGCTTGGGTTACCAGAAATACCAATTAAGCCACCCCATGTACGGGTACCAATTAGCTTACCTAGACCAGCCTGGCGGAAGTAGTAAGGGATTGCGTCACCACCAGAACTTGAATAGCCATTTATTAGCATGGCTTTAGGACCATTGTGCGCAAACTGCGGTGTTTTAGTTGGCTCTACACCGCGGCGTTTCCAATAGTTAAGCGGTTTACGCGCAAGCCACGTGATTATATGCTCAGGAATAAAACCACCGCCATTGTAACGGTCATCAATAATCATGGCATCTTTGGTTGTTTGCGGCATGTAGTTTTTAAACATGGCGCGGTTACCCTCATAGGCTGTATTTGGCAGGTGCACATAGCCAATACGCCCATTTGATAGCTTATTAACGTAGGCTGCACGCGAGTTAACCCAATCTAAATAACGTAGACCTTGCTCACTGGCTACCGGTTTTACTGTTACTTGCCACGCACCTTTGCTACGCGGTTTGCTGTTTAGCACTAGCTCTACTTGCTCACCTTGGGTGTTTTCAAGGAGTTCGTAAAAGTTAGCAACGTCTTTTACCGAGCGGCCATTTACCGCAATAATGTAATCGCCGTTATGTGCTTTTACGCCTGTGGTGCCAAGCGGTGAACGGAAATCGTCATGCCAGTTTTCACCTTTAAAGATTTGTTCTATTCTTGCATAACCAGATGGGTCGCTTGCAAGCTTAGCGCCTAATAAACCATGGTTTTTACGTTCGGCTTTTGGCATATCGCCCGATTGCACGTAAATATGACCTGAGTTAATTTCGCCGGCAATTTCGCTAAGTACGTAATCAAGGTCGCTACGGTGGCTAATAGCATCAGCCATAGGTTGGTATTTAGCTAAAATAGCATCCCAATCTTGACCGTGGTGATTTTCGTCGTAGAACCAGTCACGCAGTGTGCGCCAGCCTTCTACGTACATTTGTTGCCACTCAGCTTGCGGGTTGATTTTAAGCGTCATTTTGCTTAAATCTAGCTTGTTGGCGTCTAGGTCTTGCTTTGGTTTAGGCTCTATTAAGCTGTAACCGCCACTTGTGCGTACAAGTAGGTGTTCGCTGTTGCTCGATATAGTGTAATTGCTAACACCTTTAGCGACTGTTTCTAGCTCACTGTCGTGCTCGGTACCTATAAGTTGTAATGCGCCATTAGCAAGAGTCAGTACGCCGTCTTTTACTGCGGTTAAGCCACGGTAATCGCCCGCTGGCGCGTTAAGATCGGTAACACGCTGCATAAAGTCGCTGCTTTGCAGTGCGTTTTTAACTTTTTTGTCGTCTTCTTTTTCGTCGTCATCGTCTTTTACAATCGTGGTTTCATCACTTTGTAAGGCAATAAGCGGTTTAACACTGTCGTTTACTGCGGCCGCATAAATACGGGTTGCACGATTAAACATGTAATCAAACTCGTAGCTACTAAATGCCAGGTTAAAGTCGCGCTCTGAGCTAAAGTAAAGGTATTGACCATCAGGCGAAAAAGTAGGGTTTTGCTCATTACTCATTTCGTCTGTTAAGCGCGTTACCTTTTCTTTTTTAAGGTTGTAGTGCCATAGCGAGGCATAACGGTTTTCGTTATTTTTAACAAATACAATGTCTTGGCTGTTAGGCGACCAAGTATATTGAGTAATGCCGTCTTCGTCGTAAATACCGGTATCAATTTTGTGTTGCTTGCCCGATTTTGCATCTAACCACCAAAGTGTGTTGTTTTTATCTGAAAACAACAATTTAGAGCTATCTGGTGACCAAATGGGCGTAAAGCGCCAAATAGTGCCATTGCTAGTGAGTTGCTTAATAGCATTATTTTTACTGCGATCTTTTAAGTAAATTTCGTACTCGCCGCTTTCATCGCTCATGTAGGCTATGTAGCGCCCATTTGGTGACCAGCTTGCATCTATTTCGCGGCTTTTTTCTGTGTAAGATAAGTTGCGTGTAGGCCCTTGTTTAATTGGTACACTAAATAGCTCACCACGGGCAGTAAATACAGCGCGTTTACCATCGTGAGAGAGCGACATAGAATCAATAAAATCGCTAACATTTTTGCTATACGGCATTGCGTACTGGCGCACGCCAGCAATGTTAATGCTTAGCTTAGCGCTTTCTTGTGTTTTTGCGTCAAAGCGATATAAATAACCGCCGTTTTCATAAACAATCGCATTTGGGCCAGCTGAGGGCCAAAGTACGTCAAAGTTTTTATAGTTGGTAAGTTTTTTTGGTTCGCTGCCTTTGCGGTACTGATAAAGGTTTAGCGTGTAATCACGGTCAGACACAAAGTAAATATCGTCACCAACCCAAGTTGGTTGCTGGTCGGTTGCACGGTTTGTAGTTAGTTGTTCTGATGTGTTTTTTTCTAAATCATAAATCCATACATCTTGCGCACGACCACCACGAGTACGTTTCCACGTACGAAATTCTCGATCAATTGGCGTATAAACATATTTGCTGCCATCTGGAGATAGCATGCCGCCACCAGTTTCTGGAATCGCTAATGGCTGTTCAAGTCCGCCATCTGCAGGAACCATGTAAGGGCGACCCATACGTTTCCCCCATGGTGTGCGGTTAGCTCTAAATACCACATTTTTACCGTCGGCGGTCCAATCTAAAACGCGGTAATCAAAACCTCCACGCGGTGGCATTGGGCCAACGTCATTATAATAAGTAAGTTGCTTTAGGTTTGAACCGTCACTGTTGATCACATAAATTTGTCGGCTACCGTTATACTCGGCTGAAAATGCAATGCGCTTACCGTCAGGGGAAAACTTAGGAAATGTTTCAAAGCCAATATGGTCGGTTAAGCGTTTGCTTTCGCCTGTTTGCGTATTCGCAATATAAATATCGCCACTGTAGACAAAGGTAACGGTTTGGTTATGGATATCTGGAAAGCGAAGTAAACGAGTGTCTTTAGTCTCATAGGCCGATACACCCGGCGCGATTGCTGCAGCCAAGGCAAGAGCCAATGTTGTTAGTTTTTTCATGGAATTACATCCTATATTAATAGCGATCCCATCATAACAATAAGGTGCAAAATAGCGATGCACTTACGATAAAAGGTCTGTTACAAAATGTGAATAAAAAAGGTTGGCAAAAAGCGCCAACCTTTAAGTAAATACAGATATAAAATTAATGTACGTGGTCGTGCTCTTCCTCTTGTGCAATACCTAACCAAGTGATCGCGGCTGGTGGGAATGTAAGTTCTAGTTCACCTTCAATCTCTAAGTCTTCTAGGTGTACTTGCACAACGTGTTGGGCTATTGGGTCGGCTACGTAAGCAAACTGACCATTTTGCGCTACTGTCATACTAAACTTCATGCCTTCAGGCATAGTTGTTACATCTTCTTGTGTAATATCAACTTGACCTGCTAGCTCCCAGTGTATGTGATCGTCGTGCGCATGCGCCTCAAGCACGTTTAAAAAACCAAGGCTGTCTAAAACTAAAAAGTGCTCACCGTTGGCAGAAAAAGAGTAAGAAACAGCGCTTGCGCCATCAGCTAGTTGCCATTCAAATTCTTCCATTTCAGCTTTCGCAGGATTTATACTCACAATCACAGCAGGGCCGCCGCCGTGACCAGATGCAACACCAATAAAGGTTTCGCTGCCCTCATGGCCGTATATACTACCAATGCGTAAGTCGCCGACGGCATCAATATTTATTACTTTTTCAGCGTGATATTCGTCATCATGCTGGTGGGCTAATAGCACACCGTCACTACAGCCGAACGCTACGTAATCATGGTTTTGTGCTGCGCCGTGCAAATCAGGGCATGTAAGTTCTAGCGTTTGTTCAAGTTCGTATTCGCCATCATGAAAATGATAAACACCCACTTGGTCAGGCAGGATTTTAGCGTTTGATGTACTTTGAGCATCATCGCGGCGAAGGGTCGCTAATAAGTGCTCACCACGCGGCTCTGCTACACCATGCATATTAATGTCGTAACTAATACCAGGTAAGGTCGCTGTTGCGTTTGTTATGTCGTTATCTGTTAATACTTCAACAGACGCAGTTGTGCCTGATGCTGCATCACCATCATAAAATACCGCTAACTGACCATCGTGCTTTACCAAGTGAGTAGGGCGACTGCCGCTAGTTAGCTCATAACTGCTAAACTCAGGGCTTTGTTCGTAATCATGAAGGTGTGCGCCGTGATCTTCACGCCATAAGCCACCGTCTATAAAGCCGAGGTAATCTTGAGCGCGGCTAGCAATCACGGCATAACGAAAGTCAGGCGACGACGATAGCGTGTTTGAATCATTAGTAAGAGTAAATGTATCAAGAAGCTCATTGTCGTCTAAGTCGAAAAAGTTCGCTTCGTTGCTATCGCCAGCAAGTATCGCAAGCCTACCTAATGAATCAATAGTGTATTCATCACCGTGGTCGCCACCATCGCCATGATCGTGGCCGTCATCAGGTACTTCTATTGGGTCTTTTTCAACAATGTTTGTTTCTGCATCACCACAAGCGGTGATTAATGTGCTGCTTATTGCCAGTGCAATTAATTTTAATTTGAATAGTTTAGTCATGTTAATTTCCTTTATTTATAATTTTTTAGCGCTTAAAAGTAACCGCGAATACCTAGTGCAAAGCTACGACCTGGACGTGGCGCTATATTCTTTAAAAATGAGCTATGCACGCGCGCTTCTGTGTCTGTTAAGTTAGTACCTCGTAGATACACAGACACATCTTGATTTAGCACTGATAAGTCATATGAAACGCTGGCATCAAGCATGGTGTAGCCGTTTGTAGCTGTTTCTTCTGGTGCTGTGCGGTCTTGCTCTTGATAGCGAGTTACGTGGAGGTGCGCACTCAGCTTATTTGTTTGGTAGCTAAACTCAGTACCAAAACGTAGCGGTGGTGTGCGTGGTAAATCGCCACCGTCTTTAAGGCGTGCACGAACGTAATCTGAGAATAAATCTACTTTAAATTCATTGGTTAACTGCCATGCAACTTGGGCTTCAAAGCCATGTAAAATTACGTCATCTGTTTTAAATAAATAAACTGGGAGTTCAGATGAGTGATCATGCTCGTCACCGTGGTCATGATTATGCTCATCACCATGGTCGTGGCCGCTTTCGGCGTATAGGCCTGTGTCGATTTGGTAATAATAATTGTCGACTTGGTTGTAGAAAGCATTAAGAATGAAACCGATATCACCTTGGGTTTTACGAAACGTTAAATCAATATTGTTTGCTGTTTCTAGGTCAAGCGCTTGCTCAGATAAACCAAAATGGCCGTCTTCATGAATATCAAATAGTGCGCCTACTTCATAAGTACCAGTTCCAATGTGAGGGCCGAATGATAATAGCTCCGACACCGAAGGAGCACGCTCAGAACGAGATACCGACAAGCCTAAGTTGTAGCTAGGTGCAAAATCCCACACGACACCTGTTGATAAACTAACTGGTGTGAATTCTTGTTCTACGTCAAATACGCGAGTATTGCCGGCATGTTCTTCATGAGCATGATCGTCATGAACACCGGTGTCATTGTGTGCGTGTGCATCAATGTTAGGTAGTAACACGTTATCAGCATCGATGGTTACCCGTTCAACTCGGCCACCTAATTGCACTAAAAAGTCACCAAAGTGTTTTTCTTCCATCAGTGCTATAGCAAAGCTTTGTGTTTGTGACGGTGGTGTGAATGCCTCAGAGCCTTGCGCTTCAACATCACTGTGTTTGTAATGAAAGCTCAAACCACCATTCCACTGCGCAAACGGGTTATGCATTAAGTCTACGCGTAACTCATTGGTTTCATTTTCAAACGTGGTACCCACTGCGCCATGTTCAATTTCAGCATGTTCGTAATCTGTAAAACCTGCGCGCAGGTTTACTCTATTAAGCCATTTGTTATCAAGGTTATATTCACCTAGCAACTGCACTTTAGTTTGCTCTAAGTCGGCATATACGCTTTCCTCAGCGCTATTAACATCTTCGCCACCATGGGTGTGGCCTGGAATGCCGTATTGACGATTAAATTGCTCAACAGCTATACCTACAAAACCTTGGTCAAATAGATAGCTAGTACCTAAGGTGAAGCCGTCAGACTCTTCATTACTATTTGCAACGGTGTAATCGCCACTATGCTCTTCATGGTCATGGTCATGGTCATGGTCATCGTTGGCTAATTCAGCGGCCACAGGGATTTCATAGTCATCAGCTTCACGCCAAAAGGCATCAGCATAAAATGCAAAAGAATCAGTGCCAGTAGTGGCATTAAATGAGGCGATTTTTTGATTATCAACAGAGTTGTGCTCTACATTCCACTCACCGCGAGTAGTGCTATCTGTTGGCACCCGATTATCAACTACATTAACCACACCACCAATGGCGCCGCTGCCATAAAATAATGTGGCAGGGCCACGTAATA
Organism: Pseudoalteromonas sp. 2CM39R; assembly: GCF_023161845.1. Lineage (NCBI taxonomy): Bacteria > Pseudomonadati > Pseudomonadota > Gammaproteobacteria > Alteromonadales > Pseudoalteromonadaceae > Pseudoalteromonas > Pseudoalteromonas sp. 2CM39R. The sequence goes on from NZ_JALNTM010000013.1 coordinate 24,737, forward strand.
CTTCGATTTGTTTTGCGGTTGATGCCTCTGATGCGACTGAGTGATCAGGGCCAACGCGCGAAACATCACTGACATCAAGGCCATTTTGTGTAATTAGAACACGCGGCCCGCTTAAGCCACGAATAATAGGAGTACTGGCTACTTTTGCATGAAAGTTAGTATTAACCCCCGGGAGTTTTTCAAGGCTATCGCCAAGGGTTGCAGCTTGCTGCCGTCTTAATTGTTCGCCAGATAACACGCTAACGGGAGACGAGGATTCCATTGCCGACATGTGAATAGGCGTTGCTTCAATATCAATTACTTCAATGGGTGAACGTTCTAAGTTAAAGGTAATTGACTGGCCTTTATCATCACTAAATGTGATATCTCGATGCAGATGGGCATAACCAGGGGCGGTAATATGAAGTTCTTTTAAACCACTTTTTAAATCAGTTATTACGAACTTACCGCTTGCATCTGTTACTGCTGTTATATCTGAGCCTTCAACTTCTACAGTTGCATTAGTCACCACTTTACCTTGGTTGTTTAGAACAACACCTTCGATGGTATTTGCAAGTGCATTTGTTGGTAGTAGGGCTGCTATAAACAAAGCTAATTGAGATTTTCGTGTCATTTGAATTCCTTTGCGAATGTTATATTGTATCAATTGTGCTTGAAATGTTATATTGTATCAATAGTTAATTAACTAAAAATCACTCAGGATATATAATTTGGCTACTTCACCTACATAACTTAAGTTGAATTTTTATTTAAATTCAGTGCGTTAAGTGTTTCTGTCATTGTTTAGGTGTTATTCGTGGGGGATCTGTTTGCTGTAAAGCAAAAGTTAGTTGTTACATTTATTTATCTCTAGTTAATAAATTTTTAGATAAAACCACAGCGGAGGCATTGAGCAACAAGGATGGCAAAGTTAAAACATCAGCCCACTACATTAGAGTGGGTAATATGAAAAAGCAGCAATTTAAAGAGATGATGGGCTTTGCGATAAAAAGATGTGAAGCCTTTGAAAAAAAATTAACGCCAAAACGTCAGCAGGTATTTGAAATTCTATTGAAAGCAAATAAACCTTTGTCTGCTTATGAGTTAACAGATCAATTTAATAAGCAAATAAATACACCGATTTTGGCAATGTCCGTTTATCGGATATTAGGTTTTTTAGAGTCGGTAGGTCTGGTACATAGATTAAAGTTAGAAAATAAGTTTATACCGTGCAGTCACGTTAATGATGATAGAGAGCATCAACTATCGATGTTTTTAATTTGTAGCTCTTGTAATAAAGCAAGTGAGGTGAATGACCTTAACAATTCGGTTAAATCTTTGTTTAGGGAACTGAAAATGAAAGGGTTTACGCCAGCAACTTCGCAATTAGAAATCTCAGGTGTTTGTTTTGGGTGCCAGCAAAGTACCGCTAACACAATTAAAAAGAAGGATAAATAATGAAGCTGACTCAAACGACAGCAGATAAGTTTGCCATTGGGCTTTCGTTAATGTGCACGGTACATTGTTTTGCAACATCGGTTATTTTAGCGCTGTTGCCAAGCCTTGCTGTACTACAAATAAATGCTGAACAGTTTCACTTATGGGTTCTTGCTGTAGTATTACCAACAAGCTTATTAGCTTTGAGCTTAGGCTGTAAAAAGCACAAACGTACACGTTATATGGCGTGTGGAGTTGTTGGTCTAGCTTGTTTGATAATTGCAGTATTGCTAGGTCAAGAAGAGGCCGAAAAAGCGCTCACTTTAATTGGCTCCGCTTTTATCGCACTAGCCCATTGGTTTAATTACCAACAGTGTTTTAAAAAGAATAACGAAAATTGCCCCTGTTCAGGTGATAAATCAGATCAACTTGTTTAACACTGCCAGTGTTAAAAATAGCGACTATGTGGCATTGTAATTATAAATATCGTTTTTTAGGTAAACTAATTTAGTGAATACTGCTTTAAGGCTTTTGCTGTTACTTTGTGTTTTCATCTGTTTTAAATTAAGCGCAAATACCCCCTACGAGATCCCTAGAAGTAGTGTTATTGAGCTCACCGAACCTGCTACCAAGCGGGTGTATCCTATTTTTATCCAGCTACCTAAGTCATATGTAAAGGAGCCTAATAAAACGTATCCTGTTATTTATTTAACCGATGCGCCGTATGCATTTCCTATCGTTGCCGGTGCCACACGGTTTCCAATGAATAGCGGCAAAATGCAACAGGCTATTATTGTGGCGATCAGCTATGAAAAAGGCTCAAGAGGAGCTAGTAGTCGAGTTAGGGATTATACGCCCACTCAATCCCTGAGCTGGAAAAAACAAACCGGTAACGCTAAAAATCATGCACTGTTTTTAAAAAATACTGTGCTGCCGTTTATCGAAAAAAGTTACCGAGCAAGCAACACGCAAAGAACGTATATAGGTAACTCGTTGGGCGGTTTATTTGGCGCCGCTGTTTTATTTACGATGCCTGAGCTATTTAGCAATTATATTATTGGCAGCCCGTCGGTTTGGTTTGATAATAATGCACTGCTAGCGTTAAAAGCGAATAAGCCCCAAATACCAATAAAGGTTTATGTATCTGTTGGGGCAAAGGAAACTCCAGCCTTTGGTGAAGGGCAAAATATGGTTGAAGGCGCAGCGCAACTTGTGAAAAAAATTAATGCGCTCAATAGTGATAATATAAAATTAAAAAGTATTGTTATTGAAGGGGCACAGCATGCGACCGCATTCCCAACCACCGCAATACAAGGGCTTGATTGGGTATTGGGAAGCAGTCAATAAGCTCGCAATGGATTTTCGATGCTTTTATAGTTAAATAATTGATATTAAATCGCTTTAATGTCGCTTTTCCACTTTACCAGCGCTGCTATAAATTCGGGGCCAATACCACAGCAGCCGCCAATAATTGTTGCGCCTAGGCTATGCCATTGTTTAGCAAATGCTACATACTCAGCAGGTGATAAATCGCGGTAACCTTGCGAGCCTTCATTGGCTTTATAATCACTGGCGATTGGTGTAAAACCATTCGCAAATGCCCCTAAATCAACATGTTTATTTTGCTGTTTTAGCACGCGATTAGTGTCGCGCAGCGCTTGTTCAATAACCTCGGGAATAGAGCAGTTAAAGAATATGCCCGCTATTTTATATTCGAGTAGTGCTAGGATAGCGTCTGATACTAATTCACCAGAGCGTAATGTCGCTTGTTCGCTTACTTCATCACTTAGGGTAAATGCGTAATAACATGGCTTGTTTGAATTCTTCAGTACGCTTGCCATTACCCGCGCTTCTTCAATGTTTGATATGGTTTCACCAATCCAGATATCTACATATTCGTCTTGTGCTTTATACAGGGTATCTAAAATAGTAAATGCGCGATCACTTTGGAAAAAATCAGCACGATACGAGCCAAAGGCAGGAGGCAGTGAACCGGCAACGAGTACCGTTTGCTTTGCGTTTTGAGTCACCTTTTTTGCAATAACCGCTGCCTGCTCAGCAAGCGCAGCACCTTTTGCTTGGTAAAGCGTTTCACCCAAGTGAAAGGGGACACATGCATAGCTGTTAACAGTAATTATTTCAGCGCCAGCATCTATAAAACCTTGGTGTGCTTGGGTTACACATTGCGGTGCTTCTATTAAAGCTTGCGCACTCCACAGTGGCTGTGAAAACGGCGCGCCCATGCGTTTGAGTTCACGACCCATGCCGCCATCTAATATTATTAACTTGCTCATAATGGACTTCTATACGTCTAAATAATTAAAGCTATTCAAACATACTTTTTGAAAATTCATAATGAAACTTCATCAGGTTGAGTATGAAAAAAGTTCAACATGTTAAAGCTGTTTTTAAAAGGCACAAAAAAAGCGACTACCCAAAGGTGTCGCTTTGTTTTAATAAGGCTTAGCTTACTTATAAAAGGCTTCTACAGTGCCTTTTACTTTCATAAGTAATGGCTGACCACGACGGTCTAGCGCTTTAGGCGCTGCTACTTTAATCCAACCTTCGCTGATGCAGTATTCTTCAACGTCAAAACGCTCTTTACCGTTAAGAGTAATACCGATTTCATGTTCAAATACTTCTTCTACATAAAATTTGCTACGTGGGTTAATAGACAGTTGATTAGGTAATTCTGGTTTGTTTGTATCAGTCATAATAGTGATCTGCGTTGAATTAATTATGCGCTATTGTAGGCAATAGCTGGCTTATGCTCAAGCAAGAGATCAATAAACTAATATATTGTGATGTGCTTTTATAGAGCTGTTACATATATTATGAGAAGGGTTAAGCAGTCGATGGAAATACAAAGTAGGTGTTATTGATATAAAATTTGGCTGTCACCTTCTTGTCATTAAAATTACCTTTATTAGTAACATCTATTTCCTATAGTGCAGCGGTTGATGTTTTTGAGCTCACAGTTTTTAAAAATAACCACTACATAATGGGAATTACGGATGAAAATTAAAAAAGTCGCTGCGGCAATCGCACTCACCTGTGCGTTTAGTGCCGTTAGTCATGCCAATGTTCTACCGCAAAGTCAAAAAGACAGCAGCTGGTACAGTGCCGCACAAACAAAACTAACAACTAAAACAACGCAAGCACAAGCGGTTAAAAGCACCAAAGCTAAAAATGTAATTTTATTTGTTGGCGATGGCATGGGTATTTCTACCTTAACAGCGGCGCGTATTTTACAAGGTCAACGAAACAACCAGCTCGGTGAAGAAGGCTATTTAAGCTTTGAAAAATTCCCGTATTCAGCACAAGTTAAAACCTACAATGTTGACGCACAAACGCCAGATTCAGCAGGCACTATGACAGCAATGATCTCAGGGGTAAAAACCGATGTGGGTGTTATTGGGGTTGATGAGAAGGTTGAACGAGGTAACTGTACAACGGCTATCGGTAATGAACTATTAACAGCCACGGAGCTGGCTGAAATTAAAGGCTTAGCTACCGGTGTTGTTTCAACTGCACGTATCACTCATGCGACACCGGGTGCAACGTATGCTAAATCAGCTGATCGCAACTGGGAAGATATCTCAGACATGCCAGAGGCAGCAGTTAATGCAGGCTGTGAAGATATTGCCTCACAGCTAGTTAACTTTGAAAAAAACCTAGAAGCGCGTTTTATAGGTACCGATGTTGATGGCTTAGACTTTGTAATGGGTGGCGGCCGTCGTCACTTTTTACCTAAAGATGCATCTGCAAATTCAAATGATGCAATGAGCGCCGTAGAAGGCGATCGTACTGATGAGCGCAACCTTGTTACTGAGTGGCAAACACAATATCCAAATGGCACTTATGTGATGGATCAAGCTGGGTTTGATGCTATTGCCGATGATGCAACCCAAGTCTTTGGCTTATTTAACGAATCGCACATGCAATACGAAGCTGACCGTGCCAACGATATAGCTGGTGAGCCGTCGCTTACCGATATGACAACCAAAGCGATTGATGTACTGGGTAAAAACGAAAAAGGCTTTTTCTTAACCGTAGAGTCGGGCCGTATTGACCATGCTCACCATGCGGGTAATGCTTTTAACGCACTTAACGACACTATTGAATTTGCAAAAGCCGTTCAAGCTGCCGTTGATAGCACCGACCCTGAAGAAACGCTTATTTTAGTTACAGCCGATCACAGCCATGTGTTTACTATTGCAGGTTACCCGAAACGTGGTAACCCAATTTTAGGTAAAGTGGTTGGTGTTGGCCAAACTACACCAACGCTAGCTGCTGATAACATGCCATACACCACAGTAGGTTATGCAAATGGCCTCGGTTTTAGAAACTTAGTTGATGAAACGGATGCAGATGCAAGCTATGAAACAGCTGCGGTTGCAGGACGTGTTGAGCTAAATGGTGTTGATACAAATACGCCAGGTTTTCACCAAGAGGCTACTGTTCCACTTGGCTCTGAAACGCATGCAGGTGAAGATATTTCATTGCATGCAATGGGCCCAGGTGCTCACCTTGCTCAAGGTGTTATAGAACAAAACGTTGTATTTCATTTAATTAATCAAGCTCTTGAACTAACTCAGCAATAATGGCGGCTCACATGAATAAATTAACAGTACTTTCTTTAGCAGTAATGGTCGCATTAACTGGGTGTTCGAGTGATGACGACAAAAACAGTAATAATATTTTAGCGGTAGATAACCAAATCGCAGTAGGCTCAGCACAATGTGTTAATGGCGGCGTAGAAACGCAAAGCGGTGTTGATACCAATACTAATGGGCAATTAGAGAGCAGCGAAGTAACGCACACTAACTTAGTATGTAACGACCCAGCTACCTCATTAACGAGTGAACAGCTCGCTTCATTAAGTAATAATGCTTGGTTTAGCGACGCACAAACTAAACTTGCTAGTGCGCAAGATGCAGCAAGTAAGGTAGTAACAGAGTCAGGTAAAGCGAAAAACGTGATCTTATTTGTTGGTGATGGTATGGGTATTTCTACCATAACGGCAGCGCGTATTTTAGCGGGGCAATTGCAGGGTGAAATGGGTGAAGATCACCAATTAAGCTTTGAAACTATGCCGTATTCTGGGTTTGTAAAAACTTATAACGTAGATGCACAAACACCTGATTCTGCCGGTACGATGACAGCAATGGCCTCTGGTGTAAAAACCGATGTGGGTGTAATTGGTATTGATGAAGCAGTTGAGCGTGGTAATTGTGCATCAGGCAAAGGGCATGAGCTTGTTACTTCGTTAGAGCTTGCTGAAATTGCTGGTAAATCTACCGGTATTGTTTCTACGGCACGTATTACCCATGCAACGCCTGCGGCAACTTATGCTAAGTCGGCTGATCGTAACTGGGAAGATATTTCAGATATGCCAGCTTCAGAGTCAGCCAATTGTGAAGATATTGCTTCACAGCTGGTTAATTTTGAAAAGAACTTAGAAGCCCGTTTTAGTGGTGTTGATGTAGACGGAATCGAAGTGGTTATGGGTGGCGGGCGTCGTCATTTTTTACCTAAAGATGCAGCCTTTAATTCTGCAGATGCGGTGAGTGCTGTTGAAGGCGACCGTACTGATGCGCGTAATTTAGTGACAGAATGGCAAACAACTTACCCGACTGGTACTTACGTAATGGATCAAGCTGGGTTTGATGCCATTAGCGATGATGCCACAAAGGTATTTGGTTTATTTAACGAATCGCACATGCAATACGAAGCAGACCGCGGTAACGATATCGCTGGTGAGCCTTCGCTATCGCAAATGACCGAAAAAGCTATTAATGTTTTAGATAACAATGATAAAGGCTTTTTCTTAACAGTTGAGTCGGGCCGTATTGATCACGCCCACCATGCGGGTAACGCTTACAATGCATTAAACGACACTATTGAGTTAGCGAATGCAGTAAAAGTGGCGATGGAAAATACTAACCCAGAAGAAACACTAATCGTGGTCACGGCCGATCACAGCCATGTATTTACCATTGCGGGTTACCCTAAGCGTGGTAACCCAATATTGGGTAAAGTGGTTGGTGTAGGCCAAACAGAGCCAAGTTTAGCTGCCGATGATATGCCTTATACTACGGTTGGTTACACTAATGGTGGTGGCTTTAGAGACTTAGGCAATGAAACCGATGCAGATGAAGGATATAACTTTGCACCCGTTACAGGGCGCGTTGATTTAAGCAATGTTGATACTACAACGCCGGGCTTTCACCAAGAAGCACTTGTGCCACTATCATCAGAAACCCATGCGGGTGAAGATGTGGGTGTGTATGCAACCGGACCTGGTGCCCACTTAGTGACTGGAACTAATGAGCAAAGCTTTTTATTCCATGTAATGGACTTTGCCGCAGATTTTGTAAAAGCGGCGGATGAAAAAGTAGCGCAATAAATTAACTAGCAAAACAAACAGCCCGCACACTGTGCGGGCTTTTTTGTGTCATACAAATGCCATTATTAAGCGTTATTTTAGAGTCATAAAGTAATGTTTAACTAAGAGATTACCCCAATGAAAAAGTTATTATTTATATTCTCAGCACTGGCCAGCACGAGTACGCTCGCTCAGCAGTGCGACATTGATGCTGCGCAACTAAAAGCCGACTATAAAATTACCAATCAGCACAAATCGCAGCACAGCACCCAGTCACTTACTCTTTGGCGAAACAATCAGCAAGTGGCTCATCAAAGTGAAACACTAACCGAGCTTTGGCAGCAGCTAAGTAATAACCAGCTTCGTCCTATTCGTTACTTTAATGCCGAACAACGCGGTATTGAGTACCAACCATCGGAGGTACGTGGAGTGCAAAATTGGAGTGCTAAAAGTCAGCTGGTGGATAACCATTTAATTGCAAAAATGACCCTAGTAAGTTCACAAGGTGAGGGTTGTAATGAGGTAAAAAATTATGTGCTTAATGAGGGCGATAACCAATTTAAGCTGGCTTTTCTCCCGCAAGCAAAATTAGTTAAAACTTTTAGTGTGACCAATAAAAAAAGTGATACTCAAACCTTGCTTAGCTTAAATGATGTAAACAGTGATACACCTGCAATTAAGGCTCAGTTTGCAAAATGGGATAACTTTCAAACCACCGATTACGCGGATATTGGCGATAACGAAAGCGATCCATTTTTAGCTAAAATGATTAACCTAGGTTTTATAGAGCACGGCGCTACCGGTTTTTATAACCAGCAAGGCGAAGCTATTCAAGGTGGGCATCATCATTAGCGTTTTTTGGCTTAATCGTGCTCTCGGTTAAGCCATTTTTATAGTCGTTGGCGTCACAGGTATTTAAGTTTTGCCGTGCTTGTTTATCTTGTTGTAATACTTGCTTTAAATCCTCCATACGCTGACGCACAGCCACACCATAACTGGCATCATCACCCCATAGTTCGGCAAGTTGCAGTACCGCTGCACGGTCGTGATCTCTAAATAATTTACCAGCACGTTCAGCATCTTCTTTGCTATTACCAAGCAATTGCAACGATTCTATGGCTAAGTTTATGGCTGAGTCGACGGTTTCGCGGTTAAATGCATCTACTTTTAAATTAAGTAATTGGTATGCATGGCGGCGATCTATGGCACGCGCTACTATTTTTAATTGTGGATAGTTTTTATGCGCCAGCTTAATAATCTCAATGGTTTTATCAGGGTTATCAATTGCAACAACCAGCATTTGTGCTGTGTGCGCGCCTGCTGCTTCAAGCAGTTCTTGGCGTGCTGCATCACCATAAAATACGGTATTACCAAAGCGGCGCAGCAGTTCTATTTGGCTTGGGCTGTGATCAAGTACGGTAATTTCGTAGCCTTGCGCATGTAATAAACGTCCCATTATTTGCCCAAAACGGCCATATCCGGCAATGATCACATGTTTTGCTGTGCTTATTTGTTCTGGTTTATCAAACTCGGGCTTAGTGCTACTACTTCGTTTTTGTAGTTGTTCATAAAACATCAGGAGTAAAGGGGCTATTAGCATAGATACCGCAACCACTAAGGTCACTAGGCTGGTTTGCTCTGGAGTTAAAATACTTAATGTGGTGGTCACGCTTAAAAGTACAAACGCAAATTCTCCACCTTGTGCGAGTGCTAGAGTAAACAAGAGTTTTTGCTTTGAGCTGATATTAAATGTGACAGCAAGGGCAAATAAAATGCAGGCTTTAATGACAATTAATAACACCACTAAGGCAATCACGATACTGAACTGGTTAAACAGCAATTCAAAATTAATTGATGCGCCAACCGTGATAAAAAATAACCCCAGTAATAAGCCTTTAAAGGGCTCTATATCGGCTTCTAGCTCGTGTCTAAATTCACTTTCGGCCAATACAACACCGGCTAAAAAAGTACCGAGTGCGGGTGATAAGCCAATACTTTGCATCACTAGCGAAATAGCCACCACTAAAAACAATGCAAAAATTGTGAATATTTCACGCATGTGGGTTTGCGCGATGTATCTAAACAGTGGTGCCGATACATATTTACCGCCAGCAATAATAGCGGCAATAACCGCAACAGAAACCCCTACTTGTTGCCAAATAGGCCAGCTAGCAATGATGGAGTCGTTAATGTCTTTTGAGTTACCTTGTGGTGCAAAAGCGAGTAAGGGGAGCAGCGCTAAAATAGGAATAATGGCGATATCTTGAAATAATAAAACTGAAAATGCATTTTGTCCGGCCTCTTGCTTTAACCAGCCTTTTTCTTCAAGGCTTTGCAGCACAATAGCCGTTGAAGATAGCGCGAGCATTAAGCCTATAGCCAGTGCGGTTTGCCAATGCATAGCAAAAAACCAATAACAAAAAGCAAAAATAGCTGCTGCACTTAATACTACTTGTAATCCGCCAAGCCCTAAAATTGAGTGGCGCAGAGTCCACAAACGCGAAGGTTGCAGTTCAAGGCCGACCAAAAATAGCATCATCACTACGCCAAATTCGGCAAAGTGCATTACATCGGTTTGGTCACCTACAACTCCTAATGCATATGGGCCTATCAAAATGCCGGCAATTAAATAACCCAGCACAGAGCCAAGCCCAAGTCGTTTTGCTATGGGAACTGCAACGATAGCGGCGGCTAAGTAAATTAAAGCAATTTCTAGCATGGGGTGCTCTCTTGAGGTTAGGAGTTATTTATATTTTGATACTACTATAAATTAAGTTTGAGTTAATTGTGAAAGAAACATTATTAACGCATACTAATCCGCAATACTATTTAATCATTTGAAGGGGTAAACCAGATGTTAGTTGCGTTAAAAACTTCTCTTTTAGAACAACTAAATAACAATGTTTTACCTTGCTATCGACACGATTGCCCTCCCTCAAAATAGTTCACTTAATTAAGCGAATTGGTATTACTTTATTGTGTACCATTAAATTTAATAATATGTTTTTTATAGGAACTAAAATGAGTATTAAGCTGCTTTTAAAAATTATGCTGACCACTGTGTTTGCTGCGGTATTTACACAAACGGTGCAAGCTCAACAGTACAAGGTTGAGTTTGAACCACAGCGAGCTGAGCTTGAACAGCAAATTACTGGTGATGAATTTAATGACTATTTAGTTAGTGCAAAAGCAGGTGATATTCTGAATGTGACCCTGACTCCTTCAAATTTAAGTAACTACTTTAATATTTTGCCCTTAGACAGTAATGAAGCCGTATTTATTGGCTCAATAGAAGGGCATGAAGCTAAATATCAACTCAGCACAGATGGAGATTATATTGTGCGAGTTTATTTAATGCGTAATGCAGCGAGACGTGGTGAAACAAGTGATTATAAGTTAACCATCATTAAACATGCAGGTGTAGCCGTGCCTGTAAAAACTATGCACCCAAGCTGGGATAGCGATGGCGATGGAATAAATGATTGTGAAAACGATGGCAGCTGTGACCACACTATTGATTATACAAAGCCAAAAACGGTCAATTAATTGACCGTTTTATATAATTCGAAAGCAAAATTAGATTATTAGTCTAGCTTTACTGAACCAGAGATATTATCGATGCTAACATCGCCAGAGCCTGCTTCTGTAATAGTTAGCCCTTTAGCGTGATTAACGCGAATATCGCCAGAGCCATCTTCAATAGTTACGCTTGAGTCAATATGTTCAATCAGCATATCTCCAGAGTTATCGTCTACGGTAACTGCGCCATTAATATGCTTGATAGTTATGCCGCCCGAGCCATCTTCAACGTTTAATGCGCCTGTTACATTAGTGACTTGCATTTCGCCAGAGCCATCTTCAATTGCGACATTACCACTGACATTATCAATATCAATGCTACCTGAACCATCATTTAATGCTAAATCGCCGACTACATTTTTTACGTAAATACTGCCCGAGCCATCGTCAATATTTAAGTTTTTAGCACTATTAATATCAATACTGCCAGAGCCATCTTTTACATCAATATTGCTTTGCATCGCGTTAATAACAATATCGCCTGAGCCGTCGTTAATATCTAAATTTAGCTTGTTAGGTACAGTGACCACTAAATCAATACTTGGTGATTGACCGCTGTAAAAGGTAATTCCAGTATTACTTTTGTTTTGTGCAATAAGCTTTGCTTGTGTACCGTTTTGCTCGAGTGTGAGTTCGTATTCATCGTCAATGTCGGCAGTGTATATAGTGGCGTTAACACTAATACTGGTTGCTGTTGATGAGCCTGTTATTTTAAGTGAACCTGCGCCGCTTAGTACGTCTAGGTATTCAAGGTTATTGCTAGGTAATGTAAGTTGTTGTGTTTGTTTTACCGACGCAACGCTAGGCGATATATGAAATACACAACCGCTGAGTAATAAAATACCGCTAATTAGTGAAACGGGCTTAGTGAAGTTGAATAGAGTTGATGCGCTCATGTTTAGTCCTTTGATATTGATTATTTTAGTTAATATACAAAGTATAGAGCAAAAATGAGACCGAAATGTAAGTTATTGTTTTATATGAAATGACAGTGATTGCTAAAAAGATAAAATGCCAAAATATGGTGAAAAAGACTAAATGTTAATAAAAAGGATGCGCGATGCATCCTTTTGTAATTACTCTATTTTTAATTGATGTTTACTTAAAAGCTATAAGTAATGTTACCGTATAAAAAGCGCCCATCTAAACTGTAGGGTGTATAAGGCGTGTATGGAAATATTTGCCCAAAGTTAGAGTAGCCAATGTTATCTACCGTTGCTTGTGGATACTGATCAAATAGGTTATTTGCACCTACTGCAAACTTCCACGCATCATTAGGGCGATAAGCAACTTCTAAATCAGTGATCCATTTGGCATCTAAATATTCATCACCATCGCTGGTAGTTGAAATATCTGCCACTTCCCCATAGCGAGTTGCACGCAAGGTTGTTTGCCATTGGTTAAAGCTCCAAACGGCTGATAGGTTTAGCTTGTTATCGGGTGTGCCTTGCTCAAAACGACCGACTTCACGACGGGCAAATACCACGTAGTCATCACCTAAAGAACTTAGCTCGCTTGGGTTTGCATCAACATGAGTCACTTCGGTGTCATTAATGTTTGCTGCTGCGTTTAAGCGCAGATCACCCAATGTATTTAAATCAAGCATGTACGTTGCCACAATATCAACACCTTGCGTGCGCGAATCTATGGCGTTAGTAAAGTAACGCACACTTTCGGTATTTAGTTCGCCCGCATTGGCTAGAATTTGCTGCACAGCGTTACCGCTTAAGTTTTCAGAGAGTACGATCCGGTCATCAATATCAATGCGGTACGCATCAACCGTTAAACTAAAGTTACCTTGGGTATAAACAAATCCAGCGGTAACATTAACCGAGTCTTCGGCATCGAGCTGTTTTGCACCTAATGCTTGCGCTGCAGGAGCAGAGCTTGGAAATAGGCCAACTTCAAAAGGCTGGTTATTTTCAAGAATAGTCGATATTTGACGGTACGAGCTTTGTGCAAGTGACGGCGCACGAAACCCAGTACTGGCAGCACCACGTAATGATAGGTTGTCGGTAATACTGTAACGCGTGGCTAATTTTGAAGTAAATGTGTTACCAAAATCGCTGTAATCTTCATAACGACTGGCTAAAACTACATTCCACTTATCAGTTAAATAAGTGTCAAATTCAGCAAATACGGCAACGTTATGACGGCTTTCGTTAGTTGCGCTTTGTGGTCCAAAACCAGGAAGCACTTGCGCGCCGCCAGCAGCAATTGGGTTGCCGTTGTCATCAAGTGCAGTAATATAAGAAGCTTCTTCACCTTGCTCTATTTTATAGCTTTCACGGCGATACTCAGCACCAATAGTGAAAAATATATCATCAGGTAGGCCAAAATCAACGGTGGTATTTGCATCAAAATTAACTAAAAATTGATCGTAAACCATGGCGCCGTTATCAAACTCAGTTTGGCTATTAGTACCTAGCGAAGTATTTAGGCTATTTACAACCCCTAAACCAAAGTCATTTCGACCATAGTTAGTACTTACATCCCATGCCCAATCGCCACTCTCGCCTTGTAAACCAAATGCCAGCGAGTAATCTTTTACGTCTGTAGCAATTTGTGGCAAAAAGCCATTGGGGTATAGCTCTAAAACATTGCGGCTGTCTTTTGCGCGGCGGTAAAATCCGCCCGAGTTACCTTCACGCTCAGAATAGCTACCAAACGAATAAACATTAAAGCCGTTATCTAAGTCGTATCCCATGTTGTAAAACAACGCGTAATCTTCAAGCTCAGCTTTACCAAAACGATGATTATAGCGGTTGATTGTAAATTCGCGTGGGTCTAGGCTGCCATCATCTAGGCGGCTGTATTGTTCGCGCGGATCAAAACCAGAGCGTTGAGTTGAGTCGTTATCACGGTATTCAATCGAGACGTTTAAAAAGCCATTGTCTGCCAGTGAAAAACCAGAATTTGCGCTAATTGTGCGGGTATTACCGTCGTTAACTTGACGATCGTCGCCTAAATTAAAAGCAAGGTTACCGTTCTCATCAGCATAAGTGCTATTTAGTTGTGGTACACCGGCCATTTGGCTGTCGTATTGGCCATAAGTTACGCTAACACTACCGCCTTCGGTTGCATCTTTTAAAACAATATTGATTACACCCGCAATGGCGTCAGAACCATATTGTGCTGCTGCCCCATCACGTAGTACCTCAACACGCTTAATTGCAGAGGTGGGGATCATGTTTAAATCAACCGCGGTAGAGCCGCGACCAACCGTACCGCCTAAGTTTAATAACGCACCAGAGTGGCGACGTTTACCATTAATAAGCACTAGAGTGTGATCAGGTGCAAGGCCTCTTAAAACCGCTGGGCGAGCATGATCAGTACCATCAGACAGTGTGGCACTTGGGTAGTTAAAGCTTGGTACTTGGTTAGCGAGCACTTGGCTGATTTCAAGTTGACCTGTGCTTGCCATATCGTCGCTGCTAATAATATCCACAGGCACGGTACTTTGCGCAATACTTCGTAAGCTGCGGCGCGTGCCAGTTACTGAAATTACTTCGATATTCTCTTCCACTTGGTTAGTTTGCTCAGCCGCATTCGCAACTGAAAAAGAGGCGCTAAGTGCGGTGGTAATAGCCAAGCTAAGTGCTAATTTTTTATTAGCTGATAAATGCTGAAAAGTCATTAAGCGTGCCTTGAAGATTTTGAAAAGTGCGCATCATATAGAAGCGGCTAGTGCACCGCAAAGATCTAAATTGACTATGTTATTCAACTATTTTTATAAAAAGAAGTGATCCTAATACTAGGCTAAAATGAGGATAGAGCGAAAAGTGAAAAATATTAAGAATATGCCGATTTATGCAGAGAAAATGGCAGACTAAGTGATAAAAAAGGCCAAACTATTTGCTTGGCCTAATAAATAATATTTAATAATTACTCAGGTGCTACTTCAAGGGTTGTAAATAGTGCATAGCGACCTACGTCTACGCCAGCTTCATTAACTGTTACTTTTTGAGACGTTTCAATTAGGTATAAACCAGGGTGTTGCCAAGTAGTGGCAAAAAAACCGTCTTTATCTGTGGTTACTTTAATCTCACCACGGCTATTACGGTAACGTGTATCACCTTTTAAAATACTTATTTCAATCCCTTCGCCAACCGGCTTGCCATCGCTTAGTAGTTGAAAGCGTGCTTGCTCACCAACAAATAAGTCGTTTGGATGGGTTGGGCCGCTTAGCTCTAAGCCTTGACCTAGTTGAGCGGGTTTTGACGTGCCATTATGGCTAACAAAGGTATCAACAGTAGAGATGGTTTTAATTGTGGTGATATCGCTGGCGTCTTTAGGTAAGTTGGCATCTGCTTTTTTAGCGAATACACGGCTTCGCTCACCTGCTGCATTTTTGTAAAATGTCATGTACATAGGTTTTTGCGTCATCGCAATATGATAGGTGCCTTGTTGCTGAAGTTTTACTGCTGCAGAGCTTTTGCGCTTTAGGTAATAGGCACGAATGGTATCGGTAACTTGCTCGCCATTTGGGGCAAGTGCCATAAGCAGAGTATCGTCGTACTCTGCGCCTTTTGTGCTTGGACGAAATGCTTTATCAGGTGCAAAAATTTCGTTAGAAATACTTGCGTCAATCATAACGTAATGCGCTTTATCGCCAGAAAGCGAAGTGTGCGAAGGTAGTAACCAACGGGCATGTGCATTTGCCGCTGTTGATACAAGCGCCGATAAACTCAGTGCGCCTATTAATGCAATTTTTGATAAACTAACGTTCATTATTTTTCCTTTAAATTTGAATGATAAGTAGGGGTTACCTAGCGCTTACAGTGACAAAGCTGGTCGCAAATTCGTTTTTACCTTCAATAGTTATTTTCTCTGATTGAGTTAAATCAAGCTCAATGCGGCTGTAATCACGGCCACCTTCTTCGCGCACAACTTCAATATTAAGTAGGTATTTACCGGGCGTCACAGGGTTACCGTTTAGATCGTTGCCATCCCAACTAATTGTATATGTGCCGGCACGCTTGGTTGCGCCGCTGACACCATCAAACTGAGCATTACTTTTACCGGCTTTGCGCCACCATTGGCGTAGATCTTTAAACCATTCTGCTTTTTGAACCCATAGTGCAAGCGTTGTTACGTGTTTGCGATCTGGTGTTTCCAGCCATACAGCAACATAAGGTCGGTGGTAAGGTTGCACGTTTAAATCGGCGAGGGTTAATTCAACTTCTAACCTTGGCGATTGTGCATGAGCATTAATTTGAAATAGCGCGGCGACTAACAGCGTGATGCTTAGCCATGGTTTAATTTTAAACATTAAGACACTCCTTTTATTTGTGGTACCCAACACAGGTAAATAACGATAGGTGTTGCTACACCTAATGCGGTTATCCATATTCCTGCTAAGCGTTTTTTTCTATTTTGAAATAAAATAATCATGCCGGTGATGGCAAATAGGATCATCAGCACTGCTGATATATCAATAACCCAGCTCCATACTTCACCGCTGTAACGACCTTTATGTAGGTCGCCAATTACACTTAAAAACCCCCCGGTTTGATAATCGAGTAACAATTCGCCACTAATAAAATCAAATTCTGCGTAGGCGTAGCCTGCTGGTAATGGATAGTCGAGCATGACCAGTGAATCTTGCTTTTCCCATTCAATGCTTTTTACTTTATTCAGCCCATATTGCTTGGCTAGGTAAGCTTCTATTTGAGGATAAATAGTAGGTAGTGTATTTAATTCTGTTTGTGCTTTTACAAGTAGTTCAGCTGGAATTGCTGCGGTAATTTGGCCGTTGTTTTTATCGTTTTTTAACCAGTCAACATGATTTAGCACTATGCCGCTTACACAAAATAGAATAAGTAAAAAAAACAAAGCGGTAGAAATATAGATATGTAAAGCACGACTCGTACTATATAAAGCGCGTTTATTAACAAAGGGCATAAAAGGTGCTGATTTAATTAATTTATACGGATGATAATGATTTGCATTAGCTGTTACAAATTTATTTACCAAACTTTACACTTTATTTTGCTTATATCGAACGTATTAGTTTTTAGGTGGAGTTGAGGGCTTAGAAATTAAGTAAGTCAAAACCAGCACTTCAACAACAGCAACTAGGACAATAACCCAAGAAGGAGAGCTGCTGTATAATAAAAATATAAAGCCTATTAGCATACCTATGCCCGCAAACCATTTAGCTTTTAGTGGCACGACCTTGTGGCTGTGCCAATGGCGCAAAGTCGCGCCATAACGAGGGTGTTCGAGTAACCAAGTCGCAAGCTTTGGCGATGAACGTGTAAAACATGCTAATGCCAAAATAAAGAAAATAGTGGTGGGCATAACAGGTAATAAAATGCCAATAATCCCCAAACCAACTAACGCTAATCCTAATAGTTGGTATCCCGCATTCTTATATGCGACTAAAGCGACCTTTAAATTCATGAATAGACATGCGCCTGAAAAAGTTGGAATCGAGTAAACGCTTGGCGTGCACCATTGATCAATGCGCGCTCTTGTGTGTCATTTAGCTCAATACTATCAATTAATTGTACTAGATGACGCCAGTCACTGCCACGACCTGCACCAGGGCCTGATAAATAACGGGCACCATACTTTTTTGTTAACAGTAGTCTAGCTTGCGCTTGTTTGCCTAGCATTGCAGCGCCAACTTTTGACCCTTCTACTACATAAAGCCAGCCCAGCGCTGTTGCTAAGTCAGTCTCGTTGCTAATTAATGAAGTGAACGCTGATGCAGGCACTGGGTATTCAAGATCTTGAAAGTCTTGCTCAAGCATATTTAAACGTCGGCGCGCTGCTAAATTTTCAATGACCATATTTAATTCGCTGTGGTCATAAAGCGCAGACACATCATTTAAAAAATAATATTGTAACGTTAAAAACTGGATATAGTTTTCAGTGTTTGCAAATGGGTCTTTATCCATAATGCTTTTATCTATGTTGTCATGTACGTCAGCTGTACTGGCTTTTAATTGTAATGCACGAGAGGGGGCTAAAGTGGTGCTAGTCATGTTGACTCCTAGTTATGACGGTTTAAGTAAAAGTGGGCTAAGTGAATAGCCCTAATTAGCTATAGCTTTATCTCTAGCCCCAAAGTTACAGTTCTGCCTGGCTCTGGCATGGCAACAATTGAACCGGATGACACTATGTATCTATCTGTGAGGTTAGTGATTGTGGTAAATCCGCTGAACATATCGTTAAACTTATAGTTCGCGTAAAAATCGAGTTGATAACTTGCTGGAATTTTACTAACTGCCTTGGCACCAGTACCGCTTAAAAATCCTGCCGGGTGCTGTTTATCAGAATGCCCTTTATAAGTGAAGCCGATGTCCAGTTGATCATCAATGAAGGTGCTCCCAAAGCCAACAACAAGGTTTCGTTTAGGAGGAATACGAAGGGGCGTTAAACTGCCTGAAAAACCTTGACCGTTACAGCGATCAACTTGCTCAATATTACTAATTAAGGCAGAACAGATTTTTATATTGGTGTAATTGGTATATGAAACTGTGCTGTAAAATAAATCACTTTGGTAATTTAGATTAAGCTCAATACCTGGTAACTCAAAGCTATCGTAATTGGTGAATGTATATTTTGTAGTTTGCCATGGTTCAGCATCCGGATCTTTATTTGGCAATTGTGCGGTTGCTAACATGTGTTCAATACGAGTGTCGAAATAGCTAGCGGATAGCGTTAGACGATCCCCTTTAATTAACGCATTACTAAAATGGCTTTCGATACCTAACTCAAAGGTGTTGCTGTTTTCAGGTATAACAGGGTAATCAGACGAGTAGGTAAATACTTCATTTGAAATAGTCGTCTCGTAGATATTCGGCATTCGATACGCTTTGCTGTACTTTGCTTTTAGCGTGGTGTTATCAAATACATTGTAATGAAGCAGTGCTGTAAAATCTGTTTTTGGCGAAAACTTTATTGCATGCTCCCCTTGATGGTCATGCGTACTAGAATCATGATGGTTTAGGTTCAAGGTTAACTCAATGGGATCGAAATCAAACTGGCCATTTACAAACACACTGCGAACAGTTTGTTTGCCGTCACGAGAGGTGGTTTTATCGGTGTAAAAATACTCCAGTGCTCCTGCTTTAGGTTTTAGTACCTCGTTTTGCCAAGAAGCGCCATACATTAATACTGTGGGGATTGAAGAAACAGTAAAAGCAGCGCTGTTATAAATTCCGACACCGTGGCGTTGGTTGCTGTATTCGTGAAAGTATTGCAGTGCATTAGGGCCTAAATTACTGGCCAAGGCGTTATACTGTTGTAACTTTGCGTTGGTTGTCCATGCGTTGATCTTCAAATCGACTAATGGATTATTCGTGGGTAGAAAGCGATAAAGCAAGCTTGCGCTATTAACCAGCGCTGTACCAGGCTGCCATTGTGGCATGGTTTCTATGTTGGCGGGTATTGTGCCATATTCACCATCAGGGAGTATCCAAAAATCCCCTTCGCGTTGCTTGAACCAGTATGAAGCCAACATTTCACCCGCTTGTTGCTGGTGATGGCGAGTATTTAATTCAATGTCATGTTCATCGTTAAAAGCATATTGTACTTTTGCAAGGTAGGATTCGCTTTCAAAGCTGGTATTGACTACTTCACCGTGTTGATTAACAGGGGGTAATACTTGGCCCCAATCATACGTTTCAACAAAGTTTTCAAAGCCGTGTTTACCAGCAAAATAGTTACCTGTTTTTTTATCACTATAGGCAAGCACAGCATTTAATTGATCCGTTTTAAATGCACCTGCGAGTAAAATACCGCCATTATCAAAGTCACTAGTGCTATTGTGGTTACTCACCTGATAGTACTGTTGCTGCCATGGGTTATCGGAGACTGTAGGTGTGTGATTATTGTTATACGTTTTAAGTTTAATCAACGCGCCAACGCTTTGATCCTTTGTCAGAATATCAGTGGTGTTGAGTGTTCTGATATTAACTGTTCCGCCAATTGCGCCAGCACTAAATGCGCCACTTTTTGCTGTTGTACCCTTTTCAAGGGCAACAGTACTAATAAAATCTGAGTCGATGTAGGTTCTATCTGAGGTGCCCATGTAGCCACGGTTTGTGTGGGTGGACTGCAAGCTCCCATCAATAAAAATAGGCACTCGACCTTCACCTTGAACACCACGAATACCAATATCGAGTGCGCCAGCTTCGTTACGTAAATTATTTGCGTCGATGCCGGTAAACGTTGAAAAAATATCTGAATTTGAACTGCCTTTACTGCGTTCGAGCTGGTGGCGGTCTAATTGAATTTTGTTGCCACTTACAACAATGACTTCGATGTTTTCAGGGATATCTTTATGGGCATGCTTATTCGCTTTTTTATTGTGCAAATCACGCTTATTTTGTTGTTTTGTTTCTTTTATAGCACCATTTTTCTGGATAATAATGCTGTTATTGACAATTTTTGCACTGAGGCCAGTTTCTTCTAATGTAAATGTTAAAGCGCCTATTAGTGTTTTTTGTCCATAAATTGCTGGTGCTTTTAGCTCTCGCAATAAAGATGCATCTGCAATGAGATTCATATTTGCTTGCTCAGCGAGCAAATTAAGTGAAGTACTCAAAGGTTGTTGAGCAATATTAAACGTTACTATAGTGGAGGTACTTTGAGCTGTTGTGGGAAAGCTAACAGCAACCCCTAAAGCTAAGGCGATGGGAGATAGTTTAATACCGTAACGAGTTATTGTATTCATTGCAATTGTTCCATATAAAGCAAAGTTGTTTATATGAAAACGAATGATAATGAGAATCCCTCAATAAAAAGATTATTTATTTTTAAGAATTGTCCGCCTTACTTATAATAACTTGATTATTTTCGCGTTTAATTTCAACAGGGAGCACGTGTGGTAATAGGTTTAGAAAGTTATCAAGTTGAACAGCTGAAAATGTCCCAGATACTTTTAGCGCAGCAACTCGATCATCGGAGAACGTAAACTCTGTGTCATGATAACGGTTAAATTCAGCACATACTTCCACAAGCGGTGCGTTACTAAAAACTAATCGGCCACTACGCCATGCATCAACAAGTGTAGGGTCTATTGTTTGCACATCCATTCCAAGCTCGTTAAATACAACGTGCTGTCCTTGTACTAACTCAATTAGGTGGTGGTTGTTTTGTATCTTTACCCTTCCATGTTCGACGCTGATACGCGTGCTATGCTTTTTTTTATCAACGCTGAAGCGAGTGCCCAGCACAGTGATTTTTGTATCATCAGTGCTAACAATAAAAGGACGCTGTAAGTCACTGGCTACATTAAAAAATACACGCCCTTGAACGAGTTTGTTTTTACGTGAGTTAGGGTTAAAGTCGAGTGAAATTTGTGTTTTTGCATCTACGCTTAGCTGGGAACCATCGGGTAGAGCAATATCAAATTGTTCACCTCGGTTTGATTTATAATGAGCAGTATACTGGGTGGGCGATACTTCATTTGGCCACAACTGATACCCGGTAATAGTGAGCATTAAACAGGCAGCACATGCTGCTATAGCCCATGTAGATAAAAATCTTTTAGGTTTTGGTGTATTGAGTTGTTCAATTTCATGTTCACTAAATTGCGTTAATAGCCGTTCAACCTGCACACTTTCTTGGTAAGCGGTTTGATGCGCCTTACTGGTATTGAGCCATTGAATAAAAGCCTTTTTTTGTGATGCAGTTAACCCAACTTTTTGTTTTTCAAGCCAAGTATTTGCTTGCAGTTGCAATTGTGTTTGCTGACGGTCCATTGCTTATATTCCCGTGGTTATTTTTTTATTGTATTGCGACATGCCAGCATAGCGATGGCTAAATGTTTTTCAACCATACTGACAGAAATCCCCATCTGATCTGCAACTTGTTGGTACGTTAGGTTTTTAAATTTATATAGTACAAAGGCTTGTTTAGTTTTTTGAGGTAATTGCTCAATACACCTATAAAGCAGACTGAGTTGTTGTTGGCTTGCCAGCTTTGCTTCGGGTTCATAATCGCTAGGTGCGATTAACTCTTGCTCAACAGGGTCTGTAACGGCGTAATTACGGCGATAGTTATCAATAACGATGTGTTTAGCCGTTTTGAAAAATAAAGCCCGTTGCTGGGATGTGTCATGCTCAGGGTTGCGTTTACGGTAGCTTAATAAGCGTGTGTATGCTTCTTGAACGATGTTTTGCGCTTTATGTTTGCATCCAATCGAGCGAGAAATATAACTTAATACTTCAGCGTAATAGCGTTCCAAGGCGCACCAATTTAAGGTTTCTAAAAAGGGGGTGGATACTAACGTCAACCAATGCAAATGGCAATCGTTTTTATTTGTGTTTGTGCTTTTTAAAGCAGCTATTTGATTTAAGTTCAGCCCAGTATGGCTACTGGGCTGAGGAGAGAGTTAAAAGTAATAGCCTAAATTAATATTAAACCGGCGCTCGGTATCGCCACCACCAATAATGGTACCGCCAATAAAGGGTTGATTGCGGGCTTGTACAAAATCAACATAACTAAAGAACCCCCCAGCAGTAATGCTCATACCGGTTACATTCATCCAAGTATTGGCGCTATTATCTGATTTGTTGTAGATGATCCCATAGTCGTTATAAAACTGTAGGTTGGTAACTGGACCCCATTCTAGTGCGTAGTCGTAGGCAACATTAAAGTTGGTCATTGTAGCTTGGCTCGACACGCTATCGAAGTAATTGTAGGCACCCACTGCAAAGCGGTTGCTGCCATCATCTAAGTCGTAGTCGTATTCGCCGTGTTGAAATTGAATGTTCCAGTTATTAATGTTGCTGTTTAAATGAACAGCCCACGCACTGTAATTACCCGCGCGGTCTTCACCATCATGTAGTCCACCACTGAGTAGCGATACACCTAAATCTGTGGTTATATTTTTACTGTGCTTAAGTTGATAAGTGGCTCGACCAGCAAAAGTGTTGTATTCACCAAGTTGCTTTGCAGGCTCGGCATAGGTTCCTTCATCGGCAGGGCGACTGCCAATAATGTCATAAGAGTAACGGTGGTTTTTATCTGATGCTGAGCCATCAACTCCGCCAAGTTCATCATTTTTAAAAAAGCCAAGATCAAGTGTCCAGTTGTCTTTAAGCTTACGTTTAGCAACTACCCCTAAATCAAAGTCATCTTCTAGGCCAACATAGTAGTTAGTGCTAAAAAAGTAGCTGTGAGAATTGTAAGGGCCATTACCAAACGGTACGGCGGTTATACCAGCTTGACCTTCCCAGCCATCAATAAATTCATACCCTAAGTAAGCGTATTTCACTACTGTCATGTAATCGTAAAAGCGTACTTCACCATTTACTGAAATATCATTAATTTCACCAGAGACATTTAAACGGAAAATATCAAAATCAAAGTCGCCACCGCGATCTTCATTGTCATCATCGTAAGAGTTAATGCCGTAGTTAGCGCGAATGGCACCCCCTATCTTTATTCCTGATGATTGCTGTTCAGGCTTTGCAGCTTCATCAGTTAGTTGCTGAGCTTTTTTTTCAGTGAGTTTGCTTTCAAGCTTTTCTACTTGTTGCTTTAACTGCGTTAATTGGCTTTGGAGAGGTTGAAGATTTGATGCATAAGAATTACTAGCAACACCACCTAAAATTAAGGCGAGTGTTAGTTTTGAGAGTTTAGTCATAATAGCCGTTTTGATTGTGATTAAAAAAATAAAGGCGCAAAAATGCACCTCTTAGTGTGGAAAAAGGGGAAAATGGCAGGCTAATTTAGTTTATTGTTTTTATACTGCGTTTTATTCTTTAGGGGTTTGAAACAGTGCGCCTACTTCTAAAAGCGGGGAGGCGTCTAGCTTATCTGCATCCATCATTGCGGCAATACGCTGCATTGATGAAAGGAGTAAACTCTGTTCCCATTCAGCAAGTGCTGAAAATTTTTCGATAAAATGCTCTTGTAATGGCTGTGGTGCTTTTTCGAGTAGTTCTTTACCTTGTTCGGTAAGGTATAAGCTGACTCGGCGCTTATCCATTTGACTGCGAACACGTGTTACTAAGTTTTTACTCTCGATTCGGTCAAGAATATTAGTAACCGTTGCTGGGCTTAAGTTAACGTTTTGCGCAATACGGCTGGCGGTAATACCATCAGTTTGAGACACTTCCTGCATGATAAGCAGTTGTGGCCCTGTTAAACCCGCTGTTTTATTAAGTTGCTTTGAATGTAAGTCAATCGCACGGATCACCTTACGTAAAGAAACTAGTAATTCGTCATATTTTTGCATTTGCTTGTCTCATGGAAGGCGAATCATTTGCCGTAATCATGAAATGTTACACATCAAATAAATTGAATTCAAATGATATATGTTATTTCAGCCCGCTGTTATTAGTTTTTATTGGTTTTTATTAATTTGAGCAGTAATTAAAATAGTATTTATTATCTTTAATTTATTAAACGTTCATAACATTCTGTTTGCTAAGGTTGCGCACCTTACGTAGGTTAAAAGCGATACGCAAGCCACGGATGTAAAACTTTAGTCGTAATTTAGCCATTGATGTGGCATAAAAGTATAGTAACTAACTCAATTTAAATAACTATTCTATGTAGCTTATGCTTTAAGCATGCATTATTGTTTGTGTACAAGTAACCTGTACTCAGGTTAAGTATTAGAAATTAGTCTCAGTGTTAAAGGAAATAAAATGCAATTATCACCCTCAGTATGTATTGAGCGTACACATAGCGGTTTAGAATTTATTAGTATTAATAGTCGCCAATGTGAGGCGAAAATATTTTTACAAGGTGGGCAAATAACTGAGTTTACACCCAAAGGTAAATTGCCATTATTATGGGTGTCTGGGGATGAAACCTTTAGCGAGGGGAAAAGTATTCGTGGTGGCATTCCTATTTGCTGGCCTTGGTTTGGGCAACATGAAAATTCGGACTTCCCCGCGCATGGCTTTGCCCGTACGCATGTATGGCAAGCCGATGAAGTACATGAAACCGACAGCGAGGTTACTGTGAGCCTTAAATTACCAATGAAGCAGGTAGATTCTACTTTTTGGCCGCATCAGTCGTCATTACGGGTTGAGTTTATCTTATCAGAGCAATTAGAGGTGCGTTTAACCACCTGTAATTTAGGCAACGTACCATTTAGTTATACACAAGCACTGCATACTTACTTTCCAACAGAAGATATTAATAATACCCGAGTGGCAGGGCTGCAAGGGGCGCAATATATAGAATTTGGTCAAGGGCCTCATCAGCAACATGATGTGGTCGACTTTTCCCGTGAAACCGATATGGTTTATACCCAAGCCGCAGCAGTTCAAACAATTGATACTCCTCAGGGGATGATCAGTGTTAGCAGAGAAAACTCGCAGTCGTGCGTACTATGGAATCCATGGATTGAAAAATCAAAGCGGCTATCAAATTTTGCCGATGATGATTATAAAAGCATGTTATGCCTAGAAGCTGCGAATGTGCTTGAAGATGCGGTTACGCTTGAGCCAAAACAAAGTCATACCATAGTAACAACAATAAAGTGGCTTGGTTAAAGCCAATACGTCCAATGGAGCGAAGCGTGTTTACGAATCAACAAATAACCGATCTACCGCAACATAAAAGCATAGAGTTTGAACCGCTTGCCGATAAAGCATTATTGCATGCACAGTTGAATTGGTTGTTATTTTTCATTCCTTTTTGCTTAGTGCTAGCGGCTGTTTGTTATTTCAATACAGATTTTGCAGCCATGGCGCAAGGTTACTTATTGGTTGCTGTTCCGCTATTAATTTTACTTTGTATGTTATACAGCGTGTTCAGTATTAAACTACAAGGTAGTGCATTACGTACCCACGATATAGCGTTTAAAAAGGGTATTATTTGGCAACAGGTAACTATTTTGCCGTTAGCACGAGTGCAGCATATTGAAATACATCGTGGGCCAATAGAGCGAAAACTGGGTCTAGCAAGTTTACGGCTTTACAGCGCAGGTGGTATGAGTGCTGATTTACAAATTAGCGGCCTGACCCACGAAAAGTGCAAAAATATTCGTCAATTTGTACAAAGCTATCGCCACGATGATACCACAAGCGAGGCTACTGCCAGTGAGTGTTGATGCTACGCAAATGACTCCACCTTCACTTAATTGGCAAAAAGTGTCGCCCTGGGCATTGGCTTATTTTGTGATGCATTTTAGTGTTCGCTTTGTCAAAGACGGCTTATTTAATTTACTGCCTGTGTTAGTGGTATTTGTTACCCAGGTAGAAAATAAACTATTTTGGGGGCAAGTTGCGCTCGCGATTGCTTTGACTTCATTGCTTGCTTATTGTTTTTTGTATTACCGTAGTTTTCGTTTTTGTATTACTGACGAGCATGAAATTTTACTAAATAAAGGTGTATTTAAAAAAGAGCGACTCACCTTAAAGTTTTCTAGGGTGCAAAATGTAAACATAGCTGAGCCCTTTTATTTTACTCCAGTAGGTTTAGTTAATTGCATTTTTGATGCTGCCGGCAGCGTTGCCCAAGAAGCGGTATTGCCGGGAGTAACCAGCGGTTATGCCCAGCAAATGCGCAAACAAGTATTTGACTACAAAGCACAGCAGCAACCATCAGCAGAAGTAGCTGATACAGCGCAATCTCATATTGAAGAGCAGGGCGAAAATAGTTTATTCATTTCAAATAAAGAAATAGCTAAGTTTGGTTTAATGTCGAACATGGCCATTTTAGCGCTTGCCGCTATTGCCCCTTTTATGAATGTGGCTATCGATTTTTTAGAGCAGCAGTTTATAACAAAAATAGAGGGTTTTTATCAGCAAGAGCTGGGTATGATGGCTAATGCAGCGGTATTTGCAGTAATTACTTTGATTTTTATATTGGTATTTATAGCGGTGTTTTTATCGGTAACTATGTCGCTCATTCGGTTCTATAATTATCAGCTTTATTTTAAAAATAAAAAATTTAAACGTATTGCAGGGCTGTTAGAACGCCATCAACTATCAATTAGTTTAGATAAAGTGCAATCTATAGTTATTAAGCAAAACCTAATTGCTAGGCTATTGAAACGTTTTACTGTTGAGTGTTTGCAAGCCAGCAGTGGTGGCGCTGCAAGTATGGCGAAAAAGAATAAACAAACCTTAGTGTTACCTGTGCTCACGCAGGAGCAAGTTGATAATGTGTGTCAGTGGATTTACCCATGGTTTGACAGTAAAAAGCTGGCATTCAAGGCGGTAGAAAGGGCATTGTTATATAAAAATATGGTGTTTTATGCCTTGCTACCGAGTGTTGCTTCTGGGTTTTTAATTAGCTTTATGCAACTTAATGTATTAATTCCGTTAGCATTATTTTTGGTATTAGCTACGTTAGTGTTTTTATCTTATAGACGTTATGGGTATTACCTTCATCAACAAGATGGGCGTTTTTATATGGTAGTGCGCAAAGGTATGATTGGCGTACATTACCGGGTATTTGAGCTGTACAAAGCACAAAGCGCTCGCAGTGTGAGTACCTTTTTTATGCGTCGTTCTGGCTTAAAAAGCCTGTATATACAACTTGCTGCAGGCGGTGCGTATGTTCCGTATTTAAAACAGCAAGATGCTGACTTTATTATTGATTTTACGCTTATGCAGGCTGAGTCAGACTCCCGTAGTTGGATGTAATTTCCTCCGTTGTAAATAATTAGCGTTCAGGTTAAATAATAAAGCAGGTGTAAATACACATTTGCACATGCTTTATTACACTTTTTTACTGCCCGTTTTTTCCTTTTAATAATAACCTAGGTGTATTAAGGAATTATTTTAGGGAATTTTATGAAACAGACACTGCTGGCATCCGCTTTATTACTTGCCTCACCAAGCTTCGCTGCTAATTGGCAAACCATTCATACCGAGCATTTCAATGTACACTTTAGTAGTGAGCATACTGATTTTGCTAAATCGACCGCAGTAGAGCTGGAGATTGTTCGTACTAAAGTGCTTGAGCAACAAAACCGTGCGCTTGATAAAATCGTCGATGTGGTGGTGTTTGATCCTTTAAATGCAGCTAATGGCTTTGCCTTACCAACCTCTAATAATCCTGTTATGGCGCTTTTTACTACGCCACCACAATCGGACACAGTAATCTCAAACTCATCGGGCTGGCAGCAATTACTAGTGCTGCACGAGTACATTCACTTAGTTCATTTAGCGCAGCCGACTCGCAGCGAGTGGCAACAAAAAATTAGAGGGGTATGGGATCTTTACGATTTAACCTATGGTGACACACCGCGCTGGGTAGCTGAAGGATACGCCACCTTAATTGAGTCTAAAATGACAGGGCGAGGGCGGCTCTTTGATAACTATTCTGAGGCAATACTCAGGGAGTTTGCTCAGCAAGGAGCGCTTCCGACCTATGGGCAACTAAATAGTGATGAAGGCTTTATGGCGGGCTCCATGGCGTATTTAATGGGAAGTCGGTTTTTATACTGGCTAGAGCAAAATTACTCAGAGCAGTTGGTCGATAATGTATGGGTTCGTATGCGAGCGGTTAAGTCTCGAGATTTTGATGATGCATTTTCTGGTGTATTTGGGCAAAGCGCTGCCAAGCTATATCGTCGATTTATTGCTGAGTACACTTATAAAGCAATGCAACAAGAGCAAACCGAGTCACCACTTAATAGCAAGCTTTGGTTAAAGCTTGATTTATACGCTAGCAACCCCGTTCTTTCAGATGATGGCAGCAAAATTGCCATAGTGGAGCGTGATAAAAAAAGTAATACCAAGCTCATAATTTATAGCACTGAAGACAACACTAAAGCGCAACAGCAATTTACTAAAGCACAAAAGCAATTACTTGAAGATGATGCTAAGGATATTCCTGATACTGCGCCAAGTGTATTTAAGCGCGAACAAAAACAAATATTAAATCAAATAAATCGCGCAGGTATTGCCAATCCGCAGTGGGTAGGCAATAACACTCTTTATTTTAATGCCTACAGTAGTGAGGAGTCGGGGACTTATAACAAAGTGTCTGACATTTTTAGCTATAACATAGATACTGGCAACGTCGAACAACTCACGGAGCTGGCTGGTATTCGTCGTTTTAGTGTTACCCGCGATGGTGAAACACTTTACGGTGAGCAAATACGAGCTGGGTATTCTGAATTAGTAAAAGTCGATCTTAATACACAAACAATCACGCCACTTTTTATCAAGAGCTTAAAAACGACGTATGATTACCCGACCCTAAGCCCAGATGAAAAAAAATTAGCTTATTTATCAGCATCATTAAACGAAAACTGGCAGTTGTATATACAAGATTTAGGCGGTGATGTCAGGCAGTCAGTCCCAATGCCTAATGGGTATCAATATTTAAGCCAGCCGAGTTTTAGTCAAAATGGGGAGTCTATCTATTTTGTTGCTGGCTTAAATAATAAGACTGATATTTATAATTACCATATAAAAAATAACACCCTCACCCGCTTAACTAACGGGCAAGAAGCGCTCGCATATCCGATTGAAACAGAAGATGGCTCACTACTTTATTTCTCTATTAATGCTGATGGCCCTGATGTAAAAACGCTAACAACAAAAGACCGGACAGCCGTGACGGATTTCGCTGTAAACAGTGAAGCTCCATTGTTGATGGTAAATAAGCATACCTTGCCACCGGCAAAAATATATACCGATGAGATAGCAGAACAAAGCGATTACGCAGTGCTTGAGCAGCAAGCGACGTTTGCCTTGGGATCACAGTATTATTCAGCGTCAACCAGTTTGCTAAGTGTAGGTATAAAAAGTAGCGACCTATTAAAACAACTTGATTTACAAGCGGGTTATAACATTGATTTGCACTACGGTGGATTATATGGAGGATTTGTACAAGCAAAATACAATGCGTTAAATACAAAGTTTAAGCTTGCGCTATTTGATTATAATTTGGATACATCACGTCAATATCAACCTAGCTTAAACGCTGATATTGATGCCCGAGGTGGTTTTGCTGCAATAAGCCACCCATTGAAGTTTGGCCAGCTTCAATTAACCCCAGAGCTAGCTTATAACTATACAGATTATAAAAATAGCCATAAAAATTGGACGCGGTTGAGTATTAGACAGCAATGGCAACATGACCGCCAAGCATTTGCCATAGGGCAGAGTATTTATGCCAGTATTTATGAGGGACAAAATCAAAGTAGTCATTGGCAAGGTTATGACTTGGCAACAAAAGTATTTGGCAAAGCATTTAATATTCCCATGTTTGTGAGCTTTGAACAAAAACAGCGAGACGATAGTAATTTAGCTTTAGGTGGATTTAGTTCTAACCTGATTAATCAGCAACAAAGTAGCGAGTTTGTACTTGCTGCTGAATTGCCTTTTTACAGTGCAACTGCAGAGCGCTATCAAGGTTATGGCGGTGGCATTAGCTTTAAAGAAGGCATGCCCTGGTTTTACTATAAGCAACATCAATTAGATAACAGCGTTTATGCACAAAGTTATGGCTTAAAATACCAAGGTGATTTTAGCTTTGGGATGGGGCCTGCAGGCGTAAACGATTTAACCTTCAATGCTGGGTTGTCGCGTGTTGAAGGCGACAGCTTTGAAGATGAAATGCGCGCATGGTTAAGCTTTTACTATTCATTGTAAAAGCTTATTTAGCTAAGTTACTATCTCAAGTTAGTAACTTAGCTGAGCATTAATACTATCAAGCGTTAGCGCTTTTTCGCTGCATTACACGATTTCTTTGTGAATGCTTTTTACGTTTGCGGCGGGTAAGCCATAAATAAAAGCCTGTACCAGCGAGCCATACAGGGCTAAGGCCAACAATACACCATAGTATTTTACTGATAAGCCCAGCAAAATAACCAAAGTGTAGTTTTCTAAAACTGTCTATTACTTGCCAACCAGCACCAGCCTCTCGAATATCCCAGTTAGCCATGTGTTCACCTGTTTGCTTATTGTAAGTTATGGTATTGGCGTATTCACTGGTAAGTGGATTACTGGTATTTACTTCGCCATAAAGAGTAATATTTTCATCGGGCTCTCGTGGAAAAACTAAAAAAGTTGTATTAAAAGTGGGTATTTGCAGCTTGCTATCATTAAGAATCCGCTCAAAAGAGATGTCGTCACTATATAATTTATTTGTAATAGTGTAGTGCTCTTCTTCTGCGTGTTCTATTACTTCGTGATACCACACTGCACCATTAAAATAACCACCGGTAATCGCTAAAACGATAAGGATAGGTGAGCCTAATACTCCAGTCATTTTATGAATGTCGCTAAGTACTATTTGTAAAGTTGCGCGCCAGCGTACGCTAAATAGTCGCTGCCAAAATTTACGGTAAATAATTAAGCCTGTAATGCCCAGAGTTAATAAAAATAAAGCAAAAAAGAACCCTAATACGGTACCTGTTTGCCCAGGTAAGCTTTTTAAGTCGTTAAGTAAAAAGGTGTAATGGAGTTCTAGAAACCAGTCGGTAAAATAATGAGTTGTGCTTACTGGTTCTGATAAAACCTCTCCGGTGTATTGGTCTAAATGCAACTTATACCAATCGTCAGTGCCACGCTTAACCAAATAAAGCCGGTCGGCGGTGGTGTTATTAAAAAGCTCCCAGCTTCCTACTACATACTCAGGAAAGGCTGCTTCGGCTTTATTTATTAATGAGTCCATAGGTAAGCGAGCAGCTTGCTGCTGTACCACAAAGTGTTTGTCAGGCATCAGTAAGCCATCAATTTCACTTTTAAACACTAAAACACTGCCGGTAATGCTAATAACAATTAACGGAATAATGGCAATTAGCGCCAACCAACTATGAACTTTAAACAGTGTTTTTCTCATTACTTAAGCTTGCATGTTAATTTTTAGATATGCGCATGATAACAGTTATCATTTGTGTTGCAATTATAAAATAGTGAGACTGTGAAGTTATAGCAACGGTTTTTGTATACTCAAGTTGCCACAGGAGGAAACTAAAGTAGGTGTGAAGCTTGTATAAAACCTAGCCAGCTCTACAATGCGCGCACAAAAATAAAGCCTTTAAAAACAAATGTTTAAAAAATGTTTTATTTCTTCCTTTTTATTAACAACAATGTAACGAGCGAGGTTTGCTTTGGCGTATTATTTGCCTATTTTATCAGTGTTTATTTTGGTTTTTAGTTTTTTACCGTTACTTAATAAAATTATTAAAAACCGCAGTGTATCGGGTGTATCACTGCTAATGATGACATTTGGTTTAGCGCAAAGTGTGTACTTTATTAGCTACAATCTTTATTTTGCTCGTTTTTATATTGCCTTGCCGTTTTTTGCGACAGGTTTATTAAGTGGTTTAATTTTATACTTTTTTGCACGTTATAATGCCGCTAAACGTCAGAAGCTGCAGTTACTTGGCATGCTTAGCTTTTCGTTATTACCTTTTTTGTTGCTGTTAAACCCTAACCTAGATACTGCCACTGTGCTAAATGGCTTAACCTATGTGGGCTTAATTATGAGTTCAGTACGGGTTATGCCACAAACCTATAAAACACTGCGAACAGGGAATATTAGTAACCTTAGTGCGCGCTATTTTAGTTTGCAATTTATAGCAGGTATCTGTGGTTTGTTTGCAGAGCTAGCCATGCCAGTGCAAAGTACTTCGCATATATTAATGTTTATTATGATATTGCTAACTAATGCGCTGCAATTTGCGTGTATGCAGTATTATCGCGTACGTCCTGTGTTGGCATAAAATTATAGTGACCGTTAATTTCATTTGTGGCACTTTGAGTGACCAATAAATAAAAAGTGCCCACTATGAAATTAACTATCCATCAAATCGATGCGTTCAGCAGTGAACTGTTTAAAGGTAATTATGCTGCCGTGATCCCACTAGAGTCTTGGCTTAGTGATGATCTTATGCTGAATATAGCTTCGGAAAACAACGTGTCTGAAACCGCTTTTACTTGTCAGTCGGCAGATGGAAGCTTTGCGATACGTTGGTTTTCGCCATTAATGGAGATTGATTTTTGCGGCCATGCTACTTTAGCAGCGGCCTATGTGCTTTGTGAGCAACATAGTATATCGCAGGTGCGCTTTAGCGCAGAGGCGGTGGGCAAACTGATTGTTAATAAAAATAACGATGGCAGCTTTGCTATGACCTTTCCTAAACAAGCCCCTGAAGAGGTTCAGCTTATCCCTGATGCTTTATTAGCTGGCCTGTCTATACAACCTGTTAAAGTGCTGCAAAACCGCCAAGCTTATTTTGCTATTTATGATAATGAGCAGCAGGTTGTAGATCTGAAAACAACCAATGAACAACTAAAAAAATTAGCCCCATTAGATGTGGTTGCAACAGCACCGAGTGTTAAGTATGACTTTATTTCTCGTTATTTTTGGCCTGCCAGTGGGGGTGATGAAGACTTTGTAACCGGCTCAATTCATACTGGGCTTGCCCCTTATTGGGCAGGGCAGTTTGGAAAAAATTCTCTCAGTGCTTATCAAGTCTCACAACGAGGTGGGAAGCTACACTGTGAAGTGGGCAATACAACAGTGACATTAACGGGTCATGCCGTAAGGTACCTTAAAGGCACTATTTACCTTTGAGTTAGTGTAAAAAAGGCCACGTAAAACGTGGCCTTGGTTTACTCAGTGTTATTTACGCTTCTAGCGCTTTGCTAATTAAGCGATCGATATACTTTTTATGTGCTTTGGTTGCGGTGTCTGCACCCCATGCAACATCTTGATCGGCTATTTGAGTTAGCTGATATAGCGCAGCTGTTTTTGCTAAGTTATCGTATTTACTTGCTTTTTTTAAGCCTGCAATTGCAATAAGCTGATTTACGTATTCAATCTGTAAATTATGACTGATCGAATTAGCATTTTTACTATCAACAAAAATACTTGCAGTTAAATCCCCCATAAATTGCGTAAGGGTGTATTCATTACCATATAAAGCGGTATCTGAAATACGCAGTAACACAGCAGGATGCAGTAGTTGCGCTAAGACACCTTTTTGCATGCCTAAAATCATTTTATGCGGTTTAGGGTCTTCGTTTTTACCGTAATGATTAAACCCACGACGCTGCTGCTGCATAAAGTTATACAATGGCTGCATGCTTTGCAGTACATTTGGAGCAAACACATACTCAGCTAAAATAGCCATTGCTTGGGTTTGACGCTCAAGTGGTACCGGTGTAAAAGGCTTTGCTGCATTTTCATCGCCCACGACGGCACGCTCTACATAAACCCCTCCAATTTGACGAGATACCACACCTGCCTGCGCACGGTATTGGCCAAATAGGCTGTTAGCAGAAGTAACAAGCTGTTGGTAAGACTCGCCTTTTACTGTAGCTTTGTCTTTAAGTTCAGAAAATAGTGTATTGATCAGTGCCATTCTATCTGCACCATAAGCTGCAGGGTTAGACGATAAATCGCCAATCATCACGCGAGGGTCTATATGGCGACCTGGTGCACGCATATCGTCGGCATCGTTACCAAAGGCCAGTGCATGTTCGCTTGAGCGAGCGAGTATTTTATCAAGACGAGCTTGTTCTGCTGCTTCATCTTTAAGAGCTGCGCTGTAGCCGTAGTTTATTGCCCAATCATCGTATGGACCGGGTTTAGTTTGGAAGATATCGCCTTGAGTCACACCTGTTGGCGCTATATTTGCTGGCGCATAGTCCATTACTGAGCCGGTTACTATACCTTGGGTTTTACTTTTGTCGTGAACTTCTTTCTCATCCCACAAAATAGAAGATTTCATGTTGTGATTGAGACCTAGAGTATGCCCTACTTCATGTAAAACCAGCTGGGTTAAGCCTTGGCGTAACATTTCAGTATCTTCAATATCAGCGCCATTTGCTAAGCCTTTTGCAAGTATTAGGTTTTGTTGTAACTCATGACCTAAAGAGCAATTAAGCTCAGTGTTGCTTCCAGGTTGTGTATGGCTCATAGTGCCTTGAGTATAAAGCGTATCGTATATCCAGCGGTTTTTCATAAATACAAACTCAAGCATGATGTCTGAGCCTAAAATTTCACCGGTTAGCGGGTTAGCTAATGCTGGCCCATACCCACCAAAAGGTGGCTTAGGTGATGAAGTCCAGCGCAGTACATTATAGTTAATGTCACCAGCATCCCAATCGGCATCATCAGGTTGTACTTTTACTTCTATTGCATTTTTAAAGCCTGCCTTTTCAAATGAGCTATTCCAAGCAAGTACGGCGTCACGTACTGTATCTCGCCACTCAACAGGCGTAGTATTTTCTATCCACCAGGTAATCGGCTTTACTGGCTCTGAAAGTGCTGCGTTTGGATCTTTCTTTTGTAGGTCCCAGCGCTTTATTACATCTTGGTATGGTGCCCAGTCAGTTGATGTCATTTTATCAAACTGATTGGTGAAATAACCAATGCGCGCATCATCAAAACGAGGTTGGTAGCTATTATCAGGTAAAGCTACAAATGAGTGCTGAACTTTTACTGACACGCTTCGTGGATCGCTTATCGCACCTGAGCCTCGAACGGTTGGGCTACTATTAGTAAATACATAGTCAACCACCACATCTAGATTGTTAGGGTAAGGACGCTGTTTGATGATACGTGATTTTTTATCATCTAATTTACCTACTTTAAAACGCTTTTTAGCATTTTTATCGTTCGGATTAGGCGTTGGTGATACTTTATGCAGTGCTTCACTTAAAAATAGCTTGTTAACATTAAAGGCTATTTTACCTTCTTCTTGCTTTTCTATTTTTATACTTGCAAGTACCGCTTCGCTAATGTTTGCCTCGCTGGCTTTAGCTAGCGCGCTATTTTCGTTAAATAAGTAACGCGGGGTTTTACTAACAATATCGATACGATCAAAGTACTTTCTAAATTCAATTAACTTTGTTTCACGGTACGCGCCACGAAAATGACCCGCATCAGTCGCACCATCAATGGTATGTGCAAAATAAACAAAAGGGGTATCGAGCTGTGACTCGTTAATTACCATTAGGTGGTCACCGGTTTTTTCATCTTGGTAAAGATTAAAAATGCCAGCAAATTCGGTTTGGCCTTTAATCATTTCACTTAATGTTTGTGGCTTTTTTTCTTCTTTTTTTTCTGCAGCAACAGTATAGCTACTGCCAAGCGCTATACTAAGCGCCAAGGTAAGTGTGGTTAATTTCATAATTTGTCTTTTGTCGTTGTTAATGTAATTTTACTGTACGGTTTGTCATGCCGTTTCGTACAGTATCGTTCCTAAATACTACCCCAAAGTGATTAGCTTTATGATTTATAATGGTAAAAATTTGTAACAATACATTTATGAAGCGACTCAGTGAGGCTTTTTATTGATTTATACTTCACTGCATAAGACCTAACCTATACTTTTTTGTAACAGTTGCTTACAAATGTCACGTTAATGTTTCATTAAGCTTTGGTATCATGGTGTTAATAGTAATTTGGGAGTAATAAACAGATGCAAGGTAATGTACTTAGGTGGATTTTTCCGTTCGTAGCATTAACATTAGGTGTGGTTGGTTTTGCTGCAATTAATGCGATTGCAAAAGAGTCAGATAAAAAAGAAGTCATAGACACTCGTCCAACGGTGCAGGTTGAAGCTGTTTCCGCTAACAATCATCAAGTTATCATTAATAGTTATGGTGAAGTGCAGCCGCTAGAAAATACCCAGCTTTCAGCGCAAGTATCCGGTGAGGTAGTTAGCTGGCATCCAAGCTTTGTGGCCGGTGGGGTCGTGGGTCGCGGCGAAATCTTATTTACAATTGAAAAAGATAACTACGAAGCAGCAGTACTGCAAGCCGAGGCTGAACTTGCCCGCGCGCAAGCGATGTTAATTGAAGAGCAAGCGCAAGCTAAAGTAGCAGAAGACGAAGCAAAACGTTTCCCAAATAAAGCGCGTACAGATTTATTTTTACGCAAACCACAAGTATTGAGTGCGCAGGCATCGGTTAAATCGGCCCAAGCTGCATTGAAACGGGCACAACGCGATTTAGATAATTGTGAAGTGAGCGCACCATACGATGCATTAGTCGTGAGTCGTAACGTAGGTGTTGGCCAGTTTGTCACTATGGGCGCTCAAGTTGCCGAGCTGAATAATATTGAAACCGCTGAAGTGATTATTCCGATCGCTGGCTTTGACAGTGTGTTTTTACCTGAGCGTGTTAAAGGGGTAACTGCAACGGTTATTAAAACAGGATTAAATGGGTTTACTCGCCAAGCAGTAATAGATCGCGATTTAGGGATTGTTGATAACGCGACTCGCATGAGCAGTTTAGTAGTAAGAATTGAAGATCCTTATGGGCTTACTAATCAGCAGCCTGCAATTAAATTTGGCACTTATGTACAAGTAAACTTTGCTGGCACTATGCTCAATAACATTTATCGTTTACCGCAAGAGTTAGTAAATAACCAAACCGTGTGGGTAGTCAATGATGAGCAACAGCTAGAGCCGCGTAAGGTGAAAGTAATTCGTGAAGAAGGTGAATACTTCTATATCAGTGATGGCTTAGAAGCCAACGACAAGCTTGTTACTACCTTGCCGGAATATCCACAAAAAGGAATGGCAGTAAAAATAGCCGGTTTAACAGAGACTAAAAGTACAGATGCAGCAGAAAACGCATCCACTGAAAAACTTTAAGGTAGGGTGAGTTATGAATAACAAAGAACAGCCCAATACAACCAAACAAACAGGGTTAATTGCTTATTTTGCTAACAACTCTGTTGCTGCCAATTTGATGATGTTTTTTATCATTGTCATGGGGCTTATAAGCTACTTTACCATTCAGCGACAAATGTTCCCCAATATAGAAGTTAACTATATTACGGTGAATGCAAACTACCCTGGGGCGTCGCCACAGGAAATTGAAGAAAGCATCTTAATAAAAATTGAAGAGTCGTTAAAAGATATAACTGAGATAAAAAAAGGGGTGTATCGCGCTTTTCGTAATGGTGGTTCTGCCAGCCTTGAAATTAATACTGACGCAGAGCTCACCGACGTTCTCGATAAGGTCAAGCTGCGAGTAGATGGTATTGCAACTTTTCCAGCGGGAATGGAGCCGGTTACCATTAGCCAAATAGAGTTTCGCCAAGATGTAATTGGTATGACGCTCGTTGCCGACCTTCCGCTAAATGAACTTAAGCCAATCGCAAATCAGGTTGAAGATGAATTATTGCAGTTATCGAATGTATCTTTAGTGGTAAATGATGTGCCACTGGATGAAATTGCCATAGAAATAGAGCCCGACACACTTCGCCAAT
Organism: Pseudoalteromonas sp. 2CM39R; assembly: GCF_023161845.1. Taxonomy (NCBI): domain Bacteria; kingdom Pseudomonadati; phylum Pseudomonadota; class Gammaproteobacteria; order Alteromonadales; family Pseudoalteromonadaceae; genus Pseudoalteromonas; species Pseudoalteromonas sp. 2CM39R. The sequence goes on from NZ_JALNTM010000013.1 coordinate 63,240, forward strand.
ATAATTTAACCTTATCGGATGTAGCGAACGCGGTACGTCGTTATTCGGCTAATTTTTCGGCGGGACAACTAAAAACTGATGCTGGTGTTATTTCGGTTCGAGTAGAAAATCAGTTTTATTCTGGTGAAGAGTTTAGGCAAATTCCGGTAAAAATTGGCGCGAACGGTGCCAAAGTGTTGCTACAAGATATTGCTACCATCAAAGATCAGTTTGTTGAAGGTGAGCGTTACTTTAAATTTAATGGCGAAAACGCGGTTTATTTGTCGGTAAAAGCCACCGAAGATCAAAACATTATTCCGGTGGCCGATTCAGTTAAAGCGTATATTGATCAAAAAAATAAAGAGCTGCCATTGGGTGTTCGTATAGAGCCACTAATGGACTTTACTTATTACCTAAATGCACGCTTAGATATGATGAAAGCTAATTTGCTGCAAGGTGCAATTTTAGTTGCTCTTATGCTCTCGTTATTTTTACGTTTTAAGCTTGCACTGTGGGTAATGATTGGTTTACCAGTGTGCTTTTTAGGTGCGATGATGCTGATGCCATTATTTGGTATCACGATTAATATTGTGTCTTTATTTGCCTTTATTATGGTGCTGGGGATTGTGGTGGACGATGCCATTGTTATAGGTGAAAGTGCCTACACCGAAATAGAAAAAAAAGGCGGTGGTGTTGTTAATGTGGTTAATGGCGCCAAACGAGTGGCAACCCCTGCTACCTTTGGTGTACTAACAACCATTGCTGTGTTTGCGCCATTTACGCTTTCAAGCGGCCCTGAAAGTTCCTTTTTTATAGGTATTTCAGTGGTGGTAATTTTATGCCTAATATTTAGCTTGATTGAATCTAAGCTGATATTACCGGCACACATTGCGCATACTCACTTTTCTCCTATTAACCCTGACGGTTGGCGAGCGCGCTTTAATAAGCGCTTTTTTGGTTTTGTAAATGGGCCGTATAGGCAGTTTATTGTTACTTGTATAAAGTGGCGTTGGACGGTGCTATTTAGTTTTGTTGCGCTATTAATTTTTACCTTTGCGTTAATATCGTCTAATCAGGTGAGAATGATCCCATCACCTAAAGTGCCGCATGACTTCCCGCAAATTAATCTTGAGATGAACGATAACGTATCAGACATCCAAACGATTAATGCTATTCGCCAAATCGAAGCCATGGTACTTGAAATAGATAAGCAAACAGCGCGCGAAGAAGGGCAAAAAATGATTCGCGATGTATTGGTATTTAATCAAGGTCGTACAGAGGCGCAACTACTAGCGCCATTGGTTGATGAAGATTTACGCCCTTATAATGCCTTTGAGCTTTCGCGCCGCTGGCGTGAAGCTATGCCAAATATTGCAGGTGTTAAATCGTTAACTATTCAAGATGATGTAGGCGGTGGAGGCGGCGGTAGTGGCGGTGAGTTCGGCTATTTACTGTATGGCTCTGACATTGATACATTGAATGAAGCCGGGCGTCGCTTTATTGGATTATTGCAGCAACAAGAAGGCTTATTCGACATAAGCTCTACCATTGACCCTGCTAGCAAAGAAGTACAAATGAGCTTAAAACCAGTCGCTTTTGACTTAGGGTTAGATTTGGCCTCAATTGCAAATCAAGTAGGTGCGAGTTTTTATGGTGGCGAGGCGCAACGTGTTATTCGCCGCGGTGAAGAAGTGCGGGTGATGGTACGTTACCCTAAACTTACCCGTGAAGCGTTTTCATCGCTTAAACACGCGGTTATCACCACGCCACAAGGTAGGGAAGTGCTGTTAGGAGATGTGGTTGAGCTAACTGAAACCCCTGGTATTAGTTATATTCGTCGTGAAGGCGGTTATCGTACTGTTTATGTGTATGGCAACATAGACGAAGAAGTAATTGAGCCAGGCGAAGTGGTTAAGCAAGTAAAAGAAAATCTACTACCACAATTGTTGGACGAATATCCGAGCGTTAAGTCAGAACTAGGTGGCGCAATTGAAGAGCAGCAGGCACAAGCCGATGAGCAGTTACTGTTTTTTGCTGGTGGTATGATTTTAGTTTATATATTACTGGCCGTGCCACTAAAAAGTTACTCACAACCATTAATTGTAATGTCGGTTATTCCATTTAGTCTAACGGGGGCAATATGGGGGCATTTTTGGTTTGGCTTAGATATTAGCTTAATGTCGGGCTTTGGTTTAATTGCCGCAGCAGGGGTTGTTATTAATGACTCATTAGTTATGACTGATTTTATTAATCAGGCGCGTCGTGCTGGTATTAGTATAAAAGATGCGGTTATTGAGGCAGGCTGTGCACGCTTTAGGCCGATACTACTTACCTCAATTACTACCTTTGCCGGCGTATTACCGATTATGTTTGAAACCAGTCTACAAGCTAAGTTTGTAATACCTATGGCGGTAGCACTTGGTTTTGCGGTTATGTTTGCAACACTGATCACCCTTATTTTGGTACCGTGTTTGTATATTATTTTAACCGATATAGGCGCTCTAATTAAACGCCCTTTCGCAAGTAAAAAGGTGAGTGTAAGTTAACATCACACATATCATGCAGTTAAATAAAAAAGCTAACCGTTAAAGCGGTTGGCTTTTTTTATTTTTATGATTCTATACTTAAGTATTGTTTTTAAACTTCAGTTACATTCTTTTGTTTGATTGTTGTGACGTTGCTGATTACAATGGTTGATGTTGGTTAACGCATATTAGCCTACGAGCTAGTTTGCCTGTTGTAAGCCATATGATATGGGCGAGACGTTTGACTCTTTAAGGTGTTGCAGTGTTTATACATTCATCATTAACGTGTGGAGAATGGTTAACTATTGGTTGTCTTGGGCTGGATCAGTATAGCCAGCTATTTGTTGGTGATACGGTTAGTGTGAACTTTTACGATGAGCATGGCGAATTAACTCAGCTAGCGTTTGATTATGAAATACTTTCCCCTGAACAGGGAGAACCCCATGCTTGGAGTTTACTGGTAGTTGAGCATATTAATATGCATATTCCACTGGTGTGCGCTGGCAGAATGACAGAGCAAGGATTGGTTGTTGCGTATCGACATAACAAAATATTTGCACTTGAAAGCAGTGGTATTTGTAGCGCAGTGGTCCATTTTAATCGCGCTGAAAAAAATAAAAAATTAATTGCTGTAAATAGCCTTGGATACGACGCAATTTATCCTCAAAATGGCGATATGTATAGTGCGGGCACCAAAGTATTACAGCCAAAAACTGGGCATATATACCAGTGTAAGGCATGGCCATTTAGCGAATTTTGCCGTGTAGATGAGCATAACACTATGTTTGAGCCTGGCGTTGGCGAGAGCTGGACTATGGCTTGGCAGCAAATACAGTAAATCAACTTCCCTTAGGTATAACGACAACAATAAAATTCACGTAGTTTTTAGTTATCGAATTTATACCGCTTTAGCCCACTCAACTATGAGTGGGCTTTTTTATTTTTATGATAAACTGGCCGCCATTGTTATTTTTTAAGCGGTTTTTTTGTGTCTTCTTCTGATTATTCTTTAAGCTTATTGCCTAATTTTCCTATTGCTAAAAAGCAACCTTATGCGCTTACAACTCACGCAAAAACACGCAGTGATGATTATTATTGGATGCGCGATGATGAACGAAAAAGTGCCGAAATACTCGCGCATTTAGCACAAGAAAACGCTTATTGTGATGAGCAATTAGCCGCTATTAAGCCATTACAAAGTGCATTATTTGAAGAGCTTAAAGGCCGTATTGTAAAAGATGATAACACTGTACCGGTAAAAGACGGCCAGTATTGGTATCACTCAGAGGTTCGCGGAGATGATGAATATGCACGCCATTATCGCAGTAGCAGTATGGCAATGGCTAATAAAGTGTTGCTACTTGATGTGAATGAACTTGCTAACGGCTATGAGTTTTATGAGCTAGGGGAAGTGGCGCTGAGCCCCAGTGAGCAATTAATGGCATACTCTGAGGATACCGACGGCAGACGTATTTACACTGTTCGCTTTAAAGATTTAAACAACGATAAAATGCTCGACGATGTACTTGAAAATACCGAGGGGCAGGTTGTTTGGGCGAACGACAATAAAACCGTATTTTATGTAAAAAAGGATTTAAAAACCTTATTGGGTTATCAAGTTTTTAGACATGAGCTAGGGAGTGAGCAAGACCAAGATGTGTTGGTATATGAAGAGCAAGACAGTAGCTTTTTTATGGGGTTGGGTAAAAGTCGTGATGAAAGCTTAATTATTATCGATTTAGCAAGCACAGAAACTAACGACATGTGGATACTTGATGCCAATCAACCCCATGGCGAATTTACTGCTTTAATGCCGCGTGAAGAGGGCCATGAATTTGATATTGATAAGCTCGGTGATACTTTTTATATAGTGACTAACTGGCAGGCTAAAAACTTTAGATTAATGACCGCGACAAGCAATACCATTGCTGATAAAAACCAGTGGCAAACACATACCCCTCATCGTGAAACTGTATTATTAGAAGGCGTTGAACTATTTAACGACTTTTTAGTGCTTAGCGAGCGCGAACAAGGCCAAGCACGCTTTGTTGTGGTTAATCAAAACGCCGAGCGAATGAACCTTGAGTTTGATGATCCTTGTTATTACGCTGCTATTGCCATGAACCCAGAGCCAAATGTAGCTCATGCACGCATTTACTATTCGAGCTTAACGACTCCCGGCTCGCTTTATAATGTTGATTTAACTACCGGTGAAAAAACCTTACTTAAACAACAAAAAGTACTTGGTGATTTTAACGCAGGAGACTATCAGTCAGAGCGACTCATGGTCAGCGCTCGTGATGGGATAAAAGTACCGGTGTCGTTGGTTTATCGTAAAGATAGTTTTAAACAAGATGGTTCAAATCCGTTATTTCAATATGGCTATGGCGCGTATGGGATCACCATAGATCCAAGCTTTTCAAGTACATCACTGAGTTTACTCGACCGTGGTTTTGTTTATGCAATTGCGCATGTGCGTGGTAGTGAAATGCTAGGGCGTTCATGGTACGAACATGGTAAAAAACAGCATAAACAAAATAGCTTTAATGACTTTATAGATGTAACCAAAGCGCTCACTGAGCAAGGGTACGGCAACAAAAGTAAAGTGTTTGCCTCTGGTGGCAGTGCTGGGGGGTTATTAATGGGAGCTGTGGTAAATCAAGCGCCTGAACTTTACTGTGGAGTGGGCTGCCATGTGCCATTTTTAGATGTGCTCACCACCATGTTAGATGAAAGCATTCCGCTTACAACAAATGAGTATGATGAATGGGGTAACCCAAACGACCCCTATTTTTACGAGATTATTGAAGCGTATTCACCGTACGACAATATTAGTGCGCAACACTACCCCAATATATTGGTGACGACCGGCTTGCACGACTCACAAGTACAGTATTGGGAACCAATGAAATGGGTGGCTAAAATGCGTGAATATAAAACCGATGATAATATTTTAGTGTTTAAAACCGACATGGATGCAGGGCATGGTGGGGCATCGGGTCGCTTTAAGAGCTTAGAAGAAAAAGCGCTAGAAATGGCCTTTTTTATCGCTTTGTCATAGCCAGTATATGATTATCACAAAAAAGCCTCAGTCATAACTGAGGCTTTCTATTTTTTAAAATAACTTAATCTAGGTAGGCTTTTAACATCCACACTAGTTTTTCTTGCTCTTTAATGTAGTCACTCATTAATGACGCGGTACCTTCATCATCAGCTTCAGCGGCTTGTGCAAGAATATCGCGCTGCATTTTAATTAAGCTGCTGTATCCGGCAAGTAAGTTCTCTACTGCGGTTACTCCATCGCTGATCCCTTTTGCTTCTTTAATTTCACTTACTTCTAAGTAATCTGAAAACGCATGTAGCGGTGCACCATCAAGCGTTAAAATACGTTCTGCGATTTCATCTACTTTTAATAGTAGTAAGTTATAAATTTCTTCAAACTTTAAATGTAATTCAAAAAAGTTTCGGCCTTTAATATTCCAGTGAAAACCGCGCGCATTCATATATTGAATTTGATAGCTGCTTAAAAGCGTATTCAGTGACTTAATAATATCTTCACTTTTTGTACTGTTTAAACCAATTGCATTTACTTGCGACATACCTTGCTCCTTAAATAACCGTTTTTATGAATTTTCACATATTGCTCAGTAAAATAAGTATTGCTCATAATCGTCTATGGATAAAATCGTTTATACATATTGATGCCATAGCTAAAAGCTATCAGCGTATCTGTGGTTTTATAAATAAGTTAACTAACGCTGTTCAATAGATATGGGTTGTGTTTATAAAAATACTACCTTGAGCAGCGAAATTGTTTATTTTGTGAGTACAAAATATGATCTAAAACAAGCTTTTGAAAGGCTCAGCACAGACTTATTTTATTTATTGATTTAGGTCAAAAAACGCGCACAAGTAAAGCGCATAATCAATATAACCCAACTTGATAGAGAGTACTTTATTAAGTTAAGGGGCTACTTGATTAGATGCGGAGAGAAATAATGGAAGCTAAAACACGTAAAGAGAATAAAGCTGAACTCATCGTTATTGGTATTGCTTTGGTCGCGTTTGTTGTTGGATTAGTTGCGCACTTAGCGGGTGCGAGTTTTGCAAACTCTGATACCTTTGGTTATATCGCTGCACCCATGCCGCTGGTGTTAGGTATTATATTTTTGATCAGCTATAAAGTGGCCGCTGCAGCTGAGGACTAAATGTCCTCGTTCAAGCGCTCAAGAATATAATTAACGACTTGGCGAGAGTAAATCATACTGGTATGGCTTAAATGAAACACCTTGTGTTCAGCCATACCTTTGAGCTTGGTTTCATCTAGTAATACGGTGCCATCAGAGCGGCTGCCTTTTACAATGAGTGGCATTAAGCCAATCGGTAAGTCGCCGGCAATGCTATATAGCTTGGCTTTAAAAGGCCAATCACCATTTTTTGAGAGTAAAAATTCAACACTATTTTTTAATAATAGCTCAAACCCTTTTTGTTGCATTTTCTCAGCAATATGACTGCCAGTATGTGGCGTACCTAAGGTGATCACCTTTTCAACATGGTGACTTGGCGCTGAGTTTGCTTCTAAGTAGGCGCGGGCAACTAAGCCTCCCATGGAGTGGCAGACTAAAGCAGAAGGCTCATTGCTAATAAACTCATCTATTTGCGTAAAAATAGCATCTCGATTAGGGTCTCGAGTATTGTAGGTTAAGTTTAAAACTTTAACCCCCGACTCTTCTAGACGCGAACATAACGGGCGCATAACCAAGCCAGACATATACAAGCCATGTAAAACAATAACGCGTTTAACTTTCATACGCCCCCAAATACCAATTTTATTAAAAACATGATCATTCTAGCGTATTAAATAATCCGCTACCTGCGTTAAAAATTATTTATATAGAGCAACTATATGTCATCATTTTCGCCTTGTTATCGACTTATTTCTTTGTCGCTATAATAGATAACTAATTTAATGCAATTGGTATAACCTATTCTAATTACATTAATTGCTGAGGTTTTATCTCAATGTTAGTGGTGTCGGTATTAACCCAAACTTCACCATCTTGAATGGTAATAGCCAATTTAATATTACGATCAACCAACGCAGCTAATAACTGAGTAGCAGCATAATCAAGGCTAAAAATGCTTAAGTTTTTAAACTCGTACAATTTAGGCTGATGCTTTTGCCACCAAATAGCTTGGTTATTCTCGCCATAGGTATATAAAACTACTTTTTTAGCTTTATTACAGGCTTTTTTGAGGCGTTTTTCATCAGGTAGCCCCAGCTCAATCCACAGCTCTATCTCTTCGCTGTAATTGACATGCCAAAGCTCCGGCTCATCATCAGCACATAAACCTTTAGTAAACTCTAATCCATCACAGCTATTAAGTGCAAACGCTAGTAAGCGGATCATCAAGCGCTGCTCAGTTTCTGAAGGGTGTTGTGCCAAGGTTAAATTAAAGTCTTGGTATACGTGACGGTCCATATCGCTAAGCGATAGTTGCGCTTTAATAATGGTAGATTTGAGAGCCATGATATCTAATCTGAAAAAATTTGCGCCAGTATAGCGCAATTAAATGAATTGCCAGTTAAAATAGCTACAAATTATATGTTAGGAGTTAAAAATGGCTATCCAGTGGTTCCCTGGGCACATGAATAAAGCCCGAAATGAAATTAAAGAAATAATGCCACAAATGGATGTGATCATTGAAGTGCTAGATGCGCGCATTCCTTACAGTAGCGAAAACCCGATGGTGGCTACCCTGCGTGAAGGTAAGCCGGTCATCAAAATTCTCAATAAAGCCGATTTAGCTGATCCTAAAATGACGCAAACCTGGAAAGACTATTTTGAGCAAGAAAATGGCGTAAAAGCCATTGCATTTGGTAACGATAAAGCGGCTGAAGTGCATCGTATTAATGAGCTATGTAAAAAGTTAGTGCCGCATAAAGTTGGTGCCGATAAGCAAATTAAAGCCATGATAATGGGGATTCCAAACGTAGGTAAATCTACGCTTATTAATGTGCTTGCTGGGCGTATAGTGGCTAAAACAGGTAACGAGCCTGCAGTAACTAAGGCGCAGCAACGTATTAAGCTTGATGATGGCATTATGCTTTATGATACGCCAGGGATGCTGTGGCCAAAAGTAGAAAACGAAAACTCAGGTTATCGTTTAGGCGCAACCGGTGCGATACGTGATACCGCTATTGAGTACGAAGAAGTAGCAAGTTACACCGCTGAGTATTTATTGCATGCTTATCCTGAGCTTTTAAAAGCACGTTATAAGTTAGATGAGCTACCAGAAAGTGATTGGGAGTTTGTTGAAATGGCGGGTAAAAAACGCGGCTGTATTCGCGGTGGTAACCAAATCGATACGTATAAAATGTCAGAAATTCTAATTAATGAATTACGAGATGGTATTATTGGCCGTATCACCATGGAAACACCTACCATGCGTGAAGAGGAAGAAATAATGGTGGCTGGATTGCGCGCTGCTGCAGAGGCTAAAAAGCAAGCCAAAGAAGAAGAGAAAAAACAACGCCGAGCACGTGCACGAAAAAACCGCCGTTAATTTTTAAAGCGTAGGTAAAGCCTTACGCATTAAATTACAGACATAAAAAAAGCCCGTAAGGGCTTTTTTAGTTTCATATCTACCGTCACCGATATGAGCAATGTAGCAAGTAAATGAGTAGGGCGGAAACAGGTCATAAACAGCAAGGGGCGTTGTGGTTTATAACAGGTTTCCATAGCTGTTAACGTGCGCCACACGTTTGTTTCAGGGTCGAGAAACACATGAATTTTCCGTCACAAGAAGCAATGTACCGCCTTCTTGTTGATAGTGATTATCAGTTAGATTTGAGTGGCTGTCAACACCTTAATGCAAATAATTCTCATTAACTTCAGGTTGGTTTTATATTAAATTACAGGCATAAAAAAAGCCCGTAAGGGCTTTTTTAGTTTCATATCAACCGTCACCGATATGAGCAATGTAGCAAGTAAGTAATAGACGATTATCTGCAATCAATATCAAGGGGCGTTGTGATTAATAACAGATAATCTTGGCTTTAACGTGAGCCACACGTTGTTTCAGGGTCGAGAAACAAATGAACTTTACCGTCACAAAAAGCAATGTACTTCCTTCTTGTTGAGATTGATTATCAGTTAGATCTAAATAACTGTCAATACCCAAATGCAAATAATTCTTATTTTAATTTTTTGTTCATTTATAGCACTAAAGTAAGGGCTGATTTTTGCTGCATTTCTCCTTATGCTAAGTTAAGTATTATAAAAATAATAACAAGAACAAAAATATGTTTTCTATTTGGTTTATTAGCCTTATTGCCGTGGTGTACCTAGGAGTATTATTTGCAGTTGCGGGGTGGGCAGATAGGCGAAAGGTGCTGCCATTTAAAGGCATGATTTATGGTCTGTCATTAGGTGTATATTGTACCTCATGGGCTTTTTATGGCACAACTGCGCAAGCCGCAAGTAATGGTTGGTGGTTAGCACCAACTTATGCCGGCACTATTATATTATTTATTTTTGGCTGGCAATTGTATTGCCGTATTGCACATATTTGTCGACAACAAAAACTCACGTCATTGGCTGATTTTATTGCTACGCGATATGGGCAGTCGTCAAGTCTGTCAGGGCTGATCTCACTTATTTCAGTAATAGCGATTGTGCCGTATATTTCTCTTCAGCTAAGTGCAACTGCGCAGAGCATCAACTTAGTCACCGACCGAGCCCCTACTCAAAGTAACCAAGTGTGGGCTGATAGTACGTTTTATATCACTTTATTACTGGCTTTATTTGCGATTTTATTTGGTGCCCGAAGGCTTAAACCTAGCGAGCATAACCCTGGACTAATCGCCAGTATTGCCTTTGAATCAATAGTAAAGTTACTGGCTTTTATTGGGGTGGGTTTATATGTCTGTTTTGTTTTATTTGATAGCCCAGTTGCACTCTACGAGCAAGCACTAGCGCTAAATATACCTAATCAAGTTGCGGCAACTCAAAGCCCTGTTTATGTATATGTTGCGCATACTTTTTTAGGGATACTGGCAACGCTATGTTTACCACGCCAGTTTCATATGAGCTTTATTGAAAATAACAATAATAATGAACTGGCTACCGCTCGGTGGTTATTTCCGCTTTATTTATTGGCCATTAATTTATTTATATTACCCATTGCTTATGCGGGGCTGGTTTACTTTAACGGCAATAGTGTAGGTCAAGATACCTTTGTATTAGCGTTGCCAATGGCGGCAGACAATAGCGGGGTAACCTTACTTGCCTTTTTAGGTGGCTTTTCGGCGGCTACCAGTATGGTAATCGTCTCGTCAATTGTGTTGTCGGTGATGATCACTAACGATTTTATCAATCAGTTTATCTTACGTCGTTCACAGTTAACTTCAAGTAGCCGAGGGCTAGATAAAAATCACTTGCTGCATGCGCGTAAAATAGTGATTGTGCTGATATTGTTACTTAGCTATTTCACTCATAGAGTGCTTGCAGAAACTACCACGCTAGCCAGTGTTGGGCTAATGTCGTTTACCTTGGTGGCACAATTTGCTCCTGCGATGATCATTGGTTTGTGGTGGCGACACGCATCGTGTCGTGGTGCACAGTTTGGGATTTTAAGCGGCTTTGTTATTTGGGGGTACACTCTATTACTACCGAACTTGGCTAGTGGCTTAGGCAGCCAAAGCAGTTGGTTAGTTGAAGGGCCGTGGAATATTAAGTGGTTGGCTCCAACTGATTTATTTTCATTGGGTTTAGAAAGTATAAGCCAATCATTACTATTGTCGTTAGGGGTTAATACACTAGTGTATTTGCTTGTACCACTATTTAGCCGTGCAACGCTTGCTGAGCGTCTGCAAAGCAATAAGTTTATTTCACAATTAAACGACTCGCGATTAAACACTGCATTACAGCCACTCAATTATGAAGACCTAGGTGCATTATTACAGCGTTTTGCTGAAAAAGACGCGAGCCACTCTTTAGTGCAGCAGTATTTCCCACATGAAAAAAGCCAATGGAAGCGGATTGCTAATGTTGAGCTTGAGTTATTAGTTGAGCGTGAAATGTCAGCGGTTATTGGTGGCGCATCAGCACGGCTAATTTTAGATGTAGCGAAAAATGAGCAGCGTCAGCCTTTAGAACAAGTCGCCGAGTTTGTAGATGAAGCTAGCCAAGTACTTAAATTTAATCGTGATTTGCTGCAATCTACCATTGAAAATATTCAGCAAGGCATTAGCGTAGTTGATAGGGAACTTCGTTTGGTAGCCTGGAATCAAGGTTATAAGCAGATGTTTAATTATCCTGAAAGTGCTTTGTATATAGGCCGACCTGTTGCCGATATTATTCGCTTTAACGCTGAGCGAGGCTTATTTCGTGGTGAGGATATTAATACTGAAGTTGATAAGCGTTTAGCGTATTTAAAGCAAGGTAGTGCTTATAAATATCAGCGTGCTCACAACGATGGGCGAGTATTTGAAATGCAAGGTAACCCTTTACCTGGCGGTGGATTTGTAACGACCTATACCGACATAAGTGAATTTGTAAAACAACAAAAAGCGCTAACACAAGCTAATTTAAGTCTTGAAGAACAAGTGGCTACGCGAACTGCGGCATTAACACAGGCTAACCAAGCGCTTTCTAAAGCTAAGCAAGTAGCAGAGCAAGCAACAGTAAGTAAAACGCGTTTTTTTGCCGCAGCGAGTCACGATTTATTGCAGCCATTTAATGCAGCAAGTTTGTTTTGCTCGCTGATGAACGAAAAAGCTCAAGATACTGAGCTTAAAGAGCTAGCCATGAATATTAAAAATTCATTAGGCAGTGCGGAAGAGTTACTTTCAAGTATTTTGGAATTAACTAAGCTCGATTCGGGCTCGTTTAAAGTACAGCTAACGGAATTTAATGTGAGTAGTTTAATAGAGCCATTGCGTAATGATTATTTAGCTCTTGCTCAAGAAAAAGGCCTCAGCTTTGTTGTTGAGTCGTGTGAAGCGCGAATTTACACAGATAAAGCATTACTTAAGCGTGTACTAAGAAACTTACTAAGTAATGCGATTCGCTACACTGAGCACGGTGAAGTACGCTTAAGAGTCTTACTTGATGAACGCCATGTGTCGTTTGTGATTGAAGACACAGGCATAGGTATTGCCACTAGTGATCAGCAGAGTATTTATCAGGAATTTAAACAATTGGGTGAAAAACCCAATGCTGAAGGACTTGGTTTAGGGTTGTCGATCACCAAACGAATTTGTGACTTACTCGGGATCCCGTTAGTAATGGGGTCGCAACTTAATCAAGGCACCCAATTTACTTTAACCATGCCATGCAAACCTAGTTTAAAAACACCAGCCACTGCGCATGTACCTGCCAATTCAGAAACTGAATTGGGTCGTTTATGTATTTGGCTTGTGGATAACGATCGTAATGTACTTGAAGCGCTGAAACAGTTGCTAGAAAACTGGGGCTGTGAAATTGCCACGGCCACTAACTTAATTGAACTTGAGCAACTCAAAGCAGAAAATACACTACCACAGCTACTTATTGTTGATTATCAGTTGGATGACGGTGTAACGGGTCTTGAGGTGATTGAACAAGCAGGATTAATGACGCTGCCTGCCATTGTTAATACTGCAAACCACGATGAGCAAATACGCGAGCGCGTACTCGATGCAGGTTATCCTTTATTGTACAAACCACTTAAAGCACCGGCATTAAAAAGAATGATAAAACGACTGACTTAGAGACGTACACTATATTAGCTCGCCTCTAACTTACCAACTTGAGATAGCTGATTAAACAAAATGCCTGCTTGGGTACGGTTATACACATTCAGCTTTCGCAAAATGGCCGATACATGTTGTTTTATGGTGGTTTCTTGAATCGACATTTCAAAGGCAATTTGTTTGTTCAAAAGCCCGTCGGCTATCATTGCGAGTACACGGTATTGCTGTGGAGTGAGTTTTTCTAGGTTGCGGGCAAAATTGCTCTGTTCGTCATTAACAACCACATCAGTTAAGTCAATATCTGTTGGCAACCAAGAGTCTCCATTGAGTACATGTTCAATGGCTTCACTGATCACATCAAGGGATGATGACTTTGGAATATAGCCTGCAGCACCTAAGCTCATGGCTTGTTTTATGATAGTGGGGGTTTCGTTAGCCGATACCATAATAATTAATATATCAGGGTATTGATTTCTTAGTTGTGAGAGCGCTTGTAAACCATTGGCGCCAGGAATTGTTAAATCTAAAAATATCAGCTCTATCTCGGGGTGTGATTTTAATAAGCTAAATAACCCGTCGATATCGCTGGTTTCTTTTATATATTGTTCTGGTACGGAAGTCGCTGCCGCTTGACGTAGCGCACTTCTGAATAAAGGATGGTCATCAGCAATTATGGTATTCACAGCACAAGCCATTTCAAATAGTCTCCAATGCATTAAGTTATATGTGATTTTGTGATGTGAAACAAGGTTTGTCTGTGGGGATAAACAGGCAAACCCTAGGGTCTGTTCACCTTTCAAGATTGAATTTGCAGCAGTCTGTTTGATATTTAGGCAAGGTAGAGCCTATGTCATGTGGTTATTCCACATAAATAGGCGATAACGCAGCATCAATGCCAAACAGGCGCTGCCCTTCGGGTTCTTCCGAGGGGCGATTTACTCTTTGTTGCTCGGTTTTTACTTAGCCCACTAGGTTGCAAACCTCGCGCCGCGATTAAAACAGCCCCTAGTTTGAACAAATTTCAATCCGCAAAGGTCAACAGGCCCTAATGATATTAAATTTTAAAAACGATAGCCCACAGTGAGTGATATTGTGCGAGGGTCGCCGTAGTAACCAATCAAGGTATTGTCTCCACCAAGACCCGGCGTGTATTTGCTGGTATCAGTTGGATCTGACGGGTCAGGAGCCACGAACTGATAACCACCAATCATGTATTCTTCATCGGTTAGGTTTTTACCATAAATACCCGCAGTCCAATGGCCATCTGCGCTGTACCAAGTAACACCAATATTTAATAATCCGTAGGCGTCTTGTGTTAAGAGGCTATCTTCTTCGAACAGTGCGTAATCACCACGATGGTAATAATTACCATTCATAACAAAGTCGCCCATATCTGTGTATAAACGGTACGTTGCACCTAAATTAAAGGTCAGATCAGGAGTATTCGAGACGCTAAAACGGTCTGACTTATCAAATGTTTCACCGGTATCAGGATTGGTATCAATTACATTTTCAAAACTACTGTCGATGTAACCTATTGACGCGTCGAAAGTTAGTGCATCGCTTGCAACATAGCTAAGTTCTAATTCAACGCCATCAGACTTAGACTCGCCAATATTACCTAAGCGCTGGTTTAAATCTGCGGCGCTGTCACCAGGTAATACCGAAATATACTGACGATCCTTGTGATCAAGTGTGAATACGGTTAAGTTTGCGCGTAAATTATCATTCCATTCGCTTTTCATGCCTAACTCAATTGAGTCAACTACTTCGGGTCTTGCTGCTGGTTCTGCTGTTGTAGCTCGTGGATTAAATGTCCCTGACTTAAACCCTTGCGAGTAACTAGCAAAAAACATAATGTCGTTATTGTATTGGTATTCCACACCTGCACGAGGTGTAAAGCGTGACCAATCTTCGCTGTCATCGAGTACGGTAGGCACTAATTGGCCTTCAGGGCGTACATAGCCTGGGATCCAACCTGATTCAGGATAAACAACGTCAAAAATAAGACCATTATTTACAATCGCTTCTTTGCTGTCTTTGGTATAGCGTGCGCCTAGGGTCATTGACCATTTTTCATCAAAGTCATAGCTTCCTTGTATATAAGCTGCTTTGCTGGTGGAGTTGCTACAACCGCTTACTTCACGGGTAAGCCCAGGGGCACCTAAACTTTGACCAAGCACACCTAGTACAGCCTCAAACTGGCCACACGATTCACCATCATAGTAATATAAGCCCGATACTAATTTGTAGTCATCGCCACTGTGATTTAGCTGCAACTCATGCGTGGTTTGTTCATCGTCATAAATGGCTGGAACATCAAAAATAGGTAAAGAGGTATTATCAAAGTCGATATTGGTTGGTGAATAGCTTTCTCTTGTTGCTGCAACGTATTTAATGCTGGTGTTTGCGCTCATATCCCAGCGAGCAGTTAAGCTCATACCTTCAAGTTCTACTTTGTTCCATGTTGGTAAACTAGTATAAGAGTCATACACGCTATCTGGCACAGGCGCATTAGTTAATATGCTTGGAAGTAAGCGATATCCGCCTTTCGCGTTAGAGTCATCATCGGTTTTATCCCACGCTAAACGAAAGAATAAGTCATCGGTTGGGGTGTACTCTAGCGTAACCCGTGCAGCGGTAACATCTTTGTTGTAGTTTTCGCGATCTTGGTTATCAAGCGCAGACGTTAAAAATTCACCATAGCCATCACGGTTCAATGTGGCAAAACCAAAACCAACATAGAGTTTTTCGTCAATAAGTGGGAGCTGCCCAGTAACTTTTAAATCTTTTTGGCTGTAGCTGCCTACGGTGCCTTGAATATTTAGCGTTGCATCTCCGCTCATTTCTTTGGTGACATACTTTACTGCACCACCAATAGTGTTTTTGCCATATAGCGTACCTTGCGGGCCACGTAATACTTCAATTTGTTGCACATCAAGTAAGTCGAGCACGGCACCTTGCGGGCGGGCGATGTATACATCATCAATGTAAATACCTACACCGGGTTCATAACCCCAGAGAGGGTCTTGCTGACCTACACCGCGAATAAACGCAGTGATAGTAGAGTTAGTGCCTCGGCTTGATTGTAGTGTGGTGTTGGGCGAAAACTGCTGTACCTCGGTCATCACACTAATGCCATTTTCTGCTAATTCTTGTGCGCCAATTGAGGTTACGGCAACCGGAACTTCTTGTAAGTTTTCAACGGTTTTGCGAGCGGTTACTTCTATTCGCTCTAACTCTGCTTTTTTTACTGTAGAGGCTTGTTCAGCTGCCACACTTGTTGTGCTTAATAAGGCCAGTGAAACAGCGAGTGTAACGGGTGTGATATTTTGTTTGAGCTTTATCATTGGTGTGTTCCTGTTGTTATTAGTTGATTATTTGTTTGCTCATGTCACCTGCACTTAATGTAGAAGATAGTGTTAAAAAATGAATTAGTACCATAGTGCTATATGTTTTTAACACCTTGACTTATCTTGCTTTTAAGCCAAATTTAAAGCATGTAGTACCTTAGTGTTATGTCTTTATTTTCGCTGAGCGATAAAACTAACAGCAGTTACTGCGATGTCACCTCATCTGGGTAATAACAATAATTATAGGAATGTCTATGCTGAGCATGATAGGGCTGTTAGGCGGTTTAATACTGCTAATAATTTTAACGTTGCGTGGGGTCAATTTATTTATTGCCGCGCCAATATGTGCATTGTTGGTAGCACTAACTAGTGGGATGGCTATATTCCCGGTGACTGCCGATAGTAATTTTATTAACGCGTATATGGATGGCTTTGCTGGATTTTTAAGCGCATGGTTTTTTATGTTTTTGCTGGGCTCGTTGTTCGGTAAATTTATGGAAGATACAGGCGCAGCAGACAGTGTAGCCAGTTACATTGTTGGCAAATTAGGTATGAAGCATGCGGTGCTCGCGGTGGTGATTGCTTGTGCCGTACTGACTTATGGCGGAGTCAGCGTATTCATTGTGGCGTTTTCGGTTTACCCGATGGCGCTCAGTTTATTTAAAGACGCTGATTTGCCACGGCGCTTTATACCTGCAACGTTAGCGTTTGGTTCAGTGACGTTTACTATGACCTCTGCGGGATCGCCTGAAATTCAAAATTGGATACCCGTAAAGCATTTAGGTACCTCACCTTATGCCGCGTGGGAAGTAAGCTTAGTGGTGGCTATTTTTATGGCGACAGTAGGTTACTTTTGGCTAAATAAAATGATTAAAAAGGCGGTTGCCAAAGGTGAGCGCTTTGCTGCTAGAGACGATGATCCGGTTATTTTAGAGCGTAAGCGGCCGCACCCAATCACCGGGGTTATTCCTTTGCTGGTGGTGCTACTTCTATCATTTATATTACATGATGTTTTACAGCAAACTGCGCTGATTGTGGCGCTGCTTGGTGGTGTTTTGAGTATTGTGGTCATTAATTATAAGTATTTCCATAACATGGCCAATGCAATCAATATGGGTACCACTGGTGCCTTAGTGGCGATAGGTAACACTGCAGCTGTAGTTGGGTTTGGCGCTGTGGCTAAAGTATCACCGGCTTTTATTGCTGCTGTTGATGCTATGACTCATATGCCAGGTAATGAGCTGGTGGGGGCTGCTGTTGCAGTGAGCGTCATAGCTGGGTTAACGGGGTCAGCATCCGGCGGGCAAGCGATTGCACTACCGCTTGTGGCTCCTGGATATTTGGATATGGGAGTTAATCCAGAGCAATTACACAGAGTGGTTGCTATTAGTTCTGGTGCATTAGATAGCCTGCCACATAATGGCTACGTTGTCACAACCATCAGGGCCATTTGTAAAGAAACACATCAACGCGCTTATTGGCCATTAGCTGCATTGACCGTGGTTATCCCATTGGTTGGGGTGGCTCTTGCACTAAGCTTATTCATCACTTTTTAAGGAATTGCAATGAGAATAATATTAATAATAGGGTTGCTGTTTTTATTTAGTAGTACCGTGTTTGGCGCTGATAAAGCAGAGCCATTACTAGTAGAAAAGCAACATTTTAGCACTGAAAACTTCACAACGGTTTCAGGTACAACGTTGCCACAGGTTGATATTGGCTGGGAAAGTTATGGTGAGCTTAACGAAGCCAAAGATAATGTGATTTTGATCACTCATTATTTTTCTGGAACCTCTCATGCTGCAGGTAAATATTCAGCCGACGACGCCGCAGCAGGGTACTGGGATGCGTTAATTGGCTCAGGAAAAGCCATAGATACTAACAAGTATTTTGTGATCAGCTCTGACACCTTAGTCAATGCCAACTGGCATGATGAAAATGTCATCACCACAGGCCCAGCGTCAACTAATCCCAAAACAGGTAAACCATATGGTTTAGATTTTCCTGTGGTTACGATTACTGACTTTGTGAATGTGCAAAAGCGTTTACTCGAAAGTCTAGGTATCACTAAGTTACATGCCGTGATGGGCGCATCAATGGGGTCGTTTCAAGCTCTTGAGTGGGCAACGCGTTACCCAGATAAAGTAGAGCGATTAATTCATGTGATTGGCGCTGCAAAAATGGATGCATGGACAGTCGCTGCCCTTGAAAAGTGGGCATTGCCAATTCGGTTAGATAAAAACTGGCAGCAAGGTAATTACTACGACAAGGAACGCCCATTAGATGGACTTGCCGCCACCATGCTTAATATTACCCAAGATGCCATGCACCCGATTATTTATAACGCTAGCTTCCCTGACTTTAACGTACTTGATGAAGGCGCGTTAAAAGACATTCGTACCTTGCCAAAATTGAGCCAAACACTGGCGCAAAGAGCCATGGCAAGAGCAAAAGCCCAAGATGCAAATCACGTATTGTATTTGGTACGGGCATCACAACTGTTTACTGCCGGTATGGAGCAAGACTTAAGTACAGCACTTAAAAAGATCAGCGCTAAAACATTGTTATTACCTGCCACCAATGACCTACTTCTACGCCCTGAAAATATGCGAACCGTGTATGAGTCAATGAAGTCGCTGGGGAAAGACGTTCAGTTTTCTGAAATTGAAGGCGGTTGGGGACATTTGGATGGCATTTTTTCAATCTTGCCTAAAGCGCAGCTTATCAGTGAGTTTTTAGAGGAATAGCAGTATGAGTCAAAACGTTTTAATCACCGGTGCAGCTAGTGGAATAGGGTTTTATATTGCTGAGCAGTTAGCTCTTGCTGGGCATACTATTATTGTTACCGATCTTAATGAGCAACAGGCTCAACAAGCAGCGCAAAAAATAGTTAATCAGGGTGGTAACGCTCATGGTTACGCACTTAACGTTGCTGATAGCCAAGCGATTGAGGACTTTTTTAGCACCTTTACGCAACCTATCGATGTATTAATTAATAATGCAGGAATACAGCATGTGGCAAAACTTGAAGACTTTCCTGCAGATAAGTGGCTGCTTTTACAGCAAGTGATGTTGGTTGGCCCGGCAATGATGAGTAAAGCAGTTTTGCCACGTATGCGGGCTCAAAACTTTGGTCGAATCATAAATATTGGTTCTATTCATGCGATGGTCGCCTCTAAATATAAGTCGGCTTATATCGCTGCAAAACATGGCTTAATCGGCTTTACTAAAACTATGGCACTCGAAACAGGGGGTGCCAATATTACTATTAACACTGTTTGCCCTGCCTATGTGAAAACGCCTTTGGTAGAACAGCAGATTGCCGCACAAGCAAAAGAACATGGTATTTCTGAGCAACAAGTGATCGACACGATTATGCTAGCACCCATGCCGAAAAAAGCATTTATCGGCTTAGACGAGATCCTGCATACCGTTAGTTTTTTAATGGCAGATGCCGCACGAAATATTACCGCTCAAGCGATCGCCATTGATGGCGGCTGGACAGCACAATAGGGGTTATTATGGCAGGTTTTGATAAAGTAGTAACAAGCTACAGTGAAGCAATGGCAGGGCTTGAAGACGGGATGACTATTATTGCTGGTGGTTTTGGTTTATGTGGTATTCCTGAGGGATTAATTGCACAGATTAAGCGCCAAGGCACCCGAGACTTAACCTTAGTGTCGAACAACTGTGGTGTTGATGGCTTTGGATTAGGGTTGTTACTTGAAGACAAGCAAATTAGTAAAATGATTGCCTCGTATGTGGGCGAAAATGGGTTATTTGAGCAGCAGTTACTGAATGGTGAGTTAGATGTTGAATTGACGCCACAAGGAACATTAGCTGAAAAAATGCGTGCTGGTGGTGCGGGCATTCCTGCCTTTTATACCGCAACCGGTGTGGGCACTCCGGTCGCCGAAGGCAAAGAAACACGCAATATTAACGGCCGTGATTACTTACTTGAGCCGAGTATTACCGGTGATTTTGCTATTGTAAAAGCCTGGAAAGCGGATCGCTATGGAAATTGTATTTATCGTCATACGGCGATGAACTTTAATCCTATGGCAGCCACTGCTGGTAAAATTACCGTGCTCGAAGTTGAAGAAATTGTAGAGCCTGGCGAGCTTGAGCCAAGCCAAATTCATACACCCGGTATTTATATTGACCGTGTTATTAAAGGTGAATTTGAAAAACGGATTGAAAAAATCACAACGCAACCGGCCGAGCAATAAGGAGTATATAGTTATGGCATTAACACGAGAGCAAATAGCAAAACGCGTGGCGATGGAACTCGAAGATGGCTACTACGTCAATTTAGGCATTGGTATACCAACACTTGTCGCGAATTATGTGCCTGAAGGCATTGAGGTGATGTTGCAATCGGAAAATGGCCTCTTAGGAATGGGGCCATATCCACACGCTGACTCAGTGGATGCGGATATGATCAACGCGGGGAAGGAAACAGTAACCGCAGCAACTGGTGCCGCTATTTTTAATTCTGCAGAAAGCTTTGCCATGATCCGCGGTGGGCATGTTGATTTAACTGTTTTGGGTGCTTTTGAAGTTGACCAAAATGGCAACATTGCTAGTTGGATGATTCCTAACAAGCTGGTTAAAGGTATGGGCGGAGCGATGGATTTAGTGGCTGGGGCAAAAAACATTATTTGCACCATGACCCATGCAAACAAGCATGGTGAGTCAAAACTATTAAGTGAATGTAGCCTGCCACTAACCGGTGTTGCCTGTATTAATAAAGTAATTACGGATCTCGCTTTATTAGAAATTAAAGACGGCGCTTTTCACTTGTTAGAATGCGCTCCAGGAGTAAGTGTTGATGAAATTAAAGCCAAAACGGCGGGTAATTTAGTTATTAACGACAAAGTCAAAACCATGACTTTTGAGTAATTTTACTAATGATGGGCATGGAGCAAAATAATTTTATATGCTTCATGCCATCACTGCATTGCACTTATTAAGCACTTAAGTCATTTAAATTCAGTTTATAACGGGCCCCTATCAAGCCCATCTCATACCCCAAAATATCTTTAAAGCAAGTTTTTTATAAATTGATTGCATTTTAAGCGACTTCTATGGTGATGTTCGCTTTAAGTAATGCTATACTCCCGCCGAATAATTTATCGACTTTATTAAGAGTAAAATTAATGGCAGATTTATCGAAGTACAGAAACATTGGTATTTTCGCGCACGTTGATGCGGGTAAAACCACAACTACTGAGCGTATCCTAAAGCTTACAGGTACTATCCACAAAACAGGTGAGGTTCATGATGGTGAATCGACTACCGATTTCATGGATCAAGAAGCTGAGCGCGGTATTACTATCCAGTCTGCGGCAGTAAGCTGTTTCTGGAAAGATCACCGTTTTAACGTTATCGATACTCCTGGACACGTTGACTTCACAGTTGAAGTTTACCGTTCACTTAAAGTATTAGATGGCGGTGTGGGTGTATTCTGTGGTTCTGGTGGTGTTGAGCCACAATCAGAAACTAACTGGCGCTATGCGAACGAATCAGGTGTTGCACGTATCATCTTCGTAAACAAATTAGACCGTATGGGTGCTGATTTTTACCGTGTAACAGCGCAAGTACAAAAAGTACTTGGTGC
This sequence comes from Pseudoalteromonas sp. 2CM39R, assembly GCF_023161845.1. Lineage (NCBI taxonomy): Bacteria > Pseudomonadati > Pseudomonadota > Gammaproteobacteria > Alteromonadales > Pseudoalteromonadaceae > Pseudoalteromonas > Pseudoalteromonas sp. 2CM39R. Next base: position 85,455 of record NZ_JALNTM010000013.1, read on the forward strand.
TACTCCACTTATCATGACTTTACCAATTGGTATTGAAGATGAATTCGTAGGTGTTGTTGACGTTTTAAACAAGCAAGCATACGTTTGGGATGACACTGGTCTTCCTGAAAACTACGAAATCACTGACGTTCCTGCAGACATGGTAGACAAAGTTGACGAATACCATGAAATGCTTATCGAGACTGCTGTAGAGCAAGACGATGACCTAATGGAAGCATACATGGAAGGTGAAGTACCTTCAGTTGAAGATATCAAGCGTTGTATCCGTAAAGGTACTCGTGACCTTGCATTCTTCCCTACGTTCTGTGGTTCTGCATTCAAAAACAAAGGTATGCAACTTGTTCTTGACGCAGTAGTAGATTACTTACCTGCACCTACAGAAGTTGATCCTCAACCTCTTATGGATGAAGAAGGTAACGAAAACGGCGAGCATGCAATTGTATCTGCAGACGAACCTTTCAAAGCGCTTGCATTCAAAATCATGGATGACCGTTTTGGTGCGTTAACATTCGTACGTATCTACTCTGGTGTGCTTAACAAGGGTGACACTATCCTTAATGCATTTACAGGTAAAACTGAGCGTGTTGGCCGTATGGTTGAGATGCAAGCAGATGAGCGTAAAGAGCTTACTACAGCACAAGCGGGCGATATCATCGCTATCGTTGGTATGAAAAATGTGCAAACTGGTCATACTCTATGTGATCCTAAGCACCCAGTAACACTTGAGCCAATGGTATTCCCAACTCCAGTAATCTCGATTGCTGTACAGCCTAAAGATAAAGGCGGTAATGAGAAAATGGGTGTTGCTATCGGTAAAATGGTTGCAGAAGATCCATCTTTCCAAGTTGAGACTGATGAAGATTCAGGCGAAACTATCCTTAAAGGTATGGGTGAGCTTCACTTAGATATCAAAGTAGATATCCTTAAGCGTACTTACGGTGTAGACCTTATCGTTGGTCAACCACAGGTTGCTTACCGTGAAACTATCACTCGTGAAATCGAAGATAGCTACACGCATAAGAAACAATCTGGTGGTTCTGGTCAATTTGGTAAAATCGATTACCGCATCAAGCCAGGCGAAGTGGGTTCAGGTTTCGCGTTCACTTCATCAGTTGTTGGTGGTAACGTACCTAAAGAATTCTGGCCTGCAGTTGAGAAAGGTTTCAAATCAATGATGGGTGAAGGTGTTCTAGCTGGCTTCCCAGTACTTGACGTTGAAGTTGAGCTTTTCGACGGTGGCTTCCACGCCGTGGATTCATCTGCAATTGCTTTCGAAATCGCTGCTAAAGGCGCTTTCCGTCAGTCTATCCCTAAAGCGGGTGCACAACTTCTTGAGCCAATCATGAAAGTTGACGTGTTCACACCAGAAGATCACGTAGGTGATGTAATTGGTGACCTTAACCGTCGTCGTGGTATGCTAAGCAATCAAGAAGCTGGTTTAACTGGCGTTCGTATTAAAGCTGACGTACCGTTATCAGAAATGTTCGGTTACATCGGTTCACTACGTACAATGACATCTGGTCGTGGTCAGTTCTCTATGGAGTTCTCACACTACGCTGCATGTCCACAAAACGTAGCTGATACTGTAATCGCTGCAGAAAAAGAGAAAAACGCTGCTAAGTAATTAGCACTCTAACTCTTTAAAAAAACCCGCACTTGCTGCGGGTTTTTTATTGTTTAACTTTTATAAAGCATGATTGATTTAAAGATAATGAAGCCCGTCGTATTAAATGAACATGGCTTAAAAAATAAGTGTAAACGCAGCTAAAAAAAAAGGAGCAACACAAGGTTGCTCCTTTTTTATTTGTAGTGGCATTAACTTAGCTTATTAGCAGTTTTTGTGATGAGTGCTTTAAACTTCTTTCGATGTGATTCACTACTAAAGTTCTGAATAGGCATTGTCACTTTATGTTCTAATGGTAACAATGGTGTTGCTGTTGAATAACGCCCTACAGGTGGAACGGCTATCTCTTTGAGGTGTACTTTAAGAGCCGCTAATGTTGCATCGTCATCTACTTCACTCGGGCAGAGGAAAATGCCCCACTGCCTTAGCTTAATGCCTAGCTTGATACTACTTGAGTAACGCACAATAGGAGCAGCGAGGATGAGCCCTAATAAAATAGGAGATAACCACCAAAAAAAGACCGGTGTAAAGTAATAAGCAACACTACCCCATACAATGGCAACAAGCGAAGAAAACAATGTATAACCAAACGCTTCTTTCCATGGCACCATTCTACCTTCACGCGGTTGAGCATCCCATTTTACTTTTTTGCCTAAAAATACACAGACTACAAAGTACGCATGAAATACCATCATCAATGGTGCCACAATAATAGCAAAAATGGTTTCAATGATAGATCCTAAAATGAGCTTTAATGCACCACCAAAGCGCTGTTTACGGTGCACTAAAGTAACAATGACGCCCATAAGTTTAGGTAATAACAAAATAATAATTGTTAGGTAAAGTAATGAGTCAATGAGATCTGTTTTGGCTATTTGCCAAGTCGGAAATAACTGATAGGCACGATTAAAGTAGACATCACTATTTAAAGCACGTGTTACCGCATCTATGGTACTTAATGCCAGCATAGACAACCAAATAAGAGATGAAATATACGCTGTTGCACCTAGTAAAAAGTGCAGTTTGCTCATTAGCTTTAGCTTTGCTGATGAAAGTAAACCTAGGTGTTGAATATTACCCTGAACCCAACGTCTATCTCGTACAGCATAATCTAAGATATTACTGGGAACCTCTTCATAACTGCCTTCAATATCGGCAAGTAATAATACGTCCCAATTTGCGCTATGTAATAGAGAAGCTTCCACAAAATCATGGCTTAAAATTTCTCCACCAAAGGGGGCTTTACCTTTGAGTGTTGGCAAGCCACAGCAATCAATAAACGCACTAACACGAATGATGGCATTATGCCCCCAGTAATTGGCTTTATCGGTTTGCCAAAAAGCAGAGCCAGTAGCTAACATTGGGCTATAAAGAATCGAAGCAAACTGTAAAAAGCGTCCAAAAAAAGTATCTTGGCGCACAGGAATAGGAATAGTTTGAATCAATCCCGCTTGTGGGTTATTCAGCATACTAGTAGTGAGTTCTAGCATGCATTGACCCGTCATCACACTATCAGCATCCAATACAATCATATGCTCGTATTGGCTACCCCAACGTTCGCAAAAATCGGTTAAGTTACCTACTTTACGATGTTTATTATCTTCACGACGACGGTAAAATATTTGTTTTGCTGTATCGCCAAGACGTTCACATAAAGCATGCCATGCGCTTAATTCATTACTGGCAATAGTTGCGTCTTGTGTATCGCTCAGTAAATAAAAATCAAAGTGTTTTAATTGCCCAGTGGCTTTTAACGATTGCAAGCTCACTTCAAAGCCAGCAATAACTCTATGGGTATCTTCATTATAAATTGGCATAACTACAGCCGTTTTTTGCTGTGATAGTGCTTCATTGTTAATGGAGACCGGTTTTATTCTTCTAAGCGTGAGCGGATCTATACGAAATAGCTGCAGTATAAAACCAATGCAGCCACTACAAAATGCGGTGACTATCCAAGCAAAGGTAATAGAAAACAAAGCAAGCAGTGCATATTCAAGCAAGGTCATGCCATTTGAGTTTAAAATTTCAAACATAATTGAAATGCCATAGCCTGAGAGGCCAATAGCAGCTATAGCAAATAACCATACGCGAAGTGTTTTAAAAGGCATTGGTGTGCCAGTACTTTGTTTACTTGATGTCATTTGGATACCAAACATAGCTCCATACCTCGCTCACTGCTTTGTTACGTAGTTTTAGCGATAAACGCATATCTACAGGATTACTGTCTTTTGGGGCGACTTTGAAGGCAACTCGCCAGCCTAATGATTTTGGTAGCTTTTGCACTGTAATATCACGCACTTCACCTGTGGTAAGTTGCAAGTCTGCGCTAAGTACTAATTTTTCAGATAATTGATTGATATCAGGGCCAGTAAAGTCAACAGTAAACTGACGATGGCTCTTTGGAGGTGGGTTATCTTCACCAGGCAATGCTGCACTGCCAATGCGTGTTCTAGCCACTTTAGCCAAATTATTTTGGCTTAGATAATCATTAAAGGTCGATATTTTGTAGCTAAACTTTAATGCTTCTCCTGCTTTGAACGGCTTTTCAGGAACCCAATAACTTACAATATTATCGTTAGTTTCAGTATCTGTTGGAATCTCAACAAGCTCAACACGGCCATTCCCCCATTCACCTTGTGGTTCTATCCAAAAGCTAGGGCGGTCATGATAATGCGCTTCTATATCAAAGTAGTTATTAAAGTCACGGTCACGCTGTGCAAGGCCAAAGCCTTTAGGATTTTCATATGAAAAAGAGGTTACGCTAAGTTGGGATGGATTATTAAGTGGACGCCATACCCAGTTACCTTCTTGTGATTGCGTGAGCAAACCGTCTGAGTCGTGTACTTCAGGGCGATAATCATCAAAAAACTTGGTACTATTTTCACCGTGATAAAACATACTCGTTAATGGTGCTATACCAAGCTTTTTAACATCTTTACGGGCAAAAATTTGCATGTCGACGCTAACACTTGTCTGCGTGTTAGGGTCTATCTCAAACTTGTAAGCTCCCGCTACTGATGGACTATCAAGTAAAGCAAAAATAGTAATATTAGTTTGCTCGGGTGTTGGTTTAACTAACCAGAATTCTTTGAATGAAGGAAACTCTTCACCAGATGTTTGTGCGGTATCAATCGCCAGTCCTCGTGCAGATAAACCATAAACTTGGTTAGGCCCAACTAAGCGAAAATAAGAAGCGCCCTGAAATACCATAACCTCATCTTTATAGTCATCGTTATTTAATGGGTAATGTAATCTAAAACCAGCATGCCCTAACTGCGTACCTTCAATACTTTTTGCTATTTCATCTTTTAGGTGTGCTGCTGTTCCATCATATTGATAAAACTCTGTGCTAAATGGAAGGCGGCTAAGCTTTGCATTTTGATCAACGATATTGATTTTTACTGGCGTTTTATATAAAAAACCGGGGTGAAATAATTGCAGCTCATAAAGCCCTTCATCTTTCCATACCGATTGGTCTTGCTTAAAGCGGATTGAGCGGTAGTCTTGATAATCAATACTATTAAGCGCATCTAACTGTATTTCTTTTGGTGCAATGTAATCTTGTTCAGCAAGCTTTTTAGCTCGCGCACTTAGCACATCAAATAAACTGCTCTGCGGTATTGCGGCTTCAAGTGAAGATGCAGCAATCGCGCTGTTAGTTCCCCACAGTGAAAAAACCATCAACATCCCAAACAAAGGCTTTTTAAAAACCCTTTGATAAGTAGATATAAGGTGAATGCGCGCTTTCATTTTGAATCCTTTATAAAAAAATATGTTTACTGCTAAGATTGACGTTTATCTCAGTTGCTCTTGGTATGGATTAGAAGGACAAGTTGTTTATCACTTTCAATCAAGCCGCTATAACGCATTTTGACTTTTCGAAAAACAAACAGTGTTAGAGTTACCTTGAGTTAGATATGTACTAAGTCAATGCTTGCATAGATAATAAGCAGTGCTTGATGAAGCCTGTCTGAATTACATTTGTATATAAAATAAAAAAGCCGCGAATGCGGCTTTTGAGTTACTTCAAGTAGATACTGGCAACAACTTTAAGTCATGAACCGGTTATTGAAGTCGAAGTTAATCAGCATATTTGGTTGCTTTATAAGTGAGTTTTACATTGCCAAATGGTAAAAAGCCATTTACGCGGACTTTCCATTTACCCGATTTAGGATTGGTAAATGTACAGTTTTCTGCGTTTCCTCTACTAATTGATGCGCAGTCACTTCTAAACAAAGTCGGGCTTCTTTTGTGTCTAACAAATAAGTTTGCATCGCCCCATCCACCGTCTAGGCTAATAGTTAGCTCGTCATAACCTTCAGGAATATCAATGCGGTAGTTTTTCCACCAAAACCAGCCGCGAATATTATCAATTTCACCGGTGATCACCTCTGGTTCTGGCTCAGGTGGCGCGATAATCGTTGAACGAATATCGACAATAACAGGGTCATGATCTGATGCTCTGTAAGGTCCTTGAGCATACAAGCTTGATTGCTGTGCGTCAGATTTAAATTCAACATTATAATCAAGTGAAATAGGCTCATCGGCGTTAATATGCCAATCACTGGCGCTCACTACTTTACTTAATAAGCTCGGGCTTGCTAGGGCGTGATCTAAACTTCCTGCACGACCAGAAAAGCTGTAAGAATAACCTAAGGTGTTGCCATCTAACTCAGCAACCACATTTTTAAGGCCCTTATCAGCAAATGCACGGATAGGATCTTCCATTGCATACGCGTTCATGTCGCCAACAAGAATGATATCTTCATCATCAACTCCTGTTGGTTTGCTATTTAGCCAATCAGCAAATGCATTTGCGCCAGCAGTTCGGATTTCATTCCAACATGCTTGACCGTCACCTTGATCTGCATTGCCGCCAGTGGCACTTCTACAACCACCTTTAGATTTTAGGTGTGCTACGGCAACAGTAAAGACTTCCTCTGTATCTAAAGATTTAAAGCTTTGTGCAATTGGTGCACGGTTGCTGTAATCGAAAGGCGCATCGGTAGTGATTGCTGCAGTACCCACTTGCTGCACTTTATCAGCACGATAAATAAGCGCAGTCGTGATAGCGTCGGTGCCGATTTTATCAACACCAAAATCCACGAATGCATACTGATTTTGACTATCAGCGTCATTAAGTGCATTTACTAAGCTTGCAACAGCACTGAATTCACCAAAGCCGTCATTTTCAATTTCCATTAAGCCAATCACATCCGCTTGCAAAGCACTAATAGCGCTGACTAGCTTGGCTTGTTGGCGAATTAACTCGGCTTCTGAATCAGCACCACGGCTAGTTGGAAAACCACCGCTTTGGCCATCGCCATTAAAGTAGTTAAGTACGTTAAAGCTGGCAACACGTAAATCAGCGTCAGGGTTTAACTCTGGCGCATCGGTGCGTGGATTGGTTGCTATAAACTGAGGTGTTGTTGTTGGGTGAATACGGTAAGTACTAAAGCTGTAAGCTAGCGCACCTGTTACAGAATTTACTGTATCGCCTGTGCGTAGAGTATTCTCTGCTGATAATCCTGGGACAGGGTAAGCGATAGGATCGCGGTTTTGACGAGTTGAGCCATCATCTAAGAGTATTTTTTTATTTATATTTTGCGCTTCAATCGCATTCGCAGCCGCGCCAGGAAGTGCAACTTGAGTACCTTGGTATAAGCGTTCAGTAGCAAGCTCTAGTTCACCATAGCGACCTAAACCATAATTGTTGGTAACAATAAGTGGCTGCTCTAAGGTCACTAACATACCCTCAAACGCTTCTAATTCACTTTGCTCAGTAACGGGTAAAGTAATTTTAGTCGGATAAGCTGAAAGGCCGGTGTCACATATAGCAACTTGACTAACATTGCCAATTTGGGTGGCATCAAAATACTCTTCAACAGTACCTCGTACGCGAACGTGGTCACCAACATTAACATCAGTATTAGTAAAGTAAACAAATACCCCTTCAGAGGTAAGTGGGTTTGTATCTTCATCATAACTCAGTGAGTTAACAAAAAAGCCTTTGAGCTGATCATCAGCCTGGAAGTCAGCTGTTACTACACCTTCAAACTCAACAACAGTGTTAACCATTGGGCTGCTTGCGCCTTCGCCTTGAATGCTGCTAATTAATGTTTTATCAGCGCCACATAATAAAGGCTCTTCAGGTTCTGGGTCTGGATCAGGGTTAGGTGAAGAATTCCCTGCAAAGATACCTAAATCACTAAAGTCATCTTGATCAAATTGCAGCCATAGCTCACTTGGATTAAAAGCGCCATCGGCATCAGTGCGTCCGTTTAGCTCGGTTTCTTTGCGGCGCAATGTTTTATTTTGTGTTTTCACGCCCCCTTCTGACCAAAATGAACCCGGGTCTACACCGCGCTGGCCAAAGCTATCAATAACCACAGAGCCTTGAGTAAGTACCAGCGCATCATCGCCATTAAAGTTAGTCACGGCGCTGAGTTGGTCAGCTTTTTCTTTTAGTTCTGCTGATGCATTCCCATTAACAATGACGTAAGTGCTGTTTGCAGCAAGTTCACCAGTTAAATCGAATGTATTATTTGCATCTGTATTGCCATTTGAATAGAGGCTTAGCGTGTAGCCATCTAATGACAGAGGGGTAGTCGAATTATTAAATAGTTCTACTGCTTTATTATAGCTACTGCCTTCTACGTACTCAGATATAACGAGGTTAGCGGTAGCGGGTGCACTGAGGCTTGCTAATACAAGCGCCAATGGCGTTATTTTTGTTTTCAACATTATTATTTTTCCCGTGTTTTTGTTTCCCCAAATGGGACGCTTAGTGTAATGAAAAATAATTACAAATAGAATACAGAATGTTAACAATGTCGAGATTTGCTTATTTTTTGAGGTTGAAAATACGTTGTGTTTTTAGTTTTGGGTAAGGAAGGGTCTATGTAGTGTGGTTACTTCCCAGAAATGAGAGTAACGCAGCATAAAAAAGGGCTGCCTTTAAATATACAAAAGGGCAATAAAGCCCTTTTATATCAATATGTCGTTATTATTTATTTAAATAGCGAGCAGCTTGCTTAGCAAAGTAAGTCAGAATGCCATCTGCGCCTGCGCGTTTGAATGCTAATAAAGATTCCATAATAGTAGCTTCTTCGCTCAGCCAGCCATTATCAATAGCGGCTTTATGCATCGCGTATTCACCACTTACCTGATAAGCAAATGTTGGTACACCAAACTCATCTTTAACGCGGCGTACAATATCAAGGTATGGCATACCAGGTTTAACCATTACCATGTCGGCGCCTTCCTGAAGGTCAAGCGCGACTTCGCGAATTGCTTCATCTGAGTTAGCAGGATCCATTTGGTAGGTTTTTTTATCAGCGCCTTTTAAGTTCCCAGCAGATCCTATGGCATCTCTAAATGGGCCATAGTAGCTAGATGCGTATTTAGCTGAATAAGCCATAATACGAGTGTGAATAAAACCATCCGCTTCGAGCGCTTCGCGGATTGCGCCAATACGGCCATCCATCATATCTGATGGAGCAACAACATCGGCACCTGCAGCTGCATGTGATAATGCTTGTTTAACTAATATTTCAGTAGTTACATCGTTTATTACATAGCCTTCGTCATCAATAATGCCGTCTTGCCCGTGAGTAGTAAATGGATCGAGCGCCCCGTCAGTGATCACCCCAAGTTCAGGGAAGGCTTCTTTTAAAGCACGAACAGTGCGTTGTACTAAGCCATCATCGTTATACGCTTCTTCGGCATATAATGATTTTTTATCTGCAGGCGTAACAGGGAAGATAGCCACCGCAGGCACACCTAAATCAACTAATTCTTTAGCTTCTTCGATCAGTAGATCAATTGATAAGCGTTCAATACCGGGCATCGATTCAATGCTTTCACGACGGTTTTTGCCTTCAAGCACAAAAACAGGGTAAATAAGATCATTAACACTCAGCTGATTTTCAGCCATAAGGCGACGAGAGAAATCATTACGGCGCATTCTACGCATGCGAGTATATGGGAAAAGGTCTAGTCCAGATTGGGCCATAAGTATACGCTCCTACTGTGGGATTGAAAAATTAACCACTTGATTGCGGCCATGTTGTTTTGCTAAATAGAGTGCCTTATCGGCATAATCAGTAAATAGTTCAGGTTTATGAATATCATCGGCAATTTGAGTATAAACACCGGCACTAATGGTAAAGTCGATAATAGTCCCCGCTACATTCACACTATTATTTGCTATTGCTAAGCGTGTCTGCTCTGCAATGACCAGTGCACCTTGGTTATTAGTATTAGGTAGCAAAATGACAAATTCTTCACCACCATAACGTGCTACTTCATCTAGTGGGCGCTTAAGCTGTTGTTTAATGGTATCAGACACAGCCCTTATAACTTGATCGCCGGTTAGGTGGCCATAGTTATCGTTAATTGACTTAAATTTGTCAATATCTAACATAATAATGCTCAGTGGCGTTTGTTCGCGGCGCGAACGACGAATTTCCATAATTAGTTTTTTATCGAAAAAGCGCCTATTTTTAATGCCTGTTAAGGCATCTTCCATATTGAGTTGTTCAAGTTCGCGGTTTTTATCTTCTAATTCCCTCAGTGTTACTTGTAACTCAAAGGTGCGTTCATCTACTTGGCTTTCAAGCTCTTGGCGGGTGCGCTCTTGTAATTCAATCCGCTCATTTAATAGCGCATCTTGTGCAGCGTTTTGTGCAATTAATGCTTGCTGCGCTGTTACTTGCTCATCGCGTTGTAATATAAATAACTTTATGACGGTATAACTTAAACAAAATGAGCAACCTAAGGACGCTGCAAAGGTTATCATTAAGCTAGCTCGAGTCACTGTATAAAGGCCGGTTAATGCAATGGCAAAATGAATCACAATAATGAAAAACAATATAAGGGCAATTAATAAGCTTTTATTAGGGCTTGTCGGTTGCTGGCGCAAATAAAGTAATGTAGTTATCACGTGGTAAATAAGAATTATAGGTATAGTTGAGATGGCAAATAAAGTTACACTGGGAGTAGGTAATAACCATATAAAACCGATAATTAACGCATACAGTGTTGTAATAGCAGTTTGACCCTTGAGTAACTTAGAGGCGTTAGGTTTGCACACATGCCGCTGTAAGGGCAGAAGCAGAATTGTGCTCAGCATAAGTAATAGAGGCAGCATTAACTGTTGTAGGCCTGCTATGCTTGAGGGAGCATAACGAAACCCAAAACCACCTATATAAGCTAAAAACAGGCTGAGCATCAATGTAATCACACCTGCATAAGCAAAATAATGTTTACGTGAAAAAGCAAATAAAACTATGCTACTGATAGCCAGTGAAAAAATAAATCCAATCAGCAATCCATAAAGCAAGTTAACCATGCTTTTATGGGCTAATAATGCATCCTGTTGCCATAAGGTGAGAGGGACGCGAAGCCCAATTCCCGCATTATTATTAACTTTGAGGTAAACGGTGGTTTCGCTGTTAGCGGGAAGAGTTAATTTAACCAGCAAAGACTCACTTCTAATCGCTCTATCAGATAAAGGCAGAGCATCACCAATATGTTCCGATTTTAGTTGCTCCTCACCTATAAAGTGGTACAGGTATATATTGTTCAGAAGTGGGTTATCGAACGATAGGATTGGCTCTATTGGCTCATTAAGGTAATTATTTAGTTGAAATTGAATCCACACAGGCCGAGACTCAAGGCCTAAATTAAGTGGCTTATTATTAAGTAGCAGCCATTCTTGTAAATTGCTTTGTCGTGCATCTTCTAATGAGGTAGGAACAAACGAATAATGAATACCTTCTATTGTTTTTGAATTAAATTCGCTATTTATCTCGATTGCACTTGCAGGAAAACAGGATGCATAAAACACCATAGTGAATACCAGCAAAGCGCAAAAGGTTCGCATTATTTTTTCTCTATTCCAAACAAATGATTAAAGTTTTCACTTGTATGCTTTGCAACATCACATGCAGGAATACCATAAAGCTGAGCAAGCGTGTCACAAACATAATGCAGCAATGCTGGCTCATTACGTCTTGATTTTGGCTTAGGTTTAACAGTGCGAGGAATTAAAAAGGGTGCATCGGTTTCAATTAATAAACGCTCAATGGGAATGCTAGGGATCAGTTGTTGTAATTCTTTGCCACGTCGTTCGTCACATACCCAGCCGGTGATACCAATATAAAGGCCCAAATTTAAGTAACCTGCGAGTGCTTGTGCATCACCAGTAAAACAGTGCAGTACACCGCGTACAGTAAACTCATTTAAAATAGCAAGCATGTCGTCACTGGCGTCGCGTTCATGCAAATAAACAGGCAGGTTTAGCTTTTCAGCTAATGCGAGCTGACGACGAAACACATCACGCTGCACATCTCTTGGAGAAAAGTCGCGATTATAATCTAGCCCGCACTCACCTATGGCAATAATCTGCTCATGTTGAGCTAGCTGAGTGAGTTGTTGCTCAAGTTCAGAGGTTGCTGTTTTTGCATCATGAGGGTGAATACCCGCGCTAGCATATTGGTCATAGCGTGCAGCAAGTGCTAATGATTCTTCGCTGGAGCTGATATCGCAGCCAATAATTAGCATATGCTTAACACCGACCTCTATTGCCCGAGCGAGCACTTCTTGATGCTGACCATCAAATTGATGATTAGTTAAATTTATGCCAGCATCAATTAACGTGTATTGCATTACTGGGTGCGTTTTACACGAATTGAACGGTTTTGATCTGCTTTTTTAAGTAAAAAAGAGTTGAATACGCCACGGCTAATAATAACGGTATCGCCCTCATCTAATCTCAAGCTATCTGAGCCAATTTGACGCCACTGCTGATTATTCTCTAAAGTAATAATTAGCTCACCATAAGGTGCTTTTTTAACAGATGAAATTATTGATGTAATAGACTCTTCCCCATTTTCAGTAATTTCTTTGTGCTCTAAACCAAATTCTTTTTCTTTGATAGCCACGGGTGCTGTTACGGTAGACGTGTCAGCTTTTACATTAGCTTGAGCAGGTTGCTCTGGCTGTTTACGAGCTGATTGAGTGAGCGATTTTCCGGCAATGGTGTTGTCATAGCATAGTAAACGATTAAAATCGTTTTCAATAAAACTACAGGCTTGCAACGCTTGTTCATTGATAGGAGTTGCGGCTAAAACCGGTACACTTGCTAAAGCGAGTAAAGAAAGTAAATGCTTATTCATATTATTCCTCAGATTCTTGTTGTGGTTTTGCGGTATAAAATTTCGCTAAAATTAAGCCAAGCTCAAATAACAGCAGCATAGGGAGTGCTAATAGAGTTTGTGATAAAACGTCTGGTGGCGTTAAAAACATCGCCACTACAAATACGCCGACCACTATATAAGGGCGCTTTTCTTTTAGGCTTTGTGTGGTTGTTGCACCGCTCCAACAGAGCAACATAATCGCCACTGGAATTTCAAATGCAATGCCAAAAGCAAAAAATAGCTTAAGAACAAAGCCTAAATAGCTACTGATATCTGGGGCTAGGGTCATCATTTGAGGACCTGCACTGGTGAAAAACCCTAAAATAATTGGCAGTACTACAAAGTAGCAAAAAGCAATGCCACCATAAAATAAGAAAATACTGGAAGCTAATATTGGCATCAGCATTTTCTTTTCGTGCTGATATAAACCTGGGGCTATAAATCCCCAAATTTGATGTAAAATCCAAGGGATGGCCGCAAATAAAGCAACAAACAACGTTAGTTTAAAGGGAGCAAAAAATGGCGCAGTGACATCCGTTGCTATCATAGTGGCAGTACTAGGTAAATGAGCGACTAGAGGAGCAGCTACAAACGTATAAATATCGTTTGCAAAGTAAACCAAACCAATAAATATCACTAAAATACTCAATAGCGATTTTATCAACCGGTCACGCAACTCGATTAAATGAGCGACAAATCCTGATTTTACTTCTTCAGTCATTGTTTTCTATACCTGCATTAAGCGCATGAAAAAAGAGAGTGCCATAATTATTTAGAGTCATCTGTTGCTTGGTTATTAGTGGCTTGGCTTTGATTTTTTTTATAGCTGTGAGTAACTGATTGCGCTGCTTGTTGCAGCTCAGAAACAGAGTGTTGTAGGTCAGGGCTTAAATCTTTAAGACCTTGTTGCTCTGCTTTTTTTAGGTTTTCATGTAGCTCGTTTACACGAAGCTCTTCACTCACTTCAGCTTTTACTGAGTTAGCCATTGCTTTGGCTGTTTTAACCCAGCGGCTTACGGTTCTAATAGCAACAGGTAAGCGTTCCGGCCCTAGTACTACCAAGCCGACAATAAATACCACAACAAGCTCCCACATTCCCATGCTAGTTAAACCTTGTCGTTATCTTTAGTTTTGCTAGTTGTACTTGAATCGATTGGTGTTGATTCTGATGATTTTTGGATCTGTTCAGTTTTATCTTCGCTAGCTTGTTTTTCAGCATTTTGGTCATCAGACATAGCTTTTTTAAAGCCTTTAACTGCGCCACCTAAATCACCACCCATACCGCGTAGTTTTTTTGTACCAAATAAAAGTACAATGATTGCAAGTACAATTAATAATTGCCAAATACTAATACCACCAAAACCCATGGTTTTCTCCTGCTTTTAAGCCATAAAATAATAAGGTTAAGTGCTGATTATACGCCCAAAGTGGCAAATAGCACTTAGTTTATGAGCGGCGCCAAGCCGCTATAAAGCCAATAACAGCACAGCTTAAGACAACGCCAGCAGCGATTAAGTTGTGTTGTAAATAAAATAAAGCTGAGACAATCATCGCAGCACTACTAAACAGTCCTAAAACCAATGGTTTATGTGAAACCTTAATTTTAGGTGCGTGAGAGTGTGGTGCTCGCTTTAAATTTTGATAAATTAAATCGGGTAGTTCAGGCATTTTTTCTGCCCAAAACGGTAAGTTTGCATACATTTGCTTTAGCACAGACAGCGGGCCCACTTGTTGTTTAACCCAGTCTTCTAAAAATGGTTTTGCTGTTTTCCACAAGTCCAGTTGTGGGTATAGCTGACGACCTAAGCCCTCAACATACAACAAGGTTTTTTGTAATAATACGAGTTGCGGTTGAACCTGCATATTAAAACGACGTGCGGTATTAAATAAGTTAACCAATACATGACCAAATGATATTTCAGCTAGTGGTTTATTAAAAATAGGCTCGCACACGGTGCGAATAGCAAATTCAAACTCTTCAATGCTGGTATCAGGTGGTACCCAGCCTGAATCAACATGTAGCTGTGCTACTTGGCGGTAGTCGCGGTTAAAAAAGGCAATGAAATTTTCAGCTAAATAGCGTTTATCTTCTTTGTTAAGAGTTCCAACAATACCGCAATCTATACCAATATATTTAGGATTATGCGGGTTTTCGCGTGACACAAAAATATTGCCCGGGTGCATGTCAGCATGAAAAAAACTGTCGCGGAATACTTGAGTAAAAAACACTTCTACTCCGCGTTCTGCTAATAACTTCATGTTGGTGTTTTGTGCCATCAACGCTTCAGTGTCCGAAACCGGAATACCGTAAATACGCTCCATAACCAGTACATTACTGCGGCTATAATCACTATATACTGTTGGAATGTATAACGATTCTGAACCTTCAAAGTTACGCTTTAATTGAATACCATTAGCGCCCTCACGCATTAAGTCGAGCTCATCGAGCAATGTTTTTTTATACTCTTTAACCACTTCCACTGGGCGTAATCGCTTGGCTTCGTTAATTAACTTACCGACAACCTTAGCCAATTTTTCCATTAGTGCTAAGTCAGCGTTGATTTGTTGCTCAATATTAGGGCGAATAACTTTAATAACAACATCTTGCGATTCACCTTGAGGATCAACAAGAGTAGCAGTATGCACTTGAGCAATTGAGGCCGATGCCAAAGGTATTTGTGAAAATTCGCTAAATAGCTGGCTAATATCATCTATTTCTAATGCTTTTTCGATGATTCTCTGGGCTAGTTCACCTTCGAACGGTTCTACCTGATCTTGTAAAAAGGCTAATTCCAAGGCGATATCATGAGGCAGTAAATCGCGCCGAGTTGAAAGCATTTGGCCAAACTTTATCCACACAGGGCCAAGTTGTTGTAGTGCTAAACGAAGTCTTAAGCCAGGAGGTTTATCTTTGTGTTGGTTGCGCAACCAAAACAAACTGCCACGAGCAAGTTTAGCAAACCAAGGTACTTTATGTTTGGGTACAAGCTCATCAAGTCCGAAGCTAAGCAGGGTTTTAGTTATGTAATACAGTCGGGCAGTTGACACAAAAAATCCTTAGCGCGTTAAAGGGCTTTAATTAGGGCGTTAATACGTTGCTCAATGGCGGCAACATGGCCTTTTAGTGCTCTATTTTGTTGTTTAAATTGCTCAAGCTCTAATGGGTGAATGGTGATTGCCAGTTCGTCTTGGCACACACTAATAAAAGTATTATCGAGCTGAGACTTTGCTTTTTTACCCTGCTGCTTAAGCGACTGCAAGTGCAAATAAAGTTGTTGTGCAGGCGCGTCGCCAATATGCTTTGCTAGTTGCTCTGGCCAATCAATCTCTACACTTGAAAAGGCTGAACTATAGTGTTGAGCTATATTTAAATCGCCTTGTAAATCAAGCTTATCTTGGCGAATAAGTTGAGTCAGCATGGCTGGGTTTTTCAGTGCTAACAACGTATCTATATTGGCGCTGATCATACAATCAGCGTCAGCATGTTCGAATGCAGTGTAAAGATGTAGCTGCTGATTGGCATAAGTAATGGCTATTTTTTGCTGCCAGTCTCTAACCTCAACTAATAAGCGCTGATGCTCTACCGTTTTTAGTTTATCGAGTAAGCTCGGATCGAGTTTAAGCGCTTGATTTAATACTTGCTCAATAAGCGAAAGTACAAAGCTCGGTAGCATAAAAAAACTGCTTGCAGCCAGTTGTTCTTTACTGTGTTCTTCAAGCGCCATAAATTACGAACCTTAGTATTTAAATCCACGATGCAGGGCAACAATGCCACCAGTTAGATTTTGATAAGTCGCTTGCTCAAACCCTGCTTCGACCATCATCGCTTTAAGGGTTTCTTGATCTGGATGCATACGAATTGACTCTGCTAAGTATTGGTATGATTCACTGTCGTTAGCAACTAGTTTACCCATAGTAGGTAAAATGTTGAAAGAGTAAAAGTCATACGCCTTGCTGAGAAGCTCTTGCTCTGGTTTTGAAAACTCAAGAATGAGTAAACGACCACCTGGCTTTAAAATGCGGTACATAGAGCGCAATGCTTTATTTTGTTCGGTGACATTACGTAAGCCAAAAGCAATCGTAATTAAATCAAAACTATTATCAGGGAAAGGTAAGGCTTCGGCATTCATTTGTACGTAATCAATGTTGCCTACAAGGCCTAAGTTATGCAGCTTTTCGCGGCCTACTTTTAACATTGAAGAGTTTATATCACCTAAAACAACCTGACCGGTTTCGCCAACAAGCTGGCTAAACTTTGCAGTTAAATCGCCAGTACCGCCGGCTAAATCTAATACATGATGACCTTTACGAATACCTGAGCTGGCAATTGTTTGACGTTTCCATAAACGATGAATACCAAAAGACATGAGATCATTCATAACATCGTACTTTGTCGCAACAGAATGAAATACATCAGCAACCATAGAAGCTTTTTCGGTTTCGGCAACAGTTTTATAGCCAAAATGCGTGGTCTTTTCAGGGTTCTCGTTCATGATTAATCTCTATCGTGGTAATAAAGACTAGTGTACTTGATTGTGCACCAAGGGTGCAATTTGAATATGATTTATCAGTTAATTTTATTGTTTGAACAGTGTACTGGGTTATTGAGATGCGCGTGATTTAAACGCCGCGCTTGAGGCACTTTTAACTAGTTGGTTAAAGTCGCCTTGTTGTTGTTCCGTAATCCCTAATGAGAGAGAAATGGGAGGGAGTTTTAGATCGCTTTTTGAACTTATAAAGCGTAGTTTTTCAACTCCAGTTATTACTTTTTCTGCAATCAGCTTAGCAGTTTCTGGCTCAATGTTAGCAAGTAGAACAATAAATTGGTCTTTTGCAGAGCGCCCGGCTAAGCCACTTTGTGAAACATACTTTTGAACTTGCTTAGCTACTTTATTTAAAATCACTTCTCCAATGGCATCACCAAAGTTATTAATAAAATGCTCTAAATTATCAATTTGAATGGCAATTGCTGAAATTGACTTGTCTTGTTTTAGCCATAATTGTGTTTGCTTAGTTAAATAATGGCGTTTGTATAAGCCTGTTTGTGGGTCAATCACATGTTGTTTGCGCAAGGTATTAAGTTGTTTTTTAGTGGCTTCGTGTAGTTTTTTTGCCTGGCTAAGTTCTTGTTTAAATTGTGCTTGTTGTGAGAGAAGTAACTGTGTTTGCTCATTTAACCTTTCTAAAGCGAGGCGGCTGTTAGCAATATTATTTTCATCTAAAGAATGCAAGCAGTCATTAACATGGCCTGCAAAATCGTTAAGTTTTTTTTCGGTTTGCTGTGCATTTCGCGATAGTGAATTGATCACGCCATTGACGTTTTCAATCATTGCTACTTCGGTTTTATGACCCTGATTTAAATATTCAAAATAGAGTTGCTCAATAAATAGCTCATCAATATTTTGATTTGCATCTATGGCATCATCAATAGCATTGTTAAGCGCAAAATGGATTTTACTAATGTATGTATACACAACTTGAAAATTTAAGGGAGTAGGAGGCAAAACATGATGCTCTAAAAACATACATACTTTTGTCATTTTTTCTTGTGCTATAGCCATGGAGTCATGGAACATCATTTGCAATTACCAACCAAATACGCATAAATGCTGATTTATAAAACTCGTCCAATGAGGCAATTTGCTTCCAAGCGCAGATACAATAATCATTATATCTGTGATTTAAAAGTAAAATGAGTCGTAGTTGATTAAAATGACGCTATAAATTCAATAACCGTTGCTTTTTTGAGCAATTACTCTAATTTTATTTATAGTTAAGTATTAACTTAAGTTAATAAAATGACTGCTGGCGTATATTTTTCGCAGTTGGTCGTATATCTATTTGCTATTTATTCAGCCTAAGATAGGTTTATCACATCTGTAACGTCATTAAGCTCAATAACTATGAATTTATCTCTTTCGAAAAAAATGCGCCTTTCCTTATTAAGTGTCACCTTAGTGTGCTCATTAAGCGCGTGTCAGCTCACCACAATTAACGCCGATCAGCAATTTACGCAAACGGCCGAAAATATCGTCCAGTACCGCCAAAAGGTAAGTCCGTACAGTAACCCTGAGGGTGTTGATGGCTATTTACTTCCTAACTTATCGGCTGACTTTTTAGCCCAGCAGTATCAAAAAAACACGCAGTTATTGGCTGATTTAGATGCAATAGATATGAGCAAGCTGAGTGACGAAAACCAAATTAACTACAGTATTATTCGAGCGCAAGTACAAAATACTATTGATGAATATGTATTTAACGCTCACTACATGCCTTTAACGTCAGAATATGGCTTTCATTCAAGCTTATCGTTTATTGTTAATAGCTCTGATTATAAAACCGCTCAAGATTATCAAAACTACTTAAAGCGATTACAACAAGTGCCGCGCTTTTTTGAGCAAAACATAGGCTGGATGCGTAAAGGATTAGAAGTTGGTTTAACTCAACCCAAAGCGGTATTAATTGGCTACCAAGATTCTATTACTGCCTATATTGTTGATGATGTAACACAGTCTGAATTTTACAAGCCGTTTTTAAACAATACCGCGGGTTTAAGTGATAGTGAATTTATAGCGTTACAACAACAGGCTAAAGCCACTATCAGTGGCCAAGTTATTAAAGCCTATAAAGATTACTTAACTTTTTTTAATACTGAATACTTACCTGGCGCGCGCAGTGATATTGGTATTTCGTCAACTCCTAATGGCGAAGCCTTTTATGCAAATCGTGCTAAGTATTACACCACGACACAAATGACCCCAAAAGAAATCCATGAGCTGGGTTTAGCTGAGGTGGCGCGTATTCGCAGTGAAATGGAAGCGGTCATCAAAGAGGTGGGTTTTAAGGGCACGTTTGCAGAATTTATCCACTTTTTACGTACTGATCCGCAGTTTTACGCCACAACGCCTGAACAATTATTAAAAGAGGCCGCGTACATTGCCAAAAAAATGGATGCACAGTTACCTAAATTATTTCATACCTTACCACGCAAACCCTATGGCGTAGCGCCGGTGCCTGCCAATATTGCACCTAAGTACACTACTGGGCGCTATTCAGGTTCGAGCCGTGATGATCAAGCCGGTTTTTATTGGGTGAACACGTACGCTTTAGATAAACGACCACTCTATGCTTTAGAAGCGTTAACGCTGCACGAAGCCGTACCGGGCCATCATTTACAAATATCACTCAATGCAGAGCTTGAAAGCTTACCTAGCTATCGCCGAGATGCCTATTTATCAGCATTTGGTGAAGGCTGGGGATTATATTCAGAGTACTTAGGGGTTGAGGCTGGCTTTTATCAAGACCCATATAGCAACTTTGGTCGTTTAACCTACGAAATGTGGCGTGCTGCACGTTTAGTGGTTGATACGGGGATGCATATGTATGGCTGGAGTCGAGAGCGTGCAATGAATTTTATGGCTGATAATACGGCACTTTCATTACATAATGTAAAAACGGAAACCGACCGTTATATTTCGTGGCCAGCACAAGCGCTGTCTTACAAAATTGGTGAGTTAACAATTAAACGTCTGCGCGCAGAGGCTGAGCAAGCATTAGGTCAACAATTTGATATTCGTGAGTTTCATCATCAAATATTACGCCATGGCTCAGTACCTTTGTCGGTGCTTGAGCAACAAATACGTTTGTATATACAAGTGGAATTAGCAAAAACAGATAGCTAAAAGCGCATTATTTTGAAACTATAAAAGTGTGGTGTTATTTGATGGCATCACGCTTTTTTAGCATTTAAGGATAAGTAATGAGTCAGTTTATAATGTTCAGTATCGATGTGTTTGCCAGCCTATTTATTGTTGCATTGGGATTGCTGGTTGTATTAATTGCTATTTTTTATATTCGAGATGTTACGCAAACAAAGCATGCTATTAGGCGTAATTATCCCGTGATTGGACGTTTTCGTTATTTCTTTGAGCGCCAAGGTGAGTTTTTCAGACAGTATTTTTTTGCCCTCGATCGTGAAGAAATGCCCTTTAATCGTGCCGAGCGTAGTTGGGTCTACCGCGCGGCTAAAGATGTTGATCACACGGCCGCTTTTGGTTCAACTCAAAGTTTAGAGGCCACAGGCACAGTCATGTTTATGAACTGTGCGTTTCCTACCTTAGATGAAGAAGCCTTAGCGCCGAGCAACGTAACTCTTGGCCCTTACTGTAAATTTCCTTACACCACAAATTCGCTATTTAATATATCGGGCATGAGCTTTGGTGCGCTATCAAGCCCTGCTGTGCGTGCACTATCCAAAGGGGCAAAATTAGCAGGATGTTGGATGAACACGGGAGAAGGCGGCCTTAGCCCATATCACTTAGAAGGAGGTGCCGATATTGTATTTCAAATTGGCACCGCAAAATACGGTGTACGCGACGAGCAGGGAAATTTAAGTACAGAAAAGCTAAAAGCCGTTGCTGCACATCCAGCGGTTAAAATGTTTGAACTGAAAATGAGCCAAGGTGCTAAGCCCGGAAAAGGCGGCATGTTACCTGGGCGAAAAGTGAATGCTGAAATTGCCAAAATAAGAGGTATACCCGAAGGGCAGGATTCGATTAGTCCAAACGGGCACCCAGAAATAAAAAATCCAAACGATATTCTAGACATGCTTACCACCATCAGAACTGCAACGGGTAAACCGACAGGCTTTAAAGCGGTTATTGGTGAACATACTTGGTTAGAAAGTTTATTCGCCGAGATTAATCATCGTGGCATTGAGTCCGCACCCGACTTTATTACTATTGATAGTGCGGATGGCGGTACCGGCGCAGCACCACAATCTTTATTAGATTCTGTGGGGTTACCGCTTAAAGAAAGCCTTCCTTTAGTTATACAGCTATTAAAGAAACATGGTCTTAGAGAGCGAGTTAAAATTATTGTTTCGGGTAAGTTAATTGTTCCTTCCAAAGTTGCATGGGCATTAGCACTAGGAGCCGACTTTGTGGTTTCTGCGCGAGGGCATATGTTTGCACTAGGCTGCATTCAGGCTATGCAATGTAATAAAGATACCTGCCCAACAGGAATTACTACGCATAATGAACGTTTACAACGTGGTTTGAATGTTGAAGATAAAGCGCAGCGGGTTGCAAATTATAATAAATATATTCATTACGGTGCGGGGCTTATTGCACATTCTTGTGGCGTTACCAGTGCTCGCGAATTAAAACGCAAACATGTACGTATAGTACAAGAAAGCGGCCTTTCTGAGCCGCTAGATAAAATTTACGAAAATCATAAATAAGTCGTAATAGATATTTTAGTAAGCTATAGTTTTAATATAGTTGTGCTACTTGCAAAAAGAGGCTTATGAGGCTTCAGACTATTAGGCTCATTTTAAATGCTCCTCGCTTTCTTTCGGGAGAGTTAAAGTTACCGCAGTAGCAAGTTCAAGGTATGAAGAGGTTGCTTGTGTTCTGCCATTATTTATATAGGCAATGGCAGAATGCTAAACACTTTAAATTAGAGACTAAAAAAAGACACAGGCCGTTCGGTTGTATGCATATTTTTTGTGGCGTCAGTATAAAGCTCAATGTAGTTTTTATTTCGTGCTCTTAAAACTGAGAGATGAAGAGTGTTATCTTGAATGTTACTACCAAGTATAAAGCTCATTCCTTTATTCGAGAGGCTAAATACAGTTTCAACCTTTGTAAGCTTATCGAGAGGTGCTCTGTAAATATCAGTTTCGGTAGTAAAGTATAAAAATCCGCTATCGTAGTTGAGTTGCTGTAATGATTGTTTTATTTTTTGTAGCTCTTTCGATAGAGATAGCTTTTTAAATTGGTGGCTTACCACGTCATATTGGATGAGTTGCTGGGTTTTATTGTTTGCAATGAGTTCAGTGCTATTGATCCAGTCAAATGAAAATGGCGTTAAGATATCAACTTTATCCCATGTAGATTGTTGACGGTCGTAAATATTCAATGTGCTATTCATCTGCTTGTCTGTGCTTAATAGGGCGATGTATTTGCCGTTAATTTTTGCAGTTATTACATTTCCTCTAGCTGGCCATTGCTCGATGACAGAAAAGTCATTTGTGTTTAAAAGTGTTAGTAATAATTTTTCTTTATTGTATGCCAGTAATGCACTCTGGCTTAAATCAGCATCCATTACCTTATTATTTTTACCAATAATAGAGGTAATGTCTTTGTATTGACTATTATGTTTTAGCCAATGGCTAACCCCATGAAAGTTTTTTACTTGAAAGTAAGTTTTTTGCTTTTCTAATTTGAAGCCATTCGATTCATTTTTAGCTGGATTAGCAATTTCTGCTTGAGTATTTTTATCTAAATCCAAAATTAATAAATCATGATCATGCAGATCTGTACTACTTAAAATACTATTTTTGCTTAGTGAAAAAGCGTAGTTAGATCTTGCTATGGGGGCATGTATAGCTGGCAACATCTGCATTTCATCTAAAGAATATGATTCTATCGAGCTTTTATGGCGGTTATACCATAGTAGTTCATTATTTTTTCTATCATAAGTTATAACCCATGTTCTATATGGCTGATCGAAGAGCTTCATAGGAGAGCTACCATCTAAGTTAGACATATATATTTCAGAGTGGGTAATTTGATGGCGCTCATATATAATTCGGTTTGGATTTGGTATGACGGCTAATAATAAATCTCCGGTACCATTAATATTGGGGTTGGTAATTCGAATTTCTTCTTTAGTATCTAAATCTAATGAATACAAGGCTGTTAAATGAGCAATATTACGATAATTATTACGTGAAAATATGGCTGTGTTGTCTATTTCAGTGTAATCATATATATATTTTAAATTTGAATCTAAAAGTGGGTTATCTAGATGTTGAAGTTTGGGCTGCGCACTCAATAAATCGCTTGCTTGAATTATCTCACATTCTGCCTTGGTAGAGTTTTTACATTGGGTATAAAATAGTCTTTCACTGTCATGAGACCAGCCATTAACCACAAGGTAGCCTGAGTCGATCAATAGCTCTTTTCCCGTTTCTAAATTAATTATGTAAAGTGTGGTTTTGGTATTCTTGTCCATAGTATCAACTAAAAAAGCAAGCTTATCTTTATGTGGGGACAGTTTGAGATTGTAATGCGTACCTTTGTGCCAAGATATTGTTTGTGCAGAGAGCTTTAGCTCTTTAGGCGTTGGCGCTGAATGTGTTTGCTGTTTTTTTTGTTTTTGATCGGTGGATGTCATTGTAACAGCCACGAATGCTCCAAGTAATAAAATAAAACTAAGTAAAGGTAGAATGAGCTTTCGCGAGCGCTCAATTGTGAAATAGGTATTATTAGAGGTAGTAGTGCTTTTTTGAACCGAGACTACGTTTTGAATAGTTTCAACAGATTCTGTAGAAGCTATTATTGGAGACGCTTCTGGCATTGTTATCGGAATGAATAAGCTGTAGCCAGTACGGTAATGGGTTTTAATGCTTTGGCCTGGCTGTTTTGCTGATTTGAGAGCTTTTCTTAACTCTGAAATAGCTCGATTTATCGCATTATCATCTACATAGCTTTGTAGCCAAATCTTTTCAGCGAGTTCTTGACGAGGAATTATCCGCCCATTATGCTCAATAAAATAGCATAATAATTTGAATAATAAAGGCTCTAACTCTCTGCTATTATCGCCGTCGCTAATAGTTTGAAGATCAATGTTAAGTTGCCACTCACCAATTACGACAATATTTCCTTTAGTGAGAAAACGAGCTAACCTCATGCCTAATCCTTTAATTATTTACACTTTTATCACCATGGAATGATAACAGATGTTGTTTGTTATTAGGGTATTTTTGTTTACTGTATGTAAACTATAATTAGTTGTTATCAATATATGCAATAAAGGTCTTCTATCACCATGTTAAATTTAACGTTAGTATTACTACAAAGTTCGCTACACTGGCTTGATAAAGATGCTAACTTAGCTATGTTTGAAAAACAGCTTGCTAATATCACCAATCAACCTGATTTAATTGTATTGCCCGAAACCTTTGCCACTGGATTTGCGGTTAACCTTGATTGTGGCGAACCTGAAAATGGCTCAGTGCTTAGTTGGCTTAAAACACAAGCTAAAAAACATAATGCAGTGATTGCTGGCTCAGTATTGGTAATCCAAGGAGACAAAAAGGCCAACCGGTTTTATTGGGTACAACCAAGTGGTGAGGTACGTTATTACGATAAGCGCCACTTATTTTGTTTGGGTAACGAGGGCGAATTTGTAGTAGCAGGACAAACCCGTGAAGTGTTTGAACTCAAAGGGTTTAAAATTTTACCACAAGTTTGCTACGATTTACGTTTTCCGGTGTTTCAGCGCAATAACAATGACTACGACGTGATGATAAATATTGCCAACTGGCCAGCTGCAAGGCGTAGTGTGTGGGATACCTTATTAATGGCGCGAGCAATGGAAAACCTATGCTACGTGATTGGCGTAAATCGGGTTGGCGAAGATGGTAATGGTATTGACCACAGCGGTGGAACCGCAGTGTATGACTTTAAAGGTGAGCCACTGATTAAAGCGCATGACGACCAGCAAGCACTATTAACAATCACGTTAAATAAAGCGCCGCTCAATGAGTTTAGAGCTAAATTCCCGGCACATTTAGATGCAGATGCTTTTACATTGGTATAAATTAGCGCCTAGCCGATAAAGTGCTAAAATAACCGCTGATATTTTTATTGGCGGCTTTATGAATACAACCCTTATTACACCGGTAATTTTAGCTGGCGGCATTGGTACACGGCTTTGGCCGCTATCGCGCCAAGCAATGCCAAAGCAGTTTTTATCTTTGCTTGATGATAATAACCAGCAGTCGTTATTACAAAGCACATTATCACGGGTTGCAACTGATGGCTTTAATCCCGCTATTTTGGTCTGTAATGAACAGCATCGATTTATTACAGCAGAGCAGGCAGCATTTGCAAAACCCTATGCCATAGTACTTGAGCCAGAAGGCAAAAATACCGCACCAGCCATCGCCCTTGCCGCGCACCATGCTTTAAAAAATAATATTACGGGCCCTTTGTTGGTGATGCCTGCCGATCATCATATTGCAGATTTTACCGCGTTAACGGCTCACTTATCTGATGCGATTAAACTTGCTGAGCAAGGTAAATTAGTTACATTTTCAATCACACCAACAGAGCCACACACAGGTTATGGTTATATAAAACAGGGCGCAGCCATTAAAGATACCTGTTGCTTTGAAGTTGACCAGTTTAAAGAAAAACCTGATTTAGCAACTGCATTAACTTATTTGGCTGAGGGCGGTTATAGTTGGAACAGTGGTATGTTTTTATTTACTCCCGCTGCTTATCTGCAAGAGCTTGAGCGCTTTGCCCCCAAAATTGCTAAAAGTGTTGCCAGTGCTACTGATTTTAAACAAGACTTAGCGTTTACCAGAGCAAATGCCCATGCACTTGAATCTTGCCCAAGTGACTCAATTGACTACGCTATTTTAGAGCGCAGCAATAATGTAGTGGTAATGCCTGTGGCGTTAAAGTGGAGCGATGTGGGCAGTTTTTCTGCACTGGCTGCGCTTGCAGAAAAAGATTCGCAGGGCAATAGTCAAAATCAGCAACATATTGCACAAAACAGTATTAATAACCTAGTTATTAGCGAAGATGGACACACAATTGCCACTTTAGGTGTGAGCGATTTAGCGATTGTTCATACTCATGATGCTACCTTGGTTGCAAAACAAGATTCGCTTGAAGGCTTGCCTTTAATACTTAAACAATTGGCAATTACGCAAAATGACAAACTGGCACATCATCAGGTGGTTTACCGCCCTTGGGGACATTATCGTACGCTAGTAGAAAGTATCGGCTTTAAAGTTAAAAAAATTACCGTAAAAAGTGGTGCAAAACTCTCAACCCAGCGTCATCAGCATCGTGCTGAGCATTGGGTGGTCGTATCAGGCACTGCAGATATATGTATTGACCAACAAAGCTTAACACTGACCCATGACCAATCTTGTTATATTGGTGCAAAGCAACTGCACAGCTTAGCGAATAATCAGCCCGAGCCGTTAATTGTTATTGAAGTGCAAACGGGTGCCACATTGGATGAAAGTGACATAGAGCGATTTGACGATATATACGGTAGAAAATAACAGTATAAATAGTGAATATACTTGATCATTTGTTACGGTCGTAAAACTTGGTAGCCCGAAGCCCGAAGCCCGAAGCCCGAAGCCCGAAGCCCGAAGCCCGAAGCCCGAAGCCCGTAACCGTATTACCCTAGCCCTTGGCGTACATACTTTAAATACGCCTCTAAACTGTGTTGCCACAGTGTGCTGGCTTCATTTAACGAGTTATTTAATGGTTTTTTATCTAGCAGGCGTCGCTCAATTTTTTTAAGAGCCAGTCCATAGCTATTAAAGCCAAGTTGCATTGCGGTGCTGGCTTGGCGATGTAATAACTTAATGCATTGCTCGGGGTCTTGCTCTAATAAAGCTTGGCAACGGCTCAGTTTGTTACGCGCAGATAGGATAAACTCATTATAAATAGAAGATACTTCATCAATACTAAAAGAGCTTGTTAGGGTTTCTGTGGCAGTTTCATCGTATAACGTATCAACCAGCTCGACGGCAATGCTAGCGGTTTGTGTTGACTGTGAATCACTCAATGCTTGGCGTAGTTTTTCTTGCTTTAATGGCTTGCCAACAATGTCTTTAATACCCAGTGCTAAGTATTCTTTTATTTCATCAGGGCTCAAACTGGCGGTAAAGGCCAGCACTGGAGTTCGCTGATTTTTATGCTCCACTCGTTTGAGTTTTTTTAGCACTTGCTGCCCTGTTAAGTCGGGTAAGTTCATATCAAGTAACACCACATCAAAGTGATATTTTTTCATCAACTCAATCGCACTTTTGCCATCTTTAGCGAGCTTAATTTTATGCTCGTCGTCAGCCATAAATTCAACAGCTATTTTTTGGTTTAAATCTAAATCTTCAACAAGTAACACATCAAGTCCGGTTAAATAATCCTTACTTTGATGGCGCTGCTCTACAAGGCTAAGTTCACCTATGGCTAGTGTCATGTTAAAGCTAAATACGCTACCTACTCCCAGCTCACTGGTGATTTCTAGTTGGCTATTTATTTTATCGAGAAGGCGACTAGTTATAGCCAGACCAAGCCCCGTTCCGCCTTTTTCCTTACCGGCGCTGCTTTGAATGTAGGGCTCAGTTAAGTAATCAATTTCATCTTTTTCAATACCCGGACCTGAATCGAGTACACTTACTTTAAGAGTATGATCGAGCTGAGTTTCATTAATTAAATCAATCTGTACTTTTACTGTGCCGGTGTCGGTAAATTTAATCGCATTACCAACAAGATTAATAATGATTTGTCTGAGCTTTTGTTGGTCGCAGTAATAACAGGCTTTATCAGGGATGTTACAGGCAAGCTCAAATTTAAGCTGTTTTTGTTCGGCCAGAGGACTTAACAGCAGGCATAAGTTTTGTAGCCAAGTTTTGAACTCTATGTCTTCTTCGTACAAGGCTTCGTCATGCTGATCTAAGCTTGCGTATTCCAGCACTTTATCTACTAGTAAGTTGAGTGACTCAGCTGAGTTGATAATGGCTTCGCAATAAGCTTTATTGCGGCTGTCGCTCGTTTGGTTTAACACCAGTTGTGCGCTGCCTAAAATGCCGTTTAATGGGGTGCGTATTTCATGGCTTATAGTTGATAAAAAGAGCCCGCGAATCTCTAAGTCTTTGTGTGCTTTTTCGGTAAGTTTATTAAGCCTTAATTCTCTGCGTTCATTACACAATAGCGCCATACCGGCTGCATAAAACATAGGGGCAATCACACTGTTCAAAAATAATAGTGAGTCAAACCATGGGTTTAATATGGCATCTTGTTGTGCAACGCGATCCATAAAAATAGTTCGAGTGATAAAACTGGCTGCAACCAAGGTTAAAATAATAATGTAAACAATACTGGCATTAGGATAAGGTTTTCGCGCATATTTAAAAAAAACAAATAGTAAAAAAGCGGCTTCTACAATATGTTGAAAGTCAGAAATATAAACCCGTGAGCGCATAGATGGCTGAAAAAAAGTGAAGTAAACAAGCAATAAAGCGCTGGCAGCGGTAAATAGGCAAACAAATTTAAAACCACGACCACGATAATTTAAAAACTGACTCAGCGATAAGCAATGCACAATGGACGCTAAAAACATCATGCTATTAGCAAAGGTAATGGCAAGCTTTTCAGGGATTTTCCCTATGAGCGCAAAGCCCACAATGGCGGCTAATAGTAGTAAAGGGTAGGAGATATAAAGTAACGTGCCGGGGATATGCTTGTTAGTACGCCAAGTTAAAAAATTTAGTAACGTCATCACTGTCATGACAGCGATACTGGCAAAATAAAGCGTAAATGAGTCGAGCATTAAGACCCCATTTTAAAGAAGATATAAAAACAGGCACCTAAAGTGCCTGTATTGAATTTATTAAAATAAGCCTTAACGAATCTCGTCAGGAATATTTTGTTGTGCCCAAGAGAGTAGTTCAATACGGTTACGACATTTAGTTTTTCTAAATGCACTGTATAAATGAGTCTTAACCGTGTGCGGGCTAATGCTTAACTCTTCAGCAATTTCTTTATTTTTAGAACCATTACTCATTAACGAGATAATTGCTTTTTCACGTTTAGTGAGTTTGATTGGCTCAATATCACCATCGGTTAGCTTGTGTAGTGCGTCTTTATTAAATTGCAGCATGCGGTTAAGCGCATTACACATAATATCACGACGATACCAAAGCTGATCTTCAAGTAGTAAACGAATCCCTTTCATGAGTACATCAGCATTATCGGTGGTGTAAAATACACCGCGAATACCACTGAGTAATGCACGATTAGCGAGCTCTGGGTTTTCATCTAAATTAAACAACACAATATCGCATTTGATACGCAAATTAACGAGTTGTTCTTTTAGCTTAGTCCACGCGTCTTTACTTGATGTTTCAATGAACAATAAGCGAGTACCTACCGGAACATCTAAAATATTTGTACCCGTAGTTACGTCAAGGCCCTGTGTTTTTAACAAAGGCTCTAAAACGTTAATACCAATAGTGTTAATTGGTTCTTCGTCTAACAACAAAAAGGCTGAACTGCTCATGTTTTTTTACTCTTTTATAAAGCTGGCTAATTAATCTTACCACGATCCCTGCACACCTTTTGTATTAGGGAATAACAATTTCACTGGAGAAAAGGTGCGATTTCCAATTATTTAAACATAAAATGTTGCAAATAAGTAATTGTTTTTTTGGTATATAAGAAAAACGCCGTATTTTTAATGTATTTTTTAAGATACAGGATTTAATGGGTGACTAAAGGGCAACTTTTTTAGTGTTTTGATACGGAGGCCAGCCCATTTCTTTTCCCGCCAGCATATGCAAATGAATATGGTAAACGGTTTGTCCACCGTGTTCATTGCAGTTCATCACCACGCGGTAGCCGTCATCGCTAAAATTAAGTTGTTTGGCAAGCTTAGCCGCTACCACATATAGATGACCAACAAGATGTGAGTTTTCCTCAGTGACATCATTAATCGTGGCAATGGCTTGTTTAGGAATAATCAACGCATGAAAGGGTGCTTGAGGGTTAATATCTTTAAATGCAAGTGCTAGGTCGTCTTCGTAAATAATGTCAGCAGGAATTTCACGATTAATAATTTTAGTAAAAATAGTCTCTTGACTCATAATGATGACTCTAATTTGTTCGATTAATATGTATGTCACTAATGACAAATTTTGCCAGCAGTGTCAAACTGAAATCAACTAAAGGAGTAATTATGCGTAAATCAATATTATTAGGCAGTGTAGCGGCGCTCTTGGTGAGTGCATCTAGTTTGGCAGAAAACATTTACTTTCCAGAGGAGTTTGTTCCTTTACAAGTGGGTGAACGAGTCATTGAAAGTTCGATTTTTAGTCGTGTTGATGATGTTGAATTAGCACCGGGTACTTATCAGTTAAAGCTTAAATACACAGATTTATATGATTTAGGTTATGACGATCACGAAGTGATTGAGTCAGAGCCTTTTTGGGTCAATGTAACTGTTGAAGCAGGTAAAGATTACACCTTAGTATTTAATCGTGCTGAAAATGCGGTGGCAGCGAAAGTATTTGCTGAGGCACCGCAAGTAAGCTTAAAAGCAAAAGGCAGTACCTTAGCTGAGCCATTAAATGTGATAGCTGAACGACAACTACAAAGTTCACAGTTTAATCAGCAGGCCTCAGAAACCCCTGCCGGCCCACAAAAACCAAGCCGCCCAATTAAACCGATTGCGCCAATTAATGGTAAGGGCATGCCAAGCGCTGCCAATATGCTCGACTTTTGGTGGCAACAAGCAACGCTCGCTGAAAGGCAGGCTTTTTTAGATAAAGTAACAAAATAATTAAGCATTAAAAAAGGGCCAAGTTGGCCCTTTTTAATTTATTGATAACGCTATTTAAATAATGCGTCAATGGTACCTTGCGCCAGTGGGTGATAACCCGGACGTGCTTTTAAGTATACGCTTTGTGCCCAATCTTTTTTACCATTGGTAATAAGCGCTTTATAAAGCGGCACGATAAGCTTACGACGACCAATACCCGATAAATGCTTATCAAGCGCAGGGTAAATCGGTTGGTAACCATTACCTACTGCTAGCATGTACCATGCAAACGCACGTTCTGCGTTGGTTGATTGGGTTAAGTTAAACTCGCTGTCTAATTCAGTCATTTTTTCAATGCTTAAATCGCGCGGTAAGTTGTTTAAAAAGTGTAGCCACTCATGCACAGTCCAATTTGCAGTGGGTAATTGTGCGGCAGTTGTATCCCCTTTTAACCAGCTCGCTGTTACAGTATCGACTTTATCGAACGCGTCAGAGGTTGGGTTAGGTGCATCACTTGGTAAACCGGGCTGAAAAATCCACTCGTTTACTTTATCCATGCTCACTACGCCTGGATACTTTTCAATTAAGTTAGCTTTGATGTAAGAAACAAATTGCGCAGTGGTTAGCGATTTAAATGCAAACTCATTAAAATAGGTCTTAACAAAGTCATCAAACTTATCACGGCCGTATTTTTCTTCTAGGTAAATTAAAAATAGCTGACCTTTTGTGTAAGGCACTGAGCTAAACGCATCATCCGGATCGCGGCCATTTAGTTTTAAATTAAGGCGTGTATCTGGGGCATCAATGGTTTTAAGTTGCGCACGCAGGCCAGCTGCATCAAGTGCTTGTTCCATAACAGCACGGTCACGCCCAAATACCTCTTCCATAATGCGGTTTTCAACGTAAGAGGTAAAACCTTCGTTTAACCATAAATCTTCCCATGTAGCGTTCGTCACTAAGTTGCCAGACCAAGAATGTGCAAGTTCATGCGCAATCAGATTAACTAAGCTTTTATCGCCGGCAACAACCGTAGGCGTAATAAATGATAAGCGTGGGTTTTCCATACCACCAAACGGAAAGCTAGGTGGTAGCATAAGTAAATCATAACGACCCCATGCATAGTCGCCGTACATGGCATTGGTTTTGTCGATCATCGCTTGGGTGTCATTAAATTCAGCAACCGAGGCGTCTAAAATAGTTGGCTCTGCAAAAATACCAGTTTGCTTAGACATGGCCTTAAATTCTAAGTTACCTGCACCAATTGCAATTAAGTAAGGTGAAATTGCTTGTGGCATAGTGAAGTGGTAATCACCATCTTTATAAAGAGCATCTTTATTATCAGCACTCATTACTGCACGAATATCCTCAGGGGTATGAATGCGCGCATTATAAGTTACACGCATTGCTGGGGTATCTTGCACTGGGATCCAACTACGTGCATGAATCGCTTGCGATTGGCTATACATAAACGGGTGAGTTTTACTGGCAGTTTGCTCTGGCGTTAACCACTGTAAGCCAGACGCTTCTGGGCGGCTGTTATAGTAGATACGAACTTTTTGTGCTTGATTTTTAAAGGTAATAGTTAGTTTTGAGCCTTTAACATCATCGCGGTTAGCAAGGTTAAAACTAGCTTTATGCCAATTGCCATTTGCCGTTTGATACATCACTTTATCAATATCAAGATCACGGGTATCAAGTACTAGCTTTTTACTGTTGGCATTTTGCCACTGTAGCGTATGCTCAACAAAACCTTCCAATTGCTTATCAGCAAAGTCGATGTCTAAATCAAGGTTTAAATGCGTGGTGATAACATCATCAAGGTTGGCGTAGGAATTTTGATCAATAGCGCTGGCCATTGCTTGCGAGCACATACCTGCCATAGCGAGGCTTAAAAAAAGAGGTTTGATTTTCATAATTACCTTGAGTACAAATAAAAAAAGTGCAGGTTTTATATCATGATTGCTGCAGTGGGTTGAACAATTTTTACAAGCTGATGCGCAATTTGCGACGATGAGTTAAACTAGAGCGATTAATTACTGCTACCTTTAGAGGGCTTTGTGCCGCACTCATTACAACCCCTACATACATTTGCATTAAGTAGCCAATGCCAAAATTTTGTCGAGATTACCGACTCAGCGCAGCTTAAAAGTCAGTGCTTTAAAGTCCCTTTTTGTTTGTTGGGTGAGGGCAGTAATACTATTTTTTTAAATGACTATGCAGGCACGGTCATTAAAATGGCAACCCAAGGCATTACTATAACTGAGCGCTCGCATAACTTTTTAGTTAGTGTAGCTGCCGGTGAAAATTGGCATCAATTAGTGACTTACTTGCTGGAGCAAGGTATCGCGGGGTTTGAAAACTTAGCTCTCATCCCTGGTACAGTCGGCGCTGCACCAGTACAAAATATTGGTGCCTATGGCGTAGAAATAGCTCAGTTTATTGAAGCTGTTGACTATTTTGATATTGATAGCGGTAGCTTTAAATCTTTAACTAATCAGCAATGTCACTTTGCTTATCGTGAATCGGTATTTAAACACGCGCTAAAAAATAAAGCAGTGATCACCCAAGTGCACTTTAAGTTGTCCAAAATATGGCAGCCAGTACTCAGTTATGGGCCGCTACAACAACTAAAAAACCCGACGCCACAGCAAGTGTGCGCACAAGTGATACAAACGCGTAACAGCAAACTCCCAAATCCCTATAAGCTGGCTAATGCAGGCAGTTTTTTTAAGAACCCTATTATCACCAATAGTGAATTAGCACAGTTAATTACGACATATCCTGAGGTACCTCATTACCCGCATGGTGCCGGTCACCATAAAGTAGCTGCAGGGTGGTTAATAGAGCAAGCGGGATTAAAGGGATATAAAATTGCAGGTATAGAAGTGCATCAACAACAAGCGCTGGTACTAGTTAATCATGGTAATAGTACAGGGGATGATTTAATTAATATGATTGCTCACATTCAGGATATTGTTTTAACACGTTACAACATAAGTTTAGAACACGAAGTGCGGTTAATTGATCAAGACAATGAATGCCATATCTCTTTGGAGCAATCAGTATGAAGGCACCAGATGGAAACAAGCTGGCTATTTTAAATGCACTGAATGAAGGTGGGTTTGTCTCTGGGCAAGCACTAGGTGATGAATTAGGAATAAGTCGCGCGGCGGTAAGTAAGCATATTCAAAGCTTACAGGCTATGGGCTTAGATGTATTTAAAGTTTCAGGTAAAGGCTATTGCTTAAATAACCAAGTAGGTTTACTTAATCAGCAAAGCATACAGCAGCACTATGCTGAGTTAGGCGCTAATACCGCGAATATTGAAGTGCAACCACTGATTGATTCAACCAACAGCGAGTTAATGCGCCGTATTCAAGCTAAAGCAGCGCTCGAATCGGGCACCGTGATTGTAGCCGAAATGCAGCAAGCAGGGCGGGGGCGTCGAGGCCGAGTATGGCAATCACCCTTTGGTGCAAACTTATACTACAGTTATTTTTGGCGCTTAGACGATGGCTTACAAGCCGCGATGGGCGTATCAATTGCTGTTGGTTTAGCGGTGTATGATGCGATAAAAGCACTTTATGGTATTGAAGTAGAGCTTAAATGGCCAAACGACATTTATATAAACAAACAAAAACTCGCAGGTGTCTTGGTAGAATTAGATGGGCAGCCACAAGGGCCATGTAAGTTGGTAATAGGGATTGGTATTAATTTAAATATGCCACAAAGTGCCAGTCAGTACATTGACCAAGCGTGGACCGATTTAAGTCAGCACACCCAGCAGCTAGATAAAAATCAACTAGTAGCTTCATTAACTTATTGTTTAGAGCAACGCTTAGCGCAATATCGTGAGAATGGCTTACAAACTATGTATCAACAATGGAATGCATTAAATGCATTTGCTGGTCAGCAGGTAGAGCTTAATACCGGGCATCGTAGCTGGTGTGGCATTTGTGAAGGTATAGATGCGCACGGTGGTGTACGTATTCGCCAAGACGGTGAAGTGAAAAGTTATTATGGCGGTGAGATTTCATTAAGAAAGGCGCAAGCATGAGATTACTCATTGATGTAGGTAATACCTCGCTCAAAGCTGTATTGTGGCAAGATGGGCAAATACAGCCATGCGATACTAATAATATTCCATGGCTGCAAATTACGGTTGTTGTTTACGCTTGTGTGGGTCGTAGTGAATTACTCAAGCAGCTATTAGAAAAAGCCCAAGCACAAAATATCGATTGCTTTGAGGCTACGGTTAGTCATGAGCTCGGTACGTTGCATTGCGCGTATCAACAAGTGGGTAATTTGGGTATAGATAGATGGTTGGCGCTCATTAGTGGTTATACGCTTTACCCTAATACGGCCGCAATTGTTGTTGATGCTGGCACGGCAACGACTATAGACGTCCTTAATAATGATGGACAGCACTTAGGTGGTTGGATATTACCAGGGCTTGATTTAATGACTGCCTCACTCACTCAAAATACTCAGCGCGTATTTGATGATGAAAACACGCCATTTGCTAATGAGCTTGGCAAAAACACTCCTAACGGATTAAAAAATGGTGCTTTAGTGGCAACTATTGGCGCAATTGAACAAGCAAAGCTGCATTTAAATACAAAAAATAGCCTTTTAATTTTTGCTGGTGGTTATGGTCAGCTATTACAAGGGTATTTTTCAGACAGTATTTTCGACCCAATGCTAGTGATGAAAGGCTTAAATTACTGGTATGAGTTAGCTAAAAAGAGTTAAAAACAACAAAAAAACCGCTTTTTGCGCGAATAGTGAGCGTTTGAAGCATAAAATCACATTTTTTTTAATTTTTTGGTTGCATCCCAATAAACCTTACTCTAGAATCTCGCCCCGTACTAAAGCAGTGCCGACTTAGCTCAGCTGGTAGAGCAACTGACTTGTAATCAGTAGGTCAACCGTTCGACTCGGTTAGTCGGCACCACTTTCCTTTTACCGGAAGTGCTTAGTATAAAGAATTATCGTGGAGGGGTTCCCGAGCGGCCAAAGGGATCAGACTGTAAATCTGACGGCTCAGCCTTCGCTGGTTCGAATCCAGCTCCCTCCACCACTTTATTCTAGACGGTTAGAGGTAGTTTAAGAACAGGTTCCTTAAAGCGGGCATCGTATAATGGCTATTACCTCAGCCTTCCAAGCTGATGATGCGGGTTCGATTCCCGCTGCCCGCTCCAATTTGATGATGCTGATATAGCTCAGTTGGTAGAGCGCACCCTTGGTAAGGGTGAGGTCGGCAGTTCAAATCTGCCTATCAGCACCAGTCAATCGAATCTCCTTAAACACTTCCTTTATCTGTCAGAAAAAACTATTTGAAATTTGAAAAAATTAACTTAATCTACCTATGGTGGATTATTTTCATATGTAATCTAGATACACAAAACTGATAGGTTCCGTCATGGCAAAAGAAAAGTTTGAACGCGTAAAACCGCACGTAAACGTTGGTACAATCGGCCACGTTGACCACGGTAAAACTACACTAACTGCAGCAATCACTAACGTACTTGCAAAAGTATACGGCGGTGTTGCTAAAGATTTCGCATCAATCGATAACGCTCCAGAAGAGCGCGAGCGTGGTATCACAATCTCAACTTCACACGTTGAGTACGATACGCCTACTCGTCACTACGCACACGTAGATT
The DNA here is from genome assembly GCF_023161845.1 of Pseudoalteromonas sp. 2CM39R. Taxonomy (NCBI): domain Bacteria; kingdom Pseudomonadati; phylum Pseudomonadota; class Gammaproteobacteria; order Alteromonadales; family Pseudoalteromonadaceae; genus Pseudoalteromonas; species Pseudoalteromonas sp. 2CM39R. The sequence continues at coordinate 122,303 of NZ_JALNTM010000013.1, forward strand.
GTCCTGGACACGCCGATTATGTTAAAAACATGATCACAGGTGCTGCTCAAATGGACGGCGCTATCTTAGTAGTTGCTGCGACTGACGGTCCTATGCCACAAACTCGTGAGCACATCCTACTTTCTCGCCAAGTTGGCGTTCCTTACATCGTTGTGTTCATGAACAAATGTGACATGGTTGATGATGAAGAGCTACTTGAGCTAGTAGAAATGGAAGTTCGTGAACTTCTTTCTGAATACGACTTCCCAGGTGATGACTTACCACTAATTCAAGGTTCTGCACTTAAAGCACTTGAAGGCGAAGAGCAATGGGAAGCTAAAATCGTAGAGCTTGCAGAAGCACTAGATTCTTACATTCCAGAGCCAGAGCGTGACATCGATAAGCCATTCATCATGCCTATCGAAGACGTTTTCTCAATCCAAGGTCGTGGTACTGTTGTAACTGGCCGTGTTGAAGCTGGTATCATCAACGTGAATGACGAAGTTGAAATCGTTGGTATCAAAGAGACTACTAAGTCTACTTGTACTGGTGTTGAGATGTTCCGTAAGCTTCTTGACGAAGGTCGTGCTGGTGAGAACATTGGTGCACTTCTACGTGGTACTAAGCGTGAAGACGTTGAACGTGGTCAAGTACTAGCTAAGCCTGGTTCAATCAACCCACACACAACATTCACTTCAGAAGTATACGTACTTTCTAAAGATGAAGGTGGTCGTCATACTCCATTCTTCAAAGGTTACCGTCCACAGTTCTACTTCCGTACAACTGACGTAACAGGTGACGTACAGTTACCAGAAGGCGTAGAAATGGTAATGCCTGGTGATAACGTTAAGATGACAGTAACTCTAATCGCGCCAATCGCGATGGACGAAGGTCTTCGTTTCGCTATCCGTGAAGGTGGCCGTACTGTTGGTGCTGGTGTTGTTGCAACTATCGTTGAGTAATCAACTGTTGTAATGCATTAAGCATTAAAAAAAACCCGAGCTTAGCCTCGGGTTTTTTAATGTCTGAAGTAAAATTTAAGTATTAATGTTATCGCTGTAACAGAGTGGGAGCATGAACTTAATCAGTTAGTAACCAGCATTCTTACGTAATTCATCAAGCATATCTTGGTTACCCATCATTTCGTCAAGCGTTGCCCTGACTGCATTGCCAGAGCTGTTGTTATAAACTGATAGTAGATGCTGCGCCATTTGCTTCGTATAACCATCTTGTTTATTTTGAGCTTGGTAGTATTGCGCCATCAACCCTTGTGCAGCTAAGCGACGGATATAATCATTCGAGTCTTGCTCTAACAAGTTTGTAAATTGCTCTGCAAGGCGGTAATCAAGTACCGGTGTTTGAGTTGATAACTCAATAGCTTGAATTTTAAATTTTTCATCACTACTGTTGTTCGCTAAATTTAAAATGTTACCTACTACTTCATAGTCATACTCAGGCATAGTAGATTTATTTAGAATATACATATTCATTTGCAGTTGGCTAAGTGCAGCTAACCTATTTAAATCAGAGATGCTTGGATCTAAGGTTTGCTCTCTTAATTGAGAGTTTATTTGTTTTGCATAATCAGGTTCTGATTTGATCCTTAAATCATAGTCTTCTGGTAAGTCTGCATAAAAGCTATAAAGAGGATTTTGTTCACGTCGTTTTTCATCTTCTTGCTGCTGTTTTTCCTCTAGTACGTCAAGAACAAGTTCCTTAAATTCGTCGGTATCTTGTTCTTGATAAGAGCCATTAGCGTGCAGTGTTAAGTTTGCTACTTTGCGTTGTAGCGAACTTACTTTCTTGCTTAGTTCGTCAATTAAGGCTTCATTTAATTGCTGATATTCTGCATGTGTACTAATAGAAACTGTGGGACTTAGCTGTTGCTGCTTGGGCTTATTAAGCGAACTGGGCTGATCTTTAAAAAATGTTCCGTAGCATGAAATTACCAAGGCAAGTGTTGCTATAGTAATCGCAATAGTTCCTTTGTTTATAGTCATAAAATAATCTGCCTCTAAAATGGGTAATTTATCTGTTTTCGAAATATAAGTCTGTTAAAAAATGTGGTAAATGAGGATGAAATATACAAGTTAATTAAGAAGGCGGGGCGTGAGTGGTGAAATACGGTGTTTAAATTGGCTATAAGCGCTAGACCTAAGCCTAGCGCGTAAAGCTTAATGCGATTTTGCGTATTGCTCAGCTTGCTTCCACACTCTTAGTGTATTGCCGCTTAAAATCTTTTTAATATCGGTATCACTGTAACCTCTGTCCATCAAACCTTGAACTAGGTTAGGGTAGCTAGATACATCCTTTAAGCCGATAGGCAGTGAGTCACCTACACCGTCATAATCAGAGCCAATACCAACATGATCGATACCAATTAGCTTCACAACGTGATCAATATGATCAAGAACTTGCTCAAGGCTAGCAAATGGAAATGGATTTTTAGCGCGGTACATCGCATCAAAATCTTTAGCTACTTTTTTGCCTTCTTCAGTAATTGTTTGTTTTTTACTTTTGAATTGATCGTACCAACTTCCGGCTTTTGAAGTAACAAAACTTGAACCAAAGTTAATTTGAATCACACCACCGTTCTTTTTAAGGGCTAACAGCATGTCGTCATTCATATTACGCTCAAAACCCGGCGTGTATTTACGTAGTGAAGAGTGTGACGCAATAACGGGTGTGTTAGACAATTCCATTACTTGATAAAATGCATCGTCCGAAATATGCGATACATCAATCAGCATGCCGATGTTATTCATCTCTTTTACTAGCTCTTTACCGAATGGGCTTAAGCCTTTCCACTTGCGACGAATATCGTATGATGAGTCAGAAATATGATTGCTTTGCGAGTGAGCTAGGGTGATATAACGCACGCCACGATCAAAAAAGTGTTGTAGGTTTTTCATTTCGCCCTCGATAGGCGATCCGTTTTCCATACCCATGGCAATCGACATTTTACCTTGCGCAAATTGTGCTTCTATATCGCTTGTTGAGCTGGCAATGGCAAACTTATCTGGAGCACGAAACGCAATCGCTTCCATACCATCAATCAATTGATTCGCTAATTGAAAGCTTTTTCCTTTGCCTTCAAACTCTAAATGAGCAGGAATATAAATCGACATAAATGGCGCGTTTAAACCGCCTTTTACTGCACGAGGGTAGTCAAAATCGCCGCCCTCAGTGGCTTTAGTTACATCCGCCCATTTATCATGAATGCGGTAAGGTACATCAATGTGAGTGTCGATTAAAATGGTATCGTGAGCAAGCTTAATTGCTTTATCTGAAGGGGTTATTTCAGCGCTGACTGCGCCGGTTAATGCAATCGACATTGCAGCAACTAGTGAGCTTAGTTTTATCATTTATAATGGCTCTTTGAGTTAAAAAAACCATTGTCTATTTTTACGCCGTGTCTGACAAGTTTACTCGTCGAATTGCGCTTCACTTTGCAGTGCTTTGAATTCACTTTTAGAGATTATGGTGACCGATTCGTGCAGTTCAGAGAAAAACACCATAGCTTCGCCGCTTTTTAATTGCTGATTCACTTGCGCCACTTTACTTTCAATACTGAATTCTTGTTCGCCATAATCTGTGCCTTCACGCAGTACATAGCTTTCAATTAGGTTGTACAGTGTGTCTTTATCAAGTTGTTCAAAAGGAATAATCATAGTCACTCTTTATCGGTGTTATTAAATACACATTGCTTAAAATAGTCAGGCACTACTTGCTCTAACCAATACACGGGCTTAAGTGGATTGTTACCGCTAATAAAGCCAACGTGGCCGCCTTTTTCAGATATACGCAGCGTAACATGCTCACTTACATCCTGACTACTTGGAACCGCTTTAATCGACAGCATAGGGTCGTCTTTGGAATGAATAATTAGTGTAGGTGTCGCAATATCTTTTAAATATGGCATCGCACTGGCTTTTTTGTAGTAATCGTGTGCATTCTCAAAGCCATGCAACGGTGCTGTAAGCTGGTTATCGAACTCTAATAAATCGTCAATTTCCATTAATTGATCAGTGGTGATCGGTATCTGCTGTTTAATTTGCGGTAATTTACGTTGCATCGACTTTTTCATTCGATCGAGCAAATATTTTTGATAAATTTTACCTAAGCTTTTACGAATAACATCACTAGATGATGATAAATCATAGGGCGCAGATATCACGGCAGCTGCGTTAAGCGGGCTATGAATGTTTTCTTCGCCTAAATACTTAGCCAGTACATTACCACCCAATGAAAAACCCACCGCTACAATAGGGCGATTTGGAAACTGTTGTTTTAAATGATTTATAAAAAAAGCTAAATCGGCGGTGTCGCCACTATGGTAGGCTCTTGGTAAGCGGTTTACTTCGGTTGAGCAGTTTCTAAAGTGCATCAATACGACAGCAAAGCCTTGCTTTTTTAATGCCTTCATCATGCCTTTGGCATAAAAACTGTTGATATTGCCTTCAAGTCCATGAAGTACCACTGCGAGTGGTGCTTTTTCGTTATGCGGGAGTGACCAAGCAAGCTCAATAAAATCACCGTCGGGCGTATCAAGTTGCGCAAGTTCGTAGCGAGTATGATGAAAAGGGCGGAAAAAACGCGGTATTATGGTTTGAACGTGTCGGTTGGTCATCCACCATGCGGGTTTGAACTTAGGGATCATGTCTGTACTACGCACTTTGCAATTAACGAAGCGCTAGTGTAGCAAATTTTTTATATTTAAAAATAAAAAGCGCCTAATCAGTAAACTAATAAGGCGCTTTGTGCGTCGTGCTTAATGCTGTTCTTTAATATCTGCATCGTGTACTTTTTTCATGAAAAAATACACAAAGAAGAGGCATAAACTAATAACGACGCCTAAAAATCCAAATGATAAAAATAGTACTGGGTCGCTAAAAAAATCTCTAAAGAATACGTCCATAATTGCCTCCTGATGTCTATGGGGTAATCATAGGCTGGCTCAGTGGTACTTGATATGATCCAGATCAAGCTATTTTACAGATTATAAAATGGGCAATGCAGATGTTGATTTTGATCAATAAAGTTAAGTCGATTTTGCACTTTTTAGTAAATTATCTGCGATTTTTTAATCACTTTTATAATAAAGATGGTCAGCAAAGTTCAGCTTTGAATAACCGTTGCTTTGTTTTAGGTTAAATAAAACAAACCTTATGTTAAATATATTTGACATGGCTAAAAAGTGAACTTATAGTTTAAAAGTCAAAAATATTTTACTTGGAGTTAGCTTTATATGACTCGTTCAGAGCACTTTAAAGAACTTTTACAAAGCATAAGTTTTAGAGAACTGACGCTGAGTATCGATTTACTAGTAAGCGTGTACATATCTTACTTTTATGTAAACAGCCTAATGAATGCGAGTACGCAGCAGCTTAGTTCTGTTTCTTGGTTATCTGGCTTATTGCTACAGGTGTTAATTTATTCTGTGATACTTATAGTATTGAGCTATTTATTACTTACATTTATCAGTGATAATGAATTAAATCAGCCACCTGATGTGAGAGAAAAGCAAATAAATTTAGTGGGTTATAAATACAAGGCCATAATCTTACAGGCGGGAATTTGTGTTGCTATTTTTCAATATCAAATTGAAGCTAATAACTGGGGCCCAGCTATCGAATATAATATTCCATATTTACCAATGCATATCATGGTAGGCGCTTTTTTGGTTGCCGAAATAGTCAATTACATAGCGCAGCTTTATAAAGGCAGAACGGGTAATATCTATGAGTGAGTATGCAATAACTAACTCTATTCGAACATTACGCTTTTTACGCGATGAAATGACGCAAAAGCAGTTAGCAGATGCTATTGGCGTAACGCGGCAAACGGTAATGGCAATTGAGGCAAATAAATATTCACCCACTTTAGAGGTGGCTTTTAAAATTTCTTTAGTTTTTAACTTACCTTTAGAAGAGGTATTTCAATACAAAACTAAAGATATATAGCTTGGTGTATAAAAGTAAACCAAAGTAACCATGTATATAAGAGCTAATATTCATAATATAAATGGCTTTATGATCTGATGAAATTAATAGTGAAAAATTATGACAAATATTTATCGCTGTTATTGGGCGTTGCACAAGGTGTTAAATTCATACTATTAACTTCATCAATCAATATTATTTGTTGCTGCTTCTCTAATTTTAGCTCGGCACCGAGAAGTGCTTTTCGAATTGCGGCGTAATCTGTAATCTCGGCTTGATTGGCTTTTAAGTAGGCACGTGTGGCTCGTAGAGGCTTCAATGCCAGCTTATCAAACTCACTAATTGATTGTTCAAGCTTGTTTAGCTGTGTTTGGTTAATAGCTAGATTGAGAGAATCTAAGTAATACAGCAACAAGCATAGGTTGACGTTTTTACCTAGCTGGTTTTGATAATCCAACAGGCGCGTTTGCATGTCACCTTTGCTATAAAGGTTACATGCAAACTGCCAAAAATCGTTGCTTTTAAGCAAGTTCATCGGCGAATGCCTGCTCTTTTTGTTCCATTTCTTCAAGGGCCATAAGTAGCTCTTCTTCAACATCGTTAAGCTTAGGCGTAAGTGTGGCTTGTTTAGTAATTAACTCTTTAAGCTTGCCTTTATTTTCGTCGTTATAGAGAGTGTTATCGCCTAGCGCCTCTTCAACGTCAGCTAGTTCTGCAGCAAATTTATCTAATTGCTTTTCAAGTTTTTCAATTTGCTTTTTCAGCGGCTGAATCGCTTTTCTAAACTCTGCCTCTAAGCGCTTTTGCTCTTTACGGTTAACTTGTGAATGGGCTTTTGGCTCTTCGTCGGTGTCGTTTTTAGCGGCTTCTTTATTAGCATTAAGCAGCCACTGATAATATGCATCTAGGTCGTAGCCAAATTGGGTGACCTCGCCATTATCAACTAAATAAAATTCATCGGCGGTATTTTTAAGCATATGACGGTCATGCGATACCGTGACCATAGCGCCTTCAAAGCCTTGTAATGCCATAACTAAAGCGTGGCGCATTTCTAAATCAAGGTGGTTGGTTGGCTCATCGAGTAGTAGTAAATTTGGTTTTTGATAAACCAACATAGCCAGTACTAAACGAGCTTTTTCACCGCCAGAAAAGGGAGCTACAGGGTCGAGTGCTTTATCGCCTACAAAGGCAAAACCGCCTAAAAAGTCACGCAATGATTGTTCGCTGGCTTTAGGGTTTAAGCGTTGCAGGTGAGTGACGGCACTGGCTTTTAAATCTAGAGACTCCAGTTGATGCTGCGCAAAGTAGCCAATGTTTAAGCCTTGATGCTGAAACACTTCACCTGCTTGAGGCTGTAAGTCACCTGACAGTAACTTAATCAGTGTTGATTTACCTGCGCCATTTCTACCCAGTAGTGCAATACGGCTGCCTGGTACTAAGTTCAGCTTAATACTGTTTAAAATGGTGACATCGCCATAACCGGCTTTGGCTTTGTCGAGTGTCATTAGCGGATTGGGCAGGGCGGTTGGCTCAGCAAATTCAAAATCAAATGGCGAGTCAGCATGTGCTGGGGCAAGTTTTTCCATGCGCTCTAGCGCTTTAACACGGCTTTGTGCCTGTTTGGCTTTACTGGCTTTGGCTTTAAAGCGGGTAATGAACTGCTCAAGATGCGCTATTTGTTCTTGTTGTTTTTCAAACATGGCTTGCTGCTGCAATAGGCGCTCAGCTTTTTGGCGTTCAAACTGCGAGTAGTTACCTTTGTACACATTAATAAGTTGTTTATCTATATGCCAAATTTGATCGACCACAGCGTCTAAAAACTCACGGTCATGAGAAATAAGTACTAGCGTGCCGGTGTAGGCACGTAAAAAACGCTCGAGCCAATACACGGCATCTAAATCAAGGTGGTTTGTTGGCTCATCCAGTAACAGTAAGTCGGCATCGCGAATAAGCGCTTGGGCTAAGTTTAAGCGCATGCGCCAACCACCCGAAAATGCACTTACCGGGTTTTCTATTTGATTATTAGCAAAGCCTAAACCATGTAACAGCTCACCTGCCTTGGCTTCTATGCTATAGCCTTTAATGTTTTCAAGCTGAATATGCACTTTAGCTTGAGTGTCGCCATCGTGATTTTGCTCGGCTTCACGCAACGCAATTCTTAGTGCGTAGTATTCAGGGTGGCCTTGCAGTACGTAATCTATGGCGCTTATTTCAAGGGCGGGGGTTTCTTGCTTTACTGAGGCAAGTGACCAATCTTTAGGAATACTGCAATTACCGCCATCTAACGAAAGCTCAGATTTTAATAAACTAAATAGCGTTGACTTACCACAGCCATTGGCACCAACAAGGCCTACTTTGTGCTCTGGAAATAATGTAGCCGATGCATTTTTTAATAAAGCTTTGCCACCGCGAAGCAGTTCTATTTCTGAGATTTGGATCATAAATACGTTACTTTACTGTGCCTTGATTGAATTGCCGCCATTATAACACGGATCTTATTAGCCATATCAATCGTATCAAGTAGGCAAATATTGCGATAAAATAACGTCAGTCAAAATGGTAGGAAAAGCGAAGTGAAACATAAAAAACGATTTATTGCTGGAGCAACGTGTCCTGAGTGTAAAACTATGGATATGTTAATGCTTTACAAAGAGCACGACGTAGAAAAAGTTGAATGTATGCAATGTGGTCATAAAATGGCTCAACCAGAGCAAGCAGTACAGGCATCAACACGCCAATTTGAACAGATCATTGGCGTGTTTAATCCAGGCGACTAGTGCCTTGTTAGTGCTGCTTAATAATGCGGCGGCGGTGGCTCTGGCATATTCGACATCATAGGCTGTGATGACTGCGACTCTTTAAGTTTTTCAGCCAGCAACTCGGTTTGGCGCTTTATTTTTGCCATCTGTTGCTGGTGAACTTTTATTTCATCATTTAAAATTTCAATCGTTTCGTCTTGAAAAGCCACTTTAGCCTCAAGCTCCATTAACCGATGTTCAATTGTGTTCATTTGGTTCTCGTATAATAAAGCGCTCAGCGATTCCGCTTGAGCTTTCAGTTAACAATGATTTACCGTTATCTGTAAATGTCACATCAAGTACCACTGCCGATTTTGGCTTACTGCCTTCTCTTGGGGTCACTTGCCATGTTTGAATTTTTTCACCACTGTTTAGCTGCCATAAATCCACTCGTTTGTTGGGTGAACCGGTTGCTAATAAAGTGCCTTGGTCGTTAAAGCGCACCGCAGTAAAAATTTTCTGACGCGCAATATACTTTAGTTTACTAACAAGGTCACCTGTAGTCAGCTTCCATACATTTGCTTGTGCCATACTGTCGGCGGTAAAAGCATAACGTCCTTGAGGATCTAAAGCGACTTGGGTTACTCGGGTTGGGTGATTAAAGCGATGGATAACTTGTCCACTTTGGGTATCCCATAAGTAGGCCACATAATCGTTTGAGCCGCTCAATGCATAGCGCCCATTAGGTGATAGGTCTACGGTGTTTACTTTATCTTGGTGGCCTAAAAATTCAATGCGTCTGCCAGTGTTAAGGTTTATAAATACCACAACGCCATCGCTGCGCCCGTAAATAACACTGTTGCCTTGGTTACTAATGGCAATATCGCGGATGCTGGCTTTTTGTATTTTGTAAAAGCCTTTATTTTTGCCTGAGGCTATATCCCAAACGGCAAAGGTGGTTTTTTCGGCGGTAACAGCCACGCTATTATCAAAAGCAATGGCTACGGCATAAACTAAGCTATCTTCAGCCTGTTGTTGAAACCATTGGTATTTAAGCGCTTGCTGTTGATTATCCCAAAGGGCGACCCCATGATTGATAGAAGACACTAAGCTGTATTGACCATCATGCGATAGTGCGGATGAGAAAGCACCTTGTGCTGTGTGCTCAAAACTAGCCACTGCTTTTTGTTTTTCATCACTACATGCAATTGTTAATAAACAGCAGGTAGCAACTAAAAAAGTACGAAATAACGACATATTACAGGTATTTCCTCTTAACTCTTCGTGACTGAGAGGTTAGACTAGGTTGCGAAAAACGCCTAGGTTGTTTGTCTAATCACTGGATATGTTTTTAGTTTAGCTATTAAACAAGCAGCCTACCATGTAGGCCGTTAATCTTTAACTAGTAATATTACAATAAATGACAACTGCAAAGTGTGTCGGAGATTTAAAATGAGAAAGACGATTAAATTGTCATTGATTGCAGCGTCAGTTTTAGCGCTTACAGCTTGTAATCAAGAAGCAAAAAAAGAGCAAGCAGACGTTAAGCTAGATACTGTAGCGCAACAACAAGCATACGGTATTGGTGCATCTGTAGGTAACTTTTTAAATAAAGACCTAGCAGATAAAAAAGAGATTGGTATCGAATTAGATCAAGCATTATTAATGCGTGGATTTGAAGATGCACTTGCTGGTAATGCTAAAATTGACGAAGAGAAAATTCGTGAAGTATTAACAGCATTAGATGAGTCAGTGCGTACTAAACAAGAAGAAAAAGCAAAAGTAGAGTCTGAAAAAAGCAAAGTTGAGGGTGAAAAATACCTAACTGAGAATGCTAAAAAAGAAGGCGTAATGGTTACTGAGTCTGGTTTACAGTACGAAGTAATGAGCGAAGGCGAAGGCGCTAAGCCAGTAGCGACTGACGTAGTTAAAGTGCATTATAAAGGTACTCTTTTAGACGGTACTGAATTTGATAGCTCTTACTCACGCAACGAGCCAACAACTTTCCCACTAAACCGTGTTATTCCTGGTTGGACTGAAGGTTTACAACTTATGACTGTTGGTTCTAAGTACAAATTTACCATTCCTTCAGATCTTGCTTACGGTGATCGTGATTTAGGTAAAATTCCTGCTAATTCAACACTTATTTTTGAAGTTGAATTATTAGAAATTCAAAATGATGCAGAAGCTGCCGCTGCAGAATAAGTATTTATATAAAACAAAAAAGGGACCTTAGGTCCCTTTTTTATTGCACTGAATAATTAATTAGTCAGTGTGGTTAGAATATAAGTTATCAATTAACTCATCTTCAAGTGCAAAGCGCGCTTCGAGTGCTTCACCAATAACCGATAGGTCATTATCAAATCCTACTAACAAATCTTCTGCGTCTACTTCAGCGTATTTGTCATTGAAATCTAGAGCAATGTCAGTGGTATCTGAAATACGTGGGTATATAGTATTTGCCAGTTGTTGGCTTTCTAAGCCTTTCTTTTCGCAAGCTTTAGCAATATCGTCGTACACTTCAAAGTGGCCGGCCGATAGGTAATCCATTAAGATTTGGCAAAATGCTTGAATTTGTGATGGTTCAGGCAAAGATTGATCTTTTTTCTCGTAAGGTGAAAAGCCTGCAATTTTACAATAAAGTACAATCAGCTCTTGGCGTTCGTTTAACCAATTGTCGATGACCGTATGGCTACCCCCCCACTTTTGTTGAGCTTTTTCTACACGCTTCAGCATAATTCTTCTCCTAAGCTGGGTTGGATTTTTAATTGGTAATAAAGTTTCTATCATCCAAGATATATTTAATTGGCGTGTATATCAACAAGTAAAATAGATGTAGTACCACAGAGGGTTTTGTTTAAGGTATAAGTTGTAAGTAATTTATTTCAGGCAAGAAAAAACCACCTGTTACGGTGGTTTAATTTCTTTATTAGACTTGTTTAAACAAGCATTCTTATTTTTATTAGAGATTTTTATTATTTTTGTATTAACGATTTTTGTTATTGTTTTGTTAACGCGGGAGTAACAATACCAAGCTTTTTTAAATGTTGCAAATAGTTTAATGAAAAGTTTTTATTGTTAACGTTTGTTAGGTTGTTTTATATACAAAACGAAATGAAAACTAAAAATTACTTGATCTAGCGCTACTCTAAGGCGATTTAATCGCTTAGCGATAGAGGGGGCGCAAATATGGTGGTACAATCTTGCACAATTTCTAAAAGCCCTAGGACTCTATACGCTATGAGCGAATTAAAAAACGACCGTTATTTACGTGCCCTTGCCAAGCAACCTGTTGATGTCACGCCAGTATGGATGATGCGTCAAGCTGGACGTTATTTACCTGAATACCGTGCTACACGTGCACAAGCGGGCGATTTTATGAGCCTGTGTAGAAATGCTGAGTTAGCCTGTGAAGTAACTTTACAACCTCTGCGCCGTTACCCGTTAGATGCCGCTATTTTATTTAGTGATATTTTAACTATTCCCGATGCAATGGGATTAGGTTTGTACTTTGAAACAGGTGAAGGCCCTAAGTTTGAACGCCCAATTTCATCATTAGCCGATGTTAAAAAAATTCCAAAACTCGATCCTACCGATGAGCTTGGCTACGTAATGAATGCTGTAAGCACTATTCGTCGTGAGCTTAAAGGTGAAGTGCCATTAATTGGTTTCTCGGGTTCACCTTGGACACTTGCAACTTATATGGTTGAAGGCGGAAGCAGTAAGGTTTTTGGTAAAATCAAAAAAATGGCATTTGCTGAGCCACAAACACTGCATTTATTGCTTGATAAGCTAGCTGATTCAGTGATTGATTACTTAAACGCGCAAGTTAAAGCGGGTGCACAATCGCTGATGATATTTGATTCGTGGGGCGGTGTATTGAGCCCGCGTGACTACAATGAGTTTTCACTGCAGTATATGCATAAAATCGTTGATGGTTTAATTCGCGAAAATGATGGCCGTAAAGTACCCGTTACTTTATTCACTAAAAATGGTGGCCAATGGATTGAGGCAATTGCAGCAACTGGTTGTGATGCAGTAGGCCTAGATTGGACTATTAATATTGGTGATGCCAAACGTCGTGTTGGCGATAAAGTGGCACTACAAGGCAATATGGATCCTTCAATGCTTCACGGCACGCCAGATCGTATTCGCCAAGAAGTCGGCACTATTTTAGAAGACTTTGGCACTGGCAATGGTCATGTATTTAACTTAGGTCATGGTATTACACCTGATGTTGATCCAGAAAATGCGGGTGTATTTATTAACGCTGTGCATGAGCTAAGTGCGCAATATCATAAGTAAGTTATGAACTCACAATAAAAAGCCCGCTAATTAGCGGGCTTTTTTGTGCAAACTGTTTTACTTAAGTTTTTACTTAAACAAGCGGTTTAAGCCATTTAATGCCGCAACTCGATAAGCTTCTGCCATTGTTGGGTAGTTAAACGTAGTATTTACAAAGTAGTCGATGGTATTGCCACCATTTTTTTGTTCCATTATAGCTTGGCCAATGTGAACAATCTCAGAAGCACGCTCACCAAAGCAATGCACGCCAAGTACTTCTTTGGTTTCTGTATGGAACAATATTTTTAAACTACCCACATCGGTACCTGCAATTTGCGCACGGGCTAAGTGTTTAAATTGCGCACGCCCCACTTCATACGGTACTTTTGCGGCAGTTAATTGCTGCTCTGTTTTACCAACAGAACTCATTTCAGGAATAGTATAAATACCGGCTGGAATATCAATAATCAGCTTTTCATCGCAGTTACCAGAAGCAATGGCATCTGCGGCAATTCGACCTTGGTCAAATGCAGCACTAGCAAGGCTTGGGTAGCCAATAACATCGCCTACTGCGTATACATTGTCTATTTCTGTTTGGTAGGTTTCGTTTACTTTTACTTGTCCGCGGCTATCTGCTTTTAAGCCAATCGCTTCTAAATTCAGTGTATCGGTATTACCAGTACGGCCATTGGCAAATAAAATACAGTCAGCCTTTACACGTTTACCTGATTTTAAATGCATAACAACACAGTCATCGCGGGTTTCAATGCGATCAAATTCTTCGTTATGGCGAATAACAATGCCACTATTCCAAAAGTGATAGCTAAGTGCATCAGATATTTCAGCATCCATAAACGCAAGTAGGCGATCGCGAGTATTTACTAAATCAACCTTTGCACCTAGCCCTTTAAAGATAGATGCGTATTCACAGCCAATTACACCCGCGCCGTATATAAGTACGCGATGAGGATCGTGTTCAAGGCCTAAAATTGTGTCACTTTCATAAATACGCGAATGGGTGAAATCAACACCTGGTGGGCGATAAGGGCGTGAGCCGGTAGCAATAACAATAGTTTGTGCAGTTAGGCGTTCAGTTGAACCGTCATTACGTCTAATTTCAATAGTGTGCTTATCAACAAAGCTAGCATCGCCTTGAAACATATGAATGCGGTTACGATCGTAAAAGCTGCTGCGTAAGTTTGATTGCTTTGAAATTACCGAGCTGGCATGGCGTAAAATATCTGGAAAAGTAAGTCTTACTGGGCGCTCACCTACGTTAAACAAAGGGTTTGCTTTGTATTCGATATAGCGACTAACCGAATGGCGAAGTGCCTTTGAAGGAATGGTTCCCCAGTGAACACAACCACCACCAACAGCAGTTTGGCGTTCAATAACCGCTACTTTTTTGTTACTTTTAGAGAGGTTCATAGCGGTCCCTTCACCGCCAGGACCCGTGCCAATAATGATTGCATCATATTGGTAGCTCACGGGTACTTTTTTCTTTTCTGGTTGTTTGGCCACAGCCACTCCTATTTTAACTAAAAGAGGCTTTTAATAACCTCGCATTAAGTGCTAGCCATGCCTGTTTTTGTGTTTCCCAGGCGGCTTCAAGCTCGTGATATTGTGCCATTAATGCCGACTTTTCACACTGCTTTGCCATATTATTTTTTTTAGCTTCCAACACTTGTTTTTGTAATGAGCAATAATTTTGCAGCTTTTTAAGCAACAAATCGTACTCTTGTTGTAATAATGTAAGCTTATCTTGCGCTAAAGGCAATTTTGCAAGGCGACCTTGTGTTTTGCTCATTAAGGTTTCTGCTTTAGCTTTTTCAATGCGCTCAACCGGTGTACGCTTTAATTTACTTGCTAAACCAATGGCTGCGAGTGAGCGGATCATCCATTTTGTTGGGTCGTAATGAAACCATTTAATGCCATTGCGGTAATCGCTAGCAAAAATATGATGGAAGTTATGATAACCCTCACCGTAGGTAAATAGTGCTAAAAAGCCATTGTCTCTCGCGGTGTTTTTTTCAGTGTAAGGGCGTGAACCCCAAATGTGTGCTACTGAGTTAATAAAAAAGGTAAAGTGCTGACTTAGCACTAAACGCAATAAGCCTGCTAACAGTAACATGCCCCATACATCACCAAGCATTAAGCCGAGTACTAGCGGTAAACCAACATTCATGGCAATTACCAATTTTAAGTAATGCTTGTGCTGCCACATAACAATTTTATTTCGCTGTAAATCACGACAGTTGCTGTAATCATCGTAGCTGTCGCCTTGGTAGTCACGTAGCATCCAACCAATGTGGCTATACCAAAAGCCATTTGTGGCGGCATAAGGGTCTTTAACTGGGTCATCAACTTGACCATGGTGAATTCGATGATCGCTACTCCAATGCAATGCACTGTTTTGTAGCGCAAAGGCACCACCAAGGGCAAAAATAAATTCAACCACAGGGTGAGCGTTGTAAGTTTTGTGCGCCCATAAACGATGGTAGCCCGCGGTGATCGATAATCCCGCAAAAAACATGCAAGCTACAAAAGCAACCCACTGCGTGCCTGTAAAGCCATAGTTAAACCCATACCAAGGTACAAGTGTAATAGCAGCCAAAAACGTCAGGCTAAAGAAAAGGACGTTGGTCCATATAATCGGTGGTTTTTTCATGTTTCTCATTTCTCAGCGTACAACTGTACGCTAAAATAATATTTCAATCTGCTGCCGTCAAGTATTAGACTGTACTATTAGCTATTTTTTTAATTAAAAATTTATTACAAATTCACTCAGGGAGCTGTTGATGTCGGGTGTTAGAGCACAACAGAAACAAAAAACACGACAAGCATTAATTGAAGCTGCATTTAATCAACTTAGTGCTGATCATAGCTTTTCTAATTTAAGCTTGCGTGAAGTAGCACGCGAAGCTGGTATTGCGCCTACCTCTTTTTATCGTCACTTTAAAGATATGAACGAGTTGGGCTTAACCATGGTTGATGAAGCGGGTTTAACCCTGCGCCAGCTGATGCGCCAAGCACGCAGACGAATAGCCAGTGGTGGCAGTGTCATCAACACCTCTGTGGTTACTTTTATGGAGTTTATTGATAACTCAAGCAATCAGTTTAGACTTTTGCTGCGTGAACGCTCAGGTACCTCAAAAGCATTTAGAGCAGCAGTGGCACGTGAAGTGAAACACTTTATTTTAGAACTCGCACATTATTTAGAAAGTGAAACCCCCTGCGATGCTATTCATGCGTATATTCAGGCAGAAGCCATGGTTACTTTGGTATTTAATGCAGGCGCTGAAGCGCTCGATATTGAAGGTCAGCAACGCGATGAACTGATTGAGCGAGTTATATGGCAGTTACGTTATATTACGCGCGGCGCGTCAAATTACGTACGTGCTGAAAATAAAGAATAAATATTAAAAAAGTTAAAATAAGCGCTGTATTTTACAGCGCTTATTAATTTAAACCTGCTCTAGGTTTAAGTTGGATATTTTATTCTTCTATCCAATTTTGTTTGAATTTTAAATCCCCAGAAAGTCCCCTTTAATTATTTGTTTGGTATTTTTATGCTTGCGCCAACTGCGTTGCAATGATAAAAATAAGCCTCATTGGACACACACACAAGAAAACAGATGCAAACTATTCGCTTAATTACACTAAACCTAAACCTCTTACTGCTGTGGCAAGTGAGCGGGGATTAGTGTGTTTGCATTGAGCTAAACATTAAAAACCCCGCAACCGCGGGGTTTTTTTTATCTCGCTGCAGGGATAAATCGAAATTTGGGTAATACAGGAATTGAGGGGCAGTTATGCAACAGCAAGATAAAGTATGGATTTTTGATACCACCTTACGTGATGGTGAGCAGGCACTAAAAGCAAGCCTAACAGAAGACGATAAAGTTCAACTGGCGCATACCATTAGCCGCTTAAATGTGGATGTAATGGAAGTGGGGTTTCCGGTGTCGAGCCCAGCTGACTTTCGCTCAGTGCAACGTATTGCCACCGAGGTGAAAGGCCCTATTATTTGTGGCTTAGCTCGCTCGGTTGCCAAAGATATCGAGGCCTGTGGCGATGCGCTGCGCGCTGCACAGCAAAGCCGTATTCATACTTTTATTGCCACCAGCCCGCTTCATCTTGAACACAAGTTGCGTATGAGCCTTGATGATGCCACTGCAATGGCTGTTAAATCTATTAAATTAGCGCGTAACTATACCGATGATGTTGAGTTTTCGTGTGAAGATGCTGGGCGTACACCGCATTGGGATTTATGCAAAATTGTTGAGCAAGCAATTAACGCCGGTGCATCAACAATTAATTTGCCAGATACAGTCGGTTTTGTAACGCCAGATGAATACGCAGCAATGATCCGTCATTTAATGAATAACGTGCCAAATATAGATAAAGCGCGTTTAAGTGTGCATTGCCACAACGATTTAGGTTTAGCCGTTGCCAACTCCGTGGCCGCAGTGCAAGCCGGTGCACGCCAAATTGAATGCACCATTAATGGTATAGGTGAGCGTGCGGGGAACTGTTCACTTGAAGAAGTGGCAATGATCATGAAAATGCGTAAAGACCACTTAAACGTATATACCGACATAAAAAGCGAAGAAATTTATCGCGCCTCTCGCCAGGTAGCCAAAATTTGTAATATGCCGGTACAGCCAAATAAAGCGATTGTTGGCGAAAATGCGTTTGCTCACAGCTCAGGTATTCATCAAGACGGTGTATTAAAAGCGCAAAACACGTATGAAATTATGTCACCAGAAAGTGTTGGCGTACCAAGTAACCAATTAAATATGACCTCACGTTCAGGTCGTCATGTTATAGAACACCGCTTAGAAGAATTAGGCTATCAAAAATCAGATTACGACATGGATAGCTTATACCAAAGTTTCGTTGCGCTGGCTGACCAAAAAGGCACAGTATACGACTACGACCTAGAGGCCATGATTTACTTTAATCAAATTAACGACAAAGACGAAAAGTACCAGTTAGAGTTTGTTAACTCTGCGTCTAATTCACAATCGGTGGCCAGCTCAACCATAGGCTTGCTGATTGATGGCGAAGCAAAACAAGAAGCCGCAACAGGTAATGGTCCAGTTGAAGCTTCGTTTGCTGCTATTGAGCGCTTAACAGGTATGAGTGTTGAAATGATTGAATACAATTTAGAGGCCACCGGCCAAGGCGCCAGCTCATTAGGGCAAGTGAATATTATTGCTAAATATGATGGTCGTCCCTATCACGGTGCTGGTATTGCGGCCGATGTGGTCGAAGCCTCAGTACGGGCTATGGTTCGGGTTTATAACTTAATTTATCGAGCACAAAAAGTGTCTGATTTAAAACAACAAAGGAAAGCAGGATGAGTAAAACACATTACAGCGTTGCCGTATTAGCAGGCGACGGTATTGGCCCAGAAGTTATGGCAGCTGCAGAGCAAGTACTTGACGCTGTCAGTGATAAATTTGGTTTTACTCTGAACCGTGAGCACCACGCGATTGGCGGCGCAGCGATTGATGAATTTGGCAAAGCACTTCCTGATACAACTTTAAAAGCCTGTGAAAACGCCGATGCTATTTTATTTGGCTCCGTGGGTGGCCCTAAGTGGGAGCATTTACCACCAAATGATCAACCAGAGCGCGCGTCATTGTTACCACTACGAAAGCACTTTGGTTTGTTTTGTAACTTACGCCCAGCTCAATTGTTACCCGCATTAAGCGCTGCATCACCACTTCGTGCTGATATTAGCGAAAAAGGCTTTGATATTTTGTGTGTGCGTGAGCTAACTGGCGGTATTTATTTTGGTGAAAAAGGTCGCAGTGGCGAAGGTGCTGAAGAAGCGGCATTTGACACCCAAACATACTCGCGTAAAGAAATTGAGCGTATTGCACGTTTTGCTTTTGAGGCCGCTAAATTGCGCAGCAATCATGTAACCTCGGTTGATAAAGCCAATGTTTTAGCATCAAGTGTACTTTGGCGTGAAGTAGTCACTGAAGTGAGTAAAGAGTTTCCTGAGGTGAGCTTAGATTATATTTATGTAGATAATGCAGCGATGCAGCTAGTTAAACAGCCTAGCCAGTTTGATGTATTACTGTGCGATAACTTATTTGGCGACATTTTATCGGACGAATGCGCGATGATCACCGGCTCAATGGGGCTATTACCTTCGGCTAGCTTAAATCAATCAGGCTTTGGCTTGTATGAACCCGCGGGTGGCTCAGCGCCCGATATCGCCGGAAAAGGGGTCGCTAACCCTATTGCACAAATTTTAAGTGCCGCATTAATGTTACGTTATTCATTAGGACAAGATGAAGCGGCTCGCACCATTGAAAAAGCAGTTGCAGAGGCGGTTGAAGCGGGTGTGGGGACGCCTGATATTTATCCGCAGGGCGGCTACACCACCACCGATGTTGCAGCGGCTATTGTTTCACGCATTTAACTATTAAAGCCACAGCACCGTTAGGCTGTGGCTCAATCAGATCAGGGAGTTAGCAAGTGGCTCAAACTTTATACAATAAAATTTGGCAAGCACACACGGTTGCCAGCATCAACGAGCAAACCGATTTACTTTATATTGACCGTCATTTAGTACACGAAGTGACGTCGCCACAAGCATTTGCAGGTTTACGTGAAAAAAATCGTAAAGTGCGCTGTCCAGAAAAAACCATTGCGACCATGGATCATAATGTTTCAACTAAAAGCCGTTCATTAGATGCAGCCAGCGAAGTCTCTAAAAATCAACTAATGGCACTGGATGCAAACTGTAAAGAATTTGGTATTTTGCTGTACGACCTAAATTCAGTAAATCAAGGTATAGTACATGTGATTGGCCCAGAGCAAGGGATCACTTTGCCAGGCACCACCATAGTATGCGGCGATAGTCATACCTCAACCCACGGCGCGTTTGGAGCGCTTGCCCATGGTATTGGAACCTCAGAAGTTGAGCACGTATTAGCTACGCAAACGCTACAGCAAAAAAAGGCTAAGTCGTTAAAAATTCAAATTAACGGTGTGTTACGCCCAACAGTAACTGCTAAAGATTTAATTATGGCGGTTATAGGTAAACTAGGCACTGCTGGTGGTACGGGTTATGTGGCTGAATTTTGTGGCGAAGGCATAGAGGCGCTTTCGATGGAAGCGCGCATGACGTTGTGTAACATGAGTATTGAAATGGGTGCCAAGGCAGGTTTAATTGCCCCAGATAAAATCACTTACGAGTACTTAAAAGGGCGTCCATTTGCACCAAAAGGCGCTGATTTTGACGCCGCTGTTGCCTACTGGGAAACCTTAAAAACTGATGATGGCGCAACCTTTGACTTAGAGGTAGAGCTAGATGCTGCTAATATTCAACCACAAATCACCTGGGGGACTAACCCAGAGCAAGTGATTGGCGTTGACGAATGTATTCCAGATCCAGACAAAGAAACTGATTTAATTAAAGCTGATGCCATTCGTAGTGCACTTAAATACATGGGTTTAAAAGCGGGCGATAAGTTATCAACTGCCAAAGTAGACACAGTATTTATTGGCTCATGCACCAACAGCCGCATTGAAGATTTACGCGCCGCTGCAAAAATTGTTGAAGGCAAGCAAGTGGTTGCAGGTATTGAAGCATTAATTGTTCCTGGCTCAGGTTTGGTTAAACAACAAGCAGAAGATGAAGGCCTTGCCGACATATTTAAAGCTGCAGGATTTGAATGGCGTGAGCCGGGTTGTTCTATGTGTTTAGCAATGAATGACGATCGCTTAGGTGCAGGTAAGCGCTGTGCATCTACATCTAACCGTAACTTTGAAGGACGCCAAGGTCGAGGTGGGCGTACACACTTAGTGAGCCCAGCAATGGCGGCAGCGGCAGCAATACATGGCCACTTTGTTGATATTAGAGGAGAAGCCTAATGAGCATTTATTTTAGTGGCTTAATGGCCCCACTTGATAAAAACAATGTCGATACCGACCAAATTATTCCAAAGCAGTTTTTAACTTCAACCAGCCGTGATGGTTTTGATGCTGCGCTATTTTACGATTGGCGTTATTTAGATAATGGCGAGGCAAACCCTGATTTTATTTTGAACCGTCCTTGCTATCAAGGCGCGCAAATACTACTAACCCGCGATAATTTTGGTTGTGGTTCATCACGTGAGCACGCACCATGGGCGCTTAAACAATATGGTTTTGAAGTGATTTTGGCTGAAAGCTTTGCTGATATTTTCTTTAATAACTGTGGTAATAACCAAATGCTTGCTATTGCATTGCCAGCGCAAATATTAGAAGACTTATTTGTGTTAAGTGAGCAGCATGACGATATTCACATTGATGTGGATTTAGAAAACCAGCAATTGCGCAGCAATAAATTTGCGCCAATCAGCTTTGATATTCGCAAAGACGTGAAAGAGCGTTTATTAAGTGGCTTAGACTTTATCGGTGTAACCGAGACCCTGAACCCACAAATTGATGCATTTGAAGCAAAACTTGCTGCTGAGCGTCCTTGGCAGTGAATAGTTTAAAAGATACTAGATAGTAAAACGCGGCATAAGCCGCGTTTTTTATTGCTGTCAGATGCTGTTCATCGTGATTATTGTCTTTGTGTTTGTTTAAACGCTAAGCTAATTTTTTACATGTTTAGGGATACATTATGAAATTATTAACAGCTGCAGCACTAATGCTTGCATCAACCGCTGCAATAGCACGCCCTGCGCCTTTAGTATCAATTCCAAGCCATGATGGCTTTTTTGATAATATTGTTGCCCATTGTGGTAAAGCTTTTGAAGGTAAAGTAACGGTTGATAATGCCACAGGGCCGAGTTCATTTGCCGATAAAAAATTAGTTATGCATGTGCGTAAGTGTAATGAACGTGAGCTACAAGTGCCGTTTCATGTGGGTGATGACGCCTCACGTACGTGGATCATCACAAAAACAGGCAGTGGGTTGAGCCTAAAACACGATCACCGCCATAAAGATGGTACTGATGATGTATCAACTATGTATGGTGGCCATACGCTTGATGCGGGTTTTACTAACATGCAGTCATTCCCTGCTGATCAGTATTCAAAAGAGTTATTTGTTAGCCAAGGCATACCACAATCGGTTGGCAATACATGGCAAATGTATATTTACCCTGAAAAGTTCACTTACCGACTCATTCGCCAAGGTCGCGAATTCCGCGTTGACTTTGATTTAACTAAGCCTATCACACCACCGGCTGCACCATGGGGGTATGGTGTTAACTAATCTTTTTATATTAAAACCACTGGCTGTTTTAACGCTCAGTGGTTTTATGGAAGCATAACGAGGTGTTATTTCTTTGAGGTTTTTTCTGCAGGCATTTCACACTGCACAAATACACTCAGTGGTGGCTGATAAGCGCGTGGTTTAGTTGGAAAGCGCTCATACTCTTGCACGCCTTCAGTTACTTTTAACATGAAAGGGTTATCGCGACATAAACGGTTTGCGTGGCGCAATAAAAACACACTTTGGTTTCTAAAATGTGGATAGTCATCAGACTGTATTTCTAAGTGGTAATTGTTAGTGTCTATTTGAGTTTGCTTGTAATGCACCTTTTCATCAAAGTCATAGAGTCGCTGCATTTCAGTTTGTTCTGCCGACACATTCGAACACGCTGTTAAAAATACCCAGCTAATACTTCCATATATATAATGATTTGCTTTTCTGCTCATAAACCTTTAACTCCATCTTGATTTTGGGTAGTGTGATCAGCATATCTATTACACCCGTTATGATATAAGTCTAACACCCAAAAAGGGGAAATGTGATGTTCAAGCAAATTAAACAGCTTTTTTCGAGTATTGATCAGCAAGATTATGATATTGAACAACATGATTTAAAAACAGCGGTTGCCGCGTTATTAATTGAGGTAATGCGAGCGGATAACGATTTACAGGCAGATGAGCAGCATACGCTAAGTCTGACATTAAAAAAGTATTTTGATTTAACTGATGAAGCAGTCGATGAGCTAACTGAGCAGGCAAGTTCGAGCTTAGATGACGCCATTGATTATTTTCAATTTTCAAAGCAAATTAATAATCAATGCAGTGCAAAGCAGCGCATTGAAATAGTTGAACTACTCTGGCGATTAGCATACTCAGATGGTGAACTTGATCCACAAGAAGAATACGTTATTCGTCGTGTTGCAAACCTATTGTACGTTACCCATGAAGACTTTATTGCTGCAAAGCTTGCAGCAACAAAGTTGTAGCGAATGTTTATTTTAGTTTACTTGCTACGCTAACCAACTGCTGCGCAAGGCCGGCTACTTTTTCAGCGGTAGCAGGGTCGTTAATACGGCCGTTTTCGTCTAACAAAGTATGAATAGCCGGTACAGCTAATTGATTGGCTAATACTAAACTGCCAATGCCAGATAAAATATCACGCACGTGATTTAAGCCACGTAAGCCGCCAAGTCCACCTGGTGATGCTGCATATAATGCGGTTACTTTATTTGCAAATGCAGGCTCTGCGCCTTGTTCGGTGCGCGATGCCCAATCAATGGCATTTTTTAACACCGCGGTAATAGAACCATTATATTCTGGGCTGGCCAGTAAAATACCATCGGCTGTGCGCAGTTTGTCCTTTAATTGTTGTACGCCGGCTGGTGTGCCTTGTGCTTCTAAATCTTCATCAAACATTGGTATGGCTAAGTCTGCAAGTTTAATCACTTCCACTTCAGCGCCACTTTCTAGTGCAAAACGTGCAGCTTCATTAATAAGTTTTTGATGGAAGCTGTCTTTACGTAAGCTACCTGCTAGGGCAATAATTTTTGGTGTAGTCATGAGTTGATCCTGATGCTGATTATCTATAGGTATGACTTTAACAAATAATTACTTGCAGAAAAGCCAAATAAACGCAAAACTTGTGTGCATATATGCACAGCTTGAAGAGTGGTTACCATGGCAATTCAATTTGATGATTGGCAAGATCTTAAGGTTGCTTTTGAGGTGGCGCGGTTAGGTACTTTAACTGCAGCAGCCGAAGCGCTAGATGTTCATCACAGTACGGTGCTCAGACGAATTAATAACTTAGAAAAAAGCTTAAATGCGCGATTATTCCACCGCCATGCTCGTGGCTACAAAGTAACAGAGATTGGCGCTAAGTTATTTACCACAGCACAAGCAATTAACGGTGAGCTAGAGCGTTTACACAGTGACATAATTGCAGCAGATAGTACCTTACAAGGTAGTTTGTTACTCACCACTGTGAGTGGTTTTATAGATGTATTAAGTGAGGTATGCGAGCAGTTTCAAACCTTGCATCCGCAAGTGCAATTACAAGTGATTATGGATCAAAAGCGTTTGCGTTTAGACCATGGCCAAGCACATATCGCTGTAAGAGCAGGCCCTAGACCGGATGAAGGTGATTATATTGCGCAGCACTTGGCGGCACTCTCGTCAGGATTTTATGCCTCAAAACATTACATTAGTCGTTATGGCTTGCCACAAACGTTAGCACAACTCTCGGTGCATAATTTTGTATCGGGTGTGGCTGGGTATAATGGCAAAGTGCCATATTTTTCGTGGGTTGATGAAAATATTCCCTCGTCGCAAGTTAAACTTAGAGTATCAGAAACCTCAGAGGCTACTCGCGCCATCGTTAAGGGGCTAGGGATTGGCGGATTACAACATGATGTTGCAGCGCAATACTCTGATTTAGTGCCTGTATTACCTAACGAACTTAGTTGGCCTACTGACTTATGGTTAGTGACGCATCATTTAGTGCATCGTACTGCGAAAGTGCAAGCGTTTAGTCAGTTATTAAAAACCTATTTTAAGCAGCGTAAATTAAGTTAAAAAAGCTACAACGATTTTTTTATAGAAATACCCAAGCGCTTGGCTAGCCGTGTTAAGTTAGCGCGGTCGACCTGTAAACTACGCGCTGTGCTTGCCCAGTTATAATTATGTTGTTTAAGTTGCTGTATAATAAGCTGCTGAGTGTAAGTATCGGTGGCTTGTTTTAACGAAATGTTGTTTGTTAAAGGTGTGGTTGCAAGCTGGTTTGAGTGTTCAAGAGCTAAGGTGTTAACAGCGCTTAAATTTAGCTCGCAATGCTCTGGCTCAATAGTAATAATTGGTTGCTGCCACTGATGCTGTTTAGCTTTTAATGCGGCGCGATTAATAACATGTTCCAGCTCTCTTACATTGCCAGGCCAGTCATATTTTTTTAGCAGTAATTGCGTTTCAATGCTGAGTTTTAGCTGTTTAATCGCAAGCTTACGAGCTGTTTTTTCCAAAAAATAACCGGCTAATAAAATAACATCTTCATCACGGGCTTTTAACGGCGCCACGCTTAACGGGTACACACTTAGGCGATGATATAAGTCGGCGCGAAATCGCCCCTGTTCTACTTCGTGTTTCAAATCACGGTTAGTGGCTGCAATCACTCTAACATCAACATATTTAAGTTCATCTTCACCAACGGTTTGTACTTCGCCACTTTGCAGTACCCGTAATAATTTACTTTGCATTGCCAGTGGTAGCTCGCCTATTTCATCCAAAAATAAGGTACCGCCATCGGCTAATTGAAACTTACCTTGGCGAGCATTTTGTGCCCCCGTAAAGGCGCCTTTTGCATGGCCAAAAAATTCACTTTCGGCGAGGTTTTCAGGCAGTGATGCACAATTTAAATGGATCAATGGCTGATCTTTGCGTGCTGAATGCAAGTGAATATTACGCGCCACCAACTCTTTGCCGACCCCAGTATCACCTAAAATTAATACACTAAAATTAGAGGCTGCAACCAGCTTTATTTCGTTTTTAAGGGTTTGTATTACTGGGCTTTGGCCAATAATTTCACCACCATCACGCTTGAGCGCCTCACGGTTTAACTCTTGTACTAATTCACTTGAGTGCTGGGCATGTTGTTTGTAATGAGCAAGCTCTAGGGCTGTTTTAAAGTGCGCACTGCACAAGGTTTGTAAGGTATTAAGCGTATCAGCGGTAATGCCGTCAAACGCATCAGCGTTTAGGCTATCAAAGGTCAAAATACCAAGCAGCGAATCTTTATCATAAAGCGGTAACCCTAAGCAGGCATGCACTGGAATATCACCCGTTTTAGCTAGTAGTAAGCCGTCATATGGGTCTGGGAGCGGGCAGTCATGTGCAAATTGCAGTGCCAAGCGGTGATTACAAATAGCATCAAGGCGAGGATGCTCTGCAATGTTAAAGCGCCTACCTAAGCTATCAGGCATTAAACCTTTAATCGCTAAAGGCTTTAATTGCTCGCCTTGGCGAATTAACAAGGCGCTAGCATCACTTGGAATAACACGTTCAACTGTGGCTAAGAGCTGCTCAAAACTGTGGGCATGTAAGGTGCTTTGTGCAAGCTCCAAGGCAACTTGAGTCAGATTGAGTTGTTGGTTCATGTCAAAATGACCTGTTAGTGTATTTAATTGGTTTTTATAGTAGGTCATAAAGACTCTTTTTGTAAAGTGAAATTAAATAACTCGTTGAATTTAAGGGTTTTATTTAATTGGCATGGTCTGTGTAATAACAAAATAACGAAAGCAGTTATTGGAGTTGTTATGAGCAGTATTTTTTTAGAGCAGGTTAATTATTCAGTGAAGTCTAATTCTCTGTATTACCGTGTGCTATCTCATGCAAATAAGATGCTATGTATTAGCGTATTGGGGGTGTTGATTACGCTGCTAATAAGTTATCCCTATGCAGGCTACTTTTCTATACCGGTACAAATTTTTGCACACATTAGCACGATTGTTCTCGCGGCTATTATCAAAGTGAGTTACGTACTGCGCTGTGTGGCACAGCATGGGCTGGGACAGGAGGTGCGCTAATGAAGCCCATAAACTTAGCCGAACCTATGCCAGCGCAGGTCGCATTTCATCAAGTATCACAATGGTCATTATGGATGTTGGCATTTAGACCCTTTTTTTTAGCTGGTGGATCACTAGCGTGTTTATCTGTGGGTTATTGGTTACTTATTTTAAGTGGCGATGCACAGTGGTATTTAGTTATGCCTGCTAATTTGTGGCATGCACATGAAATGTTATTTGGTTTTGCGGGCGTGGTTGTGGCTGGCTTTTTACTTACTGCAGCACAAACATGGACCGGTGTTGCAAGTATTAACGGTAAACCATTGATGTGGCTTAGCCTAATATGGCTTAGTGCACGGCTTAGTTTTTTTGTAGTTGTGCCTAGCATTGCTCAGTTTAATGTTTATGCGGTACTGATTTTACAAGTTGTTTGGTGGCTCTCGGTAATCATAGTGTTAGCCAGCATGTTGATAAAAGCGAGCAGTAAACGCAACTACTTGTTTTTATTTATTCTTTCATTTTTATGTACGCTCAATATGTTGTATTTAATACTAGTGCTAAAAAACCAAACGCAGTTAGCGCTTGCAATGGTTGATACCGCAGTACTGGTTATAAGCTTGTTGGTGGGGGTTGTAGCTGGGCGTGTATTACCCTTTTTTACTGTCAAAGGGCTGGGCTTATCTAAGCAGGTACGCACACCAAACATAGATAAAGCTATTTTATACTTATCGGTATTGGCGATAGCATTATTTTTTATTAGTAAATTATTTTTCACTGTAATTAACCCTGCACTAGTTGTGATGAGTGCAGCGTTTTTGCATTTAGTTCGCGGTGTTTGCTGGTGGAACAAGCAAGTCCTAAAAGTCCCATTATTATGGTCGTTACACTTTGCGTATTTAGCTTTAGGTATAGGTTTAATGTTAGTGGCAATCAGTTTTTATAGCAGTGCAATACTGTTTAAAGACGCTCTGCATTTTATCACTATTGGTGGTATCGGCATGATGATTTTAGCCATGATGACACGGGTATCACTAGGACATACCGGTCGCTCACTTAGTATTCCTGGTTTTATGAATCTTGCATTTGCATTGGTGTTTAGTGCCGCAATTATTCGTGCTTTTCTCCCGTCTTTTATTGGGCCACACCTAGCTTGGCAGATCAGTGCTGTGCTTTGGTTACTGGCCTTTTTATTATTTTTAATTCACTGCACTCCTATATTAACGCGGCGTCGTGTTGATGGGCGTCGTGGTTAGTTCACCCATAGGAAACCAAAATGTTATCTGAAAAAACTATTGAGATTGTAAAAAGTACAGCTCCATTACTTGCAGAAGCGGGCACAGCCGTCACCGATCATTTTTATAAGCGCATGTTTAGCCATAACCCGGAACTTAAACATATTTTTAATATGACTAACCAAGAAACGGGTCGTCAGCAATTTGCATTATTTAATGCCTTGGCTGCGTATGCGCAAAATATTGATAATTTAGCCGTGTTAAAAGAGGCATTAGCAAGAATTAACCATAAGCATACCAGCTTGAATATTTTACCCGAGCACTACCCTATTGTAGGGGCGCATTTGATCGGCACACTTAAAGAGCTTATTCCTGAACAGTTTACAGCTGATGTTGAATACGCATGGCGAGAAGCTTATAACCTACTGGCTGATATTTGTATTACCGAAGAAGCAGCGTTGTATGCACACAGTAAAAATAACCACGGTGGCTGGGTAGGCACACGGAAGTTTGAAATTACTCATAAACATGTTGAGTCTGAATTTGTAACCAGCTTTATCCTCACGCCTGTAGACGGCAAAGCTGTTATTTCCCATAAGCCAGGACAATATCTTGGCATTAAAGTTAAGCCTGAGGGGGCAGAATATGAAGAGATCCGCCAGTATTCTATTTCGCAAAAGAGCAATGCTAAAAACTATCGTATTAGCGTTAAAAAAGAGTGCCAACCACAGCCTGGCGTGGTGTCTAACTATTTACACTCACTAGAGCAGGGCGCACTAGTAGAGCTATACCCACCAGCAGGTGACTTCTTTTTGAAAGACGCAACAAGCCCCGTTGTGCTTATTTCTGCAGGTGTTGGCCAAACCCCAATGATGGCTATGCTGCAAACGCTATTGAGCGACAATACTAATCAAGCGATTAGTTACTTACACGCGTGTGAAAATAGCTTGGAGTATTCATTTAAAGACTACCTAGCTCAGCAAACGGCTATGCATCCACAACTAAAAACCTTAACCTGGTTTAATCAAGGTGGTGGGGGATGTGATTACACAGGTCTTATGGATTTATCTGTGCTTGAGGCATCACTGCCTATTAGCGAAGGGGCATTTTATTTGTGTGGACCAGCTTCATTTATGGCTTATGTAAAAGACCAACTACTTGACTTAGGTGTACAGAGCTCGAATATTCATTACGAAATATTTGGACCACACCAAGCATTATAAACATAAGTTTACAGCTTTTTACTGTCGGTGTTTGCGGCATAAGCTTGTTGTTGCCACGCATTAAACAGCTTTTGTTGTTTATTTGATATTTTTAAACCATAAGTTTTTTGCATGTAAGCGTATGCATCGGCAATACGTTTACGTGCATAAACCGGAGGCTCTATAACGCGTTGTTTAAAATTAACCTTAACCTCACAGCGACCATATTGATTAGCATTTTGGGCTAACATGCCAAAGCGATAGTTTGAACGATCAGCGTTAATTTCACCGATTGCGGGAGCTAAATTGTTAATATCAGCTTCCATCATGCGAAACTTTGCACTTACTTTACGGCAATTTTTACGTCCACCATCTTGCCAGCATTGTAACTGATGACCGAACTCCCAAGCGGGTACGATATGTTCCCACTCTATTCGCAGAGCGCGTTGGTTCACGTTACCTGAGCGGGTAAATGTGTTGCGTGGCACATAACCACAATGGGTTGCATCGGGTACTAACTTTTTGCCTTTACGTTTTATGTCGCAACCACAATAGATACTTTTTGCATCCGTTGGTAAGGTTTTAATTAAGTGTTTTTTAGCACTGGAAAAACGAGTAAATTGCTCAGCATTAAGATTAAAGCTGACAACGCAAAGCAATAACGCAAAAATAAAATGCGGCATATCCTATCACTTTAGTGAACTACAGGAGCCGCGATTTTAAAGAGAATAACCTAAATGGTAAATCAGTTTTCTGTACAACCTGCTTAAAAACTCAGGATAGCTTACGTTTTCTTGTTCTTAATCGGATGTTTTGCAGTAATAAAATAAAACCAGTAAAACTAAAAAACACACTGCTGGCAGCAAAGCTAATGAGTAACGGGTTGTTAAAATCCTCGCGCTCATCGTAATCCATAATGTGTAACATCCAAAAGAAGTCAAACACTCGCCAAATATTACTGCGAACTGTAATGAACTTGCCGTTATCAGCATTAAAATATAAGCTGGTGCTAAGCATATCGTTAAAATTAACTTGCCAAATATTTTCTTTAAACCCGGCTTCTCTAAAACTGGTTGCCAGCTTTTTTGTGCTTATAACGTTTGCATTAATTAAAAGGTGAGCGTGGGCATTAGTGATTATTTGTGCCTTGCTTGGTGCTGAAAGTGGGTCGCCAGTTGTACCATTAAAACTATAGGTTTTACTCGCTGTAGTTACTGTAATTACTGGGGTATTTAAAAAGTGACTATAATTAATTTGCTGGGGTTGTGGTGTATTCGCAATAATTTTATCAAGTGAGGCTGTGTAATCGGCTTGGCTGAAAGGGTTTTCTAGTTGGCGGTTTGCAAGGTGTTTACCGTGTACTTTTTCAAGTGGCATGGCGCTCATAAATAAACCGCCAAGCAGCCATGCAAAAATTTGTATTACCAAAAAGTAGCCTAGCCATTTATGCAGCTTACGGGCTGTTTTAAAAATGCGTTTGTTCATTCGCTTTCTCATTATTATTATTTTTTGCAAGGCACCTAATGGAGCTAGCTACCATTAGGTTAATAGCTGTATTAACCGTTACTTTAATACTTGCAGCTTAATAAAGGAATTAAATAAATTATAAGCTGTTGATTTGGTATAAATGCAAAATTAGGTTAAAGTTTGCGGTGAAATTTAAGTGGGGTAACACAACTGTATGTCGGAAATTCAATTTTTAAATGTAGATCTAGAGCTCGAGTCAAAGCAAGATATTAGCGTATTAGTTGCTGATTTAAAAAAGGTCGCAATCATTTTACATTATGATAAAGACGAATACCGCCAACTGGCACGCATCGAAGTAGCTGGTGAAATAACCACACCTGATAAAGCAATTAATCACTTATGTGAACTAATTGAGTCGTGTTCACGCAATGCATTAAAGCAATGGTTAAGTTGTTCTCGTAGAACCTTTGATATGGGGTTTGAGTCGGGTACGTCGCCAAAATGTTTTAATCAGGCCTTGCATGCAGATACCTTGTTACGCATATCTGCAATTGGCGCAGGCATAGAAGTTACTATTTACCCTCTGGAAAAGTAATTTAACCTTTTCGTTCGACTACGGCTGCGGTCATTCTTGATACGCAGCAAAGCTCATTGCGACTATTGGTTATTTTAATATCCCAAACTGAGCTGCGTTTACCAATATGATAAGCCCTTGCGGTAGCCGTTAATGTGCCGTTGCGTGACGCTTTTAAGTGGCTTGCGCTGATCTCTTGCCCAACACAATAAAATCGACTGAAATCAACTACAAAGTTAGCGGCATAACTTGCTACGGTTTCAGCAAGGACTACATTGGCACCACCATGCACTATACCCATAGGGTTATGATGCTCTGGAATTGCCGGCATAGTGGCGACTAAGTAGTCATCTCCAATTTCACTGATTTCAATTCCCATGGTCTTCATGAGCGTGCCTTGGCCAGTGATCCCTTGATCTAATTGCTTACAAAACTCTAATGTAATTGGTTGGTGCCAAATGCTCATACTCGCTCCTAAAAGAATGTTTAAAAATATAAAATTGAGCTCATATTAAGGTGAAATTTAAATCTTGTCGTGAGTGATAGCAAATAAAATTTTTTTAGCTTAATTTAAGCAGGTAGCCATACTACGACGCCTGCTTATGTAGCTTGCTTATTATTGGTAACTAGCGACCAGTTCTACATTATTATAAGCATCAAAGCCTTTGAGCATGACAGAGTAATTTCCACTGCGAGTATCACTGCAGCTCTCATTATTGCCATTTCTATATGGGCGACAATCAAAATTATTTGTGGATGCCGTTTCGTTAAATTTTACATATATATCAGCATCACCACTACCACCTGATGTTCTAAAAGTAACTTGTGTTGCTTCACTTGGTACTGCAAATGTAAATAATTTTTCGCTATTCTTTGCGCCATTAACCATAATTGCTTGGTTATTTTGGAGTACATTGTCACCAGGAATTGGGGGGGTTGAAGATCTAAAGTTTGCAATAATAGGGTTAGTTAAGTTTAACACTCTGGCATTGTCATGTTCTGCCGAAGTCCCCATTACATCTCCATTGTATGATTTATTAGGGTTCGACCAGTAATTAATACGTGTACAATTACCTGGACAATTATATGCCATCACTGAACGCCATTGTGATTGAGGCTGTTGGTAACCATGTCCAAATGAATAAGGAGTTGTTGAAGGATCGTTTTCTGGATTATGGCGAGCGCCTTGTAAGTGCCCAATCTCATGACCAAAGGAATAGTAGCCCGTTGCACAATTATAATCGACCATAGCAAAAGCGCTTTGAGCATTAGCGCCAATAGCTTTGGCCTGGCCACAGTAACCATTGACATCATTTACTAATATAACTACATCTGCACCGAATTGATCGCGTAATGTATGTGCTTCATCCATATAACCATCGTTCTTAGCTGCTAAACGATTTAAATCAGTACTTGAGTTTGCAGCTTCAGTATAATTAATTTGGCTCATGTGGGCTATGCTAACAACTGCGTTGACGCCTGAGTTTTGATAACCTTGGTTGGTTTCAACAACCGCAAGATCAATTAAGCTATTTATATCCCCTGATTTTTGAGCTGCTGCTGGGGTATATAAAACTAATAAACTAATATTACTTTGCGTTTCGTTAGCCATTACCGATTGAGTGTTTTGAGCTGTTAAAATTTGTTCACTCATAAACTCCAGGTGATTAGACTGTTTATAGTCGGGAGCATGTTCAGCTGGCTGCTTTTGGGGATCTAATTCAATGAAATTATGACCAGAGTGCTTATTTGGTTGTAATTTATATATCTGTTCACCTACTTTTACAGTACCCGAAATGCCTTTTGCAGATTTAATAAGTGTTATTTCGTCATCTTCTAAACTTTTACCAATCCAAATTAAGCTTCCCGTTGCTGACAAACTTGTTGAACTTTTTATAAATTCAATGTCGTTACCTTTAACAGGTAAAAGAAAGGTATTTGTGCTATTTGTGAGCTCAAAAAGAGGCTGGCCAAACTGTAATTGATTACTTGTTTGTGTGGCCACGCTTTGTGACTCATTAATATATTGCACTTCAAAAAGCGGAACTTGAGCTTGTGTATAGCCGCTGAATAGGAGCCCGATAAATAAGGGTGAGTATTTTTTCATTTCATAGTCCTTTTTGGTTTGTTTTGTCCACATAAAGTGTACACGCTAATATTTTTATTTCAATTAATTAACATTGCCAGCTATTAAAATTAACTATTGTTGTAAATTTTAAGATACATTTTTTATTTTTACTGTTGATTGGTTGCTTTAATCAGTGCAAAAATAATTTTTAGTAGTTATGAGCGGGTTATATCCTTAATGCGATAAGCTAATTGTTATCAGTGGAACTAACTTAATTTATATTTGCGATCTTAAAATAACTGTATATACTCACAGTTAATTGTACTGTATGGAAAACCAGTTGTATGCGACCATTAACGAAACGCCAAGCGCAAATACTCGAACTTATCAAAGTGTTTATTAAAGACACTGGTATGCCTCCTACACGTGCCGAGATTGCACAAACACTGGGTTTTAAAAGTGCAAATGCTGCAGAAGAACATTTAAAAGCACTGGCTAAAAAAGGTGTGATTAAAATGAAGCCGGGCGCGAGTCGGGGTATTCAGCTTGTTGAAGAAGAAGAGCCAGAGCAACTGGGCTTACCTTTAATTGGTCGAGTTGCTGCGGGTGAGCCAATATTGGCGCAACAGCATGTAGAAAGCCACTGTAAAATTGACCCTTTAATGTTTAAACCTGCGGCCGATTTTTTACTGCGTGTTAACGGCATGAGTATGAAAGATATTGGCATTATGGATGGCGACTTACTCGCTGTACATAAAACTCAAGTAGCTGAAAATGGTCAGGTTGTTGTTGCTCGAGTGGATGATGATGTTACGGTTAAACGTCTAGAAAAAGCCGGCAGAAAAGTATTACTGCATGCTGAAAATGACGAGTTTTCAGCTATTGAAGTAGACTTGGAGAATGAATCTTTCAATATTGAAGGTTTAGCGGTGGGTGTTATTCGTAACGCTGATTGGATGTGATAGTTAAACATAACTTAGCGCTTAATATTGATTAGGCGCTGTTTTTACATGAATTATTTTTGTACGATATTGCTTGTGAATCGCTTTTTGTTATTTCAAAAAATCGCTAAATACTTTATAAATAAACAAATTTATTCTAATTGTTTTAAATCATAAAACTTTATTTTTTTTCCGCTGTTATTCAAGCTACCCCTTACCAACTCTGACTCTTAGATTAATTACCTCATTAGTTAATATTTTTTTGCTGCACTTTTTTAAGTAACCCCCTTGTTTATTTTTCATACTCACCTTGCTTATTGTTTATTTTTTAACTAGTTATTAAAGAGCTGGAATAAAAATAACTCACAGCCTTGTCGTTTTGAGCACACACATTTAGTAACTCCAGCACCCTTATAAAAAATAAAAATAACGAATGGGCGTTTAAGCCGTATGCCTCTTCGCTTTGCGTCAGCAATAGCATCAAAGGAGCCGTCACATGGGTAAGCTGAGTTCTTCCTTGTGGCTTATATTGTTAGTTTTTTCGCAAAATGTGCTTGCTAATAGCCAATATAATATGCGTAAAGGCGTAACTGATATAAGTAATAATGTATACCAACTGCACATGACCATATTTTTAATATGTTGTGTGATTGGGGTGATCGTGTTTGCCATTATGTTTTGGGCACTCATCCATCATCGCAAGTCTAAAGGGGCTGTCCCTGCCCAGTTTCATGAAAGTACCAAAGTAGAAATACTCTGGACTGCCATTCCTTTTGTCATCTTAATTGTTATGGCCATTCCTGCGACTAAAACGTTAATTGCCATGGAGGATGCCAGCAAAGCTGATATCACCATAAAAATTACTGGATCACAGTGGAAGTGGCATTACGAGTATATGGGGGAGGACGTTGAGTTTTATTCAATGTTAGCGACTCCTCAAAATGAAATAACGAATCTTGCCGATAAAAACCCGAATTATTTACTCGAAGTAGATAAGCCACTAGTGCTACCGATTAACCAAAAAGTTCGTTTTTTAATGACTTCAGATGATGTAATTCACTCATGGTGGGTACCTGATTTTGCAGTTAAAAAAGATGCAAACCCTGGGTTTATTAACGAAACATGGACCAATATTAATGAAGTAGGTACTTACCGCGGGCAGTGTGCAGAGCTGTGTGGTAAAGATCATGGCTTCATGCCTGTTGTGGTAGAAGCAAAAACAGAAGAAGACTTCAAAACGTGGTTGGCAGAAGCTAAACAAGCTAAACAAAAAGCGGCTGAAGCAGACGCTGCGTTATTAGATCAAGTGGTACCAAAAGAGGAGCTGATGGCTCTTGGTGAGCAAGTTTATATGGCGAGCTGTGCAGCGTGTCATCAACCTACAGGTTTAGGTTTGCCGGGTGTCTTTCCAGCACTTAAAGGCAGCCCAATAGTTATAGGTGATATCAAAGGTCATATCGATATCTTACTTCATGGTAAACCAGGTACAGCGATGCAGTCTTTCGCAAAGCAATTATCTATTAAGCAGATAGCAGCCGTTATTACTTATAAGCGTAACGCATGGGGTAATGACACCGGAGAGGTAATTCAACCAAGCGAAATACAAGCGGCACTGGATGCTGATGGGGAGGCTAAATAATGAGTAGCATTGCAGAACAACCTAATTCCAATGAGGCTCATCATGGCCATCAACCTGCAACAGGCTTTAAGCGCTGGTTATTTACAACCAACCATAAAGATATCGGAAGCTTATATTTAATTTTTTCTCTCACCATGTTTTTGATTGGTGGAGCAATGGCCATGGTTATTCGGGCTGAGTTATTTCAGCCGGGTTTACAATTGGTTGATCCTCACTTTTTTAATCAAATGACCACAGTGCACGGTTTAATCATGGTGTTTGGTGCAGTAATGCCTGCATTTACTGGATTGGCAAACTGGATGATTCCGTTAATGATTGGTGCGCCAGATATGGCATTACCGAGAATGAACAACTGGAGCTTCTGGATTTTACCATTTGCGTTTTTGATTTTGTTAGCGTCATTGTTTATGCCTGGTGGCGGTCCTGCATTTGGGTGGACCTTTTACGCTCCGCTTTCCACCACTTATAGTAACGACAACACAGCAATGTTTGTATTTGCGGTACATATAATGGGTATCAGTTCGATTATGGGTGCCATTAATGTGGTGGTCACCATAGTGAATATGCGTGCTCCGGGGATGACATGGATGAAACTGCCGTTATTTGTGTGGACATGGCTGATCACGGCTTTTTTACTTATTGCAGTAATGCCGGTACTTGCTGGTGCAGTTACTATGGTACTCACCGATAAATACTTTGCGACCAGCTTCTTTGACGCCGCTGGTGGTGGCGATCCGGTAATGTTCCAGCATATATTTTGGTTTTTTGGTCATCCTGAAGTTTATATTATGATTTTGCCTGCCTTTGGCATTATCTCTACGATTGTTCCTACTTTTTCACGTAAAAAACTATTTGGTTATGCCTCTATGGTGTACGCCACTTCCTCGATTGCCTTGTTGAGCTTTATTGTGTGGGCGCATCATATGTTTACCACAGGTATGCCCGTGGCGGGTGAGTTGTTTTTTATGTACGCGACTATGTTGATATCGGTACCTACCGGTGTAAAAGTATTTAACTGGGTAGCAACTATGTGGCGTGGCTCTATTAGCTTTGAAGTGCCCATGCTGTTTAGTATCGCATTTATTGTGCTGTTTACTTTAGGTGGCTTTTCGGGATTGATGTTGGCGATCACACCTGCTGATTTTCAATACCACGACACCTACTTTGTAGTTGCACACTTCCATTATGTGCTGGTGACGGGCGCGGTATTTTCTATTATGGCGGGGGCTTATTATTGGTTGCCAAAATGGACCGGAAATATGTTCAATATTACTTTGGCAAAATGGCATTTTTGGTTGTCCTTGGTAAGTGTAAATGTGCTGTTTTTCCCAATGCATTTTGTGGGGTTAGCTGGTATGCCACGTCGAATTCCAGATTATGCACTGCAGTTTGCTGACTTTAACGCCATTATTAGTATAGGTGGGTTTGCCTTTGGTTTATCGCAATTACTGTTCGTTGTTGTTGTGTATAAATGTGCAAAAGGGGGAGATAAAGTGCCTGCAAAAGTTTGGGATGGGGCAGAAGGGCTTGAATGGGAAGTTGATTCACCAGCGCCATATCATACGTTCTCAACGCCGCCGGACATTAAATAATGACTCACTTGCCGTTATTAAAAAAGCTGGTGGTTATTTGCATTGCAATGTTTGCTTTTGCATTTGCCATGGTACCTATATATGACGTGTTTTGCGATATAACCGGGCTTAATGGTAAGCCCTCGTTAGAGCAAGCACAGCAAAGTACCTTGGTTACTGAAAATAGAGAAGTTAGCGTTAGTTTTACCACCCATGCCCAAAGTGGTGCGCCTTTTGAGGTTAAATCTAAAGAATACAGTGTAGATGTAAAACCAGGGGCCATGCGTGAGGTTATGTTTAGCGCTAAAAACAATAGTAATGAAGACAAAGTGATGCAAGCGATACCTTCGGTAGCGCCGGGTAAAGCGGCTAAGTATTTACACAAAATAGCGTGTTTTTGCTTTGACCAGCAACCTTTGAAGGCTGGCGAGGAGCTAGAGTTTAAATTACTTTTTTATGTTGATACTGAGTTACCCAGTGATGTGGAGGAGTTAACTCTGTCTTATACCGTATTTGATATTAGCGAGAAGTTAGTAGCCAGTAATAACTAGCTTATAAAACTAGTGAAAAACTAGGAGCAAATGAAATGAATCAAAAATATGAACATTATTATGTACCTGATCAAAGCCCATGGCCAATAGTTGGCGCGGTGGCGCTATTTTTTATTGCGGTAGGGGCAGCCTTAACAGTTATGGATATGGGTAAAGAGGGAGGCAGTGGTGTTTACTTACTGTATGTGGGTATTGCCGTATTGCTTTATATGCTGTTTAGCTGGTTTAAAAATGTGATTGAAGAGTCGCATCAAGGTTTATATTCTGCACAAATGGTTCGCTCATTTAGACAAGGTATGAGCTGGTTTATTTTTTCAGAAGTCATGTTTTTTATGGCCTTTTTTGGGGCCCTTTTTTATGCCCGCATGTTTTCTGTGCCTTGGCTTGGAGGCGCCGATAACAACGCCATGACTAACGAAGTGTTATGGCCTACTTTTGAGGCTGTGTGGCCATTGTTAAATACCCCTGGGGGCACCTCTACTCAAGCAATGGGTTGGCAAGGGTTACCACTGATAAATACCCTTATTTTATTGGCTTCGTCGGTAACTCTGCATTTTGCCCATGTAGCGATGGAAAATAACAAACGTACTCCACTTAAGGTGTTTTTAGGCGTAACTATTTTGCTGGGAGTATGCTTTTTAGGGCTCCAAGTAGAAGAATATATTTATGCTTATAATGACCTTAATTTAACCCTTGATGCGGGAATTTACGGTAATACCTTCTTTCTGCTAACCGGTTTTCACGGTATGCATGTCACCTTAGGTACCATTATTTTATTAATCGTTTTCCTACGGATTTTAAAAGGCCACTTTACAAAAAATAAGCACTTCGCGTTTCAAGCTGCGGCGTGGTACTGGCATTTTGTTGATGTTGTTTGGCTATGTTTGTTTGTTTTTGTATATGTACTGTAGTGGGCAAAGGTGATTGATTTGCCGTAATTAAACCGAGCTTTAGTGCGGCAATTACCATCACTAATACCACAACAGAAAATAACACTCGACGCCCTAAAAAGTGAGACATGGGGCGTCCATTGGTTTTTCCCGACACCATAATAAATAAAGCACGAAATAAATTAAACAATATAAATAATAACAGTAGAACAATAATAATTTTAATAATCACTGGATTTACCCTTATGCAGTTAGTTGTATTTAACAAACAAAAGCTTAGCTCAATAATCACAGTTTGCCTGGTTGTTATTGTGGTATTAGTTTGTGTGCGTTTAGGGTTTTGGCAATTACAGCGCGCAGATCAAAAGCAACAGCAGCTTAATGCCATTGAAAATATTCAGCAGCAAGGGATTATGAGCTGGTCACAGTTGCAACAACTGCCAAAAGAGTGGAATAAAACCGGGGTATTAGTTTCGTTGAGTGGTTATTTTGATACCAATAATTATTGGCTGCTCGATAACCAAATTTATAATGGTCAGGTTGGTTACGACTTACTGGCATTATTAAAGTTACCTGATGATTCGCGCTTTTTATTAGTTAATTTAGGCTGGGTAAAAGCTGGCAGTTCAAGAGAAGTCCTACCAAACGTGACAATACCTAGTGGTAAATTTACGTTAACGGCACAAATTAAAGAAGATAACTTAAGTGGCTTTACCTTAGCTAATAGCAATACTCAGTCAGATTTAGCTAAACGAATTCAAATCATTGATCTGCAATCACTCAGTAGCCAATCCCAGCGACCTTTAGTGGATTTTATGGCCTATCGCCAAGGCGACGAAGATGAGATTGCGGCCCCCCATTATGAAGCTGTTGTGATGAGTCCAGAAAAACATTATGCCTACTCAGTACAGTGGTTTTTAATTGCGATTGCCTGTGTGGTAGTTGCTATTTTTGCAAGCAAGAAGAGGATAGATAATGAAAAATAAACCCCTGTTGCTCTTTGTTGTATGCTGCGCTATCCCTTTAGTGCTGGCTTACAGCGCGTTAAAACTTGATTGGCTACCTACAGCAATTACTAATCATGGTGAGTTTTTAGAACGTGAAATTAAGCTAGACAATTGGCAGCAGCATAATCCAAAACAATGGACTATTGCTTTAAATTATTCAGCACAATGCGAAGAGCCTTGCTCGGAGCAGCTCGCTGCTTTAGATAATTTATATGTTGCCCTTGGCAAAAATCAACACAAAGTAGATATGGCGATAATGGGGAAACCCAAAGCTGCGAAGCCGCATTGGCATATGATTGCTGAACAACAGCAATTAAAACCCGCGAGTTTATATTTAATCGACCATATGGGACTGATTGTGCTGGAATATCCATTTAATCCTCAACCACAAGAAAACCGTTTGATACAAAAGGGATTATTGAAAGATCTAAAAAAATTACTTAATTACTCTCGTTCAAGCTAAGTAGAGGCTGCTATGTATAAAAACTATAAAAATTTGGTATTAGCAACGAGTTTATTCGCATTAGTTGTGGTAGCTCTAGGCGCATATACGCGGTTAAGTGACGCAGGACTTGGTTGCCCCGATTGGCCTGGTTGTTATGGCTTTTTAACCGTACCAAAACATGAAGCTGAGATTGCGCATGCGATTCAAAGCTACCCCGATATGATATTTGAAACAGCAAAGGCATGGAAAGAAATGATTCATCGCTATTTTGCTGGCACGCTCGGAGTATTAATTTTAGTGTTGTTTATTTTGGCTTTTGTAAAACGCCAGTATCCAACTACGCCTGTAAAATTACCGATGCTACTGCTTTTGCTTGTTATTTTTCAGGCCGCGCTAGGTATGTGGACGGTGACTATGAACCTGCAGCCGCTAATTGTGATGGGGCATTTACTCGGA
Source organism: Pseudoalteromonas sp. 2CM39R (assembly GCF_023161845.1). Lineage (NCBI taxonomy): Bacteria > Pseudomonadati > Pseudomonadota > Gammaproteobacteria > Alteromonadales > Pseudoalteromonadaceae > Pseudoalteromonas > Pseudoalteromonas sp. 2CM39R. The sequence continues at coordinate 163,070 of NZ_JALNTM010000013.1, forward strand.
GGGTTTAGCATTTTGGCGTTATTAACGTTGTTGTACTTAAGGCTGACCAGTCAGCCTATTACGGGTGGGGACGCAGGTGCAAAACCTCACTTTAAACTAAGCTTGGTGGCGCTCACGGTACTTATTTTACAAATCGCTCTAGGTGGCTGGTTAGCGGCTAATTATGCCGCGCCACATTGTAATGGTTTGCCGCTATGTAGCTATGCTCAGCCGTTTTCGCTCAGTAGTGTTTTTCAGTTACCGTTAGAGCACAGTAATTATGAGTTTGGCGTGTTATCACAACAAGCGCGTATGTCTATTCATTTACTGCATCGTATGTGGGCATTGGTCACTTGTATTGTGTTGGCACTCGTTATGTGGCGAATATACAGCCATGCCTATTCACAAAAAATCAAAAGCTGCACAGTGAGTGTGTTGGTAGCGTTATTTTGCCAGATAGCGTTGGGGTTAGCTGTAGTATATTTTCACTTTCCGATCAGTGTTGCGCTGGCGCATAACTTAATGGCTGCCATACTGTTATTAACTATGGTTAGGTTATGTTATTACCTAAAAGTCCGTACCTAAAGGGGAATCGTTATGGCACTTACAATTAACAAAAAAGCAATGCAGCCCGTTTATAGCCCATCGTTATTGACTAAAAGTTATCATTTAATCCAAGATTATTTAGCAATCAGTAAATTTAAAGTGGTGGCTATGTTGGTGTTAACGGCATGGGTGGGCTTGGCTCTCGCCCCTGACGTTGGTAGAGGCATTGGGGTTCAGTTCATAAGTTTATTAGGGATTGGTTTACTCTCTGCGGCAGCTGCCGTTATCAATCATGTGGTTGATAGTGAAATTGATAGTAAAATGGCACGTACACGCCACCGCCCAGTCGCCAAAGGACGCTTAAGTAAATTACACGCATTGAGTTTTGCTGCTGTTATTGGCGTGGCAGGGTTTATTATGTTGATGTTGTGGGCAAATACACTCACTGCCATACTTACCTTATTTGCACTTGTTGGTTACGCATTTATTTATACGTCGTTTTTAAAACGCGCCACGCCACAAAATATAGTGATTGGTGGTTTGGCTGGCGCCATGCCACCTTTACTTGGTTGGGTGTCTGAAACCAATCAAATGGCAGCCGCTCCTTGGTTGTTGGTTATGATTATATTCACATGGACTCCTCCGCACTTTTGGGCGTTAGCAATCGCGCGTAAAAGTGATTACGAACGCGCTAAAATCCCTATGTTACCTGTCACCCATGGTATTGATTTTTGTAAAACCTGTGTGCTCGCGTACTCAGTGCTATTAGCCATTGTGTGCGTATTACCCTATTTGATAGGTATGTCGGGACTTATTTATTTAAGTGGGGCCTGTATCCTTAATATACTCTTTATATACAAAGCAATTAACTTAAAATTTGCCGCCAAAGAAGACACCGCAATGGATTTATTTCGTTTTTCGATTGTTCATTTAATGATACTCTTTGTTATCTTATTTATAGATAAATGGCTAGTTATATGAAGCAGTTATGGTGTGGGTTAATTGTTTTTTCGGTGCTTTTTTTATCGGCATGTGATGATAAAAAAAGTTTACAAGATCTTGATGCATTAGTGTACGAAACTGCAAAACCGTTATCTGATTTCTCGCTAAATGATCAACAGGGGGAGTTAGTAACCAAAAAGCAGTTTTTAGAACAATGGAACTTAGTGTTTTTAGGCTACACAAGCTGCCCTGACATTTGTCCAATGACGCTTGCTAAGCTCAACAATGTCTATAAAAACTTACAAGCTGACTATCCACTGCAGGTGTGGTTTATATCTGTTGACCCTAAACGAGATATTGCTCAAAAGCGTAAAGAGTACATAGATTATTTTAACCCTAAATTTTTAGCTGTATCTGGGGAGCATAAAGACTTATTTCCATTTGTACGAGAGCTGGGATTAATTTATGCAATTAGTGATAGTGATGAATCTGACTATGCGGTGGATCATAGTGCATCGGTTGCACTTGTTGATGGTAGTGGCGCCCTGAGAGCTATTTTTAAGCCCGAATTTAAACAAGGAGATGTGCCGTTGGTGAATACTACAAAATTAACAGCGGAATTTATTGAAATAGCAGATTACTACAAAAACTAGTTTTTAATGGTTTAACAATTTTTAAGGGGCTTTGTGCCCCTTTTTACGTTTTTTAACAGCTGTTTTTAATTAATTAGTTATTTTTTAGTCGTTTTTATGGCGTTTTCTTTATCTCGGTCTAAGCTTTTGTTATGGATTGAGTTGATAAGGAAAAGCTTAAAAATGCTTAAACTACCAAATGAGCTTTCAATTGTTCAGGTTGACGTTTTACATCAAGATTTATTAAGCGAGCTTAATAATAGCCGAGATATTTGTCTGGATATTAGCGATGTCATGTCTGCTGATACCGCCTCGGTTCAACTCCTTTGTGCCCTACAAAAACACCTTCTTACTATCAATCAAAAAATTGCCTGGGTTGGCAGCAGTGACGCATTAAAAAATGCCATTGAACAACTCGGTTTAAGTGAATATTTAGCTTCAGAAAGTACTAACTAGAGGTTTATATGAAAAGAATTTTAGCTGTCGATGATTCTGCATCAATGCGCCAAATGGTGAGCTTTACGTTAAAAACAGCAGGGTTTGATGTTACCGAAGCCAAAGATGGCAGCGAGGCATTAGCCATTGCCAAGCAACAAGGTTTTGATGCAGTTATTTCTGATGTAAACATGCCAATTATGGATGGGATCACACTTATTAGAGAGCTAAGAGGGCTACCAGATTACAAGTTTACACCGCTGCTTATGCTTACTACGGAGTCGGGGATGGATAAAAAAGTAGAAGGTAAAGCTGCTGGGGCAACAGGATGGATTGTAAAACCTTTTAATCCAGATCAGCTATTAGCCGTGCTAAAAAAAGTAATCCGTTAACTTAGGAGTGCACTGTGAGTATTGATTTAAGCCAGTTTTTTGAAGTGTTCTTTGAAGAGAGTTTTGAAGGCCTCGATATCATGGAGACTGAATTACTCAACTTAGTGCCAGGCGAAGAAGACTTAGAAACCATTAATACTATATTTAGAGCTGCTCATTCAATAAAAGGGGGCAGTGCTACTTTTGGATTTAACTCAATTGCAAATTTTACCCATGTATTAGAAACATTATTGGATCAAATTCGTGAAGGTGAGCGCAATATAACTAGCGAGCATATTAATTTATTACTTAAATCAGTGGATTGCTTAAGGGCTTTGTTAAGTTCGCTAAAAGTACAGGAAGAACCAGATTTAGCCCAAGCAGATACTTTACGTGAGCAGTTCGAAAAATTACTAGGTATGCCAGCTGGTGAGGAGCAAGGGGAAGAAACACATCATGAGCAGGTTATAGTTAATACTTATCAGATTGATTTTAAGCCGCATTTTCATCTTTTTAAAACCGGTAATGAACCTTTGTTTATGATCAGCGAGTTAGCTGAGCTTGGTGAGCTAGAAGTACAGGCATTCACCGATGCCATACCTGACATTAAAGAATTAACCAGCGATGAGTGCTTTTTATATTGGCGGTTTTTCTTAAACACTGAGCGCGATGAGCAAGCCATTAAAGAGATTTTTGAATGGGTTGAAGATGATGCAGATATTAAAGTCGAGCTATGCGGTGGCTTATTTAATGATGCTAAAGCTGGATCAGAGGAAGTAATTAACGAACCGGCTGTTGTGGAGGAAGCTCCCAAAACTGCTGAGCAACCCAAAGCAAATAAAGCAAAGGCAGCTGCCAATGCGCCCAGCGCGAAAGCCGCGCCAGAATCTACCTCTATTCGGGTTGGTATAGATAAGGTTGATTCATTGATTAATATGGTGGGTGAGTTGGTTATTACCCAAGCAATGTTAAATCAGCTTAGCGAACAGGAAATGACAGCCACTGCGGTAACCTCGCTTCAAGAGGGATTGGCGCAACTAGCGCATAATACCCGAGACTTACAAGAAAACGTGATGCGTATTCGTATGCTGCCAATTAATTTTGTATTTAGTCGTTTTCCACGTCTGGTGCGTGATATTGCTCAAAAGCTTAATAAAGAGGTGGAGTTAAAGCTGATCGGAGAGCAAACCGAGTTAGATAAAACTGTGATGGAAAAAATATCTGATCCTATGGTGCATTTAGTAAGAAACTCACTGGATCATGGTATTGAAACTGTAGAAAAGCGTATTGCGGCAGGTAAAGATCCTGTGGGCAAAGTTACATTAAATGCTTTTCATCAGGGAGGAAATATCGTCATTGAAATCATGGACGATGGTCAAGGCCTTAACACTCAAAAGATTAAAGAAAAAGCGATTACTAACGAGCTAATTGCTGGCGATAGCGAGTTAACAGATGATGAAATTAACGAACTTATATTCATGCCAGGGTTTTCTACTGCTGATGAAGTAAGTGACTTATCTGGCCGGGGTGTGGGTATGGACGTGGTTAAACGCAATATCCAATCATTAAATGGCTCGGTAGAGGTGACATCTGCTGCCGGAATTGGTTCTACCTTTACTATTCGGCTACCGCTCACCTTAGCTATTTTAGATGGGCAATTGGTAAAAGTGGCCAAGCATACTTACATTATTCCACTGATCTCAATTGTAGAGTCATTACAAATTGATATTGCAAAAGTAAGCCGTGTTGGTAAAGACCTAGATGTACTCAGGTTACGTGATGAATACATTCCTATTCTGCGCCTATACGAGATTTTTAACCATCAAGGTGCGATTGAATCATTAGATAAGACCTTATTGGTTGTGGTGGAGAACGATAACCAAAAAGTCGGGGTGCTCGTTGACGATTTACTTTCACAGCAACAGGTGGTTATAAAAAGCTTGGAGGCTAATTACCACAAAGTGGACGGAGTCTCTGGGGCAACTATTTTAGGTGATGGTCGTGTCTCGTTAATTTTAGATATTAGCGGTTTGATTAAGCTTTCAGGATTAAAAAAACCTGGCAGCCAAGCATTGAGTATTGAGCCATCAGCGACTCTGGAGGATTCATGTTCTCTGAATCAATAGCATTAAATAGCAATATTGAGCTACAGCGCAAAGAGGGCATTAAGCAGTTTCTTACCTTTATTATGGCTGAAGAAGAATACGGAGTAGATATATTAACGGTGCAAGAAATCCGTAGCTGGGAAGACATAACCGCACTGCCAAATGCCCCTGAGTACGTAAAAGGCGTTATTAATCTACGCGGCACGATAGTACCCATTATTGATTTGAGGTTACGTTTTGGTTTACCCACAATTGCCTATGGGCCGTTAACAGTAGTGATTATTGTAAAAATAGAGTTTGAACAAGAAAGTAAAGTAATGGGTATTACGGTAGATGCAGTGGCAGATGTTTATAGTATTGCAGAGCAAGATGCTAAAGCTGTGCCGAGTTTAACCCAGACCAATGAAAGTGAATATGTAGCAGGGTTAGTCAATGTAGGCGAAAAAATGGTCGCCTTAATTGATTTGCCTGCAACCATGGATATTTAGCGGTAACAGTAACTAAATAAAGTAAATAACTTAAAGGTGGTGATAAGCATGGGATGGTTTAGTAATTCAAAACAGTCTGAATCAAGCAATGATTTGATAATGAATGCATTGCATAAATCATTAGCAATAATTGAATTTGAGCCGAATGGAAGAATCATTACTGCCAATGTTAATTTCCTGCGTGTAATGGACTACTCTCTGGCTGAAATACAAGGTCAGCACCACTCTTTATTTATTAGCTCTAGCGAAGCGAAAAGTGATGAATATCGTCAGTTTTGGCAGCGATTGAACGCGGGTGAGTTTATTTCAGATGAATTTAAGCGGTTTGGAAAAAATGGTAAAGAAGTGTGGATACAAGCCACCTACAATCCTGTTTTAGACTCTCAGGGGCAAGTGATTAAAGTGGTTAAATTTGCCACAGAGATCACAATGCAAAAATTAAAGGCAGCCGAAGCAGCTGGACAAGTTGCGGCTATAAATAAATCGCAAGCAGTAATCGAGTTTGACTTAGATGGCACAGTGATTAATGCCAACGATAACTTTTTAGCCACGTTTGGCTACCAACTTAATGAAATACAAGGTAAGCACCATCGCTTATTTGTTGCACCTGAATATGCAAATAGTACAGATTATCAAACTTTCTGGGCCAAACTTGGGCGGGGTGAATACGACCGAGGAGAGTATTTACGTTTTGATAAACAAGGCAGAGAAATTTGGATTAGTGCTTCTTATAACCCTATTTATGATATGGATGGCCGAATATTAAAAATTGTTAAATATGCCACAGATATAACTGAGCAGAAAGAGCTAGAACGAACTTCTAAAAAAACTGCCGACTTAGCCAACGCCTTAAAGGTATGCCAAGCCAATGTGATGATGGCTGATAATGACTTAAACATTATTTTTGCCAACGAACAAGTTAAGCAAATGCTAAAAGCACGCGAAAGAGATTTGCAATCGGTATTACCTAACTTTGCTGTAAGTGATTTAATCGGCACATGTGTTGATGATTTTCATCAACATCCGGCGCATCAGCGCGAGCTATTAAAAAAATTAGATGCGCCCCATAAAGCGACACTCAAATTAGCTGGTCTTATTTTTGATTTAATTGCTTCGCCATGGTTTAACGAAGAAGGAGAACGCTTGGGAACAATTGTTGAGTGGCAAGATATTACTGATGAAGTATTTAAGGCCGATGCAGAGCGTGCCAGAGCACAGGAGAACTTACGTGTTCGCCGAGCGTTAGACACTGTAGCAACAAACACTATGATTGCAGATGCATCGAATGTGATTGTTTATATGAATGACGCGGTGAAAAATATGATGAGCAATGCTCAAAATGATATACGCATTGATTTACCTAACTTTGATAGCAAAAATCTACTGAATCAAAATATTGATATATTTCATAAAAATCCAGCCCATCAGCAAAATATGTTGGCTAAGTTAACGGATACCTACAGCACTGAAATTAAAGTGGGTGGCAGAACCTTTGGCTTAGTTGCTAACCCAATTATTACGCCAGACGATGAGCGAATTGGAACTGTAGTTGAATGGGAAGACAGAACAGCAGAAGTAGCTATAGAAAAAGAGGTTGCTCAGCTGGTCAGTGCCGCAAGTAAAGGGGAGCTAAATAGCCGTTTGGTTGAGCAAGGAAAAGATGGCTTTTTCCTACGTTTAGCTCAGGGTCTTAATAGTTTAGTTAAAGTGGTTGACGATGCGGTAACTGATACTGGCAATATGCTCGATGCCATGGCTACTGGTGATTTATCTAAACGGATTGAAAAGGAATACCAAGGCTCGTTTGAAAAACTGAAAACAGATGCAAATGCAACAGCAGATAAACTAACCGAGGTTATTAATCGAATTAACTCATCAGCCACATTGGTGGCTAGTGGAGCTGAAGAAATTTCACAAGGTAATGCTGATTTAAGCCAGCGTACAGAAGAGCAGGCATCATCATTAGAAGAAACAGCTTCTAGTATGGAAGAGATGACCAGTACGGTACGTCAAAATGCTGATAATGCCAAGGTAGCTAATGACTTAGCTGAAGAAACCTGTGATAAAGCAATTCAAGGTGGTGAGGTTGTTAATAAGGCCGTAACCAGTATGTCGGCTATTAACGAATCGAGTAAAAAAATTGCTGACATTATTGGTGTTATAGACGAAATAGCATTCCAAACAAACCTATTAGCGCTCAATGCTGCTGTAGAAGCTGCAAGAGCAGGTGAGCAAGGTCGAGGTTTTGCGGTTGTTGCAGGTGAAGTGCGTAACTTAGCTCAGCGCTCAGCTGGTGCAGCTAAAGAAATTAAAGAGTTAATTAGAGATAGTGTTGGTAAAGTTGCTGATGGTAGCGCTCTTGTAAATGAATCAGGTGTGACGTTACAAGAGATTGTGGTATCGGTGAAACGTGTGACACAAATGATAGCTGATATAACTCAGGCCTCTGAAGAGCAAAGCGCAGGAATTGAGCAAGTAAATAAAGCTGTATCGCAAATGGATGAAATGACCCAGCAAAATGCGGCATTAGTTGAAGAGGCATCGGCTGCAGGTGAGTCTATGGCAGAGCAGGCTAATGAAATGCGCCGTTTACTGCACTTCTTTTCTCTAGGGCAGCAAGATATGGCGGTGGTATCGCCCACTATTCGCACCCCTGAAATAACGCATAAGCAACAAAATAGCTTCGTTAATAATAAGAGCAAAGGTGAAAACTTTGTAGACTCAGCTGAAGAGTGGGAGGAGTTTTAACCCTGTTTTAGATGGTTCACACACAGAAGTAGTGTGAATCTATCTTTATATTTATTTGAGAGTACATAATGAAAGAGTTTTTATTAACGGATAGCGATTTTAAGGAAGTGGCTCATTTAGTGTATAACGCCTGTGGTATTGTGCTTGGGGAGCATAAGCGCGAAATGGTTTACTCACGATTAGCAAGGCGAATTCGTGAGCGTAAATTAACAAACTTCTCTAGTTACCTTGATTACTTAAAAAATCATAAGGAGCAGGAGTTTGATGCATTTATTAACGCCATTACTACCAATTTAACCTCTTTTTTTCGTGAAATTCATCACTTTGAGTTTATAAAAGAGCAGTTTATTCCTGCGATGCTAAAAGCAAATAAGCATAATAAACGCGTTCGTATTTGGTCTGCAGGTTGCTCTACCGGCGAAGAGCCCTACAGTTTAGCTATGACCTTACAAGGGGCTTTTCCAAGTGATTGGGATGTGAAAATTTTAGCAACTGATCTTGATTCTAATGTACTAGCTAAAGCCCAGAGCGGTATTTATACTGCGGCAAATGTGAATGGACTGGATGATGCATTGCTCAAGCGCTGGTTTTTAACCAGCAAAGACGGGCAAAGTTATAAGGTGAAACCTAAGCTACAGCAATGTATTTCATTTAAGCGTTTAAACTTACTCCAAGATTGGCCGATGAAAGGCCCATTTGATTTGATCTTGTGTAGAAATGTAGTGATTTACTTTGATAAAGAGACAAAGGATCAGCTTTTTAACCGTTATGCCGATATTTTAAATAACCAAGGTTATTTATTTTTAGGGCATTCAGAAACCATGGGAAAAGAGCATGTCTTATTTAAAAACTTAGGGAAAACCATGTATCAGAAAGTAGCTCATGCAAACACAATTTAAGCCGGTATTAGCGGGGTTTGAGCATATTAAACGCTATTGGGATGCCACGCGAGAGCGTGTGGTCGCTAAGGTATTGCCAGGTGAATTTTATGTTTCTAAAAACGATGAGCTGATCACCACAGTGCTCGGGTCGTGCATTGCTGCTTGTGTTTACGACGATAAGCTAGGTATTGGCGGGATTAATCACTTTATGCTACCCATTCAAAAAGGTGAGCGAATTGACCAAGCGCATAGTTTAAGTTGTCGTTATGGTAACTGGGCTATGGAATATTTAATTAATGAAGTGCTTAAAAATGGCGCTTCCCGGGCAAACTTAAAAGTAAAACTGTTTGGGGGAGGCAAAATAATTAGCGCAATGACAGATATTGGTATTGGCAATATCAGTTTTGCCAATGCATATATAGCAGAAGAAGCGCTAAACTTAGTGGCGCATGATATGGGCGGACCCTGGCCGCGTAAAATATTTTTTAATCCTCATAATGGAAAAGTACAGGTTAAAAAGCTAAGAAACTTACACAATAACACTATTGAAAAACGTGAAGTGCGTTACTTGCATAATCTTGAACAGCAAACCAAAGCCACGGATATAGAACTGTTTTAAGGATGGCTATGATTAGAGTATTAATAATTGATGATTCGGCACTGATCAGGCAATTACTGACAGAGATACTGCAACAGGCAAAAGATATTGTGGTAGTGGGCTGTGCACAAGACCCATACGAAGCCAGAGAGATGATCAAAAAGCATAATCCGGATGTACTAACACTGGATGTTGAAATGCCAAAAATGGACGGCATTAGCTTTTTAAAAAACTTAATGCGCTTACGCCCTATGCCCGTAGTAATGATTTCCACTCTTACTCAAAAAGGCTCACCTATAACCCTAGAAGCGCTTGAACTAGGGGCGGTTGATTTTATTGCAAAACCAACGGTCAACGTTAAACAACAGATGAGTCAATATGCTGATATTGTTCAGCAAAAAGTCAGGGTAGCGGCTAGTGCACGGGTTCGAGGCTACAAAAAAACTAGTACTGTAGCAGAGCCTATACCCACCAATGCCGAATTTTTAATAAATAAAGTGATTGCAATCGGTGCATCAACAGGGGGAACCGAGGCGATAAAAGAAGTGCTTATACGTATGCCCAAAAATTGCCCTCCTATTGTAATAACGCAGCATATCCCTCCCGTATTTAGCACCTCATTTGCAGAGCGGATGCAGCGTACTTGTACTATTAACGTAAAGGAAGCTCAGCAAGGCGATAAACTGGTAGCAGGTTGCGCTTATATAGCTCCGGGTGGACTTCATTTACGAATTAGTAAACAAGGTAGTGCTTTGCATTGTCAGCTTGATGATGGAGAGACGGTTAATAGGCATAAACCCGCGGTGGATGTTTTATTTAACTCATTACTTGAAATAGGTGCAAAGCATATTGTTGCCACACTATTAACCGGTATGGGAAGTGATGGTGCAAAAGGATTGCTCGCATTAAAGCAACAAGGTGCATACACACTTGCGCAAGATGAGTATTCGTCTGTGGTATGGGGTATGCCCAAAGCTGCTATTGATATGGGGGCAGCAAATGAAGTCGTACCGCTGGAGAAAATGACTCAGCGGTTATTAAATCAAGTAATAAAAAGTAAAACTTAGTTGATCACCCAAGGCTGTGAAAACCAATAATAACTGCCGGTTTGTTTTATTGATGGAGCCGTGCAGTTAAAGCGAGAGCGGCCTTTATTAAGCTGTTTTGGCGATGTTACCTCAACTGTATTATCGTCTAACCAATTTAAATTAGCTTGACCAACGCTTGACACATAACAGGCAAATTGACTCTTATGAAAGTCATTTGTCTCAAGTTTTATTGTGAGTGACGGTGGATTTTGTGAAGTGACACTATCTTTATAGGTTAGCTTATTAATGGTAAAGGCAGTTGAATTTATCTTGGTAATTAACGTCTCTAGCTTGCTATAAAAACCTGAAGCTGGGAAGCGCGGTAAGCGACTAAAGTTAGAGTGTTGATTAACGGCTCCTGAGTGCTGGCCAATACCAATAAAGCCTAGTTCTGTAACGAGTGCTTGCAGTTGGTTGTTAAACTCTCCGTATGGGTAGGCAAGATATTTATAATCGTGACCTATTTCCTCTTTAATACGTTGTTGTGAACTAAGAATGTCTTTTTTAGTGCGTTCGCGCCATTGGCTAGGCGTTTCATTCTCGCGCTTTTTATGTAGGTAGTTATGCTCGGCACTATGATTAGTAATGAGCGCTCCTTTTTTGGCAAGCTCCCTGAGCTTATCCCACCCCATAACATAACCCGCTTGTTCATCAATGAGTTTTGGGTTTACGAAAATAGTGTACGGGTAGCCAAACTTCTCAAGAATAGGAGCTGCTTGATCGTAATTATTGTTGTAACCATCATCAAAGGTAATCGCGATTGTTTTGTGCTCTAAAGCCTTACCTTGTTGTAATGTACTAATCAGCTCATTTAATGGAATAACGTTAAAGTTATGCTCTTTTAAATAATTTAAGTGTTTTGTAAAAGTGTTGGCACTCACGCTGGTGACAGCGGGAAGGGTTTCACTGACGTGATGATACTGTAGAATAACAGCTGCTTGCGCGCGTAAAGAACCACAAATCAGGAATAATAATACTAAATGAAACAATTTCTTATACATAATAAAGCACACCATAAAAGCTTGTTGTTGTTAGCCGGTCCGATGATATTATCAAATATTACCGTCCCGTTGTTAGGAATTGTTGATACGGCAGTGATCGGTCATTTGGGGAGTGCGCATTATTTAGCGGGAATAGCCTTAGGCTCTACTGTGATCTCCATTTTATTTTGGCTTGCTGGTTTTTTGAGAATGAGTACCACTGGGCTGGTGGCTCAGGCTTATGGTAAAAATGATTTAACTCAGCTTGCAGCCTTACTTAAACGCAGTTTATTGTTAGCCACTTCGGTTGCCTTACTCCTTATTTTACTGTCACCCCTTATAAAACATGCTATTGCGTATTTATCAGCTGCCAATAGCGATGTGCTCAATGAAGCCTATCGGTATTTTAGTATTCGTATTTATAGCGCCCCTGCAGCGCTATGCAACTTAGTTTTACTAGGCTGGATGTTGGGCGTGCACTATGGGCGAGGGCCATTTTATTTACTGTTAGTCACTAACATTACTAATATTGTGCTCGATATTTATTTTGTAGTGTACCTTGATTGGGCGGTTGCTGGGGCTGCGTGGGCATCACTTATTGCTGACTATATCGCGCTTGCATTTGCTTTATTGTTGGTGGTTCAACTTGCTAAAAAGCATGGTATAAGTTTGGCTGTAGCAAATTGGTTAAGTGTGGAGAAAATGGCAGCACTACTGAGCTTAAACCGCGATATTTTTATTCGCTCTTTAGTGCTGCAGTTATGCTTTAGCTTTATGACCTTTTATGCTGCTCGCCTAGGTGAAACCACACTGGCCGCCAATGCCGTCTTACTCAACTTTTTAATGTTAGTTAGCTTTGCACTTGATGGAATTGCCTATGCAAGTGAGGCCAAAGTGGGTCAAGCTAAAGGTCAACAAAGTGTTGAAAAGATAAGGCTATGGGTAAAAATCAGTGTATTTTGGGGCATGTTATTTGGCATTTTATATAGTGTGTTTTTTATAGTATTTGGCAGTAGTATTATTAAGCTATTAACGAATGTACCAGAGGTTATTGACGAGGCCATTCACTACTTACCTTGGGTAATTGCATTGCCTATTTTAGCTATGAGCTGTTTTTTGTTCGATGGTATTTTTGTTGGCCTGACCCGCGCTAAAGCGATGCGAAATAGTATGTTGCTTTCAGCAGTTGTAGGCTTTTTTGGGGTGTTTTGGCTATTTCAGGATTGGCAAAATAATGGGTTATGGTTAGCTATGAGTTGTTTTATGCTTATGCGAGGCGTTACGCTTATCGTTAAATATCAACAATTAAAAGCTAACAATCAATTACTTAAATAAGCGAATTGATATAAACCGTTACTTCCAAAGGTCGGGGTCGTTATTTTTGGAAGGGATATTTTTTAATACTTGAGAAAAGCGGTTAGCAAAAATACCCGCATAGCCCCAAAAAGCAAAAAATAAAGCGGGGGCTAAAATAACCAAGCCGATAACTTGCAAACTGTAATGGCTGTAATAGCCCACAGCGATAAATATCACGGCTAGCACAAACAGTGCTAGCCCGCGAAAAAAGCGCTTTAAACTCAACTTAGGGTCGCTCCCTAAGCAGTAAATAAGTGGCTTTAGCATAATGAATTAATGCTTAGTAGTAAGAATGCTCGCCTGCTTCATGATCGGTAATGTCAGACACACCGGTGATTTCATCAAACTTAGCAATCATTTCTTTTTCAATGCCTTCTTTTAGTGTGACATCGATCATAGAACACCCATTACAACCACCACCAAACTGAAGTACAGCAACACCAGCTGCAGTGATCTCTACCAAGCTAACTTGGCCGCCATGGTTGGCAAGTTGTGGGTTTACTTCAGTTTCTAGCATGTGCTGCACACGCTCATTCAAGCTGGCATCTTCACCTAGTTTACGTGCTTTAGCATTAGGTGCTTTAAGAGTTAACTGTGTGCCCATTTTGTCGGTAACAAAATCAATTTCAGCTTCGGCTAAAAAAGGCGCGCTTTCAGCATCAACAACCGCATCAAAGCCGTTAAAATTTAGGCGAATATCGCTCTCTTCTACCGCGTCTTCTGGACAATAAGAAACACCACATTCAGCTTGTGATGTACCAGGGTTAACAACAAACACACGAATATTCGTTTGTTGAGATTGATCTGCTAATAGCTTAGCAAAATGCGCTTGCGCTGTTTCGGAAATAGAAATCATAATACCGTCTATACTTGACTAAATTACTCGGATACTGCATATCATACTCCGCTCATCGTGTTGCGGCTAGTGTTGAGCGTAAAAAGTTGGCATCTATTTTAAGCAATGGTAGCGTGCAATTAACAAACATTTTTAGAGTGATTTATATGCGCTTCATATTAACAATAATGGTGGTGCTGGCCAGTTTTTCAAGTATGGCAAAGCCCCTGTCTTATTATTTTGCGCAACAGGTTGAATTCGATTCTACCATACCAACACCACAAGAGGTGCTGGGTTATCAAGTGGGTGAGTGGCATGTGAGACATGACCAACTTGTTCGCTACATGGAAATTTTAGCTCAAAAAAGCGATCGAATTAATTTTGAAGTAATAGGTCGTACTCATGAGCAGCGCCCGTTAGTTATGCTAACGATTACTGCGGCTAACAAATTAAAAAATATAGAAAAAACTCGCCAAGCGCACTTAGCTCGCCTAAATAATTCAAACAATAAAACAGCGGAGCAGCCAAGTGTTGTATGGATGGGTTACAGTGTTCATGGGAATGAATCATCAGGTAGTAATGCAGCTTTACTAGTCGCTTATTATTTAGCGGCAGCGCAAGGGGATGAAATAAATGAGCTACTTAACAACACGGTTATTTTACTCGACCCGTCGCTTAACCCAGACGGCTTAGCACGTTTCGCAAATTGGGCTAATAGTAATCGTGGAATGAACTTATCGTCAGATCCGCAAACCCGAGAGCATGTAGAGAGCTGGCCAAGCAGTCGAACAAACCATTATTGGTTTGATTTAAACCGTGATTGGTTGCTGTTACAGCACCCAGAGTCGCGCGCAAGGATTGCTAAGTTTCATTATTGGAAGCCTAATATTTTAACTGACTTTCATGAAATGGGGCCAAATAGTAGCTACTTTTTTCAACCGGGTATCCCAAGTCGTAAACACCCAATTACCCCTGAAGAAAATGTAAGTCTAACTAAAGCGATTGCAAATTATCACGCTAAAACATTAGATGAAAACAACGCGTTATACTTCACCGAAGAAAGCTTTGATGACTTTTATTATGGTAAAGGCTCTACCTACCCCGATGTAAATGGTGGTGTGGGTATTTTATTTGAACAAGCAAGTTCTCGTGGCCATATTCAAGAAACGATCAATGGCCCGCTAACTTTTGCGTTTACGATTAAAAACCAACTGTTAACGAGCTTATCAACGTTTAAAGCGGCGATTGATAACCGCCAAGCTTTGCTAGAGTACCAAGCTAACTTTTATAACAAAGCAGTTGAGCTTGCCAAAGATGAAGACTATCAGGGCTATATTGTTCAAGCAGATGAAGATCATACCCGTACTAACGATTTTTTAAGCATACTTAAACAACATCAAATTAATGCCTACTCAGTGAAAGAAGGGCTAAAAGCTGAAGGTAAAAACTTTACCGCTAATAGTTATTTTGTGCCGCTTGCGCAACCACAATATCGATTAGTTAAAGCTATTTTTAGTGAGCAACAAAACTTTGCCGATAACACCTTTTACGATGTGTCGGGTTGGACATTAGCGCATGCGTTTAATTTACCATTTGCTAAAGTAAACAGCCGCTGGGGATTAGAGGTAGAAAAAACAGCTTGGCAAAAACCAAAGCAGCCAGAGTTAGCGTCACTGACTAAAAATTACGCCTATGGATTTGCATGGAATGACATGCAAGCTCCCAAAATGCTCAATAGTCTGTTACAGCAAGGCATTAAAGCTCGTGTTGCATTAAAACCATTAACAGCAGTATCAACCAATGCAGAAGTAAACTTTGACGCAGGTAGCATTATTATTCCAGCAGGACTTCAAACTGACACCAACTGGGTGACAAAGTTAAACCAAGCACAAAGCCAGTTTGGGATTGAAGTTAAACCAATTACTACCGGTTTAACTAGTAAAGGTGCTGATTTAGGGTCTCGCTCTATGGCTATGGTTTCTGCACCTAAGGTGTTATTGGTTGGTGGTAAAGGCGTGAGCCAATATGAAGCGGGTGAAGTGTGGTACTACCTAGACCGTTTTGTGGGTGTAGCGCCAACCATTGTTGAAATGGAGCGTTTAGCGTCTTTAGAGCTCAGTAATTACAGCAATATTGTGTTGCCACATGGTAATTATTCTACTTTATCTGATTCCGATAAAGTTGCTATAAAAAGCTGGGTAAGGAAAGGTGGTGTTATTTGGGGGCACAAAGGCGGAGCTAAGTTTTTAGCCGATCAACAGCTATTAAAAGCAAGCTACTTATCGCGTAGAGATGTGGCTAGTGCATTTGATACTCAAGGTTTAAAGTATGCAGACAAAGACCACCTAGCAGGTCGTCAGCGAATTGCAGGTGCGATATTTAATACCAAGGTAGATACAACTCACCCACTAATGTTTTCATTTAAGCGTGACACACTACCCGTATTTAAAAATAGTACTTGGCTACTTGAAGCCTCACAAGCACCATTTGTAAATATACTTACCTATACACAGCAGCCGCTACTTGCTGGTTTTACTGATGCAATAAATGTAGAGCAAGTGGCTGGTGGGGCAGCGTTAATGGCACACTCTTATGGTCGAGGTAGTGTTATTGCGATGACAGATAACCCTGTATTTAGAGGGTACTGGTATGGTACCAGCCGATTATTAAGTAATGCTTTATTTTTTGGTCACACCTTTCGCGTGAGTGGAAACTAACACGCCCTAAAGTGGCGTTAAGCACGTGGTAAATGCCCATACGTGTTTAGCGCCGGCTTCTTTTAACGATAAGGTGGCTGCATTAAGAGTTGCTCCTGTAGTCATAATATCATCGATAATTACTACCGTTTTTCCCTCTAAATTAATTTTGCATGAAAAAGCCTGCTGTAAATTTTTAACTCTTTTAGCTTTGCTTAATTGTGATTGTGCCGAGGTGTGTTTATGGCGAAGCAACGCATTATTTAATACTTTATTTGACCCTAAACAGGGCTGCCATACTTGGGTGACTTGATTAAACCCACGCGTTAAAAAGCGCGCTTTATGTAAAGGTAAAATTATAAATGCATCAACAGCGGCAGGGTGTTTAGTCATAAAAACCCTAAGTTGTTTTTTTATGACTTGCTGTAGTGCTTTTTTATAATGGATTTGATTATTAAATTTAAGCTGCTTTAACCATAAATCAAAAGGGGGCTGGTAAAAAGCACAGGCAAACAGCTTTTCAAAGTTGCAGTTAGGAAACATTTCTACAATATCAGGGCGGTAAAATAAATTGTCATGCTCGGCCAAATCTAGCAATGGCAAGTCATCTAAACAAAATTGACACAGTCCCATTGAGCTATGAATCTGACTTTGACATAACACACAGTAAGAGGGGAATAGCCAATCACTTAGGCTGAGTTTCATTCGCTGATGATCCTCATTACAAACTCCTTTTAAAGCGCTATCATAGAACTCAAGTTTGGTTAAGGTTAGGCAAATATGCAAAATGAATGTGTGTTGTTACATGGTTGGGGAATGAGCCAAGGTGTGTGGCAGTTAATAAAACCAGAATTAGAGTTTTTATATTCAGGTAAAGTGCGCTGTTTGGATTTACCCGGTTATGGTGATAATAACGCCTCTTTAAGCCCATATACATTACACGATGCTGCAAAGCAGGTGAGTGAGCAGTTAAAGCCACAGTCGGTACTAATAGGGTGGTCTTTAGGTGGGTTGTTTGCTATTTATATTGCCAAACATTGGCCAGAAAAAGTATCAAAAGTCATTTTAGTTGCCTCAACGCCCTTTTTTGCAGAGCAATTACCATGGGCCGGCATTAAGCCGAAAGTATTAACACAGTTCAAAGAGCAGTTGTTGCAAGAGCGTTCAAAAACGATAGAGCGCTTTTTAGCAATTCAGGCAATGGGCAGTGAGTCGGCTCGCGATGATGTAAAACAGTTAAAGCAGTTATTGAGTCAGTCACCGCCTCCGAATAACGAGGCTTTAAGTGCTGGGCTAGACATATTGCAAAATGAAGATTTACGCGAATTATTTGCTCAATGCCCAGTGACTATTCGCGGCATTTTTGGACGCTTAGACTCTCTCGTTCCTTATCGGGCCATTGAGAAAATGGTGGTACTTAATGCTGACTTTGAGTACGAAGTGATAGACAAAGCATCACATGCGCCTTTTATTTCTCATAAAAGTGAATTTTTATCTGCCGTTAAATCAATGCTTTGAAGCAAAGCCATGATTACTGCGGTTTAAAGCTTTATTTTGCGTGATTTTTGAGCGATAATTAAACAATATTTATTTGCTGGAGGTTATTATTATGCCAATAGGATCTGTATTCAATAGTGGTGTTGAAGGGTTTAATAGAGCCAGCCAAGGAATTGAAAAAGCCAGCGCTGAGATTAATCGTGCCAGCATAGAGCAGCAAGACGACTCTCAACTAGCGCAGCAACGTCAATTAACGGCCGCTCGCCCTGAAGAAGCAGTCACCGCGCCAGTATCTCAACCTGCACGAATTGATGATGCGTTAGTAAACTTAAAAGTTGAAGAGTTTAATGCTAAGGCAAATACGCAATCTATCCAAACTGCAGATGATGTATTAGGCACTTTAGTTGATATTAAAGTGTAATTTCTCATGAATATCGTCACGCCGTTTCCGTCTATTAATATAAACACCGCAAATGTTTATACGGAGACTGCTCGGCGTGACAACCAGCTACGTGAAGTCATTCCCCCAGCCGCTGCGAACACCGCTGGTAGCACCGAAAACAAAGCTCAAAGTGATGCAGAAAAAGCCAAACTGCCAGGAAATAGCGACAGCTCAACCTACAATGCGAGTGGCAAAATTGCAGACGATAAAACGATTGCGCAACGCGAAGGCAATGCAGATAGCGATCAAGATAATGCCGAGCAAGAAAAACAACAAGCTGCAGAAGAAGTTAGTGAGCAAGAAGAACTGCAACTTGAGCAAGATTTACAGCAAATTAAAGAACTTAAAGCGCGCGACACTGAAGTACGAACACATGAGCAAGCGCATGCCGCTGTGGGTGGACAATATGCGGGCTCTCCTAGCTACGAATATCAAAGAGGGCCCGATGGTACTAACTATGCGGTAGGTGGTGAAGTACCGATAGATGTTGGGGTTATCAATGGCGACCCTCAAGCAACTATTGATAAAATGCAAACGGTACGTGCTGCAGCACTCGCGCCGGCTGAGCCTTCAGGTGCCGATAGGGCAATTGCGGCAGATGCCACTCAAAAGATAGCCGCAGCACAAGCTGAGTTAGCTTCAGCTGATGACGAAGATAGCAGCGAAGATAAAAGCAGAGTCAGTGCGTCGTTTTCTAACAGTGAAAGTTCAGAAGTTAAAACTGCTAAAAGCGAAGAGCAATCGCGTGATGTTGAAGTAGAAGCGCGTGCTGGGCGCATTGCTAGTTTTTATCAACTGGCCACATCACCTGCGACTCAAAGTCAATTCTCAGCACAAATTTAAACTAAACCTTATATTTAATAGCCATAAAAAAACCGCCTAAGCGGTTTTTTTATGGGGTCATTTTACTTTTTCACTTTCGCATTGGCAAAGGCATCAGCAAACGCATTTCCCATCATGGCATTGCCTGTGTCGCGCTTAGGTTTGGGCGCTCGCGATTGGTTTGCATTGTTGCCACGTGGCTTTTGCACCGCCGCAGGGGCAGCTTTATTGCTAGTGTCTATCTCGTCATCTAGGCGCATGGTAAAGCTAATACGTTTACGTGCAGCGTCAACTTCAACCACTTTCACTTTAACAATGTCACCAGCTTTAACTACTTCTCGTGGGTCTGAAATAAACTTATTAGTAATAGCCGAAATATGCACTAGTCCATCTTGATGTACGCCAACATCCACAAATGCGCCAAAATTAGCTACGTTCGATACCACGCCTTCTAAAATCATTCCTGGTTTTAAATCACTAATTTTTTCAACGCCTGCTTTAAACTCAGCAGTTTTAAATTCAGGGCGCGGATCGCGACCCGGCTTATCAAGTTCGCTAATAATATCGGTCACGGTAGGCAGACCAAATTTATCGTCAATATAGTCATTTGCAGCGAGCTTATTTAAAAACTCTTTGTTACCAATGAGGCTATTTACGTCTACCTGATTGTGCTCACAAATACGCTTAACGATAGGGTATGCTTCAGGGTGAACTGATGAGTTGTCTAGTGGAACGCTGCCATTATTAATGCGTAAAAAGCCGGCTGCTTGTTCAAATGCTTTTGGCCCTAAGCGCTCTACTTTTTTCAACTGACTACGTTTTGTAAATGACCCATTTGTATCACGGTAGCTTACAATATTTTGCGCTAAGGTTTTGTTTAAACCAGAAACACGTGCAAGCAAAGGTACAGAGGCCATATTTAAATCAACACCCACACTGTTTACACAGTCTTCTACCACTGAGATTAGGCTTTGTCCTAGTTGGCTTTGTGATACATCATGTTGATATTGGCCTACACCAATAGACTTAGGCTCTATTTTAACCAGCTCAGCCAATGGATCTTGAAGGCGACGTGCAATAGATACGGCACCACGTAAAGATACATCTAAATCTGGAAATTCATTAGCAGCAAACTCAGAAGCAGAGTAAACCGAAGCGCCGGCCTCACTGACCATGATTTTATTTAGTTTAAGCTCGGTATTGGCTTTGATAAGTTCGCCAACTAGTTTATCTGATTCGCGAGAAGCGGTTCCGTTACCAATCGCAATGAGCTCAACTTTATGCTGGCGACATAATTGCTCGAGCGTGCGTAATGATTTATCCCAATGATTTTGTGGTGCATGTGGGAAAATCGTTTGGGTAGCAAGCAGTTTACCTGTGCTATCAACCACGGCAATTTTACAACCAGTGCGTAAACCAGGATCTAAGCCTAACGTAGTACGAGGGCCAGCAGGTGCTGCCATCAATAAGTCTTTTAAGTTTTTAGCAAATACATCAATGGCACCGGTTTCGGCTTTTTCACGCATTGCGGCTAAAAATTCATTTTCTAAATGTAATCCAAGCTTAATTTTCCACGCCCATTGCACTACAGTTAATAACCAAGCGCTGGCAGGTTTGTTTTTAATATCTAGGCGGTAATGATCGCTGATCATCTGTGCACACAATTGCGCTGGGTTTTCAGCGTTAGGCTCAGGATTAATAGTTAACTGTAAAATACCTTCATTACGTGCTCTTAGCATGGCTAATGCTCGATGCGAGGGGACTTTTTTTAATGGTTCTTGATGTTCAAAGTAGTCTCGGTATTTAGCCCCCGCTTGTTCTTGGCCATCAATAAGTTTACTTTCAATCGCTCCATTTTGACTAATATGACTTCTAAATTTAGCGAGTAATTTAGCGTCTTCAGCAAAGCGCTCCATCAAAATAAACTTAGCACCATCAAGCGCTGCTTTAGTATCGACAATCGCTTTCTCGGCATTAATAAATTTTGCAGCCTCAGCGTCTGGGTCAAGCATTGGATCGTTAAATAACGCATCAGCTAGTGGTTCTAAACCAGCTTCAATAGCTATTTGACCTTTAGTGCGGCGCTTTGCTTTATAAGGCAAATATAAGTCTTCTAGTTCGGTTTTACTTTGTGCAGCTTTAATATCAGCCGCTAATTCAGCACTAAGCTTATTTTGTGATTCTATCGTCGACAGGATAAAGCCACGACGCTCTTCAAGTTCACGTAAATAAGATAAACGTTGTTCTAGAAGGCGTAGTTGGGTGTCATCTAATCCACCGGTCACTTCTTTTCTGTAACGGGCAATAAAGGGGACGGTTGCGCCTTCATCAAGTAACTTTGTTGCTGCAACCACTTGTTGCTGCTGTGCATTTAGCTCCGTTGCTAAACGTGCAGAGATATCGCTCATGCAAAAACCTTTTAATACAAAAAATAAGACCAGCTAAAAAGTTAACTGATGCGTCAATGTCTTGAATAATATCACAGGGGAGGGTAATAAAAAGCTCTTAAAGCAAGCTATTTTACTTGCTTTAAGATGCCATTGCTGGGGCAATAAAAAGCGGATTTAGTGAGGGTGCTCTACACTTTCGAGTACTTCACTAAATGTGTGCGCTATTGGGCTAATATGAACAGGAATTTGCAGCTTACGTGCTATATCGCGTGCTGAAATTAAACCACTTATTTCATTATTAGCCGCAGTAACTAATATAAACATAGCACCATGATGTTCCATAGTTTGCAGTGCATCACCGATACATGAGTAGCTTAAGCTTTTCATACTTACACCCATTAAGTTACTCAGCGGTGTCATTAAATAGCGTAAGCTAATTTCACTACGAGGCAAGCCTAAACGCTGCGATAAAATCATGATTTTTGAGCTTTGTAAATCTGCACTTGCGACAATACCAATTAGCTTTTGATGCTCATCAGTTACTAAAATAAAATCAGAAGGCTGAGTATTTAGTTGTTTTGATGCTTGTTCAATGGTTGTATCAAACGCTGCGCGCATAGGACTTGTTTGAGTAAAGCTAGTTACTATACGTGTTGCTGGAGAGGTTAAATCGATCACAGCCTCATTAGTAAAAGTATCAGCAATAGTGCCATGAGAAATATCTTGGGTACGGAGTTCTTTAAAGTTAGACATAATATCCACCTAAATAAATAGTTATACAAATTTAATAATGTTTAAAAGCAAGTTATTAAATTAAATAACGGGTGGCGCTCGCGGGTTTGCATGACTGTAGGCAGTGGCTAAAAATCGACTTTCATAATGAAAGAAAAACGCTAAAGGAAGTGGTTGGATTTCTCTAAGCGCAATAACACCAACATGAGAATCTAAATCGGTGTCGAGGTTTGCTTGGTCAGGGGAGTCACAAACAATAAATTCAGCTGGAGCAAAACCAGCATCAAGTTTGTTATTTTTAGGTGCGCCATGTAATGTCAAACTCACACTCATAAAGAGTGCAAACACGAGGGCATTTTGTAATATGCGCGCTGTTATGTTTGACATAATGGTGACCTTAATTAACTACTCTCAAGTTAATACAACATTACTTGAGTAACTTTAGTTATAGCTTACTCAGATAATATAAACAATAAAAAGTTAATATGATCTGAATCAAAACTAAGCGCTGTCATTTTTGATAGGTAATGTTATTTACGTACCACTGCTTAGCACCTTGCGGAGTCATGACCTCAAAATCATCGTCTACTTGTTTTTTTAATAGCGCTCGAGCCATTGGTGAATCGATAGAAATATAGTCGTTGCGATCATAAATTTCATCGGGGCCGACAATTCTAAAATTTTTACACTCACCGGCCTCGTTTTCTATTTCTACCCACGCTCCAAAAAAAACTTTGCCGTCTTGTACGGGTGAGTAGTCAACAATTTTTAAATCGGGGATGCGTTTTCGTAAATAGCGAACACGACGGTCAATTTGACGTAGTAAACGTTTGTTGTACTGATAGTCTGCGTTTTCAGAGCGATCACCTAGGCTAGCAGCCCAACTCACAATTTTAGTCACTTCTGGACGTTTTTCATTCCAAAGATGATCATGTTCTTGCTGCAATTGTAAATAACCTTCGCGAGTAATTAAGTTTGTTTTCACGCTGAGTTCTTGTTTAATCTTCATGAGTGGCAAGGTATTAAAATAAAGGCAGCTTGTCGAGATAAAATAGCTATCAATGAATTTGAAATGTTCAGTAACAATCTAAGCACTTAATTAGTTTTTTATTATTAAGTTTTTCATTTATATTAACGATTAATAAATTATAAAAATAAGCAACAGATTATGGGACAAGAGACAGTAAAAGTATTGGTGGTTGATGACGATAAACGTTTGCGTAGTTTGCTGGAACGTTATTTGGTAGAGCAAGGGTTTATTGTCAGAACAGCTGCTGATTCAGAGCAAATGGATAGACTAATTGAGCGTGAAAACTTTCATCTAATGGTGCTTGATTTAATGCTGCCCGGCGAAGATGGGCTTTCTATTTGCAGACGTTTACGCCAAAAAGAAAACCAAATTCCTATTGTTATGCTGACCGCCAAAGGCGATGAAGTAGACCGCATTATTGGCCTAGAACTCGGCGCTGACGATTATATTCCGAAACCGTTTAATCCTCGCGAGCTATTAGCGCGCATAAAAGCCATTTTACGTCGCCAATCAAAAGAAGTACCAGGGGCGCCTTCAGCTGAGGAGAACTTAATTGCGTTTGGTAAATTTACCCTAAATTTAGCCACCCGCGAAATGAGTGAAGGCGATAACACGGTGTCACTCACCAGTGGTGAATTTGCGGTGTTAAAAGCGTTAGTGTCTCACCCGCGTGAGCCATTAAGTCGTGATAAATTAATGAACTTAGCTAGAGGGCGAGACTACAGTGCGCTTGAGCGCAGTATTGATGTTCAAGTATCACGTCTTCGTAGAATGATCGAAGTCGATGCCGCTAACCCACGCTATATTCAAACGGTATGGGGTTTAGGTTATGTATTTGTTCCTGACGGTGAAAAGTAATCATTATGGGAATGTTTCCGCGTAGTGCGTTTGGACAAACCGTATTTTTGGTTGCCGCTTTGCTGCTTATTAACCAAATAGTTTCCTACGTCACGGTAAGTTTATATGTAGTTAAACCCACCATTGAACAAGTTAATTTAATGCTGGCTAAGCAAATTAAAACCGTGTTTATTGATTGGGAAGATGGCGTTGAAGTCACCGATGAAGTCTCTGAGAAGTTTTTTGAAATAACCGGCATTGAAGTAATGACTCAGCGTGAAGCTATGCGTCATGGTTTAGGCCAAAGTCGTGAGTATTCTGGGCTATCGCGTAGTATGTCTGAGCAATTAAATGGCTTTTCTCGGGTGCGCATTAGTCAAACTGATCCGCTTATTTATTGGGTAGAAGCCCCGCAGGCGCCGGGTTATTGGGTCAAAGTGCCGCTCACCGGATTTAAAGAAAGTAACCTTGAGTTTTTAACCTTTTATCTTTCTAGTATCGGCTTTTTAAGTGTACTAGGAGGTTGGTTATTTGCCAGGCATTTGAACCGACCACTAAAAGCATTACAACAAGCTGCGATAAAAGTAGGGGTAGGCGACTTTAGTACCAAGTTACAAGAGCAAGGGTCGAGTGAGGTTATTGAGGTAACGCGCGCCTTTAATCAAATGTCGCGAGGTATTGCTGCCCTTGAAAACGACCGTCGATTACTTATGGCCGGTGTTTCTCATGATTTACGCACACCGCTTACGCGTATTCGTTTAGCCACAGAAATGATGGTTGATGAAGATGATTATTTACGTGAAGGCATTATTTACGATATTGAAGATATGAATGGCATTATCGATCAATTTATCGAATATTTACGCCATCATAAACGTGAAGAACAAACCTGCGAAGATATTAATGCGCTCCTTGGTGAAGTCGTACAAAGTGAGCTTAAGCATCAACGTGCGATCACGTTTAAACCGAATCCTAATATTGGAAAAATTCCCATAAGTAGTGTCGCGATTAAGCGAGTAGTGACCAATATGATAGAAAATGCACTACGCTACTCAGAGGGTGATATTGAAGTACTCAGTTATTTTAATTCCAATAAAAAATATGTGGTTATTGCGGTCAACGATAGTGGTCCGGGTATTCCTGAAAGCGAGTTGGAGTCTGTGTTTGAGCCGTTTAAACAAGGTGATGCAGCTCGCGGTAGTGAAGGTAGCGGCCTAGGCCTTGCAATTATTAAGCGTATTATCGATATGCATGGCGGCAAGGTGGTGCTCTCTAATCGCCCTGAAGGTGGTTTAAGTGCGCAAATATACCTACCAATAAAGGTTACTAATCCAAGCTAATAACGCTATCTGCATGGTTGCAGATAGCGTTAATTTATTATCTAGAGTTCAGATTAACTACTAGAGGGCTTTAAAACGAATGGCTGTACCGCCACTGGTGGCCAATTTTAATGTTAGCTTATCGCTTGCGGTAACAGTGCGTTTTTCAATGCTTAAATCATAAGGATTGTTCTTCCATTCAGCGTTTTTACCGTCTTGGTAGATTTGCGCTTCAAACTGTTTATCTTTATCTAAAAAGTCGAGTTTAATCTCAATGGTGCGGGCATTTTCGTCGGTAACTGCACCTAAGTACCAATCGTTACCTGAATAGTTATCGCGCTTGCGCTCTTTGCGTGCAAATACAATAAAGTCGCCTACTTCGCCATCAAGCGCAATACTTTGCTGCCAATCGGTCGGTACGTCTTGAATGAACTGAAAAGCATCGGGTTTAGCTAAATAATTCCGTGGTAAATCGGCCGCCATTTGAATTGGGCTGTACATTACTACATACAATGCTAATTGCTTTGCTAGTGTTGTTTGTGGGCGATTTGTGTCGTCCCCTAAGCCATTAAAGCTCATATCAAAAATACCAGGGGTAAAGTCCATTGGTCCTGCCAGCATACGCGTAAAGGCAAGCATGGGAATGTGTTCTGGTGGATTGGGTGGTGTGCCCCATGCGTTAAACTCTTGACCACGCGCACCTTCACGGGCAATCCAGTTAGGGTAAGTGCGGCGCAGACCCGTGTCTTTTATTGGTTCATGTGTGTTGATGCTTAGCTTGTATTTAGCGGCAAGTTTAATGTTATGTAAGTATTCATTTACCATAAATTGGCCGTCATGCCATTCAAAGCGGGCAATGCCGTTTTCATCTATGCGTTTTATATTGCCACCATCGGCCACATAACCAGTTTTTATTTGGCTTACATTTGATTTTTCATAAAGCGCAAAAGCATCTTCCATTTGGTCGCGATAATTACTAACATTGCCAGAGGTTTCATGATGACCAATTAACTGCACCCCTTTCTCTTTACCGTACTGTGTAAGCGCTGCAATATCGAAATCGTCATAAGGCTGAGTAAAGCTAAATACATCGCCATTATAAAACCAGTCGCCATCCCAACCTGTGTTCCAACCTTCAACTAATACGCCGTCAAAGCCATACTCAGCGGCAAAGTCCATATAGTATTTAGTATTTTTTGTGGTGGCACCGTGTTTTTCTCCACTGCCCCAAGTGGTTTCATTGATGTGCATTCCCCACCAAATACCTATATATTTACCTGGTTTAACCCACGACACATCACCGAGTTTATTTGGCTCATTCAGGTTTAAAATAATATCTGAATTAACTAAGTCTATCGCTCGCTCACCTATTTGAATGGTGCGCCAAGGAGTATTGAATGCGCCGCGCTTCTTAACCGCAATGCCATCAGACCACGGTGTTAAATCGGCACTAAACGTACCTGGGCGACGCTGGTTAAGCACCATCCCTGCATAATCTACCAGAGCTGCTTCATGAATGCTGACATGTACACCGTTACCATTTTTAAAGGTAAAAGGGGTATGAACAAGTGCAGCATCTTGTAAGTCTGTAGTGTTATAGACATATTCATAACGGTTCCAACCGCGAGCAGGTATCCACCATGCGGTGGTTTTATCTTTTGCGGCAATAGCAAATTCGGTCAGTTCTTTAGTAATTTCAGTTTGTTCAAAACCGGCTTGCTTAGGGACTTCATAGCGAAAACCTACACCACTATCAAAGGCTTTAAATCGTACAGTGTATGTGCCAGCGTGGGGCGCAGGTTTATTGAAGGTAACGGCAATTTCATTGTGTTTATCAACAACGGTTTGACGCTCTCCCCAAGGTTGCTGCCATTGGCTATCGGTTTGTGAACGAGTTACTTCACTAATAACAAAGCCGTCATCAAATGGTGCTTGGCTTTTAAACCTAAAACCTAAGCGTGACTGCTCAATAACAGGCTTACCATTAAAGCTAATAGAGTAATGAGGGGATGATGATTGATCAGAAATGGTAATTTTAATTTTTTGATCAGGTGATTTCAGCGTGGCTTCTTTTGCAAAAGCACTGCTTGCAAGTAAAGCAACTAGTAGTAAAGGTAATCTCATTGTGTGTCCTTGATGTCAAACCGTAGGTTATGAGCATAAAGTGATGAACACACTATTACGAGATAGCTGCATACGTATTCAATTAATTAGCTAAAAAAGAGTGTGTTAATTAATCTGCAAAACTTTATGTAATTAGTTCTATAATAAATAAAAAGAATTTAACAAGAAGAAAATATGCTGAAAATTTTACTCGCTATTTTAGGTTGTATCATTGTTTTTAAGAGTAGTGCAGCAACGGTTACTGTTTATAATAACAACCAAAAAGTTCAAGAAAATGTTGTTGTTTGGTTAGCTCCAGATCAAGCCTCTGGCGTGAATATAAATAAATCACTTTTCACTATGACACAAAAAAATCGCCAATTTACACCACATATCTTAGTCGTTGAAAAAAACAGCCAAGTTGAATTTCCTAACGCTGACTCGATAATGCATCACGTGTATTCATTTTCTAAAAGCAAAACATTTGAATTAAAGCTTTATCGAGAACAACCACAAGATCCAATTACATTTGAACAAACAGGAGTTGTGGAGCTTGGTTGTAATATTCATGATTGGATGTTGGGTTACATTGTTGTTGTGGATAGCCCATATTATGCAATCACCAATGAGCAAGGAGTAGCATCGTTCGATATCCCAAATGGAGCCTATAAACTAAATGTTTGGCATGAAGGCTTTAGAGATATTAGCAACATAGAGTCGCAAAAAGTTGTTATAACTAACAATAAATTAAGTTATCAGTTAAAACAAAAACTAACTTTGCCTATTAGGGTTGAAGTTGATGAGTTTGACGATTATGAATAGTCTATTGGGCTTAGCCGTTGTTATTTGCTTGTTGAGTGTTTTTTCAGCCAACGCACAAGTTAAAGGTTTGCTGCAAGTAAGGGCAGTGCAAGCTGATTCACAACTAAGCTGGCAAGAGGGTGGAATTGGTTTATATCGCCATGATGCGGCTAATCAAGGTGTGGTTTTATCTCAGGGAATTATTGATTTAAGTGCAGATATAAGTTCTAGTTGGTCTGCCCATGCTGTAGTTAATTTATATCAAGATCCAAAAAGTACCTTGGGGGTTAGTCAGGCTTATCTGCAATATAAACCTTTAGTTCGCAGTGATTATAAATGGCATATTAAAGTGGGTGGCTTTTATCCACAATTGTCATTAGAAAACCCTGATATGGGCTGGTTATCTGCATATAACTATACCAATTCGGCAATTAACTCTTGGGTAGGTGAAGAGCTGCGAACGCTAGGTGTTGAAGCAACAATTAAACGCCCAGCCCGTAATTTTAATAGTGCCCATAGTTTTAGTTTGGTTGGTGCGACATTTAAAGGTAACGATCCTGCGGGGACATTACTCGCTTGGCGAGGCTTTGCTTTGCATGATCGCCAAACAACACTTAGTGAGGCTCTCGCTTTTGCGCCTGTTGCGTCTTTAAATACTCCACAGTTACAATTTCAAGCAAACCAAGTTTTACCGTTTGAAGAGGTCGATGGGCGATTTGGTTATTACGTTGGTGGACATTGGGATTATTTAAAAAAGTCTCAGTTGCGAGTGTACTACTATGATAATAATGGTGACCCTGGCGCTCTTAATTATAATACGGGTCAATATGCCTGGGATACTCGATTTTTAAGTGTCGCATGGCTAAATAAATTTACACCGAAAACACGATTAATTATCCAAATAATGTCAGGTGGTACGGCTATGGGTCAAAACCGCGGCGTTGATACTCGATTTTATAGTCATTTTGCATTATTGAGTCATAAAATAAAACGCCACCGTTTCTCAGTACGTTACGATTATTTTGAGGTGACAGACAAAGACGATTGGAAGTTTGACCCTAATGCTAGTCATGGCGAGGGACTAACAGCAACTTGGCGTTATCAGCTTACACCACAATGGCAAATAGGTGTTGAGGGGTCAGCGCTTCATAGCCAAGCAGATAACCGAGTAGCTATGAATAAAGCATCGAGAATATCGCAGCAGCAAATAGCATTAAATGCTCAGTTTCGGTTTTAGTTGGAAGAATAACAAATTGAAACAGATAAGGGCTCTTGTGAGCCCTACTTTGTATTAATGGCTTTTTATTTTTTGTCAAAAGCGCGTTTCATGTAATTAGGTGTTGCGAGTGCACCGTGATGAATGCCGCCATTGTAGTATTCACTATGCTCAGCAATTATGGCTGCGCCGTCTTCTCTAAAACCGTTAAATGCTTCAGATTTGCGAGCTAGCGTCACCGACCACAACCCACTTGGATAAATAGGTTGTGGGAATGGAAGAGTCTGCAAGTCGTTAAAACCAACACTTAGCATAGCTTCGCGCATTTCAACCAGAAGTGGCATATGCATTAATGGAGATTCACTTTGTTGTACGAGTATTCCACTAGGGCGAAGTGCGTTTAAACAGCTAGTATAAAACGCATGGTTAAATAAACCCTCACCAGGGCCTACCGGATCAGTTCCATCAACAATCACTACATCAATAGACTCACCAGCTGCTTCGCGCATATATTTAATGCCATCGTCAAACATCACAGTGGCACGTGGATCGTTATTTGATTCACATAACTCTGGGAAGTACTTTAACGACATTTGGGTAACTACTTCGTCAATATCGATTTGGGTTACAGTTTCTACACTTGGGTGCTTAAGCACTTCACGTAATGTACCGCAATCGCCGCCGCCAATAATAACCACATTTTTAGGGTTTGGGTGTGCTAGTAATGCTGGGTGGCTGATCATTTCATGATAAAAAAAGTTTTCACGGCTACTCACCATAGTGCAACCATCAATGATCATTAAATTACCAAAGTCTGTGGTTTCAAACATTTCTACTTTTTGAAAAGGAGACTGTTTTTCATCTAACTTTTTGTTAATACGTAATGAAAATGCGCTGCCATCGCGGTCGCTAATTTCAGTAAACCACTTACTTTGATCTAAATTTGCCATAGTTGTTGTTACACTTTTGGTTGAGTATGAAAAAAGGAGGCAATTCTGCCAGTGCTTGCGCTATTGCTCAATCAAATTTTACGCTCTTTAGCGAATAAAGTTAGCTATAAAGAGGGGAAAGTTCAATTTTTGTTAGCTTAGCAGATAGTGACGTATTAAAATGCCCCTTTACACCTAATTTAATAAAGAAGAGTTGCCATGACTTGGGGTTTAGAAACAGCACGTGCTACATACAATGTTGCTCATTGGAGCGATGGTTATTTTGATATTAACGCACAAGGTGAATTGATAGCCTATCCGGATGGCGACCAAACAAAACCTGCCATTTCTTTAAGTCAGCTTACTGAGCAATTTAAACAGCAAGGATTAACCTTACCAGTATTGGTGCGCTTTACCGATATTTTAAAAAACCGTGTAGATACGCTCACCAATGCGTTTACTCAAGCGCGTAGCAACCGTGAATATAATGGTAAATACACCTGTGTTTACCCTATAAAAGTAAATCAGCAACGTTCTGTAGTAAGTAAGCTTTTAGCACACCCAAGTGGTTTAGTGGGGCTTGAAGCCGGTTCTAAACCTGAACTAATGGCAATTTTAGGTGTAGCAAAAGAGCCTATTACAATTGTATGTAACGGCTACAAAGACAGTGAGTTTTTACGTTTAGCCTGTATTGGTCAAGCAATGGGGCACAGCGTTAAAATTGTGGTTGAAAAACTCTCTGAGCTAACCACACTGCTGGAAGAAATTGATAACTTAGGTATTGAGCCTGCTATTGGTATTCGCATTCGCTTAAATTCGGTTGGTAAAGGTAAATGGCAAAATACCGGTGGTGAAAAAGGTAAGTTTGGCTTAACTGCAGGACAAGTACTCAGTGCAGTGGAAGTGCTCAAGCAACATAACAAGTTGCATTTAATGCAGATGGTACATTTTCATATTGGTTCTCAAATTGCCAATATTCGCGATATTCATCGTGCTTTGCGCGAGTGTGCTCGCCATTTTGCTGAATTAACTCAATACGGTGTACCGCTCAATACTGTTGATGTGGGTGGCGGGCTTGGCGTTGACTACGAAGGTTCAGGCTCACGTAGTGCTTGCTCAATGAACTACACAGTCGAAGAATATGCGCGTAATGTAGTAAATGCATTTGCCGAGGTGTGCGACCAACATAACTTAGCTCACCCTGCAATTATTACCGAATCTGGCCGTGCTCTTACTGCACATCATGCGGTGCTTATTACCGATGTGATTGATGTTGAAAAAGCGCCAAATCATTTAAACCCAGAACCACCTGTTAAAAACAGTGCCTTAGTATTGGATGAAATGTGGCAGTGTTTACAACGTTTGAACCCGCGTATGGCATTAGAGATTTATCATGATGCAATGCACTTATTTAGTGAAGCACACGATCAATACGTACATGGTTTAGTAAGCATGCTAGAGTGGGCGAAAATAGAGCAGCTTTACTTTACTATTTTACATCGCGTTCGTGCTTCATTAAGCTCTAATGCACGAGCTCACCGCGAAGTGCTGGATGATTTAAACGAAAAACTAGCCGATAAACTGTTTGTGAATTTTTCATTATTTCAGTCGTTACCCGATGTGTGGGGCATTCAGCAGTTATTTCCGGTTATGCCCATCGAAAACCTAACGCAGCCGCTTACTCAGCGCGCTATTATCCAAGACATTACTTGTGATTCTGACGGGCAAATACGTGAGTACGTTGAAGGTGCAGGAATTGAAACCAGTTTACCTATTCCTGAATATACACAAGGTCAGCAGTATCATATTGCGATGTTTATGGTAGGGGCATACCAAGAGATTTTAGGTGATTTACATAACTTATTTGGTGATACCGATTCAGTCCATGTTGAGCTTAATGAGCAAGGATATGTATTAACCAATGCCATTAAAGGTGACAGCGTTAAGGATGTATTAAAATTTGTTGATTATGATAGCGAGTTATTAGCTGATAACTTTGCCACTCAGATTAATAAACTTGATGTATCAGCGCACTGTAAAGAAGGTTACTTAGCCGAGCTTAATGCAGGGCTTGAAGGCTACACCTATTTTGAAGATTAATCTAGTTGCATAGTTAAGCGCGGTCATTTGTGGCTGCGCGATGTTTAAAGGAATAGAAGTAATGTCAGTTATTCGCAGTGTATTTAGTATTTTCTTTTACACAATAAACACTCTTTTTTGGTTTGTACCTATTTTTATTTGTGGCATCGTTAAGCTAATCCCAATTAAGGGGCTGCAAAAGTTAATGAGCTGGACAGCCAAGCAATGTGCCTCTATTTGGGTGACGTTTAACACGCTAAATCAAACGTTATTAACGCCAACAAAGCTAAATGTAACCGGTCTAGAAGAGCTAAAATTGAAAGATTGGTACCTAGTTATTGCGAACCACCAAAGCTGGGTGGATATTTTAGTGTTACAGCGAGTGTTTAACCGCAAAATACCTTTTTTAAATTTCTTTTTGAAAAAAGAGCTTATTTACGTACCTGTTTTAGGTTTGTGTTGGTGGGCGCTCGACTTCCCTTTTATGACCCGCACCAGTAAAAGCCAATTAAAAAAGAATCCTAAATTGCGTGGTAAAGATTTAGAAACGACTCGTAAAGCGTGTGAAAAATTTAAAGAAATGCCGGTTAGTGTGGTTAACTTTGTTGAAGGTACGCGTTTTACAGCGCAAAAGCATGCGCGGCAAAATAGCCCGTTTCCTCACTTACTTAAACCGAAAGCGGGTGGTGTGGCGTTTGTAATGCAAGCTATGGGTGAGCAAATTTCTAAGGTGGTAAATGTCACTATTCATTACCCTGAGGGCATTCCTACCTTTATGGATTTTGCAGCCGGCAAAGTAAAACACATTGATGTACATGTTGAAGTAAAAGGCGTTAGTGACGACTTAATTGGTGATTATACTAATGATCCTGACTTTAGAGTACGTTTTCAAAGTGAATTAAATCGCGTGTGGGAAGAAAAGAACCAGACGTTGGTTAATTTAAAACAAAAATAACAAAATGAGCTGACAGTTATGCTAAAAAAATGGTTACCTAATTGGTTAAATGGCTTAATTGTTGGCTGTGTTTTATTTGCTAATTTAATAATATTTGGCGCATTAGTGCTTACCCTTGGGTTAATTAAATTGGTTTTGCCCATACCCGTAGTAAGTAAATTATTACACAGTGCGTACAAGGGGTGGTGTAAAGGTAACCGCTTAGGGCTATGGCTAGGCTGTAATGATATTAAAGTTAATATTAGTGGGGAGGTGAATGCCAATTGTTGGTATTTGCTAATCAGTAATCATATTAGCTGGCTTGATATTGCGGTATTAAGCTCGTTAAATGCATTACCAGCCCCTAAGTTTTTTTTAAAAGATGAGCTTAAGTACGTGCCATTTATAGGCACTGGTGCGTGGGCAATGGGTATGCCCTTTATGAAACGGGTGAGCAAAGCGCAATTGGCAAAAAATCCCAATTTAAAAGGCTTAGATGTCGAGCGTACTAAGCGCAGTTGCCGTAACTTTCGTCATCATCCTACAACCATAGTTAATTTTGTAGAAGGTACGCGTTTTACAGCGCAAAAGCATAAGCATCAACAAAGTCCTTTTCAGCATTTATTAAAGCCTAAGGCTGGTGGAACTGCTTTTGCCTTAGAAGTTTTAAACGAGCAATTTGACGCTATGCTTAACACTAGTTTAGTGTATAGCGGTAAGTCAGATCATGTGTGTCGTAATATTTTAAAAGGCGAGTTGGAGTCTATTAATATTACAATTGAGGTGGTGCCGATAAATACACAAATGATTGGCAGTTACCAAACAGATCACGCATTTAGAGCCGAATTTCAGCAATATTTAAATAATTTATGGATAAAAAAAGATAAGCAATTAAGCGCTATTCATATTCAGCAAGCTAGTACTGAATTAACTCCCAGTAAGGAAATTGAAATACCATGACCAAAACACACCTACAGGAGCTAATTACTCCTTGGTTTGAAAAAGTCCCCGATGCTTTTTTTCTCAGCGCAATCACGGCCTCATCCATTGGCATCCTTTCGTTATTATTTGTTTACTTATTTACCCGTCGCTTGATGTTACCGGGTATTCAAAAGGTGGTGACTAAACTCTCTCCTGAGCGTATTGGTTCATTGTCACCTATGTTGACCAAGCTGAATAAACGAATTGCTTGCTTGTTATGCTGTGTACTTTTTTTAGCCACATTTGATAGTGTTTACCCCGTTAATGAAATTGCCCAAGAGATCCTTAAAACCATTGGCCAAGCATTATTAATTATTTATATAGGTTTTATTATTAGCAGCATAGTGAGCATTGCTGGCGCTATTTATAACCAACTAGACTTTGCCCGCGAAGTGCCTATTCAAGGGCTAATTCAAGTAGTGAAGCTGATCACCTTTATTGTGTGTTCAATATTAATTGTTAGTATTGTGCTCGAAAAATCGCCGACTTATATTTTATCGGGTTTTGGTGCGATCGCCGCTGTTACTTTATTAGTATTTAAAGACACCATATTAGGTTTTGTCGCCAGCATTCAAATTGCCGCTAATCGTTTAGTGACCTATGGGGACTGGATCCAAGTAGATAACTACGGCGCCGATGGCGAAGTAATTGATTTAGGACTTAATACTGTAAAAGTGCGTAACTGGGACAACACCATAACGACTATACCCACTTATATGCTGGTGGCCGGTTCATTTAAAAATTGGCGCGGTATGCAAGAATCTGGTGGGCGACGTATTAAACGTTCTTTAAATATTGATATGAACAGCATCTTTTTAGTTGATGATGATTTTAAAGCGCAAATAGAAGCGGCAATACCACTGCAAGAATATATTCGACTAGGCACACTTCCCGATCCGGTGTCGAACTTAGGGTTATTTCGTCGCTATGCAGAGGGTTACTTAAAGCAACACAGTAAAATCAATACCTCGCTCACACTTATGGTGCGTGAACTACAACCGCTTAACCATGGCCTACCGATTGAGTTTTACTGCTTTAGTGAAGACAAACGTTGGATATCGTACGAGCACTTACAAGCTGAAATTATGGACCATTTACTGGCCGTATTACCGGTGTTTGGACTGCGTGCTTATCAAAGTGTCAGTGGGCAGTTAGGCCCAGCTGACGGGGTGAATATGGCGGGCAAACCTAGTATTAAAGTGCCCAATAATGCTGTCCAAGGCCAACACCAATAAAGAGCAATAATAGCCACCAAATAGGTGGCTTTTTCATACGTAGCCACGCAAATGCAGCAATCACTAATGCAATATGCCACACATTATTAATAGCTGAAGTCCAAATGGGCGAATACAATGCTGCAGCTAAAAAACCAACCACAGCGGCATTAAGCGCGGCAATTGAGCTGGCAAAGCGGGGCTTACTGGCTAAATTAATCCAGCTTTTCTGAAATGCCAACATCAGTAAAAACCCTGGGGTAAATATCAATAATGTAGCTATGACTGCGCCCATTATTGGCTGCTCGGTATTTAGCTGCGCGCCTAAGTAGGTGGCTATTGTAAACATAGGCCCAGGTATAGCCTGAGCACTGGCGTAAGCCGTTAAAAATTGATCATCACTTAACGTTGGCACACCCGCTTGAAGTACTGGCAACACAACATGCCCGCCACCAAATACCATAGCACCAGCTTGGTAAAAAGGCGCAAATAACGCAAATTCTTGCCCTATTGGAATAAAGCTAACTCCAAGCAGTAGCGCAAATAAACTAAGTGCAACCCAGTTAACTTTCCCCCGATCACTGCTAGTTTGCTGTGATAAATCACTTAATTTTAAGAGTGGCCAGATAGCGCCGACTGCGGCTGCAATAAGTAAAATAATAATTTGTGTACCTAACATCGGCAGTAGAACAAGAGCTAGGGTGCTTATAACTGCAATTAGCTTAAGGATTTGGTTGCTGCAAAAGCTTTTGGCCATACTAAGGGTCGCATCGGCAACAATTACTACGGCAAATAACTTCAACCCGGTGATCACAGCAAAATAAACGGCGTCAAATTGGTGAGCACTAATAGCAAGCAGTGTCATTATTAAAAAAGAAGGCAAGGTAAAACCAACAAATGCGGTGATGCCACCGAGTACACCTGCACGCTCTACGCCAATTGCAAAGCTAACCTGACTAGAGCCAGGGCCAGGCAGAGCTTGGCTGAGGCTTATTAGCTGTGAATAGCGACTGATACTTAACCAGCGCAGCGAATCAACAAAGTGATGTTTAAAGTAACCTAAATGGGCGGCAGGGCCGCCAAAACTCATGCAGCCAAGCAAAAAAAACTGCCTAAAAATCGCAATTAACATAGTGGCCATCGCCTTTTTGATAAATCATTAAAGTGTCACAAATAAGTATGACATTTTTATGAAACGCTATCATTAGTCCGTATGAAGTAAGTAATAATACGTGTTTTACGTTACTCTTCATTTTTGGTTCATACAAATGTTTGCATAATCGCAATAATAAATTCTAAATGAATAGGAAATTACCATGATGTTAACTAAATCACTTTTAAGTGTCACTGTCGTTGCTGTATTACTTTCTGGCTGTGAAATGAATAACACAGGTAAAGGCGCCGCTATTGGTGCTGCAGCAGGGGGAATTTTAGGTAAAGCTACAGGTAACCACAAAGATAAACGTATTTTTATTGGTGCAGCTATTGGTGCGCTAGCGGGTGCAGCTGTAGGTGATTACATGGATAAACAAGAAGCTGCTTTTCGTGATGAACTAGCAGGTTCGGGAGTTGAAGTGGTACGTGAAGGTGATAACTTACGCTTAGTGATGCCCTCTAATATTACGTTTGCGACTGATCAATCTTATATTTCATCGGGCTTTCATGACACTCTAAATGCGATAGCAAGTGTAATGAATAAATACGAAAAAACCTACTTAAGTGTTGAAGGTCACACCGACAGCACGGGCAAAGATAGTTACAACATGACTCTTTCAGAGCAGCGTGCACAAAGTGTAAAAAATTACCTAGTAAACCAACAAATTATGGCTGCACGAGTAAGCACGAGCGGCTTTGGTGAATCACGCCCAATTGCCACTAACGATACCGCGAATGGTCGCGCGCAAAACCGCCGCGTCGAAATTCAAATAGTGCCTAATACACAAGGTTAATAGCTAAAACCGCGCAAATGCGTGGTTTTGTATATTTTAATGGCACTTTTGCCTGCGTTAGCTGTCACAAATAGTTCTTCGATAAGGACATATTTATGGCAGCGTGGCGCACGGCAATTATTTTATCGGTATGTTTACATGGATTAGTTTTGTTTTTTGTTGCCTCATTAAAAGCACCTAAAATAAAGCCGCCACAATCAACCCCAATTAAAGCTTATATGGTAAGTGTGCCTGCCAAAATTAAAGCAATACAACAACGCGCTAACAAAAATGTGAATTCAGAAATCAACTCAATTGAGCCTGACAATGCAACCCAATCAAAATCATTAAATGCGATTAATAAAAAAACAGATAAAACGACTGAGCCGGTAAAGATCAGCACTAAAAATACCCAGTCTGTAATTTTAAAGCCTTACAAAAAGATCGATTTAAACAAAGGACTCAACAGTATTTTACAGCAACAAACTGGCTATTCTGATACTGCAAAGAGTGACCCTCAGAAAAAGCGTATTACAGTTTCAAAAGAGCATGCAGGCAAGGTAAAGTCACTATTAAAAATAGAGCAGCAAAATATGCAATTTACCACTTATCGACGAGGTGATAGCTGTTTTAGAAAGGTATCCGTTGGTGCAGGGGTTATGCCAAAAAATGACTTGCCCGAAAGTTACATAGCTGGTGTAAAGTGCGATAAAACTAAGCTAACTGAGGCTTACGATACCGCAATGAATAAATGGCTTAAAAAGAAGTAGCAACTAAAATGCAATCAATCTAAATTAAACTGTAATTCACATAGTTTTTGATACAAAGGGTTACTTGCCATTAATTGCTGATGAGTGCCTGTAGCTTTTATTTCGCCATTTTCCATTACTACAATCATATCGGCATGTTTTACCGTGGCCAGTCTATGGGCAATAATCAGCGTTGTTCTATTTTGCATTAAGTGTTCAAGTGCGGCCTGAACATGATGCTCGCTTTGCGCATCAAGCGCGCTGGTAGCCTCATCAAGTAGCAGTATCTCTGGGTCTTTTAAAATGGCGCGAGCAAGAACAATACGTTGCTTTTGCCCACCCGATAGCCTTACACCTTGCTCACCTAAGAAGCTGTTATAGCCTTGTGGTAACTGTTTTATAAATTCATCGGCATGGGCATGTTTAGCGGCTGCATAAACTTGCTCGTCACTGGCGCTTTGGTTGCCATAGCGAATGTTATGCATAACATCAGAGCTAAATAAAATCGGGTTTTGTGCCACCATCCCCATTTTGTTGCGTAAGGTGTTTAACGACAACTGTTTAATATTTATATTATGAAACTTAATCGCTCCGCTAGCAGGGTCATAAAAACGCTGTAACAGTTCAAACAAGGTGGTTTTACCGGCACCTGAAGGGCCAACAATAGCCACGGTTTTACCTGTTTCAATATTTAAGCTGATATTATTTAATGCGCTTACATCTGGGCGAGAAGGGTAATTAAAACTAATACCTTCAAGTGAAATTGCACTGTTACTTGTTGTTGCATGTAACTGATCATCTTGTGGAATTTCAGGATTTTGTATTTTACTTTTAACGGCGAGCAGTTCAAGCAGTCGGGCAGCTGCCCCTGCGGCACGTTGTAGTTCACCATAAACCTCAGCAACGGTTGCTACCGACATGGCCACCATAATGGCATAAAACACAAAAGCACCGAGTTCACCGCCCGTCATAGTGCCTGCGAGCACATCACTACCGCCTACCCAGAGCATGGCACTAATAGCACTAAAGGTAAGAAAAATAACTGCTGCAATTAAAAACGAGCGCTGTTTAATGCGGCTTTTGGCAACATTGAAGGCCTTTTCGGTTTCATTAGCAAAAGCAGATTGCTCTTGCTGCTCATGGCTATAACTCTGTACCACTTTTATGTTTTGAATGATCTCACCCGCGTAGGTGCTGATATCTGCAATCGCATCTTGGCTAGAACTTGCAAGTTTGCGTACCTTTTTACCAAAAACTAACATAGGCACCAGTACTAAAGGGACGCAGGCCACGACGACTAAGGTAAGCTTTAAATTAGTAACAAGTAGCATAATTAAACCACCGACTAACATTAGCGCGCTTCGCAGCGCCATAGAAAATGATGAGCCGATAATAGATTGTAATAAGGTAGTGTCGGTGGTGAGTCGCGACATCAGCTCGCCGCTGCGATTTTCTTCAAAGTAACTCGGATGCAAGGTAACAATACGATTGAATACAGCTTTTCTAATGTCATTACTGACTCGCTCGCCAATCCACGACATTAAATAAAATCGGCTGAATGTACCCACTGCCAATAAACTGATCAAGCCAATTAATACCAAAACAGCTTGTTGTAATTGCGCTTGCGAGCCGGCAATAAAGCCATGATCAATCACAAACTTAACGCCTTGACCTAGCGATAAATTAACCCCTGCGGTGGCAAGTAATGCTACTAGAGCCCCTAAAACCACCCATTTATAAGGCTTAATAAAATTGAATATAGGGAATAAAGCGCTAAAGGCGGCTTTATCTGAAGCAGGCTTGTCTGTAGGCATAGTAGATTCTTATTGATGATTAAGGTATAGATATGGCATCAATAGATTAAAAATCAATAGTATTAAAAATCATCAATAGGGAAAAATTATGACAACTAAACAGATAACAGGCGAGTTTACCGTTACTTTAGCGCCTATAGAAGGGTATGCACATGGACAGCAAGGCGTTAATTTAGGTCGGATGTCGATTGATAAACAATTTACTGGCAGCTTAACGGCAACTAGCCAAGGCGAAATGCTTAGCGCCATGACTCCCACCCAAGGCAGCGCTGGTTATGTTGCAATAGAGCAAGTGATAGGCGAGCTTGAGGGCAAGAAAGGCAGTTTTGTACTGCAGCATTTTGGTACTATGGACAAAGGCCAAGACAGCTTAATTTTAAAAGTGGTGCCCGACTCAGGCACTGATGAGCTCGCAGGATTAACAGGCAGTATGGCGATACGCATAGAGCAAGGTATTCACCATTATGATTTTAAATACAGTCTATAAAGCAGGTATTTATAATGCAAAAAGTAATCGAATTCAGAAAGGCCCGTTTTTTGGGTGGGGTAGATATAGTCGCACTAAATGATCGCATACTGGAATTAAACCAAGATGGCTGGAAAGTAATAAACGCAGTGCCATTGACAGGCTTTTATGGGCAAGTGCATGGTTATACATTACTTATTGAAAATGAAGAAATATAAGGGTTACTAATGGCGTTATCATTATGGTTGAGCTTAGCACTGGTGTGCATGATGGGGGCGATGTCTCCCGGGCCCAGTTTAGCTGTGGTATTAAAACATAGCTTAAGCGGTGGCATGAAAAATGGCATGCTGGCAGCGTTAAGTCATGGTTTTGGAGTGGGCTTATATGCCGCAGCTTCACTGTTGGGATTAGGTGCATTGATGTTGCAATTTCCTACTGTGTACCAATTTTTAGTGTATTTAGGGGCAGCCTATTTAGCATATTTAGGTTTGAAAATACTATTTTCAAAGCCCAACGACAGCGAGCTAAACATTCAGCAAAGCGACATGAGCAGCTCTAAGGCGTTACAAGATGGCTTTGCCATTGCATTTTTAAACCCCAAACTAGCAATTTTCTTTTTGGCGTTATTTTCACAATTTATCGACCCAGAGAACCTTACTTTAAATATTGGCGTTATTATGTGCTTAACGGTTTTTGTGATAGATACAGGCTGGTATTTATTGGTGGCTTTACTTACTGAGGTGTCTAAAAAGCGCTTTGGTTTTACTAAGCAAAATATCTGGTTAGATAGGCTGTTAGGTGCGGTATTTATCGCGCTTGCGATTAAAGTAGTTATTGGATTTTAACTATCAAATTGATTGAATTGCGTACAGTTGGTAATTAATGTAACTTAAAAAAACTATAATTTAAAAGTGATAAAACGATGTCTAATATAATTTTAAAAAGTGCTACTTTTGATAACAAAGTCAAACAGTACTGGATGTGTTTAGCTGCAATATTTAGCCTTTTTCCAGTTGTAACTATTGTGCTTTTACCCGTTGTATTACTTTTAGTGTGGTTAGTCGCAAGTCGAGTATTAGCCGCTATGTCGGCCGATTTACTAGAGCGCAAGCTAGTGGTGAAGCGCGGTATTTTATTTAAAGAAGAAAAATCGATTCCACTAGAAAAAATCACTGATGTCGGGTTGAGTCAGGGGCCGCTAATGCGCATGTTTGGTCTATACCGGTTAAGTTTTGAAACAGCAGGGCAGTCGGGACATGGTGCGTTGGTATCGTTACTTGGGGTAGTTGATGCCAGTGAATTTCGTGAAGCCATTTTGACTCAAAAAGATAACCTCACGGCAGAACAACCCGTTCAAGTAAAACAAGACGAGCCACAAAGCCAAGTCGAACTTATTCGCTCGCTGGCCTACAGTGTAAAAAATATCGAGCAAATGTTAGTTACTTTATTGGATGAGAAAAAGTAACCAACAGCTCTCTTTGAAAACAGGTTATTTTTATTAAACCAATCTAAAGAAGTTATGAGCCTTAGATTGGTTTTTTCATGTCTGCAGTAATTTACCCTTGTATTATAGGCTGACCTGCTAGCATACGTAATTCTTTACTGCGCTCGGCTTGCATTTCATAAGAGGTAGTTTTGATGCTACTTACGTAATTCCACTTAGCGCTTGCTTGTTCTTGAGTGAAGGTCACGGTTAAGTAACCTCTATCGACTAAGTTGTTATAGATAAGATCATTAACCAATAATGGGATTACTTGCTCCATTTGTGCCGTAACTTCAGGGCCCTGTGTATTTAGTGCTAAGTATTTTTCAAGACCTGGCGAAGAC
This sequence comes from Pseudoalteromonas sp. 2CM39R, assembly GCF_023161845.1. Taxonomy (NCBI): domain Bacteria; kingdom Pseudomonadati; phylum Pseudomonadota; class Gammaproteobacteria; order Alteromonadales; family Pseudoalteromonadaceae; genus Pseudoalteromonas; species Pseudoalteromonas sp. 2CM39R. The sequence goes on from NZ_JALNTM010000013.1 coordinate 205,860, forward strand.
ACTGAAGAGGTGGCAAACTCAACTCCCGCATTTTGTGATGCGGCTATTGGATTGCTCGCATCAGTTTTTAATTGCCCAGCCCAACCATTGTGAGTATCGCCGGCTAACACTACTAAGTTTTTTTGTGCAGCAATAGCTGTACCAAGCAGTACCTCACGCTCATAGGCGTAGCCGTCCCAGGCATCTAAATTGTAAGGTGCGGTGGTATCAACACGCGCACGTTCTGCATCAGTTACTGTTGGATCACCGGCTAGAATGCGGCCTTTAATTTGTGCCAGCTCAGCAAATAATGCTGATGCTTGAGCAAGCAGGGCACCAGTGTCAGCACCATTTGCTTGGCTTACCTGCAGGCTCACTAAAAGCTGTAGCACTTCAAACGGCAAGTGCATCTTGGTCATTAACACTTGTTGGCCAAGTACTTGCCATTTTGAACTTGAGGTTGTCATACCATCGGTGAGCCAGGTTAGTTGTTCACTACCCAGTAATGCGCGTGTGGGTGAACTAACAGCACTAACAAAATCGCTTTGTCCTTGTGCGCTGGTTAAATCAAAATCACCGTAGCTTAATTGTTCATCACGCGCGAGCACACGGGTATCTAGCATGTATAGCGACACTAAATTACCAAATTCAAAACGACGATAAATACGTTCTTTATCAGCTACATTACGTAAAGGCATCCATTCAAAGTAGGCTTGTAGGGCATGTAGTTTACGTTCGCTAAATTCACCTTCACCGTCATTATGGTTTTCTGCACCTTCACGCCAAGTATCATTAGTAACCTCATGGTCGTCCCATATTGTTATAAAGGCGCAATTACTGTGAGCTGCTTGTAAATTGCTATCGGTGCGGTAGTGGGCATAGCGTTTACGATAGTCAGTTAAGCTAATAATTTCATTGCTGTTATCTTCAGGTAGTAAACGACCTAAGCTACTTGCGTCTTCAGTAGCGTAGCCATTATTTCCATATTCGTATATGTAATCGCCTAAATGGAGTACCGCATCTAAGTCAGGTTGCTTTGCTATTTCACCATAAACATGAAAAAAGCCAGCAGGATAATTGGCGCACGACACAACTGCCAGCTTTACTTTATCAATATTGCCTGTTGGTAATGTTTTACCTGAGCCAATAGGGGAGGTTTTGCCGTTAGAAATAAAGCGGTAGTAGTAATTGGTATTAGCGTCTAGACCTTGTAAGTCCACTTTAAGGGTAAAGTCTGTGGCTGCACTTATATAAGCTTCGCCATCGTGACTAATCGCACTAAAGTTTTCGTCTGTCGCGGCTTGCCATTGCACTTTAATGCTGCTGGTAGCTGGATCTTTTGGTGTTACACGAGTCCATAAAATTAGGCTATCTGCTAGCGGATCGCCACTGGCAACGCCATGATCAAAGCTAATCTCAATGAAATCATCATCGTCGTCAAACCGACAACCTGTTAACCCTAATGATATAACAGCAACACCAAATCCTGCCGCCGAGGCCTTTAAAAAACTTCTTCGTGTAAACGTCATTACTCTGTACCGTTAATTCAAAAGTACGAGCTTATCCGACCAGTATGACTTTTATATGAAGTTGTGATGCCAGTTATATTAAAATACTTGGCAAATTTGCTCAGCTTTACAAGTAATAACTGTGACGTTTTCGTAGCCCACTCGGGTCAGCGCTTCAGCACTTAATGTTGCACGCGCGCCACTAGCGCAATGTAAGTAAATAGGACGGGCTGCGTCTTTTTCTATTTCCATAAGTTTCATTTCAAGTAACCCGCGTGGAATGTTAATTGCGCCAGTAGCTGCTTTGGTGGCATGTTCAGCGGGTTCACGCACATCAATCAGTAAGCCTTTATTTTGCTCAAGTTCTTTCTTTGCTTGTTCGGCATCAATACGGCGCTGATTAGGGGTAATAATTTTTAGTAAATCTGGAATAGGGGTTAGCATGGTGTTTATTCCTTAAAGCCAAGTTTGCGTAATAGAGTGATCATTGGGCACCAGCTAGTAAAAGCTGATTGAATTAAGTTTACTGCGATAAAAGCTGTAAAGTAAATCCACTTAGGATCATGATAAGTTTGTAATAAGAGCGACACAATAATCATTATGCCAGCGATTAGTCTGAGTGCATTGTTTAGTTTCATTATAGTAGGCCAGTTATTTAGTTCAGTACAGCCACTATATTAGATATATCTATATTAGTAAAATCTAATATTAGACTTTTCTAATCTAACGTCCTATACTCAGGCTCTATTTTAGAATAAGAGCATAATATGAATATTGACTTTACTGCCATGGCCGGCAATGTAGAACAAGCTGAGCAGTTATTAAAAATTTTAGCCAATAAAAATCGCTTAATGATTTTATGTTCTTTGCAAGATTCCGAAATGAGCGTATCACAGCTTAATGAAGCCGTGCCATTAGCGCAGTCTGCGTTATCTCAGCACCTAGCAGCGCTACGTAAAGCAAACATTGTGGCTACGCGCCGCGAGAGCCAAACCATTTATTATCGTGTCATTGATGAAAATGCGGTCGTTTTGCTTGGTACCTTGTATGGGTTATTTTGTAAGGGCTAAGTGCAATGAGCTTAATAGACAATGCGGTAAAAAGTAGTTTAAGTGGTCGCATTCCGATTGTTATTTTTGTGATGTCTTTGTTACTTGGGGTATTTGCACTAAATCAAACACCTCGAGAAGAAGAGCCGCAAATTACTGTGCCCATGCTCGATATTTATGTATCAGCACCTAACGTTGAGGCGCCTGAAGTCGCTAGGTTAGTAACACAACCGCTCGAGAAGTTACTGGCTCAGCTGGTGGGAGTTGAGCATATTTACTCAACCACACAAACTAACAGTACAGTGGTTACGCTGCGTTTTGAAGTAGGGCACAACCGCGAACAAGCTATTTTAGATACCTATGCAAAATTAAATAGTTATCAGCATACAATGGCATCGGTGATCGAAAGTTGGCAAATTCGTCCAATAGAAGTAGATGACGTGCCTATTGTGATGTTAGGCCTCTACAGTAAAGACCCGCAACTCTATGGTGATTATGAACTAACTCGTTTTGCTAACGAAATTGCTAATAGTTTACAACGCATTGAGCATACCAGTGAAGTTAAAGTAATTTCGGGGCGTACGCGTACTCTTATCATCAATTTAAATGCCAGCGCACTGGCTGCCCATCAAACCACGGTAAACGATGTTTTTTACGCATTAAATGTATCAAACCAACTCACCCAAGTAGGGAGTGTGGTTGATAATCAGCAGCAAATTGCAATTCAGGCAGGTGATGTACTAAGAACACAATCAGCGGTAGAGCAATTAGTTGTTAATGTGGTTAATGGTAAAAGTGTTTACTTGATGGACATTGCAACAGTCAGCGATGGCCCTAGTGAAACTGAGCATTACCAATGGTTAGCGCAATCTACTGATCAGCAGCAGCTACCTATGGTTACTTTAAGCGTAGCCAAGCAAACAGGGACTAATGCGGTTGCTGTTGCAAATGATGTTCATACCACGATGAATGAACTTGCAAATACCTTACTGCCACCAGAAGTTAGCTATACAGTACTTAGAGATTATGGCCAAACTGCGAATGAAAAAGTAAATAACCTCACATCAAGTTTAGTGTTTGCAGTGTTTACTGTGGTGATATTTGTTGGCGTGTTTTTAGGTTGGCGTCCTGCCGTAGTGGTTGGGCTGGCGGTTCCTATTTGTTATGGCATTACACTCTCATTAGATTTTGCATTTGGTTACACCATTAATCGGGTGACCTTATTTGCGCTTATTTTATCATTAGGCTTACTGGTAGACGACCCTATCACGGGGATTGATAATATTAGTCGCTTTATAAATAATAAAGGCGATAAAAAACAACATGTTGTTGGCGCAATGAGCGAAATTCGAAATGCCTTGCTTATGTCTACACTCACCATTATGGTGGCGTTTATTCCACTGGCGTTTATTACCGGAATGATGGGGCCATACATGGCACCCATGGCGTTTAACGTGCCCATTAGTGTCATGGTGTCTACTTTGGTAGCTTTTTTTGTCACTCCTTGGCTGGCAATGAAATTGCTTAAACCAAACACCTTAGAACAACCTGATCTTGAACCTAAAGCGGGTTTATACCAAAGACTACTCAGTCCATTACTTGCCTCAAAAGGGCGAGCTAAATGGGTGCTATGGATAACGTTAGGATTGTTTATTATCAGCGCCATGTTACCCGTGATGCGCTTGGTGCCATTAAAGCTCCTGCCTTTTGATAATAAAAATGAGCTGCAAGTACTTATAGATATGCCAGAGGGTACTAGTCTAGAGAGCACGGCTGCATTTACTAAGCAGATTCAAACCCTCACATGGCAGTTAAATGAAGTAAGTGAAATAGCCGCATATATTGGGCAGCCCTCCAGTATGGATTTTAATGGCATGGTGCGTGGTTATTATCGCCGTGAAGCCGCTAACTTAGCAGAGCTCAGAGTATTGCTGGTGGATAAATCAGCACGAGATCATCAATCGCATGGTGTGGTTATGCGGCTACGCGAACAACTTGCTCCTTTAGCAAAAAATGGCATTGTTATCAAAGTGGTCGAGGTACCACCTGGGCCACCGGTATTGAGCACTTTAGTTGCTGAAGTGTATCGTGACCCCTTTGTTGATAAGCATACCCACAGGCAGGCAGCTCAAAATGTTGTTGCACGTTTACGCCAAGAGCCTCATGTTGTTGAGGTTGATACCTCTTTGGTTGCTTCTGCGCCATTACAGCGTTTTATTACGGATAAGACCAAAGCAGCGCTCAGTGCTGTTGCTACCCAAAATATTGCACAAACACTCAGTATTGCTTCGCAGGGGCAACAGGTTGGTGTGTTGTATGTAAGCAATGAAACTCAGCCGATTCCAATACAATTACAATTGCCTTATAGCGAACGTAATCAGCTTTCACAATTACTTGCGCTGCAAGTAAGAGGGGATAGGGACTTAGCTAAAACCAGTAATGAGTTAGGTATAACAAGTGCACCAAGGCCTTTAGTATCGCTTTCAGAGCTGGGAGAGTTTAAACCATTAAACGTGGCCGACACACTAATGCGTAAAGATCAGCGTGACGTTATTTATGTGATGGCGGAACTAAATGGACGCACGCCTGCAGAGATTATTGCGGATGTAAATGCCGATTTAAACGTAAGTGATCATGGGTTTGAAAAAAGCGTATGGTTAACACGGCACTTTTTTAATAATGGCGGAACCGCGCCATGGCAATTACCGCAAGGAACTGATGTTAACTTTAGTGGTGAAGGTGAGTGGCGTATCACCATTGATGTGTTCAGGGATATGGGCATTGCTTTTGCCTTTGCGCTCAGTGCTATATTTATTATTTTACGCATTCAAACTCAATCTGTTAGTTTGTCGCTGATTATTATGTCGGCCATTCCATTAACTGTGATTGGTATTATGCCTGGGTTTTGGTTACTCAATCAATTTGGTGAACGCACCATAGCGGGGGCTCCTGAGCCGGTATTATTTACCGCTACTGCGATGATAGGCATGATTGCCTTAGCAGGTATTGTCGTTCGTAACTCACTTATTTTAGTCGAATTTATTAACCAAGCACGAACTCAGGGGATGGCAATAAAAGAGGCACTTATTGCTGCAGGGGCGGTACGAATGCGCCCAGTATTATTAACCGCCGGAACTACTTTGTTAGGTAACTTAGTGATCACACTTGATCCAGTATTTAGCGGATTAGCCATAGCAATTATTTTTGGCATCGTGGCGTCTACCGTATTTTCGTTATTTGTTGTACCGCTTGTTTATTATTTAGTGTTTACAAACCCAGAGGAAGAAGCACATGCAGGGTAAATCAAAAGTTTTAGGCGCAATCAGTGCATTGGTTGTAGTTATTGTAGCAGTGCTATACATGGCCGGTAGCTTTAGTGATAAACAACCTGCAGGGTTAAAAGAGATGCCAGTTACTCAATATCAAGGTGAGGTGGTCACTGTTGAGCTGCAAACTATTTCGCGAACAGAGCATGTACCGGGGAGTGTAATTGCGAAACAAAACACTCAAATTTCGTCAAATGTAATGGCACAAGTAAAGCAATTCAAAGTACGTGCCGGTGATAAAGTTAATCAAGGTGACTTATTGATCACCCTTAAGCAAGATGACTTTAAAGCGATGCTGGCACAAAGTGAGGCAAATATTAATGCGGTGCAAGCCTCATTAAACCAAGCTAAAAAGCAACTTATTAGAGTAACTGAGTTACAGGCAAAAGGGTTAGTACCAGTGAGTGAGCTTGATGATGCTAAAGCAAAATTTGATAACTTAACTGCCAACTTAGCTGGAGCAAAGCAGCAGCAAACCCAGGCGCAAGTATCACTTAACTACACGCAAATTAAAGCCCCTATATCTGGTGTCGTTGTTGAGCGTTTAGCTGAACCTGGCGATACAGCTACACCTGGCATACCGTTGTTAACGCTTTACAATCCAAAGCAACTTCAACTTGCCTTTAATGTACGAGAGCAACAAGCAGTAAGGCTTAAATTAGGCGATCGTTTAAACGTGAGTTTACCTTCGCTCGATATGACAACAGCTGCCAATATCAGTGAAATTATACCTGTTGTTGATAACGCTGCACGTAGCTTACTTATACGACTAGAAATTGAACCACAGCCAGGGATGATCCCTGGGTTATATGCACAATTGCATTTACCGTTTGAAAGCACCCAAGGTGTACTGGTAAACCCTCGTTGGATCCATGATTTTGGACAGCTTAGTATGATGTATGTCATTAATGCAGACAAAATTGAGCGTCGTTTTGTACGCTTAGGTGAGCAGTTTGATAATCAGCAACATGTTATTACGGGCCTTAAGGCTGGCGATAAAATAGCAGTGGATTATCAACCAATAACTAAATAACCAGAGTTCGGGTTAAATAAATGTGGCTATTTCATCCAGCGATTTTTTATCAAGTGCATGCAGAGGCACCGTTGCATGCTCATCGGGGTAGCCTGCAATTAATAGCATATAAGGACGTTCGTTGTCTTTATCACGGCCACAAATATCGGTTAAAAAGCTCATTGGTTTTGGGGTGTGGGTAAGGGTTGCAAGGCCTGCTCGGTGTAGTGCTTGAATTAAAAAACCAGTGGCCAGCCCTACCGATTCATGTACATAGTAATTAGTGTTTTTATCGTCCGTATTTACACCCCCCTTTTTTTGACTAAACACTGCAATCAACCATGGTGCGTGCTCTAAATAGGGTTTATTAGCATCGGTACCTAATGGTTTCAATGCATCAAGCCATTCTTCGCCTGCGCGACCTTCATAAAAAGAGCGCTCTAGTTTTTCAGCGGCCTCTCGTATTTGCTTTTTAACATCACTACTATTAATGGCCACAAAATGCCAAGGCTGGTGGTTTGCACCACTAGGTGCTGTACCTGCTGCTTTAATACAGGTTTCGATGATTTCTTTTGGCACCTGGCGGTTACTAAAGCTGCGAATACTATGACGGCGCTGGCTCGTTTGTAAAAACTCCTTTGCGCGCGAGAGCATTGCCTCTGGCGGGTATTCTATAAAATCGGTTAATGGTTGGCTTTTGTGATCTTGCATGGCTGTTCGCTTCTTATTTTTAGAGTGTTTTGTTTTTATACCGAGAGGCTCATTTCTAAGCAAGTGTTATTAGAATGAATTTCTGTTTATTTATTGTTACAAAGTTAACTAGTTACTAACTTATGTTCCTGTTTTTAATGTGGTATAAAGCAGCATAAAAATAATACTTACAATTCAAGGAAGTAAAAAATGCTATCAATAACAGGGTTATCAAAAACCTACGACAACGGCGTACATGCACTTCAAGGTGTTGATTTATCAATTGGTAAAGGTATGTTCGGATTACTTGGGCCAAATGGTGCGGGTAAATCGTCGTTAATGCGAACTATTTCTACATTGCAGTCAGCTGATCAGGGCTCTATTACTTTTGATGGCATTGATGTGTTTAAAGACCCACAAGCATTGCGTCAGCGTTTAGGCTATTTACCACAAGATTTTGGTGTATATCCGCGTGTTAACGCTTACGATTTACTCGATCATATGGCTGTTTTAAAAGGTATTCACAACAAAGCAGAACGTAAAGAGTCGGTGGAAGGCTTGCTTGCACATACTAATTTATATCAACATCGCTCAAAAGCCGTTAGTGGTTTTTCGGGGGGTATGCGCCAGCGTTTTGGTATTGCACAAGCATTATTGGGCGACCCTGATTTACTAATTGTTGATGAGCCAACTGCAGGTTTAGATCCTGAGGAGCGAAATCGTTTTCATAACTTGTTAGTAAGCTTAGGCGAGCAAAAAGTAGTTATATTATCGACCCACATTGTTGAAGATGTAGCAGAGCTTTGCCCAAACATGGCTGTACTGGCTGGCGGTAAAATACTATTAGAGGGTAATCCAATTGCCCTTACCGATAAACTGCAAGGGCAAATTTGGCGCAAGGCCATGAGCCAAGAAGAAGCGCAAGAGCTTGAATCACAACTGCCTGTTATTTCAAAACGCTTATTTGCTGGGCAAACCATATTACATGTATTAGCAGAGCAAGCACCCGAAGGCTTTGAAACGAGTAACGCAAACCTAGAAGATGTGTATTTTTCTGCGTTGCTTAATCATCGTAACAGCCAAGTAGCATAAGGGGGCGCTATGTTTTTTAATATGCTTGCGTTTGAACTGCGCTATTTTGTGCGCCAACCTTCGTTTTATGTGACGTCATTAATCTTCTTTTTTATGGCGTTTTTTATAAGCTCTAGTAGTAAGCTTCCGTTAGGCGGGGCTAATGTTCATATGAACTCGCCTTATACCATTATGGTTTTAACGGTTACCTTTTGTACGCTTGCTATGTTTTTAGTGGTTAACTTTGTTGCCAGCTCAGCTATTCGCAACAGTGAGAGCAAAATGGATGAGTTGGTGTTTAGTAAGCCGGTTAACCCTCTTGCTTATCAATCTGGGCGTTTTTTTGGTGCTTACTTAGTGGTGCTAGTTGTTTTTTTAACGGTGCCGCTGGGTGTGTTTTTTGGATCGCAATTTGGTTTATTGGTTGGCTGGCTCGATAGTGAGCTAGTAGGCCCTAATAAGTTAATATATTACACAGCTCCTTTTTTATATTTAGCAATACCCAGCTTGTTAGTACTTTCGGCTATTTTTAATAGTGTGGCTGTGTATTTTAAAACCATGATGGCGGTATATGTTACAGCTGTAGTGATTTTTATAACCTACCAAATAGCGGGCATCTACTTTGATGACTTAGCATTTAGAGATATTGTTGTATACGCCGATCCATTTGGGTCAGGTTCGTTAATTGACTTAACCCGTTATTGGACTGTAAGTGATAAAAATACCGAAGTGTTAACGCTCTCGGGCGATTTTTTGATTAACCGTATTTTGTGGGTAGCAATAAGCTTAGCGATGTTTTTTGGCCTAGGGAAGTTAGGTAATCGCGTAGTAACTAAAAAACAAAAAAAACAATTTGCTGTATCTACGTTTGTAAAAAATAAACAAGCAGCACTTATTAGCAAGGCTAAAAATTACAAATCAAAAGGGATCAATACGCAATCGCAACTAGTAATGCGCAGCTTATTTGAACTTAAGCAGGTTATATTAAGTGCGCCTTTTATGATTTTAGCCGGTGTAAGTATTACTATGTTGCTTGTGCCACTCTTTGCTCCTATTGGCGCGTATGGCACAACGGATTGGCCACTGACACAAAATATGGTGAGCATCATTCAAAACACCTCTAGCTTATTTATGTTTATCATTATTGCTTATTACAGCGCAGAGCTGGTTTGGCGGGAGCGCCACAGTGGTATGGGCGATATTGTTGACAGTTTCCCAGTTCATAACAGTGTGTTTTGGATATCTAAAATTATTGCGTTAATCACTGCGGTTTTTGGTCTTTATTTAGTAGGTATGATGTTTACCATTGCAGTACAACTATTTAAGGGGCAATTTAATCTAGAGCTTGGCCAGTACTTATTTAGGTTAGGTTATCTTACGTTACTGCCTTTAATTATGATGGCTATTTTGGCGTTCTTTTTGCAAATAATTAGCCCTAATAAATATATAGGTATGGGGTTATTTATTCTGTATTACATTGCCCAAATGGTAATGGGTGCTTACGGATTTGAGCATCACATGTATCACTTTTCGCAAAGTAGTAGCGTACCGTATTCTGATATAAACGGTTACGGACACTTTTTACAAGGCGCGCATTGGTACACCTTATATTGGGGCGCATTAAGTGTATTTTTGGCTATTGTTGGGTTTGCTTTATGGCATCGCGGCCCGTCGCAAACATTGCGCACTCGCTTATCTTTAATACGTTACAACATGTCTTTAAAAGGTCAAATTGCTGCCGCTATAAGTTTATTGGTATTTGTGGGAGCAGGTTATAACATTTATCACAACACCCGTATGCTCAACGAGTTTGTAACAAGTGATGATAACGAAACCCTTCAAGTAAGCTATGAACAAGAGTTTTCACAATACAAAGATTTGCCACTCCCTGTAATAACCGATGTTAATTTACACATTGATATTTACCCTAAAAAGCGTGCATTAACCGCCGTTGCAAAAATTAAGTTTACTAATACCGCTAACGAGCCAATAGCCCGTGTGTTAATTAACGAGCCTAACCACGCTAAAAGCTGGGATGTAAAAATGGCCGGCGGTAAAATAGTAGAGCGTTTACCTGAGTTTGATATGGTATGGTTTGAGTTTGAACAACCGCTAATGCCTAATGAAGTTCGCGAAGGTGAGCTTTCAGTTTCCCGAGAGCATAACGGTTTTGTTGATAGGTATTCAGATACTCAGCTGGTGTATAACGGTACATTTATAAATAATAGAGAGTTATTACCGAATTTTGGTTATCAAAGGTATTTTCAAATTGCGGATAAGTATGAGCGTCGTAAGCACGATTTACCCGAACTTGAACGTGCGCATAAACTAGAAGACAGCCGCTATTATACGCAAAATGAGTTTGGTCCTGATAATGGGTTTATAAGCTATAAAGCAACGGTAACTACCGATGAGTCGCAATTTGCAATTACACCTGGTTACTTAAAAAGTGAGAGTGTAAAAGACGGGCGCCGTACTTTTGTTTATGAAATGGATGCCCCTATTTTAAACTTTTATTCTGTGCTTTCGGCTGAACTTGAAAGCAAAAAGGTTGAGCATAACGGTGTAAATATTGAAGTGTACTACCACAAAGATCATGCATGGAATGTTGACCGTATGATTGAGTCGGTACAAGACTCAATAGATTACTATACCCAAGCATTTGGCCCGTATCAGCATAAGCAGTTACGTATTATTGAGTTTCCAAAATATCGCTCATTTGCGCAAAGTTTTGCCAATACAGTGCCTTACTCAGAAAGTATTGGTTTTGTTACTGATTTAAGGGATGAGAGTAAAGTTGACCTCCCTTATTATGTAACCGCACATGAAGTGGCGCACCAATGGTGGGGACATCAAGTATCAGGGGCTAATGTAGAGGGCAGTGCCGTTATATCAGAAACGCTCTCCCAATATAGTGCGCTTATGGTGTTAAAAAAACGCTTTGGCGCCGAGAAGCTACGTAAGTTTTTAAAATACGAGCTAGACAAATACTTAATGGGTCGTACAGGGGAAGCGTTTGAAGAAATGCCGCTGTATAAAACGCAGGCTCAGCAGTATCTTCACTACAATAAAGGTTCTGTTGTGATGATGGCGCTATATGATCGCTTAGGTGAAAAACGCTTAAATGCAGCACTTAAAGCATTTTTGAATGAGTTTAAATACCAATCAACGCCATACCCCACCACACTCGATTTACTCAGTTATTTAAAACGAGATGCAACAAAAGCAGAGCAACGCTTTATTGATGATCAGTTTAAGTATATAACACTTTATGAGCTTGAAATGAAAGAGGTATCGATTACAGATAGCACTGATAGCGAGGGTTTTTACACGGTAACACTGAGCGTTGAAGCAACGAAACAGCGTGCCGATGGCCAAGGTGAAGAAACCGAACAACCACTTGATGAAATGATTGATATTGCATTATTCAATGATGATCCTGAAAACCTTCTAGCCGAAGACTTTGTGATTTATTCACAAAAACATCAAATAGTGTCAGGTGCAAACACCATCGAACTTAAAGTAAAAGAAAAACCCATGTACGCTGGGATAGACCCTTACATTAAGCTTGTAGATAAAGACAATAAAAATAATTTAGCTAAGTTTTAACGCTAAGTTATTTAAAGGCCGCATTTCGTGCGGCCTTTTATTTTAGCGAATTGGTATAAAAAGCTTATTTGAAACAGAGAATATAATGCCAATACACAATAATGCTTATTTAAGCGAGTTAGCATAACGCGGAAATATTTAACGGCAGCTAGGTAGTCGTTGATTGACCGAGGCGGGTAATATAGTAGGGCGCTTTAGTAGCTAACCCTAGAGAGGATTATGAGCATTTTTAAACCGCTCTAATCGAGAAAGGGCCTTACGGCCCCTTAGTGTTGCAGCAAGTAACACATTCTTTTTATAGGTTAAAGTCTACAGCATAGGCTACATAAGCTTTTACATCTGAGCCGTCCATGTCGTTATCTGATAGACCAAAAGTAAAACCATCTTTAGACACAGATACACCATAATCAATAATATTGTCATCACCGATGAAATCGCCTGAGTAATGCCCTATGTGTAGCGCCATTTCTGTGCCATTGCTACCAACAGCGAAGCTGTAATCGGCATTTAGATACAATGAATCACCAAAATCAGTACCGTCACCATTGGCAGCAGAAGTTGCAAGTACGGCTGCACCAAATGTAAAGCCTTGCACACTAATGCTACCGTAGACTTCAGAAAAATCTGCATCTGCACCTGATGCCGCATCAGGGTAGGCATAATAGATATACCCTACGTCATAACTCACGCTTTCATTAATTGCGCCGCCAAAACCTGCGTATAAGTCTAGCTCGTAGGTCATTTCATCGGCCCAAGACGCATTTGACGCCCAAGTACCCGCATAAAAGCCAGATTCATTAGCGTAATCAATACCGCCAGATACAGCTGCATCGCCCCCAGTTTGCTCTTGTCCGCGCCATAAGTAGTTTGAAGTGGCTGCTGCATTTGCTGTTACTTCAGCTAATGCAGTAGTTGATGTCATTCCTGTTAATGCCAATGCACTGATCAATATTGTTTTTTGTAGTTTTAGCATGTCTCATTTCCCGTTGTATGATTTTGCACGCCAAGGCTTTTTATTATGAACGACTACAACCTTTTGTTTGGCGGCATTTTATTATGTTACTAATGGGGTATTTGCACTGTGTGTGCCAAATTAAACTTATTCGTTTATAAATTATTTTTATTATTTAAAACAATGTATTGAAAATAATATGAGGTAGGGATAGAAAAGTAATTATTTAGCAGGTTCACTTTGCTGGTGCAAAAAATAGCCTAGCTGCACCATCAAAGCGCTGCTAGGCTATTTTATTTTTCTTGTGGGTTAATTAACCAAAAATGGCACGCATTAGGGTAATTGTTTCGTTAACACCGCGGCCTTTTTGTACTTCGCTAATAATAGAGTCACGTTTAGCACGAATATGCTCTGGAACATCATCATCAGCAAGAGCGCGATCCACTAAAATCTCAGCAGATTCTTTGCCTCGGCGTGGCGCTTTACTGCTGCTAGAAGTGCTACGTGTAGGTTTATTAAGTAGCTTAATGTAGTTAGAGTTATCTGCAGTATTAGTATCTGCATAGTAAAAAAAGCAAGGTATAAGCGCTTTAATGTCCACCAACTGTGTTTCTAGTTCATTACCAGCATTGGCCATTTTAAACCATGACATAGCGTGAATGCTTTGTACTACATCTTGCCAGTAACGCTCAAAGTCACGGTTATTTAATTTGGTGATACCAAGTGCGGAGCAAAGTGCATCTAAGCGACTGTTACTAATTGGAGTAAACACATCAGGGCGACGCATTGCTAATAAACGGGTGGCAGGCGCCAGAGTTGGTTTTTCATCACTACCATTAAATGCACTCAAATAAGCAATTACAAATTGTTGGTAATTACCTAGCGCTACATCACCCTCAAGTGGAATGTTGCTGAGTGCATCGTCGAATGCGCCTGGCAAATCAGCCAGCATCTGGTGAAAACCTTTGGCGCTTTTAGTAGAGGCAAACCATTCTACATCAAAGTTATAAGTACTCGGATCGAGTGATGCCATATGCTTACCGCTAAAAGCGAGTAAGTCTTCAGGGATCATATCTTTTAACGGCTTTTCACGCAGGCCTGCAATATAAGTAGTTAAACGTAGCTGCTCATCAAGTGCCACCAGTTCTTTATGTTGCTCTACAAACATACTCACTACTGGCCAAGGCGCTACCCGTAATGTTTTTAACTGTAAAAAGCTAATGGCTGAAATAAGTTGGTCATGCAGCTTTTTCAATAATGGTAATTGTGGGCTTTCGAGTAAGTCATAATTAATGCGGTCGCGGCTTGCGCTTAATAGCTCGTAACACCAACCTAAAAAGTCTTCTGGATGGTTTTCCACTTTCACAGCCATCAGGTTTAGGCTTAGCTCTGAAGATTGCTTCAGAATGTTTTGATAAATTTGACTTTCTTGCTCGCCTAATGCCATTTTTGACGGTGAAATTAGCAGTTTCTTCATGCCTTGTAGACTCTCCGGTTAGATATACTTTTTAGTCGCTTCATTTTAGCTTAAATAAGCCAGCAACAACAGGGGCGTGCATCATACCGGAGAATACAGGGGATGCAATCTTGGTAAGTTAATTAACACAAGATTGCATCATTACTGTATTAATCGTGTTCATCGAGTGAAAACAGCCGTTCAACTGAGGTATTAAAGTGCTGTGCTATTTTTAAGGCAATGATCACCGAGGGTGTAAAACGAGATGTTTCAACCGTGCTAATGGTTTTTCGTGAAACATTAATAGCATCGGCCAGTTCTTGCTGTGAAAGCCCTGCCTCTTTACGAAATTCAGCTATATGGTTTTGCACATTATTTCCTAATCGCGGCTTTGCCAAAACAATGAAGTGCCATATGCCAAGAGCATGATACCTAAGTAGAATACTGCCATAGCTGCATGCGAAACCTCACTAGCAATAGCATCGCCTTTATAAAAAACACCAAGCAGGCAAAAAACAAGTGCAAAAATTGAATGTTTATAGGCACTCGTGTCGATAGTATTTAGGAATTCATCTTTATAAGCATATTGAAAATACATTTTTAATGGAAAGCCTGCTTTAGTTATATAAATAGCTATTATAACTATATAAAATAAAACGCCCATTCCAACAGTTAAAAGCCCGTCAATATCTTGTTTTATTACTGAGTTAACACTGAGAAGTAAAAAAACCATACTTGTGCTTATACTTAGAAATATGTTTTGACCCATAAACTGTTCTTCAGTTTTAATATCTTGTTGTTTCATAAAGTCCATCCTGTGGAAGTGTTAATTTATATTTTGTAACCTGTAGGTATCAATGTAACCTGTAGGTATCATTTGGTCAGTATTTTTTGTAACCTAAAGGTATCAAAATGTTTCAGTTACAATTCATATACCCACATTAGAATGTAGGAAAGTAGATTTTTAGTTATTGGGCAATGCTTTTGGCGCTAACTCCCGCTATGATAAGAGCATTATTTGCACGTTTGAAAGGATGATCATGAAGACCTTATTTAAAGTTATTGGTGTCATATTATTGCTATGCATAGCGTTAATTGTTGCTGCACCATTTTTAATTCCTACCGATACCATTTTTAATAAAGTGTCTGAGCAGGTAGAAAAAACAACTGGGCGCACATTAACGATCAAGGGAGATAAAACCCTCAGTGTATTTCCTGCATTAAAGCTGGAGCTTAATGATGTGCATTTTGCCAATATGCCCAGTGGCTCTCGCGCTGATATGGCAAGTATGCAGCAACTTGCTGTTCATATTCCTTGGCTTTCATTACTCGGTGGCGAACTAAAGCTAGAAAAGTTTGTAATTAATGAGCCTGATATTTTGCTAGAAACCGATAAAAGCGGCAAAGCAAACTGGCAGTTATTTGATGCAGTGGCCAAGCAACCAGAGCAACAAACTCAAGCGGGAGAGGCAGTCAAACTACCTGAAAACTTTGATATTCAATTAGGTGAAGTCGCTATTTATGGCGGGTCATTTACTTATTTAGATGGTCAAACGGGTGCTAAACAACAAATTAGCGATTTAGAACTGGCTATATTACTGCCTTCACTGCGTAAACAGCTTGAAGTAACCGGTGCTATTACTTATATGCAAGAGCGATTTGAGCTTGATGTAAAACTTAATACACCAGCAAAAGCGATTGAAGGCGCCACATTTAATGTAAAGCAAACGCTTAACTCACGTTTAGTAGATCTAATGTTTGATGGCAGCATAGCCAAACAAGGCCAAGACATTAAAGGACTTTTAACACTTAACGGTGATTCGGTTAAAAATATTGCTAACTGGCAAGGAGTTGACTTAAACGCTAAAAACAATGCGTTTAACGCCTTTAGCATCAATGCCGAAATGCACTTACTCGGTGAAGAGTTTAACTTAACTGAATTAGTAGCAACGCTCGATGCACTCGAGATTAAAGGTAAAAGTAAGTTAAATCTAGGCAGTCGCTTAGCTGTTAATGCTGATATTGACTTAGGCATGCTTGATTTAAATCCTTACTTACCTGAAACCGTAGCTAAAAAAGAAGTCCCAGCAAAAGACGACTCTAAGCCTGCAGAGCCAATAGTGTGGGATGATACTAAAATTGATTTAAGTGGCTTGAATGCATTAGATGCAAATGTGATTGTCCGTTCAAGTGGCTTAAAAGCGAACGATATTAAACTCGGCGCCAACCAGTTTACTGTGGCACTAAAAAATAGCGTTGCTAAATTAAGTTTAGACAGCTTTGCGGCTTATGAAGGAACAGGTAAAGGGGTGGTGACTATCAATGCTCAAAATACCCCTTATAAAATAGCAACCAACTTCGATTTAGATAAAATAGACGCACAGCCATTACTTAGCGATGCTGCAGGCTTTGATAAGCTAATGGGCAAGGGCTCTTTAAACTGGAATCTAACCACAGCAGGGCAAAGCCAAAAAACGTTTATTAACGCGCTTAATGGTAAACTAGGATTCAAGTTCGCTGATGGTGCAGTTAAGGGAGCAAACGTAGCAGAAATGGTGCGTAAGGGGAAAGAGCTAGTTAAAGGCAACTTTAATGCCGTGTCTGAGGGATTAGATACAGGATTTGAGGAATCTGAGAAAACAGATTTCTCTGCACTTTCTGGTAGTTTTAACTTTACCAATGGCGTAGGCAAAAATACTGATTTATCGTTGATCAGCCCCTTAATACGTATTTCAGGTGAAGGAGACGTTGATTTACCGCAAACTCAGGTTAATTACCGCCTAGTAACAGGTCTCGTTGATTCTATTGAAGGTCAGGGTACTACCGATGATAGCACTGGCTTTAAAATTCCCCTGAGGATAAAAGGCCCATTTCATGATGTTGGCATAAAATTAGATATAGGCAGTGCGGTTAAAGACGAAGCAAAAGAAAAAGCTAAAGACAAAATTAAAGACAAATTAAAAGGTTTATTTGGCTAATTTTAATTACTGATATAAAACAAGGCACCGTAAAGGTGCCTTGTTTGTTTTATAACCACCTGTAATTTAGATAGATAGCATAAAAAACCAGTTTCTAATTTATCATCCGCATTAAATTAATTAAAAAATAACCTACCACTCCCCCCTCAATGCTGATACAATTGCCCGCCCTTAAGAGACATCTAGTATGTTTTTTGAGTGGGATTCAATCGAAATGTCTTGATTTTAAACAAATTTAAGACAAGTTGTAATTACTACACCGGAGGTCATTAACATGATCCAAATGCAAACTCAGCTGGAAGTTGCTGATAACAGCGGCGCTCGCAAAGTGCAGTGTATAAAAGTCCTTGGTGGTTCACACCGTCGCTATGCAGCGATTGGCGATATCATTAAAGTTTCTGTAAAAGAAGCGATTCCTCGCGGTAAAGTGAAGAAAGGTGATGTTAAAAACGCGGTAGTTGTGCGTACCAAAAAAGGCGTTCGTCGTCCAGACGGTTCATTGATCCGTTTCGACAGCAATGCGGCTGTTATCTTAAATGATAACTTGCAGCCTATTGGTACTCGTATTTTCGGCCCTGTGACTCGCGAACTTCGTAATGAAAAGTTCATGAAAATCGTTTCACTAGCCCCAGAAGTACTGTAAGGAGTCTATCATGGCAGCAAAAATCCGTCGTGATGACGAAGTAATCGTACTAGCAGGTAAAGACAAAGGTAAGCGCGGCAAAGTGCTTTCAGTTGTAACCGAGTCTGGTCGAGTATTTGTCGAAGGCATTAACTTAATCAAGAAACACCAAAAGCCGGTTCCACAGTTGAACCAAGCTGGCGGTATTGTTGAGAAAGAAGCGTCTATCGACGTATCAAACGTTGCGATCTACAACTCGGAAACGAGCAAAGCAGATCGTGTAGGTTTCAAGATTGAAGATGGTAAGAAATTACGTATCTTTAAATCTACTGGTAAAACTATCTAATAGTTGGAGTAGAATGATGGCGAAACTGCATGAAGTATATAAAGACAAAGTAGTTGCTGAACTTCAAGAGAAGTTTGGTTTCAGCTCTGTCATGCAAGTCCCTCAGATCGAGAAGATCACATTAAATATGGGTGTGGGCGAAGCCTTAGCTGACAAGAAGATTTTAGATAACGCTGTTGCGGATCTAGAAGCTATCTCTGGTCAGAAACCTTTAATCACTAAAGCACGCAAATCTGTTGCTGGCTTCAAAGTGCGTGAAGGTTACCCGATTGGTTGTAAAGTAACCCTACGCGGCGAGCGTATGTGGGACTTTTTTGAGCGTTTGGTTTCAATCGCTATCCCACGTATCCGTGACTTCCGTGGTGTAAGTGCTAAGTCTTTTGATGGACGTGGTAACTACAGCATGGGCGTACGTGAACAAATCATCTTCCCAGAAATTGATTATGATAAAGTAGACCGTGTACGCGGTATGGATATCACAATCACTACATCTGCGAAATCAGATGAGGAAGGCCGTGCGTTGTTAGAAGCGTTTAACTTCCCATTCAAGAAATAAGGGTAGGGTTATGGCAAAGAATTCTATGAAAGCGCGCGAAGCAAAGCGCACTAAACTAGTTGCTCAGTACGCTGAAAAGCGTGCAGCACTAAAAGCTATCATCAGTGATGTTAATACATCTGAAGATGATCGTTGGGACGCGGTACTTAAGCTACAAGCTTTACCTCGTGATTCTAGCCCTGCACGTCAACGTAATCGTTGTAACATTACGGGCCGCCCACATGGTTTCCTTCGCAAATTCGGCATGAGCCGTATTAAAGTTCGCGAAGCAGCTATGCGCGGTGAAATTCCTGGCCTTAAAAAGGCTAGCTGGTAATAGAATCATGGGAGTAAGACTATGAGCTTGCAAGATCCTATCGCGGATTTATTTACACGAATCCGTAACGGTCAGTCAGCGAAGAAAGTATCTGTAACGATGCCTAATTCGAAACTGAAAGTAGCAGTAGCTAATGTATTAAAAAATGAAGGTTACATCGCAGACTTCGCAGTAAGTGGTGATGTTAAACCTGAGCTTTCTATCGAGTTAAAGTACTTCGAAGGCAAAGCTGTTATTGAAAATATCCAGCGTGTAAGTCGCCCTGGTCTACGTATCTATAAGAGACGTGACGAATTACCGAAGGTAATGGGTGGTTTAGGTATCGCTATCGTATCAACTTCTAAAGGCCTAATGACAGACCGCGCAGCACGTAGTGCAGGCGTTGGTGGTGAAATCATTGGTTTTGTAGCTTAATCGGAGGGGAACTATGTCTCGCATAGCAAAGGCACCAATAAACGTTCCTGCCGGTGTAGAAGTTACATTAAAAGGCCAGGAAATCACAGTTAAAGGCAAAAACGGTGAACTTACTCGTACAATCAACGATGCAGTTGAAGTACAAGTTAACGACAACGTTATTACAACTTTACCTCGTGAAGGCGTAGCCAATGCATGGGCACAAGCAGGTACTGCTCGCGCTCTAATCAACAACATGGTTGTTGGTACGCATGAAGGTTACGAGAAGAAACTTCAGTTAGTAGGTGTTGGTTACCGTGCTGCAGCTAAGGGCAAAGTTTTAGACTTAACTCTTGGTTTCTCGCACCCAGTTAATTTCGCAGTTCCTGAAGGAATTACGATTGAAACTCCAAGCCAAACAGAAGTTCTAGTTAAGGGCGTAGACAAGCAGTTAGTTGGTCAAACAGCTGCTAACATTCGTGCATACCGTAAACCTGAGCCTTATAAAGGTAAAGGTGTTCGTTATTCAGATGAGAATGTACGCCGTAAAGAGGCTAAGAAGAAGTAAGGTAAGACGATGGATAAAAAAACAGCTCGTCTACGTCGTGCTAAACGCACTCGTAGAAATTATATTGAACAAGGCACAACGCGTCTTGTTATCCACCGCACGCCACGTCACATTTATGCTCAAGTTGTAAACGCTGAGGGTAATGTACTGGCTGCTGCTTCTACTGTTGAGAAAGCTATTAGCGAAACAGTTAAAGGCACAGGCAACGTTGCAGCTGCACAAGCAGTTGGTAAAGCGGTTGCTGAACGTGCGGCTGACAAAGGCATCGAAAAGATTGCTTTTGATCGCAGTGGCTTTAAATATCACGGCCGTGTGAAGGCGCTAGCTGATGCTGCGCGTGAAGCCGGTTTGCAATTCTAGGAGTAGACAATGGCTAACGTAGAAGCAAAGCAACAACAGCCTGATTTAGCTGAAAAGCTAATCGCGGTGAACCGTGTGTCTAAAGTAGTTAAAGGTGGTCGTATCTTTAGCTTTACTGCACTAACTGTAGTTGGTGATGGCGCAGGTAAAGTAGGTTTCGGTTATGGTAAAGCACGTGAAGTTCCAGCTGCTATTCAAAAAGCAATGGAAAAAGCACGTCGTAACATGATCAACGTAGACCTAAATGGCAACACATTACAGCATCCTGTTAAAGGACGTCATGCTGGCTCACAAGTGTTTATGAAACCAGCATCTGAAGGTACTGGTATCATTGCAGGTGGTGCTATGCGTGCAGTACTTGAAGTGACTGGTGTGCAGAACGTACTTTCTAAATGTTACGGTTCTACTAACCCGATCAACGTTGTACGTGCAACGATCTCAGCACTTGAGAACATGAATTCTCCTCAGTCGATCGCTGCAAAACGTGGTCTTCGAGTAGATGAGATTTTGGGGTAAACCATGGCTAATAAAACTGTAAAAGTAACACAAGTAAAAAGCTCTATCGGTCGTTTACCGAAGCATAAAGCTACATTACGCGGTCTTGGTTTACGTCGTATCAATCACACTGTTGAGTTAGAAGACACAGCATGTGTGCGTGGTATGATTAACCAGGTTTATTACATGGTTAAGGTAGAGGGGTAATTCGATGCATTTGAATACACTTTCACCTGCTGCAGGTTCAAAAACTGCTCCAAAACGTGTTGGTCGTGGTATCGGTTCTGGTCTTGGTAAGACTGGTGGCCGTGGTCACAAAGGTCAAAAATCACGTTCTGGCGGTAAAGTACGCGTTGGTTTCGAAGGCGGTCAAATGCCTATGCAACGTCGTCTACCTAAGTTCGGTTTCACTTCTCGCAAATCTTTAGTATCTGCAGAAATTAACCTATACGAAATCGCTAAAGTTGAAGGCGATGTGGTAGACCTAAGCGCGTTACAAGCAGCTGGTCTAGTTAAAAAGAACGTTCAGTTCGTTAAAGTTGTTAAATCTGGCGAAGTTTCACGCGCTGTTACCGTTAAAGGCCTTAAGGCTTCTAAAGGTGCACGCGAAGCTATCGAAGCTGCCGGAGGCAAGGTAGAAGACTAAGGAAGTACTAATGGCTAAACCAGGTCAAGATACACAAAGTGCACAAGGTGGACTTTCGGAATTGAAGCGCCGATTACTCTTCGTATTGGGTGCTATCATAATTTACCGTCTAGGTTCATTTGTGCCGATCCCTGGGATTGACGCCGCTGTACTTGCCGATTTCTTCGAGCAACAAAAGGGCACCATTGTTGAGATGTTCAACATGTTTAGCGGTGGTGCGCTTGAGCGAGCTTCAGTGTTAGCACTGGGTATCATGCCGTATATCTCGGCTTCGATTATTACGCAACTATTAACGCATATGTATCCGCCGTTTATAGAGCTTAAGAAAGAAGGTGAGCAAGGGCGTAAAAAGATAAGCCAGTACACACGCTACGGCACGCTTGTGCTTGCTACTATCCAATCAATCGGTATTGCCACAAGCTTACCGGGCATGATGAACGGGTTAGTTGTTAACCCAGGTATGGGATTCTATTTCACCGCAGTGGTGAGTTTAGTAACCGGTACTATGTTCCTTATGTGGTTGGGCGAACAGATAACAGAACGTGGTATCGGTAACGGTATCTCAGTTCTAATATTTGTTGGTATTGTAGCTAACCTGCCGTCTGCTATTGGTTCGACAGCCGAAATGGCGCGCCAAGGTGATTTGAATGTTTTTGTACTGTTGATGGTTGCGGTTATAGTATTCGCTGTTACTTATCTTGTTGTATTCTTTGAACGTGGTCAACGACGTATTGTTGTTAACTACGCCAAACGTCAACAAGGTCGTCAAGTATTTGCTGCTCAAAGCACGCATTTACCTCTGAAAGTAAATATGGCGGGTGTTATTCCACCAATCTTCGCTAGCAGTATAATTCTGTTCCCTGGTACAATTGCAAGCTGGTTCGGCCAGGGTGAAGGTCCGGTTGCTGATGTGCTACAAGCAATTGCTACAACGTTGACTCCAGGTCAGCCTTTGTATGCAATGGTTTTAGCTGCGGCTATCATCTTCTTCTGCTTTTTCTACACAGCGTTGGTTTTTAACCCGCGTGAAACAGCAGACAACCTGAAAAAATCTGGCGCATTTATCCCAGGTATTCGTCCAGGTGAGCAGACATCTAAATACATTGATAAAGTGATGACACGCCTGACATTGGCAGGTGCTTTGTATATAACCTTTATCTGTCTGGTGCCCGAATTCATGACTATGGCATGGCAAACGCCATTCTATTTCGGCGGTACATCAATTTTGATTATCGTTGTTGTAATCATGGACTTTATGGCACAAGTACAGACGCATCTGATGTCACATCAGTATGATTCTGTGCTGAAAAAAGCGAACCTTAAAGGCTACGGTCGATAAGGTCAGTTTACGGAGTTGAGCAATGAAAGTACGTGCTTCCGTTAAGAAAATATGCCGTAACTGTAAAGTTATTAAACGTGCTGGTGTAGTACGCGTAATTTGCAGTGAGCCTAAGCATAAGCAAAGGCAAGGCTAAGTAAACAGTCGTGCAGGCTGAGGTTTCTCGGCCTGTGTTTTTAGTTGTGATTTGGTCTTCGTTTGAGTATCCTTACGGGCTTTTCAAACAGATGATTACCAAATTCAAATATAGGAGATGTGTTAGTGGCCCGTATCGCTGGCATTAACGTCCCTGATCATAAACATGCAGTTATTGGTTTAACAGCTATTTATGGCATAGGTAAGACTCGCTCTAAGGCTATCTTAGAAGCGACTGGTATCGCCGAGACCACAAAAATCGGTGAACTTTCAGACGAAACACTTGACGTATTGCGTGAAGCAGTTGGCAAGTACACTGTAGAAGGTGACCTTCGTCGTGAAGTTACTTTGAATATCAAGCGCCTTATGGACCTTGGTTGTTTCCGTGGCCTACGTCACCGTCGCTCTTTACCACTTCGTGGTCAAAGAACAAAGACTAACGCGCGTACCCGTAAGGGTCCTCGTAAGCCTATTAAGCGATAAGGGGATAGTAAAATGGCTAAGACACCAATTCGTCGTAAAAAGGTTAAAAAGCAAGTTGCTGATGGTATGGCTCATGTTCATGCGTCTTTCAACAACACTATTGTAACGATTACCGACCGTCAAGGTAATGCACTATCATGGGCTACTGCCGGTGGTTCAGGTTTCCGTGGTTCACGTAAATCTACTCCATTCGCTGCTCAGGTTGCTGCAGAGCGTGCAGGTACTGCTGCTCAAGAATACGGTTTAAAAAATCTAGAAGTTTTCATCAAAGGTCCAGGTCCAGGTCGTGAATCTGCTGTACGTGCTTTGAATGCTGCTGGTTACCGTATCACCAACATTACTGACGTGACGCCAATACCACATAATGGTTGTCGTCCACCGAAGAAACGTCGCGTTTAACAATAGGTTAGGAGAAATAACATGGCAAGATATTTGGGCCCTAAGCTCAAGCTGAGTCGTCGTGAAGGTACTGACCTGTTCCTTAAGAGCGGCGTAAGAGCTATCGACTCTAAGTGTAAACTTGAGACTGCACCTGGTCAGCACGGCGCTCGTAAAGGACGCCTATCTGATTACGGTTTACAATTACGTGAAAAGCAAAAAGTACGTCGTATTTACGGTGTATTAGAAAAGCAATTCCGTAACTACTACAAAGAAGCTGCTCGCCTTAAAGGCAACACAGGTGAAAACTTGTTACAGCTTTTAGAGCAACGTTTAGACAATGTTGTATATCGCATGGGTTTTGCTAGCACACGCGCTGAAGCACGTCAGTTAGTAAGCCACAAAGCGATTCTAGTTAATGGTCGTGTTGTGAATATTCCTTCATACGTAATTACTCCAGAAGATACTGTTGTAATCCGTGAGAAGTCTAAAACACAAGCACGTATCATCGCTGCTCTAGAGTTGGCTGAGCAACGTGAAAAGCCGACTTGGGTTGAAGTTGACGGTAAGAAATTGGAAGGTAGCTTCAAGCGCCTACCTGAGCGTTCAGATCTGTCTGCGGACATTAATGAACAACTAATCGTCGAACTTTACTCTAAGTAAAGTTAAGAGTTAAGAGAGGATAAAATGCAGGGTTCTGTTACAGAATTTCTAAAACCAAGGTTAGTCGATATCGACGCTATCAACCCAACGCGTTCTAAAGTAGTTTTAGAACCACTCGAGCGTGGCTTTGGTCACACTTTGGGTAATGCCTTACGCCGTATACTGTTATCATCTATGCCTGGATGTGCAGTAACTGAAGTTGAAATCGACGGTGTATTGCATGAGTACAGCGCGAAAGAAGGCGTACAAGAAGACATCATTGAAATACTACTAAACCTTAAAGGTCTAGCGGTAACGTTAGAAGGCAAAGATGAAGTTTTTCTGACCCTGACTAAATCTGGTGTAGGCCCTGTGACTGCGGCAGATATTCAGCACGATGGCGATGTAACAATTGCTAACCCAGATCATGTTATTTGTAATTTAACAACAAATAACAGCGAGATCAGCATGCGTATTCGTGTTGAGCGTGGTCGTGGTTATGTGCCGGCATCTAGTCGTTTATCCTCTGATGACGATGAGCGTCCAATTGGTCGATTGCTGCTTGATGCATCATTCAGCCCAGTTGAACGTATTGCGTACTCGGTTGAATCAGCCCGTGTTGAGCAACGTACAGATTTAGACAAGTTAATCATTGATATGGAAACAAACGGCACCTTAGATCCTGAAGAAGCGATCCGCCGTGCGTCTACTATCTTAGCTGAGCAATTAGATGCATTCGTAGATTTACGTGATGTAACTGAGCCAGAAGAGAAAGAAGAGAAGCCAGAATTCGATCCTATTCTACTTCGTCCAGTTGATGATCTTGAATTAACAGTACGTTCAGCAAACTGTTTGAAAGCCGAGCAAATTCAATATATCGGTGATTTAGTTCAGCGCACTGAAGTTGAGCTTCTTAAAACGCCTAATCTAGGTAAGAAGTCTCTAACTGAAATAAAAGACGTGCTAGCTTCACGTGGTCTTTCTCTAGGCATGCGCCTAGAAAATTGGCCGCCTGCAAGCCTAGCTGAATAATCTAAATCACTATATTAGTTTAGTTAGAAGGATAGGGTCATGCGCCATCGTAAGAGTGGTCGTCAATTAAACCGTAACAGTAGCCATCGTAAAGCGATGTTCAGCAATATGGCAGGTTCTTTGGTGAAACATGAAATCATCAAAACTACTTTGCCTAAAGCGAAAGAGTTACGCCGTGTAATTGAACCTTTAATCACACTGGCTAAGACTGACAGTGTAGCAAATCGCCGTTTAGCGTTTGCTCGCACGCGTGATAATGAAGTAGTTGGTAAGTTATTCAGTGAAATCGGTCCTCGTAATGCGGATCGTCCAGGTGGTTACACTCGTATTCTTAAGTGTGGCTTCCGTGCTGGTGATAATGCACCAATGGCTTATATTGAACTAGTTGGTCGCCCAGCGGCGAGCGAAGAAGTTCAAGAAGACGCGCAGTCTGCAGAGTAAGTCTTAAAGAGACACCAAAAAGCCGAGCTTATGCTCGGCTTTTTAATATCTAAAATTCACACAAAATGAATAAAGTTTTTAGCTCTATTATTAATAGCAAATTTATTCTCATTCCTTTCATCTAATAAAATAGCCTAACTAGAATCGACGAATCATAATGCGAGCGTTTAGGACTGCTATCTTTCTATTTATAAGTAAAGCTATTTAGACCAATAAATATATGACCATGTAACGACTTTTACAGTTTATAGTTATTAATATAAAAAAGTTCGAAATAGTTGATACCCTCCAATAGCTCATTAACTTTATATAGTAGAGTTCTTGCCTGATGTACTTATTCGCCACTAATCTAAATGGCCATATAAAGCTAAACAATTTGTTTTCTTAGTAATCGCTACAATAACTATAAAAAGATTTTTCCAAAAAATAAGTTTTTACAGCTTTAAAGGCGAAATATGATTAGCTTTAGTTGTCTTTTTAAGCGTTTAGTCTAAATATCCAGCGAACAGTCATTTATTTCAAGTTTTCTGCAAAAAAGGGTTGATCTGTTTTCGGATCTCCCTATAATGCGACCCCACTGAGACGGGGAACGCCAACGCATAGCGAGGCACGAGCTACTCAGTGAGTCGAGTAAAACTTAGTTCTGAAAACTTTCAAGTTTAACAAAATTAAGTGTTGACAAAAAAATAGGAAAGCGTAATATGCGCAGCCCTAGCGAGATAAAGTTTAACGCTTTAATCGCAACGTTCTTTAACAATATAAAGCAATCATCTGTGTGGGCACTCGTACAGATTGAGTTCTAACAGCCAAGTTTAGTTCGCTAAGCAAGGCAAACAAATTTAGAGTCTCAATTGAAACTGAGTGACCAACAGCAATAACTACTTAGGTAGGAATTGCAGCACAGTCAATTCAATATCGAAAGATATTAAATAAATTCAGAATTCATTGAGCTGTCGAAAGACATAAAACTTTTTAATTGAAGAGTTTGATCATGGCTCAGATTGAACGCTGGCGGCAGGCCTAACACATGCAAGTCGAGCGGTAACAGAGAGTAGCTTGCTACTTTGCTGACGAGCGGCGGACGGGTGAGTAATGCTTGGGAACATGCCTTGAGGTGGGGGACAACAGTTGGAAACGACTGCTAATACCGCATAATGTCTACGGACCAAAGGGGGCTTCGGCTCTCGCCTTTAGATTGGCCCAAGTGGGATTAGCTAGTTGGTGAGGTAATGGCTCACCAAGGCGACGATCCCTAGCTGGTTTGAGAGGATGATCAGCCACACTGGGACTGAGACACGGCCCAGACTCCTACGGGAGGCAGCAGTGGGGAATATTGCACAATGGGCGCAAGCCTGATGCAGCCATGCCGCGTGTGTGAAGAAGGCCTTCGGGTTGTAAAGCACTTTCAGTCAGGAGGAAAGGTTAGTAGTTAATACCTGCTAGCTGTGACGTTACTGACAGAAGAAGCACCGGCTAACTCCGTGCCAGCAGCCGCGGTAATACGGAGGGTGCGAGCGTTAATCGGAATTACTGGGCGTAAAGCGTACGCAGGCGGTTTGTTAAGCGAGATGTGAAAGCCCCGGGCTCAACCTGGGAACTGCATTTCGAACTGGCAAACTAGAGTGTGATAGAGGGTGGTAGAATTTCAGGTGTAGCGGTGAAATGCGTAGAGATCTGAAGGAATACCGATGGCGAAGGCAGCCACCTGGGTCAACACTGACGCTCATGTACGAAAGCGTGGGGAGCAAACAGGATTAGATACCCTGGTAGTCCACGCCGTAAACGATGTCTACTAGAAGCTCGGAACCTCGGTTCTGTTTTTCAAAGCTAACGCATTAAGTAGACCGCCTGGGGAGTACGGCCGCAAGGTTAAAACTCAAATGAATTGACGGGGGCCCGCACAAGCGGTGGAGCATGTGGTTTAATTCGATGCAACGCGAAGAACCTTACCTACACTTGACATACAGAGAACTTACCAGAGATGGTTTGGTGCCTTCGGGAACTCTGATACAGGTGCTGCATGGCTGTCGTCAGCTCGTGTTGTGAGATGTTGGGTTAAGTCCCGCAACGAGCGCAACCCCTATCCTTAGTTGC
>NZ_JALNTM010000063.1:0-707 GCF_023161845.1 Pseudoalteromonas sp. 2CM39R
ATGGCAAAAGAAAAGTTTGAACGCGTAAAACCGCACGTAAACGTTGGTACAATCGGCCACGTTGACCACGGTAAAACAACTCTAACAGCAGCAATCACTAACGTACTTGCAAAAGTATACGGTGGTGTAGCTAAAGACTTCGCATCAATCGATAACGCTCCAGAAGAGCGTGAGCGTGGTATCACAATCTCAACTTCACACGTTGAGTACGATACTCCAACTCGTCACTACGCACACGTAGACTGTCCAGGACACGCCGATTATGTTAAAAACATGATCACTGGTGCTGCTCAAATGGACGGCGCAATCCTAGTAGTTGCTGCGACTGACGGTCCTATGCCACAAACTCGTGAGCACATCCTACTTTCTCGTCAGGTTGGTGTACCTTACATCATCGTATTCATGAACAAATGTGACATGGTTGACGACGAAGAGCTACTTGAGCTAGTTGAGATGGAAGTTCGTGAACTTCTTTCTGAGTACGACTTCCCAGGTGATGACTTACCACTAATCCAAGGTTCTGCGCTTAAAGCGTTAGAAGGCGAGAAAGAGTGGGAAGACAAAATCGTTGAGCTTGCAGAAGCACTAGATTCTTACATCCCAGAGCCAGAGCGTGACATCGATAAAGCATTCATCATGCCTATCGAAGACGTATTCTCAATCCAAGGTCGTGGTACAGTTGTAACTGGCCGTGTTGAAGCTGGTAT
>NZ_JALNTM010000014.1:0-228348 GCF_023161845.1 Pseudoalteromonas sp. 2CM39R
GATTTGAACCCTAGAGGGGCTATAAACCCCTGCCGGTTTTCAAGACCGGTGCATTCGACCACTCTGCCATCTCTCCGCACGGCCTGAATAATAGGGAAACCCTTGGACTTTGGGAAGCTTTTTTTTCATTTTTTTGTTCAAGTGATTAAAAAACAACTAATTTGTTTAAACATAAAGCAATGAGAGCAAATCCTAACCGGCAAATGAACTTTTATTTAAATTTAGTTGTCTATTGATCTACAAAGGTTTGCCCAAACATATAAGAGTTGGTAATCTAATTTTAGTTAAATTACAGGAACTACTTAGTTTCACTTACAGGAGCTCTACAATGGCGTTTAATCAATCGTACAATACTGCAAAGCCGGTAATGTCGACCATTGAAACAAACAAAGTGCTTAAAAACACTTATTTCTTACTTGCAATGACACTTGCATTTAGTGCAGTCACTGCCGGTATTTCAATGGCACTGCAATTACCTTACTTTATGGGACTTGTATTCACACTAGTTTCATTTGGTCTACTTTTTGTTGTTAATAAAAAAGCAGATACAGCATCTGGTGTATTTTGGGTGTTTGCGTTTACAGGATTAATGGGAGCCGGCTTAGGCCCTCTGCTAAATCATTACGCACAATTACCTAATGGCCCTATGCTAATTATGCAAGCGCTAGGTTCTACGGCGTTAATCTTCTTTGGTTTATCTGCTTATGCACTTAACACTAAAAAAGACTTCTCATTCATGGGTGGCTTTTTAACTGTAGGCTTAATTGTGGTTATCGTGGCAATTATTGTAAATATTTTCTTAGGTAGCTCGCTAATGTTTATGGTTCTAAACGCAGCAGTTGTATTAATCATGTCTGGCCTGATTTTGTTCGATACGAGCAGAATCATTAACGGCGGCGAAACAAATTATATCCGTGCAACTGTATCTTTATACCTTAGCGTATATAACCTATTTACTTCATTACTTGCCTTACTTGGCGCAAATAATGACTAATTAAATAGTTCTGTTAAAATAGCCCCTTTATTGGGGCTTTTTTATTGGAATAGTTTTGGCACGCTTTGTACTTTCTTTACATACTCCACCATCAGATCACGATACCACTCAACGTATTGTTAAGTTTGCTCATGCCTGCCTAGCGCAGGGACATAGCGTTGATGCGTTATTTTTATACCAAGATGCTATTTATCATGCTTCAACTCATTTTGAGTTAGCCTCAGATGAGTTAAGTACTCCCTCGCTTTGGCAGCAACTGGCTGAAAAAAATATAAATCTAATGTTATGCGTTACTGCGGCTGAAAAGCGAGGCTTAGATATAAAAAATACCGGCGCATTTGCTGTTGCAGGCTTAGCTGAATTTGCCATGCTGGCCAGTGAAGCAGATAAATGGATACAATTTAAATGATTAATGTACTCGTAATTAGTCAGTCAAGCCCATTTGATGATATGCATATCCGCGATGCACTTGATATGACCCTTATTTTTGCTGCCGTAGATCAAAATATTAGCTGGTTGTTTAGCGGCCCAGCTGTGTTAGCGCTTAAAAAAAACCAAAAGCCAAATAGTTTAGGTATCAAAGATTTTTTTAAAAACATTAAAATGTTGGAAATCTATGATGTTGAAAATATTTACGTTTGTGAAAAGTCACTGATTGATTATGGTTTAAGTAAAAGTGAACTACTCATTGAGGCAAACATAGTAAACTTTAATGCCCAAAAACAGTTAATTCACAATCAGCAGCATGTGGTGACCCTATGAGTACTTTACATATTTTTTCAAAACCACTGAATTACTACAGTACCCACAGCTTAGACAATCTAATTATGCTCACAGACAGTGTTTTACTCGTGGGTGACGCTTGCTTTGCAAAAGGGCAATATAGACAATTTGCTGACTCACTTTATATTTTAAAAGATGATGCAGAAGCTCGAGATATATCATTAAATATGAACGACAAAGCAATTAGCTATGATGAGTTCGTTACCCTCAGTTTAACTGCAAAACAATCAATTACTTGGTGAACCATGTTGGAATTTAATAATCAAACAATAGACACTGATAAACAAGGTTATTTGCTAGATCATACTGTTTGGTCAAAAGAGTTAGCCAATGTTATTGCAGAGCAAGAAAACATCACATTAACTGAGCAGCATTGGGAAGTTGTTAACTTTGTGCGAGAGTTTTATCTTGAATATAACACCAGTCCAGCCATTAGAATGTTAGTCAAAGCCATGGCTAAAGCACTCGGTGAGGATAAAGGGAACAGCATGTACTTATACAAACTTTTTCCTAAAGGACCAGCCAAACAAGCAACTAAAATTGCGGGTTTACCTAAACCTGCACGGTGTATTTAATGAAGCATAAAACTGAACATTCGCCCTCCTCAAAGGGTAAGCGCAATACAGGCCGTACTTACTCTCGAAGTAGTATCAATAAAAGGACAGTAAAAAGGCCAATAAAGCCGGCAATAGCGCAGAGCGATAAAAAAGTCATTTTATTTAATAAACCTTATGATGTCCTTTGCCAGTTCACTGACGATCAAAATAGGCAAACATTGGCTGATTTTATTCCTATAAAAGATGTTTACGCAGCAGGTCGTTTAGACAGGGACAGCGAAGGGTTGTTGTTATTAACAAACTGCGGCAAGTTACAAAATACGCTCACAGCGCCTGGTAAAAAAACCAACAAAACCTATTGGGTTCAGGTTGAAGGGACCCCAACACAAGCATCTATCGATGCTTTAAATAAAGGTGTCGAACTAAAAGATGGAATCACCTTGCCCGCTGAAGTAACTTTAATGGATGAACCAGCGCTTTGGCCAAGAACTCCTCCTGTGCGAGAGCGTAAATCAATACCTACATCATGGCTAAGTATTACAATTAACGAAGGCAGAAACCGTCAAGTTAGACGCATGACAGCTCATGTTGGCCACCCTACTTTGCGTTTAATTCGCTACAGTATCGGTAAATACACGCTAGAGGGAATAAATAGCGGTCAATTCAAAGATATTGATAATTAACCATCAAGTTGCGTTAATCATCTAATTATCTGTAGCTAAAGCAATACAATTTCTTCCTTGTTTTTTCGCGTAATAAAGTGCGTTATCTGCTTGTTTAAAAAATTGTGCATGATCGCTATCGTGTTCATGCTCTATGGTGTTTATTCCCATACTGACAGACAATAGTCCTGTAAAGCTGTCTTTGTGGGGAATGGCCATTTTTTCAATCGATTTTTGTATTTGTTCGGCAATAAATAATGCTCCTTGCTTACCTGTTTGAGGTAACAGCACGACAAACTCTTCGCCTCCGAATCGCGCAACAAAATCTTCTGGCCTGCAGACGGTTTCAGCTAATTTTTGCGCAACTTGAAATAAACATTTATCTCCTTCGAGATGACCATACCGGTCGTTATACTTTTTAAAATTATCGATATCAATAATGATCATCGAAAGCTCACGATGCTCGTTCGATAACTTGTTAAATTCAGACGTTAGTTTTTCATCAAAGCGCCGCCTGTTGGCTATTTTAGTGAGTGAGTCTAAAAACGCCATATCACTGAGTATTTCTTGAGTTTTTAAACGCTCAGTAGCATCGTTGAATATAGCAATAAATTCTCCTTCAACACTGATACCAGAAACTTGCATCACAATCTCACTGCCATCTTTACAAGAAATTCTGTAATCATTAGCTGGAATATCATCATTATTTTGATTGGCTTGCTCAAGTGACTCCTGCCATAACGTTTGTGCAAATGTTCTGTAATCTTTTTCAGGGTAGGCTAATTTCCACCACACATTAAGATTAGGTACGTCTTGTAACGTGTAACCAAATACATCAATAAAACGTTGGTTCACTTTTAAAATATCACCAGTTACCATACAAACATCACATACCGGTAAGGGCAGAATCGTGAATAATCGCGCATAGTGACTTAGCTCATGCTTGCGCATGGGATGTTGGGTAGTGCTTATAACATTATAGTCTTGTTCTTTGTTTTCACGTTCAAGCGATATATTCATAGAAGCGACAAAATGCCACTCTACCCACCATTTCTCTAACTGGCTTAAAATTGCCTTTTGTGATGATTTTAAAGAGCCTAAAGAGGATTCTATAAGCCTAAACAGCTCAACAATCGGATTAGGTTCTTGATAAAGATAGGGAGCTGGCACAGTTATAATGTCATAAAATAACTTATAAGCTGATTCTTTGAATTGCTGTAGTGAATAATCGTCTTCAAAAGTAAGATTTGACACCGTTTTTTCGGACGCATCCAGCACAAACGACTTAACCAAATGTGATTGCGAGGCGTAATTCATATATTCATTCCATTGATTATATTTTAGGTTATTTAAGTATTTACGTGTTTAGATACTAATTAAGATATGGTAGGTAATCTCAAATGTAAAGTTTTGTTAATGAAGAATAGCGCTACGTAATTAAATACGACAAAAGCAACTTACAAAGTATGAAGCCATCAATATAATTCATCCCTTTTCATTAGCCTAAAAATGAGTAAATTACACACCAAACTACGCCTTACTAACCATTGGATGGAAAAAGTTACAACAAAATCTATTCAATCCCCCATCCTCTCTTTAAGCACCAACAAAATACATGCTATAATCGCGGCCTTTCCAAGTTAACAGTAATCTGTATAAGCGAAATTATTCATGAGCGAAAATAGTCACATTAAAGTCATCGTTGGTATGTCCGGCGGTGTTGATTCTTCTGTATCTGCATATTTATTAAAACAGCAAGGCTACCAAGTAGAAGGCTTGTTTATGAAGAACTGGGAAGAAGATGACAATGATGAATATTGCGCTGCTGCTGAAGATTTAAAAGATGCACAAGCTGTATGTGACAAGTTAGGCATTGAACTTCATACCGTTAATTTTGCTGCTGAATACTGGGATAATGTATTTGAATACTTTTTAGCAGAATACAAAGCGGGTCGTACACCCAACCCAGATATAATGTGTAATAAAGAAATAAAATTTAAAGCGTTTTTAGAGTTTGCTGCGCAAGCACTTGGTGCTGATTTTATTGCAACTGGTCACTATGTGCGCCGAGAGCTACGCGATGACAAATACGTAATGTGCCGAGGCCTAGACGATAACAAAGATCAAAGCTACTTTTTGTATACACTAAGCCATGAGCATATTGCGCAAACACTATTTCCTGTCGGAGATATTGCCAAACCAGAAGTACGCCGCATTGCTGAAGAACAGGATTTAATTACCCATGATAAAAAAGACAGCACCGGCATTTGTTTCATTGGCGAGCGTAAATTCAAAGATTTTCTGCAAAAGTTTTTGCCTGCACAACCTGGAGTAATTGAAGACACCGATGGTAACAATGTAGGTGAGCATGAAGGCTTGATGTATCACACCCTTGGCCAGCGTAAAGGTTTATTAATTGGTGGCATGAAAGAAGGCTCGGGCGAACCATGGTACGTGGTAGATAAAGATATAGAACGAAATGTTCTTGTTGTTGGTCAAGGTAAAGATCACCCTCGCTTGTACAGTAACGGCCTTAATGCAAACCAATTACACTGGGTAGATCGTGTTGGCCCGCAAGGTACAACTCGCTGCACCGTTAAAACTCGCTACCGTCAAGAAGACTTAAGCTGTACATTACTCGTTGGAGAAGATGGTATGGCACGCGTATTGTTTGATGAGCCGCAAAAAGCCGTTACCCCAGGACAATCCGCCGTATTTTACGCTGATGAAGTCTGTTTAGGCGGTGGTATTATTGATTCGGTGATTAAGTAATGAATCAACATCAAGTCATGGCACTTGCTGCCATGTGCCAAGTAGCAAAACAAGTACAAAAGGTTGCTCAATACGGTCGTTGTGATGAACATGACTTATCAACGTTGTTATCAAGTATTGTGCAAACCTCACCCGCCTCTCCTGAGGATGTATACCAAGGCACACAAAATTTGCGTGATGGCTATAAAACATTAATGGCACAACTGAGTGCCGGTGCTCAAAAAGATGTTGAAATAGTTAAATACGTGGGTGGCTTAATGCAGTTAGAGCGAGCCCTTAGTGCCAATAGTAAGAGCCTCAATGAATTAGGTAAACGTATTGATGATATTCATCGTCGTTTAGATCATTTTGCTATTACCGATGACAGTGTTGTTGCCGGTTTAGCAGATATATACTCGTCGGTGCTAAGCCCCCTTGGGCACCGAATCCAGGTTTATGGTAAACCCGAGTTATTAAAACAGCAGCTCACTCAAAACAAAATCCGTGCGTTACTTTTAGCCGGCATTCGTAGTGCAGTATTATGGCGTCAAATGGGCGGCAAACGTCGTCATTTCTTTTTTGCAAAAAGAAAAATTCTCGCCATTGCTAAAACAAAAATTTAATTATCGTTCAAACTAAAATTTAGGAGTTATTATGGAGCTTTCAGCGTTAACGGCTATCTCTCCGGTTGATGGTCGCTACGGCAGCAAAACCACTGAACTACGCAGTATTTTTAGCGAATTTGGATTAATCAAATACCGCGTAACCGTTGAAGTGCGTTGGTTGCAAGCGTTAGCTGCAGCAAGCGATATAAAAGAAGTCCCAGCTTTAAGCGAGCAAGCAAACGGACTATTAAATGCTATCGTCGATAACTTCTGTGAAGCCGATGCACAGCGTGTTAAAGACATTGAACGCACCACTAACCATGATGTAAAAGCCGTAGAGTACCTACTAAAAGAAAAAGTAGCTGATAACGCTGAATTACATGCCATTAATGAATTTATTCACTTTGCATGTACATCTGAAGATATTAATAATCTATCTCACGGTTTAATGTTAAGTGAAGCACGTAACAATGTTATTTTACCTTATTGCGATGAGCTATTAAGCGCAATTAAAGAAAAAGCTGTTGAATACAGAGCCATTCCAATGATGACTCGTACGCATGGGCAACCTGCAACCCCATCAACTATGGGTAAAGAGTTTGCAAACGTATACATGCGTTTAAAGCGTCAACGTGATCAAATTGCCCAAGTAGAAATGCTAGGCAAAGTAAATGGTGCTGTAGGTAACTACAATGCTCACCTAAGTGCTTACCCTGATTACGACTGGCATACTCACGCAGATAAATTTGTAGCTAGCCTAGGTTTAACACTTAACCCGTTTACCACACAAATTGAACCGCATGACTACATTGCAGAACTATTTGATGCTATTGCGCGTTTTAATACTATATTGCTCGATTTTGACCGCGATATGTGGGGATACATTGCGCTTAATCACTTCAAGCAAAAAACCATTGCTGGTGAAATTGGCTCATCAACTATGCCACATAAAGTAAACCCTATTGATTTTGAAAACTCAGAAGGTAACTTAGGTTTAGCTAATGCCATATTAGGTCACTTAGCGCAAAAGCTGCCTGTTTCTCGTTGGCAACGTGATTTAACTGACTCAACCGTATTACGTAATTTAGGTGTAGGTATGGGTTATGCTGTTATTGCATACCAATCTACACTTAAAGGTGTAAGCAAGCTAGAAGTTAACGAACAACGTTTAGCCGATGAGCTTGACCAAAACTGGGAGCTACTAGCAGAGCCAATCCAAACAGTAATGCGTAAATACGGCATTGAAAAGCCATATGAAAAGCTAAAAGATTTAACGCGTGGTAAACGTGTAAATCAAGAAATTATGGCTGATTTCATTGATGGTTTAGATTTACCAGACGCTGCAAAAGCAGAAATGAAAAAGCTAACCCCAGCCAACTACATTGGTCGCGCTGTTGAGTTTATTGATGATTTAGTTTAATTACTCAAATCTACTAATAAAAAGCGAAAGGTACCTGCCTTTCGCTTTTTTCATTTAGGTCTTAACGTTATAGGCATTCTATGTATCAATTAAAAATAAATGAATTATCTGAGCAAGCGTTTTTAAATCAATATTGGCAAAAAAAGCCACTGTTAATCAAAGGAGGTTTTAGTGACTTTAAAGACCCTCTTGATGCCAATGAACTGGCAGGCCTCGCCATGGAAGACAGCATAGAGTCGCGTATTATAACCAACCATAACCAGCAATGGCAGTCTCATCAAGGGCCGTTTGAAGATTTTGAAATACTCACCGATGAGCACGCTACTTTATTAGTGCAAGCAGTCGATCATTGGCACCCAGAAGCCGCACAATTGCTTGAGCCATTTCGTTTTATTCCTAACTGGCGTATAGATGATTTAATGATCAGCTACTCAACCCCTGGCGGTGGTGTTGGACCGCACTTGGATCAATATGATGTATTTATTATTCAAGGAGAAGGCAAACGCCATTGGCGAGTAGGCTTACCTGATGCCTCATTAAAGCAATTTGCTCAAAATAAAAGCTTGCTACAAGTTGAAGCTTTCACTGCAGTGATTGATTGCGTTTTAGAGCCAGGTGACATTTTGTACATACCACCAGGTTGTCCGCATGAAGGCTATGCCATTGAAAATGCTTTAAACTACTCGGTCGGATTTAGAGCACCTAATCAACAAGATTTACTGTCTAGCTTTGCAGATCATATTATTGACACAGAAAGCGGTCAAAAACGTTACACTGATCATACCCTCGCGCTACGTGATTCAAAAGGTGAGCTTACGCAAAGCGAAGTTGATAAAGTAAAAACGTTAATGCAAGCTTTAATAGAAAACGACAGCTTATTTAAAAATTGGTTGGGAAACACATTAAGTCAACCTAAGCATGATATGGATTTAGCGCCTGAAGAAAACCCGTTTAGTACAGCTGAAATTATGCAACAACTTGACAGTGATATGACATTTGAGCGTCTTGGTGGCACGCGTGCAATTTACCAATGCATAGGTGATGAGCTGCTTTTAAGTGTTAATGGCGAAAACTACCCTTTACCGCTATCTGATTTAGAGGCCGTAAAACAGCTAACTGATTTTATTGAATTTGATAGCAGCTTGCTGAACTCAACCACACCTAGCCTAGATTTTATCGAAACCTTTACTACACTGGTTAATGAGGGTATTTGGTTTAGCTAGGAGGAGGTTATGGTTTATACTGTTGACAAAGTTGATTGGCAAAGTGAAAAAGATCAACTTCAACAAATAAGAGAGCGTGTTTTTGTTTACGAATTACATATTCCAAAGAATATTGAATTTGATAGCTTAGATGCGCTCGCTCAACATATTCTGGTTACCGATAATATGCACTCACCTGTTGCCACAGGTCGATTATGTAATGATGGTTTAATAGGAAGAATTGCCGTACTACCCCAGCACCGCAATCGCAACGTTTATAAATCTCTACTTAATTTCATTGTAAAGCTTGCCGCAGAGCAAGGTATTGAGGCTGTCAGTATTAACTGTATTTTAAATGAAGTAGAACGATTCAAAAATAACGGCTTTACTGTGCAAGGGCACGTTTTTATGGAGGCTGGCATTCCAAGACAGAGAATGGAATGCCCCATCACATGCTTTGAAACACGGCCATTTACTTTAGTGCATTAACCAAAAAACGAGCCATTTGGCTCGTTTTTTACTTTATTCTTGTCGGTAATCTTTGAAGAACCGCTGCATTTTCATCATCGCACTGCTTAAATCATCTTTATTAGGTAAAAACACCAATCTAAAATGATCGGGATCTGGCCAGTTAAAAGCGCGCCCATGTACTAATAATATTTTTTCTGCCTTTAACAAGTCAAACATCATTTGTTCATCATTTTTAATATTAAACAATTTTGTATCAACTTTGGGAAATGCATACAGCGCCCCTTTTGGCTTTTTACAGCTTATCCCCTCAATTGCATTTAATCCACGCCAAGCAATATCTCGTTGCTCATATAAGCGACCTCCGGGGTCAATTAAACTGTCAATGGATTGTACCCCACCCAATGCTTGCTGAATGG
Organism: Pseudoalteromonas sp. 2CM39R; assembly: GCF_023161845.1. Classification (NCBI taxonomy): domain Bacteria; kingdom Pseudomonadati; phylum Pseudomonadota; class Gammaproteobacteria; order Alteromonadales; family Pseudoalteromonadaceae; genus Pseudoalteromonas; species Pseudoalteromonas sp. 2CM39R. The sequence continues at coordinate 9,862 of NZ_JALNTM010000014.1, forward strand.
CATATTGAGCAGGGACGTTTGCGCATAAACGCATTGAGGCAAGAATATCGAGGCCTTTAATTAAATCTGTCATTAAGGCAGTGCGCCCGCTTAGCACCATCCAACCCATTCTAAGACCAGCGGCGCGATATGTTTTAGCTAAACCGTTAAACGTAATAATGGGAATATCGTCGCACAATGCACCAATAGAAGTATGGGTAACGCCGTCGTACAGAATTTTCTCGTATATTTCGTCACTTAACAGTAAAAGCTTGTGCTCTCGGGCAATGTTGATCAACTCTTGAAGCAAGGCATCACTGTACACTGCCCCTGTTGGATTATTAGGGTTTATTAACACCAATGCTTTAGTTTTCGAGGTGATTTTGCTTTTAATATCATCAATATCAGGAAACCAATCTTGCTCTTCATCACATAAATAGTGAACAGGGTTACCGCCTGCTAGCTTTACCGACGCAGTCCAAAGCGGATAATCGGGTGCAGGAATTAATACTTCATCGTCATTATTTAACAACGCTTGAGTAACCATTTGAATAAGTTCACTCACACCGTTGCCAATGTAAATATTATCAACGTCTAAGTTGTGTAAACCTCGCTGTTGGTAATGCTGATAAATAGCAACACGCGCAGAGTAAAGCCCTTTAGAATCACAATAGCCTTGAGCAGAATATAAATTACGAATAATGTCGCGGTGCATATCTTCTGGCATATCAAAACCAAACGCCGCGGGGTTACCAATATTAAGCTTAAGTACTTTTTGGCCCTCATCTTCCATTTTTTTAGCTTGTACTAAAACGGGGCCGCGGATGTCATAACAGACGCCGTCTAATTTATGACTCTTTTTTATTTCTGACATTGTTACCTCTAAAGAGCAAGTTAGCCTTAAGACTAACTCAGTAAAGCCGTGAATTACTAGGGGAAATTAAGCGCTTAAAACTGAAAAAAATTCACGTTAACACTTTATTCTGTTCTTCATTAAACGGGTTTATCGCTGAGCGTGCCACTCATTTAATTTTGCTTGCGAGCCAGTAACTTGCGCCATTAAATTATTTGCTGCATCAACAGCCTGCTCGTCATTCCCATTATTTAAATTATATTCAATTAAACGTGCTACCTCGGCTAAACTTGCCGCTCCAAATTGAGCCGCATTTGATTTAAGGCTATGAGAATGGCGAATTGCAGCCTCTTTATCTTGGCCAAGCGCTGCAATAGTTTCGTTCCCTAAGCGCTCAAATTCCGCACAACAAAATTCCAGCGTATCTGGAAATTGTTCACCTAATAGCGATTCCATACTTTCTAAAGCGGATTCGTCGATACTGATTTCTGTCATATTGATGCCCTATAATGCGTTCCTGCAATTTATATTTCATCTCTTACTCTATATCTAAGCACAAAAAAAACCAACTTTATTAATGCAAAAATGTATAATTAAGTTAAATGTATTAATCGAATGGTTAGCTTATGGCACGTGCCCTTTGTGAACGCTGTAATTTCTCGCCAAGCACCTGTATTTGCAATGCAATCACTTGTGTTGATAATCAAACTCAGGTTGTTGTGTTACAACATCCCAGTGAAGCAAAAATTAGTAAAAATACGGCACAGTTATTGGCATTAAGTTTAACGCGATGCAAAATAATTATAGGCGAAAATAATCAAGATTTTGCTTGCTTGCAAAAGCTGCCGCTCAGCTCGACGGTGTTACTCTATCCAAACGAGGACGCAATTGAGTTAGATGTAGCTAATGACAATGAAAACGTGCGACCCATTACACATTTAATAGTGCTCGATGGTACATGGAATAAAGCCTTTAAAATTTTGCAATTAACCCCACTATTACAAAAGTTTAAAACAGTAAGCTTTCGCCAAATTCCCACGAACCGTTATACTATTCGTAAAGCCCCAAGAGCAGATAGCTTGTCAACGCTAGAGGCCGTAGCGCATAGTTTATCGCTTATTGAAGCACTCAATCCGGCGCCGTTGTATGATTTATTAGATGAATTAATTACCAAACAAACCCAACATATGCCCACTCACGTAAAAGCACGTTACCTGTAATTAAAAATGAAATAACCAATGCGTAATATCCCTTCTCGATTAAAGCGTGGATTTTCACGCCAAGGCCCTGACTATCGTTTTAACGACCAAGTTGATTTTAGCGATATTAGAACGACTTTTGGTTTTCGTTCGATGGTAGTTGGTAAATGGGTGACTAAAGAAGAGCGATTTATTAGTGCCAATCTAATTTATGATGCGCTGGCTGGTTTAGCGCAAATTTTACATTTACCGCCAACAGCAATTGGCCTTCGCGGTAAGCTTAACTTTGCCTTTGGTCATGGCGGACAAAAAGGCGTGCAAGCACACTATAATGCTTACGATCAAACTCTCGCACTGGCAAAAAACGCAGGCGGCGGTGCTTTAGCCCATGAGTGGTTTCATGCATTTGATCATCATATTAGTGAACATTTATTTAAATCAAAAACCCGCTTTGGTTTCGCCTCTAAGTTATGGTTATCAAACTCTCCCGATTTGAGCCATCCACTTAATGATGCACTTAATCAATTTTATAAGCAGGTATTTTTAGAACAAAACGGTGAAGATGCGAATGAATTTGTACAACGCTGTATCGCATTTGATAAAAAGCACAAGCAGCAATACATGAGTATGCCAGAGGAGCTTGCAGCTCGTTGTTTTGAAGCATGTATAAACCAGCATCAAACAATCAAAAACAGTTTCTTAGTCGGCGGGTTAAGTAATAATAGTTTAATTTACCCTGAGTTAAAGCACACATTACACGCCAATGAAGCACTTAACCATTATTTTCAACTATTAGGTTATGTGCTTCATCAACGAGAAAAATAATCTATTCCTCAGATTGGTTATTTATCGTCACTAATACGGCTTGCTACCGCGCTATTCTGATCTTTATATTTGGCATCAATGCGGGTGTTATAAGGGTTTTCACATGGACCGGTGAGCGTTTCAAAGCTCATTGCACCAATCTTCATCATGGGTCTAAGTGCAAGTGGTAGTTTACCCGAGTTATAAAACTCTAAAACAATATTACCACTCCAACCAGGGTCGATTCTGTGTGCGGTTACATGCACCATTAAACCTAAACGTGCCAGCGACGAACGCCCATCTAACCAGCCAACGATGTCTGCAGGCAGGGTTACTTTTTCATACGTTATTGCTAATGCAAGCTCGCCGGGGTGTAAAAAGAATGCTTCGCCTTCATCTAGTACAATTTCGTCGCTCATAATTGATTCTAAGGCTTTATTAAGCTGATCTTTTGGACCACTTAAGTCAACAAAAGCGGCATTATGGGCATGAAAAGTTCTAAACTTATTACCCAAACGAAGATCCGCAGTCACCCCAGAAATCATTTCACTGGTCGGGGCGGGCTCAATAACAATGCGCCCGTCGTTTAAATATTCTTTTATATGTGTATCTGAAAGTCTCATTTTTAATCTTCCGTAATCACAACTTCAATCGCGTTGTGATGTTGTTGATAATAAAGCGTACTGGCGATGAGCCGTGCGGCTGCACTGTAAGTTTCACTTATAGCTGCATTTGCATCATTGGCAATCAATTTACCTTGTTCAGAGGATTCTCTGATATTAATCGCAAGCGGAATATGTGAAAGCACAGGAACACCATGCTTCAAGGCTAACTTTTGTGCGCCATCTTTACCGAATACATGATTAGCTTCACCGCAATGCCTGCAAATGTAATGGCTCATATTTTCAATTAAACCAAGCACTGGCACGTCTACTTTATTAAACATAGCAATGCCTTTTTGCGCATCTGCCAACGCTAAGTCTTGTGGCGTTGTAACAATTACAGTGCCACTGGCAGGTACTTTTTGGCTCATGGTTAATTGAATATCGCCAGTGCCTGGAGGCATATCGACGATTAAGTAATCAAGCTCACCCCAATCGGTTTCATTTAATAGCTGACTAAGCGCGCCTGAGGCCATAGGACCGCGCCATACAGTTGCATCGTCGCTAGGCACTAAAAAGCCTATAGATTGCGCTTTAATACCGCTGGCATCAAATGGTTGTAATTGTTTGTTGTCTTTAGTGACAGGCTCACTGCCTACCAAACCTAACAACATAGGAATAGACGGACCATAAATGTCGGCATCTAAAATGCCTACTTTAGCGCCTTCGTTTTTAAGCGAACCGGCAAGATTTACAGCCGTAGTAGATTTGCCTACCCCGCCTTTGCCTGAGGCCACTAAAATAATGTGCTTTATGGCTTTAAATTTCGCAGGCTCTTTAAGTGCCACAACCGCACTTACATTTACCTCGATTTTAAGTCGCTCAGTTAAAAATTTAGCAACATGCGGCATTTCAGATTGCGCGGCAAAAGGAAGAGTGAGTTTAACAATAATTGATTTATCGGTGTTTTGAGTAATATCAGCAATAAAATCTTGCTCAATACCCACAGCAAAAGCGGCACTGCGATAGGCCGCTAAAGCAGAAATAATCGGTTGTTTTTGCACCGATTTAGCAGAGAATAGTTTCGACAGTCCAAACATAGCAATAAAATAGCGTTTCTTTGATGAAAAGTGCCACGGAATTATGTAACATTCAGGGCATTAACACCAGTCAATTAGTAAATATCAATAAGCAGTGTACTCTGTTACTACCGCGCTTATCGATAATGTAATAATTTTCATCTGTTCCTAGCTAGGAACGCTTAATTTGGAATGATTATGGCACAGCGAAAGATCCTGATTACTAGCGCATTACCTTATGCCAATGGCCCTACCCATTTGGGGCATTTATTAGAGTATATTCAAACTGATATTTGGTCGCGTTTTCAAAAACTACAAGGCCACGAAGCATACTACGTGTGCGCCGATGATGCTCATGGCACACCTATTATGCTTAATGCGCAAAAGCAAGGGATCACGCCAGAGGAAATGGTTAAAAACGTTAGCATAGAACGCCAACGCGATTTTGCTGATTTTAATATCAAATTTGATAATTACCACAGCACTCACAGCCAAGAAAATAAAGAATTTAGTGAGCTTATTTATAACCGCCTTAACGATGCCGGTCATATTAAAAAGCACACTATTTCTCAGTTATTCGATCCAGAAAAAGGTATTTTTCTGCCAGACCGCTTTGTTACTGGCACCTGCCCTACCTGTAAATCAGAAGATCAAAACGGTGATAGCTGTGATGCCTGTGGCGCAACTTATAGCCCAACAGAGCTAATCAACCCACGCTCTGTCATGTCGGGTGCTGAGCCTATTTTAAAAGATTCTGAGCATTACTTTTTTGACTTACCAGCCTTTGAAGGCATGCTTAAAGAATGGCTACACTCAGGCACAATCCAGCAAGAAATGGCGAACAAGCTAGATGAGTGGTTTGCCGATGGTCTTCAGCAATGGGACATTAGCCGTGATGCACCTTATTTTGGTTTTGAAATTCCAAACGCACCAGGTAAATATTTTTACGTATGGCTAGATGCGCCTATTGGTTATATGGCGAGCTTTAAAAACTTATGTGACAAACAAGGCATCGACTTTGATGCGTTTTGGCAAGAAGGGTCTGACGCTGAGCTTTATCATTTTATTGGTAAAGACATCATCTATTTCCACAGCCTTTTTTGGCCTGCGATGTTAGAAGGCGCTCAATTTAGAAAGCCTACTAACGTATTTGCCCATGGATTTGTTACTGTTAATGGCGCGAAAATGTCTAAATCAAAAGGCACGTTTATTAAAGCGCGTACTTATTTAGATAACCTAGATCCTGAATTTTTACGTTATTACTACGCAGCTAAACTTAATAGTGGTATTACTGATTTAGACTTAAACCTAGAAGATTTTGCACAGCGTGTAAATTCAGACTTAGTGGGTAAAGTAGTCAATATTGCGAGCCGTTGTGCTGGCTTTATTACTAAAAAGTTTGACGGTAAGTTAAGCGACACGATTATGGAACCACAGCTACTTGCTGAATTTCAAAATGCCTCAGCCACTATTACTGAACATTACGAAAATCGTGAATACAGCCGCGCAATCCGTGAAATTATGGCGCTTGCTGATAAAGCAAATCAATTTATTGATAATGCTGCGCCTTGGGTGCTTATTAAAGACGAGTCTAAGCAAGAAGAAGCGCATCAGGTATGTTCGTTAGGACTTAACCTATTTCGCGTGCTGATCACTTACTTAAAGCCTGTACTGCCTGGTATGGCGACAAATGTTGAAGCCTTTTTAAATGATGAGCTTACATGGCAAGGTGTGCAAACTGCACTAATAAGCCACCCTATCAATAAATTTAAGCCGTTAATGCAACGTGTTGAAATGGACAAAGTGAATAAAATGGTTGAAGAATCAAAAGAAAGCTTAATCGCTGAAAAAGACAAAATCGATCCTAATAGCCCACTGGCAAAAGAGCCTATCGCAGCTGAGATTGAATTTGATGACTTTGCAAAAGTAGATTTACGCGTTGCTAAAATTGCTAAAGCAGAGCACGTAGAAGGTGCTGACAAACTGCTTAAGTTAACTCTTGATTTAGGCGGCGAAACACGCCAAGTATTTGCAGGCATTAAATCAGCTTACGCACCAGAAGACATCGAAGGAAAGCTAACTGTGATGGTTGCTAACCTTAAACCACGTAAAATGCGCTTTGGAATGTCTGAAGGTATGGTACTTGCTGCAGGCCCGGGCGGTAAAGAAATATACATTCTTAACCCAGACGATGGTTCAGAACCTGGTATGCGAGTAATGTAAACTCTGCGCTAGTTTAAAAAAGCCGCTAAATATTTAGCGGCTTTTTTATTGTTGACGTTATTTAGCTAAGGCGACTACTTTTGCCAAATGAATCACTAAGCATTGGGAGCTAATATAGATAAACCAATTTATATAGCGCACCTGAGGATAAAAACCTTGCCCTTGGTTACCATAAATCCAAAAAGCACCAATAATGGCATCGGCCAATGCAGCTAGTAAAAGCCCTAAGCTCACCCACATTATTGGTTTGGGCGCATGAAACCCACCATAAGCAATAACCAACATAAGGCCCATAAGCGCCACGGCAGTTACCACCACACTATAAACGCCGGTCATAGCTAAAATAGGTATACCAGCGCCATCAAGATACATAGAAGCGAGTGACGTAGCACTTATCACCAGTACAACAACCATAAAAAGTATGCTTTTTAATTGCGATATAGCTTGCTGCCTTTTATAGGCCAACACACAGGCTAAAAATAAAAGGCTGTAGCCAGGTGCAAAAAATAAAATTGAATCAATTAAGTAGTCATGCTTTATTAACGTTGCATAGCGATGATAGTGCTGGGATAGGTTAAAGTTAATCACATCCCCTACTGTGCACAGCATTAAAGCTGCGCTACATAGAACCGCTATAAAGCGTAACTGCTTATCTTTAAACTGATGAAATACCCAAGCAGAAATTGCCACACTATTAAACATCAGCAAACACAGCGAGCTCACTGTTAAGAACAATAAAATTTCTTTATTGTTAGGTGTAAAAAGTCCTATGAACATCACAACCAAAGCGCATAGCCAAGCAATAAAAGAAATAACTTGATGAGGGTGTTTTATAGTTATGTAATTGATTGCACTATCCAAGTTTGAAATTCATAAATTTAATTTAGCAAATTATTATCGCTTAGGGTTTATTTTTTTATGCCCCGTTTGCATTTCTTTTTGTGTTTTTAGCCGACATTGTGCCAACTGCTCAAGTCGAATAGCTTTAATTGCCGCCAAGGGGTCATCAGCACTAAGTCCACCAGCATCATAGGTGTTTTGTTGATTTATTACTTTATTATCATCTTGTTTAGTATACATATTATTCTCACTTGGGACCGTTTATCGATTTTAGCCACGGTACATCGAATAAAAAAGTGCTGAAACACTGTACGATTTAGTTGAAAAATACCTGACACTCTATATATTAGTAGTTACTAATATTAAAGGGCCTATTATGCGCATTATTTTACTTTTTTCCAGTTTATTTATTTCATCCGCTGCTTTTGCTAACAATGTTGACGATGCGCGCAAAACTATTAAGGCATTTTCAACTGATTTAAAACAGATACTGGTTAGCACCATGCAACAAAATGGACCTATAGCAGCGATTAGTGTATGTAATACAGCCGCACCCGCTATCACTTCACAACACAGCAATAGTGCATGGCAAATTAGCCGCAGTGCGTTAAAAACACGTAACCCAGATAATCAACCCGATGAATGGTTAAGAAATGTTTTATTAAACTTTGAACAACGTAAGCTCAATGGCGAGCCTATAGCAAAAATAGAACACCAAACACAAAGGTCAGATGGCTGGTATTTTATAAAAGCGATCCCCACTCAAAAGGCGTGTTTAGCATGTCATGGCAGTCACATTGCACCTGAAGTTGCTAAAAAAATAGCCGCTTTGTACCCTAGCGATCAAGCAACAAATTTCAAACAGGGTGATATTCGTGGTGCCTTTATCGTTAAAAAGCCGATTAAAAAGCACCAACAGTAATTACGTCATTGAGCATTCGCTGCGTTTCGTTTTCTGTGGGCAACATATAAAGTATACGGCAACATTACGAGCTGATTTAATATGATAGCTAATATCAGCGCAAACAATAATGCACTGGTGGTTAAAGGGATCCCTAACTTAAAGTTATCAAGTGTATTTTGTAATCTTTCGAAACGATCAGGGGAGAATATATACAGCAATTTTTGCACTAAATTACCTTGCTCAAATAGCTTCATACCTTGATTTAAGTCTGCGAATAGCATCAAGGTTTGCTGTTTTTGTTCTGCATCGGCTCTGACACTCGGTTCCGTGTTTTCTAAATGACGGTTTATCATTGCTTGTGTGCTAGAAAATTTATATTGCTTTGCTGTATCTGCATAGCCATCAACTTGCCACTTGGTCGCATGATACAAGCCCGCTAAATGTTGTTGGTAATGATCACTTAGCTGCGGTAGTTGCAATGCAATAATAAAAGCGCAAGCAAATATTAATTTATCGAACATGTTAACGATCATCATAATCCTTTGTGCTGCTCTAATTTAAACAGATAGATGGTGTTACTATGCTATACCATTTACTTAGCTAAGTGACTTACTTTTTATGTAGATAAATTTTATCGAGAAAAAGGTAAACAGTCTTTCAGACTCGTAAAAAATAATCCTTAACGTGATAAATGTTAGTATAAGTATGATTTAAATAGCAAAGCGCTAAGTTTTTATTGATCACCTGAATGTTTACCTGTTGCTAAAATAGCAACATTTCTGTAGATAAAACCCCGTGAATAGCTGAAATACTTACTAGAACGAGCATAAAGTATTAATACCTAATTCTAAATGCCCTCTTTAATACTAGTGATTTTTACACTATATTAAAAGATAATTAAGCGTCTGTTAATATTGAGAAAGAGTTTGTGGAAGCGAATAAAAATAATACCACTGTTGAAGAGAAAGCAACTGAAGATCAAAAAAAGTTTTTCCTCGATTTACTTCCAGGGAAATTAATTGATATACAATTTAACAACCCTATTCAGGTTCGCTTTAAACTCACTTTAATCGGCTACGACACCGGTAAATATTTAATATTAAAATACCCTGCTCAAGCAGGTAAAAACGACTACAGCGATATTTTAGTTGAAGGTAATGGCGCCATTGTTCGTTATATCATCGAAGATGAGCGCGGTGAATGTGTGGCTTTTTCTACCAGTATATTAGCGATTTCATTTCGCCCTGAACGGTTAATTTATCTAGCGTACCCTAAAAAAATCGAAAGCCGTCAATTACGTGAAACTAGCAGGCTACCGACTCATATTCCAGCTAAAATAAGTTTACACAAAGGTGATATAGACGCCGATAGTAAGAGCTTATTGCATGGGTTAATCATTGATATTTCACCTAGTGGCTGCCGTTTTGCGATACATGTAAGCTCTGGATTTGTAGCGCTAAAAAAACGCCAAGTATTTGTGCATATTTTGTCACCGATAGACAATAAGTCTGTCATAGTCACGTCCTATATCAGAAATAATCAAATGAAGGGGAATCGCCTTAGTGTTGGTATCGAGTTCGATGCATCAGAGCAAACTAAGCTAAATGAGCTACTCGAAGCGTATTCAATTGATATAGACTAGAAAAATCACAAACGAATTAAGGCTAACACCTTATGGTTAGCCTTGCTAACAGCAGTTCTATTACTCTAACGGTTTTAAAAATCTCTCTGTTCTAGGTAAATAATAGTTATCGTAATCAAGCGATACAATCACACGCTCGGCTTTACCTAGTAATTCATCACGTGGGATAAGCCCTATTACTCTAGAATCTGCACTATTATCACGGTTATCACCCATGGCTAAATAGTAGTGTTCAGGAATTGTTATTTCATCAAAGCTCGATAAACGTGATGGTGTATTACTAACGCGGATTGAATGCTTATAACCATTTAAGTTTTCTATTTTATCTGAAGCAGTCGTATTACTTTGCAAATGTGTGTAATTAAGCTTTTCGCCGTTGATTATGAGTTCATTATTTTCAAGTACAATAGTATCTCCAGGTACACCTATTACTCGCTTGATCAAGCGGTTATCCGCTACTTTCGAGTCAAATACAATAATATCGCCAGTTTGTGGGTCCCCCATTCTCAACAGGGATACATGCGTAAATGGTATACGTAAATCATACGCCATTTTATCGGTAAGGATTCGATCGCCTTCTTCAATAGTCGGTTTCATTGAACCTGTTGGTACTTCATACCAATCGGCGACGGCACTTCTAAACACACTCATTAAAATAATGAATACAATTAAAGAACGATTATTTTTCCAAAATTTATAAAGTCGCTTCATGTTTTGTCTCTGCTATGGGTTAAGTATTTATTTGACTGTATAAACGCAGAGCCGTTCAAAAGAGTGTGTAACAAAACATGTTTAATGATAGAGACATGTATAAAACATGTCTCTAAAGATGGTTTACTGCTGATTTAACTTGTCTTTCGCTTCTTGTACTTTTGCAAAATCAAGGCCTAATTCATCAGTGGCTTCTTTAATCAAATGCGGTTGAGTCATCACCACAGCCATTAGTTGCTGAAGCTTTTCAGGTGGTATACCCAGCTCTTGCACTAATGCCATGGCCATCATTGGGTTTTGGGTAAATGCTTCAAACAACGCAGCTACTTTTTCATCACTAACGTTGTGCTCTTTTAATATTGCAATAATTGGATTCATTATTTGCCTTAATATTTTATAGTGTTCACTAAATTATATGGGCGCACAGCCTAATTAACAATATTAATCCCGCTGTGCTTGCTTATATCATTCAACCAGTAGCACAACTTTACCGGAATTCTCGTTGCGCTCTAAAATATCATGAGCCTCACTGGCTTGCTTCCATGACATGGTTTTATAAATATTAAAGTCATAGTTCTGATTGGCAATATCATCGTAAAAACGCGAGACAAAGGCATCTCTCAGAGCTCGTTTAAACTCAATACTGCGATTACGTAGTGTTGATGCATGAAACGAAATCCGCTTTTGTAATAAACGTGCAAAGTCTACTTCTGCAAAGCGCCCGTCTAAAAATGCCAGCATAATAATCTGACAATCCATTGCGGCCACCATGGCATTTTTATTTAAATAGCTACCAGAAACAGGGTCAACAATTGCGTTTGCAGTGAGCTTATGTGATTTCATATACTCAACAAAATCAGTGGTTTTATAATTAATTACGTGGTCAGCACCCAACCTTTTAGCATGTTCACACTTTTCATCCGAACCCGCGGTAATCACTACTTGTGCACCAGCACTTTTTGCCATCTGAATAGCCGCACCACCAACACCACTGGCACCGGCATGAATAAGCGCCGTTTGCCCTGATTGTAACTTGCCTAATTCAAATAGCGCACCAAAGGCTGTTAAATACACTTCGCTTATAGCAGCACCTTGCGCCATAGAGATATGATCAGGCAATATCATTAACTGCTGCGCATCTACTGCGACGTATTCACTGTAAGCGCCACCAGCACATAAAGTAAAAATACGCTTACCGAGCCATTTAGGGTCTACCTCACTGCCAAGCTCACACACGGTGCCTGCACACTCAAGTCCTAAAATAGGGCTATCTCCTTCAGGAGCAGGATACTTACCTTGACGCTGCATACAATCAGCGCGGTTAACCCCAATCGCTGCCACTTTTACTAGCACTTCATTGTTATTAACCTTTGGTTTATCGGTTTTCGAAAACGCTAACTGCTGCTCATGATGTGAAATGTACTGCATAAGTCTCCTTGTATTGGGTTTATTTGATTTTTCGCCACACTTCGGCTTCAACTAGCTGGCCATTTTCTGTAAGAGAATGATGCCACAAATTCCCTTCAACTTTATAATCAAAAGCCATGGTTTTACCCATCAATGATGCAATATTGCCATACTCAAAGGTTTCAATAAATTGCCCATCGGTTAACTGGTACTGGCCACCACCAGCATAACTAAATTGGCCATTTTTTTCTGTGATATAGCTAAAGTGTGTTGCTGTTACTAATTTGATTGAAGTTATCTCTGGGGCTTTAGCGCTAACAAACCCATCTTCTACCGCGTATTTTCCTTGAACAAACTCCCACGTACCTAATAGGGGATTGGCAAATACAGAGTATGGCAATAAAAGTAAGCAAGCGAATATAGTAAATTTCATCATAATCCTTATCGTGTTAACTGTGCCTGAAGAAACCAATTCAGCGTTAATTTACTGACATAGTATTAAAACGCCAACTTTGCTTATAAGGGTAAACATCCGGAAGCTGGCCTTGCTCAATTCCTTGCTGGATCATTTGCCAGTACTTTGCCGTAAATAAATCACTATGGTAATGATTAAAGTGGTTAAACGCACTATTACTGGCACTAAAAAACACTTTAAATTGACTGGGAAATATATCATTTTGGTCAATATCAAAATAGCTGTGTGAGCTTAATTCTTCTAACGCGTTTTGTGTATTTGGCACGTCTCTAAAATTGCAATCGGTGAGAGGGCAAATTTCATCATAATCATAAAATACTATTCGCCCCCAGCGTGTGACGCCGAAGTTTTTCATCAGCATGTCACCAGCAAAAATATTGGCGCTGGCAAGCTCTTTTATCGCTTTACCATAATCAAGCATCACTTGCTGAAGTGATTTACTATTGCATTGATTGATATACAGGTTGAGCGGTGTCATTTTTCGCTCAACGTAAACATGCTTTAGTATTAAGGCTTTGCCGGAAATGACTAAGCTATCGCCAATGTGTTTTTTCATTTGTTTTAGCAGTTCATCACTAAAACGGCTTAAGTCAAATGCAAGGTATCTAAACTCATGAGTATCAACTAATCGCCCTACTCTGTCGGCTTGTTTTACAAAGTTATATTTATCTTTTACTTGTTGTTTAGTTGCTGTTTTTGGAGCACTAAACTTATCTTTTATCACCTTGTAAACATAATTTAGGCCATCAATAGTAAAAACTAGCATCACCATACCCGGAGTCCCTGGCGCTAGATGATACGTGAATTCTTCGGGACTACTTTTAGTCGTATCTACTTTATAACGATAAAACTCGGTTTTTGCATGTTTAATAAAACCAATCGCATTAAATAATTCAAACCGTTGTTTGTGAGGCATTAACACACTGAGGTAGTCAACATAACGGGCAGGTTGGTCGGTATCTACCATAAAATAGGTACGTGCGAAGCCAAATAATAAACTAAGTTGATCAGCCCCCATCATTACAGCATCAATTGTAAGTCCTTCGGGGGTATTTAAAATAGCAATTGCAAAGGGCATGTTATCTCCATTTTTGGCAATACATCGCCCTATGACATAACAGGCCTTATTACGATAAAAATGCGAATTAGCGTATTCAATATAACCGTCATTTAAGTTTATTAATTCGTATACTTGTCGACATTGCTGCTGAGCACCTTGCGTTAACGTTGCTTGTAACTTAGTTAAATCACTACTTAAATCTTTAAAGGGGACTCTAAACACTTGCTCATTTAATAAGGCTTTAATTGCCTGATCAAACCCTTCTTTTAAGGAGATACGACTTACAAGTCCTTCATAGGAACGCGGCTGTCCTCGGTATTTTGCTTTTAATACAAATAAGTGAACTGTGCGAATTTTTTTATCATCCCAAATAGCGCCAAAAGTAGAATTAAAAAATGTATGCGCAATGGGTTGGTTTTCATGCTCTTTTACCATCTCACCATAAATATTTTTTGCCCGCTGCCATGTTTGAGGACAATCCAATTCATCATAAGCAATCACTCTAACGGCTTCACTTACTTGCTTTACTAAGCGTTCATACACTTGTAAGCGCTCTCGCATTGCTGCTTGCACCTCATGATACTGGCGTTGTTCAAAGCGACTTTGTGCCCCTAAGGTGATATTTAAAAATTGTGCAAACATAGCCTCAAAGCCTGCAAATATCGCTCGGGCTAACTTAGTGGCGACCACGGATTGTACCGAATTATGTTGAGAGGTTAATGGCGTGCTTGACATGATTTAGGCGCTTCTATTTTTAGCAATTATGCTGATTATTTTTTATTAGAGGTTTACACCTTAGCAAGCACACTTTAATTTAGGTAATTAATACAGCAAATAAATAAAATTGATTATATGAATATAAGAAATGTCGACCTCAATTTACTCGTCTATTTAAATGTATTAATAGATGAAAAAAGCGTATCAAAAGCAGCTAATAAGCTTGCTTTAACTCAACCGGCGATGAGTAATGCGTTAAAACGTTTAAGAGATTTATTTGATGATCCTTTGCTGGTACGAGCTGCGGGCTCTATGACTCCCACAGCCAAAGCACTGTCACTCAAACCTGAAATTGAAGCGCTGCTTAAAATGGCAGAGGAGATCACTCAGCCAAGTGAGCATTTTAACCCAGCAACTGCACAGGTTACATTTCGTATCATGGCAAACGATTATTTAGAATCGACTCTAATTGCCCCCTTTATTTGCGAGCAACTAGCTAAAAACCCGGGCATTGACTTTGATGTGCTCAGTCCCAGTGATGTAAATTTACAAGATATGGAAAAAGGCACTATCGATTTGGCAATAAATCGTTTTAATGGTCTGCCGCGCTCTTTTCATCAAGCGACTGTATGGCGAGATAATTATTGTTGTTTAACCCACCCAAAAAATGATTTTTTAACGCATGCTAACTTAAATCAATACCTACAAAGCGAACATATATGGGTTAACCGCGCAGGCTGGGGGCCAGAGCCCGCAGTGACCAATAAGTCAGGAAAACAAAAATTAGGCTGGGTAGATGAAGCTTTGTGGCAATTAGAACAAACCCGTAAAATACGCGTATTTACTCGCCATTACATGATTGCCAGCTTACTGTGTCAATCTGAGCAACTCATAGCTACGCTACCCCGTCGTCAAGCAAAGCTATTAACCAGTCATACTAATTTAGTGGTTAGCCCAGTACCATTTCAAGTCGTCCCTATAGAAGTAAAAATGATTTGGAGCCCGTTATTACACCACACACCAGCGCATCAATGGCTTAGACGTGAGTTATTAGCGTTCGCAAATACAGTGGTTGATAGGTAATACATTAAAATATTGATTAAATCAATATCAATTATTGAAAACAACAATTTCATTAATATTATACTTAGCGCTACAGTGAAGTTAAGCCAACAAACTAAGAGTAATAATTATGCAAACATCAGCAAGCTTCACACAACAAGACGGGTTATTCATTGATGCAAATTTACATCACTTCATTGAACAACAATTATGCCCAAATACGCCGCTTGAGACGGGTCACGTTTACCAGTCACTTGCCACATTAGTTGATGAATTCGGCTGTAAATGTCGTAAAAATAAACATCAAGAAAACGATACTCTTGACGTAAACACTTTATTAAGTGCCTATCAACGTAAAAGCCACCCTCATTGCCATGTTGATGCACAAACAACCGAAGCTGTATTAGATGAATACTGCTGTCAAGTACCTGCCATTATTGTAGTTGCGTTAATGGACACGCTCAGTGGCACTGTATGTGACGAGCCAAGTGCACATGAGCTTTATCACAGAGCAGCAGAGCTAACAGAGCGTCCATGTGTTCATCGTCAAGCAGCCACTAACGCTTCAGCAGCTTAACAATGCAGTCGTTTAAAAGTGCTCGATAACCTTACTAGCAAATTGTTTGCAGCTTAAGGTTGTCGAGTTATGATTTGAATGAGCCAAATCAAAAGTTACCTGCCCACTGGCAAATGTAGTTTCTAAGGCGTTTTCGATTAAACATGCCGCTTCAACCCATCCCATATACTTAAGCATTAACACTGCACTTAATATGCTACTGCTCGGGTTTGCCTTATCTTGACCTGCTATTCGCTCGAACGTGCCATGTGTCGGCTCAAAAAAAGCCACCTCAGTATTTAAATTGGCGGCAGGCATAATCCCTACCCCCCCAACCTGTGCACTGAGCATATCGGCTAAAAAGTCACCATTTTGATTTGTAGTAGCCACCACATCAAATTGCGCAGGATCCATCAAGCATTGCTGCAACATATTATCGGCAATCACTTCTTTAATAATCAAGGGGGGTAAATTGGTTCGTTGTATTTCAAGCCAACGCCCATTTTCATGTTCTTTGGCATTATATTCTTGTTTTGCAAGCGCAAAGCCCCAGCGTTTAAACGCCCCATCGGTAAATTTAAGAACATTACCTTTGTGCACTAACGTAAGTGACTCTCTCTCATTTTTAAGGGAATAATTAATGGCAAAGCGTATTAATCGCTCTGACCCTTCTTTAGATATATTTTTAATCCCTATACCACACTCTTGAGCGAAACGAAGACGGGTTACGCCCATTTCTTCACACAAAAAATCGAGCACTTTTTCACTTTCAACACTCCCCGCCTGCCATTCAATTCCTGAATATACGTCTTCACTGCTATCGCGCAACACAGTAATATTAGTGGTAAAAGGGTTTTTTAATGGCGTGGGTAAAGCACTAAAGCCTTTTATAGTGCGCATATTAACAAATAAATCCATTTCATGGCGAAGCGCAACATTAAGAGAGCGAAAGCCACCGCCTAAAGGTGTGGTTAGCGGCCCTTTTATAGCAATTTTGCATTCACGTACTGCATTAATGGTTTCTTGAGGGAACCAGTCGCCATCATAAAGCTGGGCCGCTTGTTCACCATTATACACCTGCATCCAATGTATCTTACGTTCCTTGCCATAACAATGTTCTATGGCAGCATCCACTACTTGACGCATTACTGGCATCACATCTAAGCCAACCCCATCACCGTCAATATAGGCAATAATAGGTTGTTCGGGTATATGCCACTGTCCTTGATCATCAATGTGAATATTGTCGCCATTGTCTGGCACCTTAATATGTTGATACTGCATACGTCCTCCTACAAGAGAATATATTTAAGCATGCATAACCCTACTTGTCTTCATAACAAAGCGTATAGCGGTTATTCAACGATAAAATGTAAAATTTAAGGTGCTTTTTTAACGGTTAAAATAACGTCAATCGCATTAAGTAGAACCTCAACTTGTTGTATGTCGAAAGCGTCAGGTGAAGACTTTAAGTTTGTTTCAAAATCAACAGCCTGTTTATACAACGCTTTGCATTCAAACATTCCAGCCGTTCCTTTGATCATATGCACGCTGCGTGCAAAACCCGTTATATCACCCTGCTTAAATTGAGACACTAACGTGTCTTTTTGTTTATTTAACCCTTTAATATATTCCTGCTTGAGTAGTGCAAACTCCTCATCGGGTAGCTTAATGTTCTCGCATATATCAATATCAAGATAACTTGCAATTTTACTACTAAAACAGCTTCTATCTATAGGTTTGGCAATATGATCAGTAAAACCTTGTTTTAAATAGCGATCAATTTCATGCTTCATCGTGTTAGCAGTGAGCGCCACAATGGGTGTTGTTACCCCTGTTGCTTGTATAATCTTAATTGCTTGCTCACCATCCATAATTGGCATTTGAATATCTAATAAAATTAAGTCGAAGCTTTCATCCATCGCTGCTTGCGCTGCATCTCGACCATTTTCAACAGCGACAACGGTTAACCCCATCCGCTCTAAAATTCGCTTAATAAGCTGACGATTTTCTGGATGGTCTTCAGCCACAAGTACTCTACCCACTAAATTTCGCTGACTATTATTTGAAAATAGTTCTTTAGTTTGTGGCTTACGTATATCGTCGAATGTGTTAACCCATTGCGTATGTTCGGTTGTATTTAACTCCATAGTAAAGCAAAACTCACTACCCCTACCTACCACAGAAAATACAGTAATATCGCCATTTAGTTTATTTGCTAAGCTTTTTGATATATTTAAGCCAAGTCCAGTACCACCGTATTTACGAGAAATGGACGAGTCAGCTTGGTGAAAGGGAGTAAACAAGTCTTTTTGCTCACTTTCAGTCATTCCAATGCCCGTGTCTTCAACTTTAATTATTAGTTGCTTTTGATTGCAACTCACCGTCAGCATTATGTAACCCTGGGTAGTAAATTTAAGTGCATTGGTTGCTAAATTTAATAATATTTGCCTAAGTCGAGTTGGATCTGAGACTATCCAATCTGGTAATGGAAATTGATAATCAACTTTGAATTTTAAGCCTTTATCGCGGATTTGCTTTCCTAGTAATGATTCAATTTCAGCAATAGTGGCAAACAAATCCGTTTCAACTAATTCTATCTCTAAACGGTTAGCCTCAATTTTCGACATATCCAAAATATCGTTAATTAGCCCAAGTACATGACGACTGTTTTGCAAAATCACCCTGATCCCATGATTTCTTTCATGAGGCTGTATATCACCTAAAATTATCCCATCAGCATAACCAATAATGGATGTCATTGGGGTGCGGATCTCATGGCTCATGTTAGCTAAAAATCGACTTTTAGCTTCACTTGCATCACGAAGCTCTTCCGCCAATTGTTGTAACTCTTGGGTACGCAGTTCGACCTTGTGTTCCAAATTTTTAGTCAGTTCAACATTCTGATGATGCAAAATACTGAATTTATTTGCGACAGCAAAAGCAAGTAATACTGCATCGAGCGCTGTGCCAATAAGTCCAAGTAAATAGAGATCCATTTTTATTGGCTCAATAAGTCCTAGATTAGTTAAATTGCCAACCATATTAGGAATGGCCATAGCCAAATAGGCGAGAACAAAATAGCGAGCTGGTTTAAAGCCACTGATCCAGCTTCGTATACCAACAACCATACCTAGAGATAAAGTTGCCCCTGTTACTAAAGTGGCCCAAATAAAGCCAAAACCAGGCCAAACCATTGCAAAAGGTGCGCCTGCGGTGGCAACAATGCCTAAGTAGATTGATAATCGAGATAACTTAGGAGACGTGTCTTTTAATTTAAGTAAGCTGTTAAAAAATAAAATATTTGTGATGGGAATTAAAGTAAAACCTAACCAATGAAAATGGGCATTGTAAAAACCAAAAATTTGATCCGGTATATGAAAAAACTGACTCCAAGCCAACACCCAGCATGCTGTGAACATGGCGTAGTACAAATGGGTTTTATCTCTATCACCCAAGTAAATAAGAAAATTGTATAAACCTAACGCAATACCAACCCCAAAGCACAGCAACATAATCATGTTGTCTGAGGTTTTTCTTACAAAAAAATCGTCATAAGATGAAAGCACTAATTTTGGTGGAGTATAAAAATATTCACTTTGAAATTTTGCAATTAATACGTAAGAACGATTTGGCGTCAGCTTAACTTTATTCCCATAGTGAAATGCAAACTCATTTGGGTAACCCCCCCCAGTGACATACTGCTTTATTGGTTCACCAAAATTCGATATATCATAAATCCGGGTTTCGATTTTTGAAAGTAACGTGTTATACGGATAGAGCACCAGTTCATCTAAATCTGTTTTATTTTCAAGTGCTATGACAAACCAAAAACTACCACCAAAAAACGATGTTCTTGATTGTGGTTGTTTATCTTCAAGCCACATTTCTATTTCACTGTGGTTACGGGGAAAAGTACCACTCGTTACCTGAAATACATGACCCTGACCGAGCAAATCAGTATCTTGTTGTTTTAAAGTATAAACAATAGGAGCGAGTGTATCTGCCGGCGCTAAATTGCTAAAGCACAAAAATATACAATATAAAAATAGCTTTAGAACTGCCTTCATTGGCATACTTCGCACCTTAATTTAAAGACTAAAATTAAAACTGATAACTAACATCTAAACCAAAACGCCTGCCTTCACCTTTAAAGTCTTCAAGCATGCCAAGGAAAGAGCTTAAATCAAATTTTAAGTGGCTATATTGCGTACCAAATAGGTTTTTTCCCCAAATAGCAATCGCCCAGTTATCATGTTGATACTGTATGTTTGCGTTAAAAATACTATAGCCATCTTGCATAGCATAAGGGTTTTGATTCTGATCAAAATAATAGTCGGATTGATAATCAACTAATAATTGCGTTGTTAGTGGGTGATTCGCCAACTCAAGCGTGTATTCAATGCCTGCACTGAGGTTCCATTTTGAGGTAAACGGCAAGCGATTATCTGATAATGCGTTACCTAAAGGATCAA
The DNA here is from genome assembly GCF_023161845.1 of Pseudoalteromonas sp. 2CM39R. NCBI lineage: Bacteria > Pseudomonadati > Pseudomonadota > Gammaproteobacteria > Alteromonadales > Pseudoalteromonadaceae > Pseudoalteromonas > Pseudoalteromonas sp. 2CM39R. The sequence goes on from NZ_JALNTM010000014.1 coordinate 30,450, forward strand.
CATATTCTTCAAACTCTGCATGGGGTATATAACCCATAGCAAACTTAACATTCAAATCACCGGTCAGCCAATACTCAAAATCAGCCTCTAGGCCATATATAGTCGAATCTGCCACATTTTCTAATAATTGAATAGGCGGGCTCTGATCAGATACTGAAGGCTGATTCATAAACACCTGTTGGTCATTATAATCATAATAAAATGCAGCCCAATTAAATCGCATGCCCAACTGTGGCCACCAAGACTTTGAGCCAATTTCATGTGAATTTAATCGTTCTTTTTGATAATCAGCAAGATGTGCTTGTTCAACCGATGATAAAAACCCACCGTTATAGCCTCCGCTTTTTGCGCCATTAGCAAATCGATAATAAGCATAGGTTGCATCATCCAGCTTAACGTTCACAGCCAACTGACCAGAAATGCCATTATCTGATTGCTCTCCCTGAACACGATAAAATGGCACCTTAACTCCGGTTAAATCGTTAGGGTCTAAAATAATATTAAGCTGGGATGTTGAGTCGTAATCTAAAGACTCATAAGAATAACGAAGCCCAGCGGTAATTAGCCAATCTTGGTTTAATTGATAGTCAAGTTGGGTAAACGCTGCAATGCTCTTTGTTTTTATCCTATTATCATAGAAAAAAGTAGCGGTTAAATCTGTCTCTAAAATGCCTCGATAATCTCGCAAAATATCATTTACATTGTCTTGAATAATAGACTCATCAGCATAATAAATTCCCGTCGTAAGAAAATGCTCTGCGAGCTGAGATTGCAACCGAAACTCTTGCGTTACTAAATCAGTATTTAAACCTAAATTGCCTTCACATAACCGTGCTGGAGAGCCATCACAGTTAAAGGCATGATCACGCTTTAACTTGTTATAGCTAGTTAGTGAAATAAGCTCATTGTGTGTATCCAATTGCCAATTAACATGGGCACTAACCCCCTTACCATCGGTTTTATGTGGCGAATGATTATTAACGCTTACTGTATAAAAATCATCACTGCCATCATTAAATCCAAAGTTATCAAAACAGTTGGTTGAACCTGCTTGTGCTGGCGAGCATCGCTCTCCTGTTAATGGGTTTGCAATAACCCCAATACTGCCAACAGGCTGAACTATGCCATCCCAATCGGAAATATGCCCTTTTATCAAAAACTGCACAGTGTCAAAGTCAGCTAAAAAAGATACTCGACCATTTGTTTGCCGCATGCCCGCTGTTGGTGAATCAGCAAAAATATTGTTTGTAGAATAATCATAATTTTGATGGTTTAGCGCAACACGAACGGCTGTGTTTTCTCCAATAGCTGAATTAAACATAGCATCAACACTGGTTGCATTATTATTAGCAACACCTGTACTTAAATAACCACTTTGTTCAAACTCAGGGCGTTTAGAGCGGATTAAAATAGCCCCACCAGTGGAATTACGACCAAATAAAGTTCCTTGAGGGCCGCGCAAAATGTCAATCTGCTCAATATCAAACAAGTTAACAATTTGGTTACTGGCAGAGCCCACTGCTATTTCATCAACATACATAGCCACCGGCGATGTATTAGCTGTATTGTAATCAACTAATCCAACACCACGAATATTAACCGCTGGCGGTGTACCTTCCGCCGCGTTTTGGCTAATTTTTAAATTAGGGGCAAATACAGATAACTCTGTTGAGTCTTTAACCTGTTGCGCTTTGAGATCATCCCCTGTTACTGTGCTAACAGAAATGCCGACTTCTTCAATTTTTTGCGCTCTTTTTTGCGCATAAACCTCAATGATTTCCATATTAGGCTGATCATCACTTTTACCCTCTACAACAACTTTCGCCTGCAGTGGTAGTAAAAAACCTGGTAAGCATACCAACCATATATTTTTATTCAGAAGCTTGCCTTTATTTTTCATTTCAAGTGACCTTTGCGCTAAATAAATGTAAACAACATGTTTAACTATATACTAATCAACCGATTAAAGCTGTGCTGGAAGAGTATTTTAATTTTTGATAACTGCAAATGCATTTTCGCCACTGATGTGTTGTGGGTAACCCACCATTGCTCTGGCTGTTTGCATACCCGCCATAACAGCCGCTTCAACACAACCGGCATTAACACCCGTTTTAATCCAGTCACCGGTAATAAAAAGGTTTGTAAATTTTGTTTCATCTGTCGCCAGTCGATACTTACTTGAACCAGCAACTGACAAAACATAACGCTCACTTGGGTCAACGTTTACTCGCCAGTATTGAGCATTTAATCTTTCATCCCCGGATGACGATATTTCATATAATACAGACCAATCAAACTCATTATTTTGATATGCAAGCGGCCATAAGGACTGCATGTTTTTTTTTAGTATTGCTTCTAAGTTTACTTTTACTTGCGATTTAACCTGTAGAGGAAATTGATGTTCACTTTTTGGTGGATAGTGCTCACAAGGGAAAACACTGCAAAAATAAGCAATGTTTTTAGGAGGACAATCAGTAGGCCATTGCTCTTTGTCGACTAAATTCATCATTGCCGCCCACGTATCAAATGGTTCGCTAAAGCCACTTAGAATTGGGCCTTCTTTACTCTTTGGAATATATTGCCAGCCTAATTGCTCGTCTGTTTTATTAAGCCATAGTTGGGCAGCTTGGGTTGCCACCGTTTTGACTTGCTTTGCTTGTGCTGCAAACCTAGTATCCCACGCTAATAATGAAGGGCATACGTGCTCAAGTGACGCCACAGATACACCCAGCACAATTCTGTCAAAATCTTCTTTGTAGTTTAATTTTTTTATTGGCAGTGGCTGCCCAAAATGGTTTTCGTATTGAGACGGCCAGTCTGACCAAAAAGATTCTAAATTAATATCATGCTTCTTTAATAGTGCGGCTTGTTCACTATTAATTTGCGCATAAAGTGGTTCACTTGGCCAACAAGGTAGTTTTTTAACATTAACCAGTGGTTGATACTCTGCGTCTGCGAGCAAAGAAACTTGTTGCTGAAGCTCAATGCTCTCGACAAAACTCTCTCCTTGCTCACTTAGGCTGGGAGTCAGGTTTTGCAATTGATGAAAATACTCAAACTTAACCCCTCTTTTTTTTAGTAATTCGTACAAGGGAGCAAAGATGACATCGCCCATCCCCGCTTGCATTTTCCACATGACCCCTCCGCGGTAACACAGCGCGATGCGTAACATAGCCAGTGATGCGACACCAGCCTCAACATTGGGCTTACTTAGGTCACCCTCAGGGTATGCAAACACCAAATCATAAAACCCTCGTATGGGCGCCGAATTAGCACTGTATTGCTCGTTTGCCCCACTTCTTATAAGCCATTGCCTAAAATCAAATTTATTTATAACATCAAACCCATCTCGATATACTTTGTCTTTTACCAAACCAACTAGCATTGCAATAGCAAGGTCTGCGCAAATATATAATCGTCTAAGCTGCGCATTATTGTCTAACAACTCAATCATTTCGCTATTAAGCCAGCGCTTTAGTTTTCTAACTATATACCAAATAACAAGGCCATCTTTTTTCTCATGTACTTGGGGGTTTAATGTATTGTCGGCGTGTGCAAACTTATTTAACGTATTAATTAGTAAGCTTGGAGTAGAAGCAACTTCACTCGAATATTGTTTTATATCATCAGCAAATTGTTGCCAAGCATCTTCGGTATCATCAACCAAATCTGTTATTTGTTGGTGCAAATGCCGTAATAAAGATTGATCTCGTGATTTTTTTGTACTTAGTTGTATATTTTTGTTGGCTTTTTTTGCTGCTGACTGTAAATCAAATATCCACTTTTTTAGCCAAGCTAGGGTCATTTTAATAAAATCCCATGGCGTTATATCTAAACTTCCATCAGCAGGATTCCCTGCAAGTAATGGGAAATCAATTGGCCATGTTTGCCATTGGTCATCAATATATTCTTCTAAGGCTATAAAGCTATGCGGTTTTAATGCTTGCTGCCATGTAGATAAAGGTGAATCGGCTGGCCGTTGTAATTTAGTGTAAACCGTTTCTATTGTTTTAAAGCTATTTACATAAGCACCAAACCAAACATGTAAGCCATGCTCTTCAATACGCTGCCCGCTAGCCGCATTTCGACCACTTGCTCCTTTACCACCCAAACGCCAGCCTTGTTGGTATACTGTGATAGTTCGATGCTGTTGCCAGTCAGGTTGCTCAGTTAAATACAGTGCAGCAGTCATAGCCGATACACCGCCACCAATTATCACGATTTTTTCTTGGTTCATGGTAAATCCTTCTAAGCAATTTAAATTTTAGTTGCGGCTAACTGGTCGAAATCCATTTGCACATAAAAAGGTAAGTGCAGCGCTTGACTACCTAACTTTAGACCAAACATATCGGCAAGTGGGAAACTGTCTAATTTATTGAGGTGTAAAGTAAACTCTGGCTTTAAAAATTTAAAATGGTGTATTTTTTTAATCTCAGAGGGTGAGTGCATTACGCTTTGGTATACCGCTGAATCACCGCTGCCATCAGGAAATTGTTTTAACAATATTTGATCCATTTGTGGATTAACAAAGCCACTCAATAGCTGCTTTAATAATGAAAAATCAATACCTAAATGTTTGCGAGAAAACAAATTTGCTACTTGCTCGCCAAAGTCATCAATAATAGATAAGAAATCGCTATCTTGGTGTTTAGAGTTCATAGTAATTGAAAATAACTCATGCATTTGTAGCTTAGATTCAGGAGAAAAATATTCGAAGCACTCTAAAGATATTGAAAAATTCGATAGCTCAGATACACAGCTGGGCATGGTGTAGTCACACAAATACTTATTATAGCCCCATGTTTCGCGACCATTAATAAGTGCATAAATGTTGTTAACGCAGATAAACGCTGGATACCAATATAAATAGGTTATATCTTCATCCTCAACCTCAACCTTAGCGACAGGCAACCAAATGATAATATCTGTTTCTTGCATCCAACCATGCTGATCAAATGGCGAGGTCATCGAGGCTATTTTTTCAATATCTGTAAATGTAATAAGTGCAAACTCGCCAAGTATTTTAAAATAAATATTACCCTCCTCCCCTATGTTTAACGTTGAATCAATATACTTTTGTGCTTTATTAGATTCTATTTCAGCAAAAAACCCATACATATTTGCATTGTGCATACGACAAGGCGGCTTTGCTATTGGATTAGATAAAAAATGTTGATATGGCGCAGGTAGTGAGCTCATTTGACCCCCTCAGTTAAAAACTGAGTATAGTCAGATATATCCGGGTCTGTTGATCTTTACGAATTAATATTTATGGCTATATGTGAATTTCACTCAATTCAAAGTATTTTAATAAATTGCTTGCAAAGAAAAATATTGTGTCGTAATATTGCTACTTGGCTATAAAAAGCCCTAGCGGTTAACCTCTTTACCCTGATCCAGTAAGCCCCGTAAAACGTATATTCAAAAGCTAAGTTATTGTACGGCGAGAACCCCTATTAATACCTTGATGATTTATTTTAATATCATCGTAAAAGTGTCATAAAGATCGTCAACACTGTAATGAAGCTAAACACAATTAGATTATTTATCATCTGTAATGTGCTTTAAGAAAAAGCCCAGAATAAATAACAAAAATAAAGTGAGTTTTATTATGTCATACAAATATAACGGATCTATGATCCAAATAGCACATCCAGTGCAATCAATCTCGGTTAACAAACATCGTGTAATCTTCAGCGATACACAAGGTTTGAAAAATGCATTGTTTCAAAAAGCAAGTGATGCACGTCAATTTGTAAAATGGCTGAAAGCCAGTTAATTATTATTTATAAGTGTTTAACTTATAAATAAATTAAAATGCCAGCTTTATGCTGGCATTTTACTTTTTGGTGTATTACTGACTACACTTAAATCCATGTTTATTTATTTGTTGTAGTGAAAATGCGGTTTTCGTGGATAATACTGTTCGTCTGTGTATTTTTAAGCACAAAGTGTGATGCCAGAACAATAAAATGGATAACGCATGACTTTGCGCCCTATTATATTTTGAGCGGTCCGGATAAATCTCAGGGCCGTGATGAAAGTATTATTTCGCTATTAGAGCAACAACTTCCGCATATTAACTTTGAACGTATCATTATTCCCTCTGGTAAAGTTATTGAGGAACTCGCTAACCTGCAATCAAATGCATGCGCATTATCACTTTATAAAAACAAATATCGAGAAGAACGTGTTTATTTCACGCATCAAAGCTCTACAGCTGGTCTTTCTCCATCTATTGCCATGCATCAAAAGCTGAGCATTTCGCTAGGTATTGAAAGCAGTAAATCAGTGTCGTTAACTAATTTATTAGTAAATAAAAAGCTCACCTTGGGTGTATCGATGAATCGCTCATACGGCAGTGAAATTGATAAGGTAATTAATACCACACCTAATACAAATATTGTCATTAGACCTACTCGCGATACCCTCAGTACATTAACCTATATGCTTAACTTAGAGCGAATTGATATTTTATTAGGCTACCCCAGTGAGCATTATTATTTAGCAAAAACGATGGGGTTTAGTGACAATTTAACGCAGCGCATGCTGACTGAGGCACCAAAAATTAGTTACGGTTACATTGGCTGTACTAAAAACGAGCAAGGCGCAGAAGATATTGCCACACTCAATCAGCAACTCAAACTAATTAAGCAAACTGAAGACTATAAACAAGTATTAACTCGGTGGTTACCAAGTCACTTAAAATCAAAATTAGAAGCGCATTTACAATAAAAAAGCTAAGCGTGATAACGCTTAGCTTTAACTATAAAACGGTATTATTGACGAATACCTTCAATAAATAAACCAATATCAACGTGTGTTGACGCTGGGCCTAAATCGTAATCAATACCGTAATCGGCTAGTTTTAAGCTGGTTTCACCTTCAAAACCAACACGGTAACCACCCCATGGATCTTTACCTTCACCAATCTTATCAATTTCAAAACTAATTGTTTTAGTAATACCATGAAGGGTAAACTCACCGGTTACTGTGGCTTCTTCACCGTCTTGATCAAACTTAATTGCTGTACTTTTAAAGCTAGCCTGTGGGTATTTGCTTACATTTAAAAAGTCACCACCGCGTAAGTGTTTATCTCGTTCAGCATGGTTTGAATCTAGGCTTGTTGTGTCGATATTTACACTAATTTGAGATGCGTTTGGATTTTTAGCGTCGTAGTTAAACTGCCCATCAAAGGTGTTAAAACGCCCGTGCAACCAGCTGTAACCTAAATGTTTAATTTTAAAATTAACAAAGGCATGTGCTCCTTTGGTATCAATAACATAGTCTGCAGCACTAGCATGGGTAGCTGTCATAAACATCGCTGCTGATAACGCTGAAGTTAATAGTAACTTTTTCATTTTAAGCTTCCTTTTGTAATTTGATCATTCTAATTAATGTTTTATCTTTATCTATAAAGTGGTGTTTTAACGCACCTAAAATATGCAGCACCACAAACCCGATCAATAAGCATGCGCTGTAATAATGGATCTGCCCTGCTATATCTGCCTGAGAATCAAAGGTAAAGTCGATGGCTTTAACATAAAACAAGCCAAACACTTCGATTGGTCGCCCATCAGCAGTAGAAATTAAATACCCAGACACCATAATAATCACTAAAAACAGATACATTAAAATGTGTGCGGTTTGGGCCAGCTGATTTAATTGAGTGTTGGTCCCAATAGGGCTAGGTTTTACATTAAATCGACGCCATAACAGTCTAAAAACAAATACAGCCGCTAAACTCAGCCCTATGCTTTTATGCAAATCTAATGAGCCTTTATACCAGCTATCATAGTAAGTTAGCTCAACCATGTATAAGCCTAAACCAAACAAACCAAAGACAGTCAACGCCATTAACCAGTGTAAAAATATAGCCATCAGGCCATAACCGGTTTTTGAGTTTTTAAACATTGCTTATCGCCAATCTCTAATCTAGTAATAACACTACGATATAATGGATGAGTGGCGATTAAAATAGCATATGCAAACACTTATCGTGCGTATACGCACAGTAAAGTCTATTAATTTAGTATAATTGCAAAAAACTTTATGGGAGGTTAACTTTCGGCAGGCTCATTAAGAGATACATATATTTGGCTATCAGACTCAACTTGTAAGCAAGCAATTAAACCCTCTTTTATCAGTTCTAACATGGCGATAAAACTAACAACAACTCCACTGCGGCCCTCTTCAAAGGTAAACAGTTGGGTAAACGCAACGGGTGCTTTTGCTTGGGATAGTGTGTGTAAAATTAAACTCATACGTTCACGAGTTGACAGGGTTTCTGCACTAATTAAATGATGCTCAAATGTTTTAGCACGCGCCATTACGTCACTTAGCGCTAACAATAGATCTTTGATTGCCAGTTCTGGTAAGGGTTGGTTTTTTTCTTCTAACTCTGGGAAAGTTGCATTGGCGATAAATATATCGCGACCAACGCGGGGCAAAGAATCGATATTTTCGGCCGCTTTTTTAAATTGTTCGTACTCTTGTAGACGTTTTATAAGTTCGGCGCGTGGATCTTCCTCTTCTTCTAATTCCTCATGCACTGGCAGTAATAGCCGCGACTTAATCTGCGCCAGCAATGCTGCCATTACGAGATATTCGCCGGCGAGTTCTAACTGAAACTCACTCATCATTTCTACATATTTTACATACTGCTCAGTAATGCTAAATATAGATAATTCGAGAACATCTAACTTGTGCTTTTTAATTAAATAAAGCAACAGATCTAACGGGCCTTCAAAGGTTTCTAAAATAACTTCAAGCGCATCAGGCGGAATATATAAATCTTCAGGCTTTTCAACAACGGCTTTCCCATGCAAAAATGCCAGTGGCAGCTTTTGTTGCACTGGCATATCTGTAGGTATTAACGAAACCGTGTCAGGCTGTTTCATTGCTATTCAAATGGAGCCGTATCGCCGCAGCCTACACGTAAAATTTGAATATCGTCCTCTGATAAATCAATTACCGTGGTTGCTTGCTCTGTGAGGTATCCGCCATGAATAATTAAATCGACATGCTTATCTAGACGCTCCAAAATGTCATCGGGGTCCGCTTGCGTGTATTCATCACCCGGTAAAATAAGTGAGCATGACATTAATGGCTCACCCAATTCCGCAAGTAACGCACAAGCAATTGGGTGTTCAATAACACGAATGCCTATGGTTTTTTTCTTATCGTTTAATAAGCGTTTAGGTACTTCTTTTGTGCCTTTAAAAATAAACGTATAAGGCCCTGGGGTATTATTTTTGATCAGCCTAAACATTTGGTTATCTACGCGAGCATAAGTAGAAAGCTCAGATAAATCGCGGCACACTAAAGTAAAATTATGGTGTTTTTCAATACCACGAATACGCTCTATGCGCTCTTTTGCTTGTTTGTTACCTAAATTACAGCCAATCGCATATCCCGAATCTGTTGGGTACACAACTACGCCGCCCTGTTTAATAATATCAACAGCTTGAGAAATTAGTCTAGGCTGTGGGTTATCCGGATGTATATGAAATAATTGACTCATAATGCAACTCCTTCGTGCTTTTCCCATGTTTGCCAAACCCCTTGGCAATCTTTAGGTAAGTATAAATTTTTTCCAAGTTCTAAATAACTAGTCGGAAAATGAAAATCAGAGCCTTGAGAGCAAAGCAGGTCGTATTCTTGACTCAACAAGCCTAAAAACTGACGCTCACTCGGGGCCTGTTGCGGTTGGGCAACTTCCATTGCATCACCGCCCACTGATTTAAACTCTACGAGTAGTTTACGCAACCACTTATTCGACATTTTGTAGCTACTTGGGTGCGCCAAAACAGCCACCCCACCGGCGGAATGAATCGCTGAAATTGCCGTTTGCATATCACACCAGTTACTCGGTACGTAACCAGTTTTTCCTCGCCCTAAGTACTTTTTAAATACCCCAGGAAAGTTTTTAGCCACACCTCGCTCAATTAAAGCTCTGGCAAAGTGAGCGCGAGTAATTTGCGCATTTTCAGCCAGATCGCGGGCTTGTTGATAAATACCCTCAAAGCCATTTTTTGTTAATCTATGGCCTATTTCAATTGCACGGGTTTCGCGCTTTTGCTGTTGCTCGCTAAGTAATGTATGCAAAGTGCGATCATTGGTATCAATGTTAAGCCCAACAATATGTATTTCAAAACTCTCCCATTTGGTTGATATTTCAACCCCATTAATCAGTTTAAGCGGCAAGTTTTCACGTTTGATAAAAGCCTGCGCAGGCTCAATTGCGGCCACAGTATCGTGATCGGTAATGGCAAATACATCAATTTTTTTATCGACTGCTCGCGCTAATAGTTCCTCAACCGTTAAGTGTCCGTCTGAGTGTGTTGTATGGCTATGTAAGTCGTATTTTATCAAATGAAAACTACTTTAATTAATGGTTTAATGGTGTTTCACACAGTATAACAAGTTTTTTAACGAAATTGTTTTAAATAAACACTTGACACAAAAGCAGTTGATACGTTTTACTGTAGCCACTTTTAGACATTAAAGAATAAGTAACAATGAAAAATACAATTCAAAACATCATCTGGTGGTGGCACTCTTAAAACAAAGGGTGATGAATTGTCGTGTCTAAACAAAAAATTCTAACCCGCTACCATGCGGGTTTTTTTATCACTAAATTTTGCAATACAAGATTAACAGGAATTAAAAACATGAATAACGTAAACACTCTTACACATCATTGGTGGTGGCGCCTGGCATAGCGGGACGGTAATGGTCTATCTATAATTTAGACATCGTTATTCAAACCCCGCACTGCTTAGCATTGCGGGGTTTTATTTTTTTAGGGGATGAGGTTTGATTTTTAGTCATATAACAACAACACCAGGTGAAGTGACCAGCATAACGCAAGTAAGAGACTACATAAGTAGCCCACTTGCCTTGTATGCGGCACTTGATAAACCTAACTCACTATTGCTTGAATCTGCAGAGATAGATTCAAAAGATAGCGTAAAAAGCTTAATACTGGTTGATTGTGCATTACGTATTGTTTGCCAAGGCAACCAAGTGAGCATCAGTGCACAATCAAACAACGGCCAACAACTACTTAACTATTTGCAAGCTAATGTACAAAACTGCGCTTCACAGTTAACCGATACCACACTCACACTTGAGTATCACCCAGCCGATGACACCATTGACCAAGCTAGCAAACTGATTGCAGATAACGCTTTTAGTGCACTACGCACTTGTTTAAATAGTATTAAAAGCACCACTGACAATCCGTTCTCAGTGTTTTTAGGCGGCGTATTTGCCTACGACATGGTGGCTAACTTTGAACAACTAACCGATGTGCCTGACGGTGAAAACACCTGCCCAGACTACGTATTTTATTTAGCAGAAACACTGGTTGTTATTGATCATCAAAAACAAACAACCGAGTTAATTGGCAATGTGTTTAATGGCCCAGATGTTCACGCAAACTGTTTTGAAGTGGGCAAACAATTAGAACGCCTAAATACATTGTGCGACCACGCCGCAGATTTTAGTGCCCCAAGCCAAACAGGTGACTGCCCTGTAAATGTTGATATTAGTGATGAGCAATATTGCCAACAAGTGATTAAACTTAAGCAACACATAGTTGATGGCGATATTTTTCAAGTGGTGCCCTCTCGTACTTTCTCATTGCCGTGCCCTGACTCATTACATGCTTATAGCCAGCTTAAAAAGCAAAACCCAAGCCCGTACATGTTTTACATGCGTGATGAAGGTTTCTCATTATTTGGCGCATCCCCTGAGTCTGCGCTTAAGTATGAGGTTAAGTCTCAACAAGTTGAGGTTTATCCGATTGCAGGTACTCGTCCACGGGGTAAGTTTGCAAATGGACAAATTAATCCCGATTTGGATAGCCGTATTGAACTTGAGCTCAGAAACGATCAAAAAGAACGTGCCGAGCACTTAATGCTGGTTGATTTAGCACGTAACGACGTTGCACGCATTAGCGTGCCTGGTACCCGCCATGCCAAAGAGCTATTAAAAGTAGACCGTTATTCACAAGTAATGCATTTAGTATCACGCGTAGTTGGAAAATTAAAACCCGAATTAGATGCTCTGCATGCTTATCAAGCCTGTATGAATATGGGTACCTTAGTGGGTGCCCCCAAAGTGCGTGCGGCAGAATTAGTGCGCAAAACTGAAGGCAAACGTCGCGGTAGCTATGGTGGCGCGGTTGGTTATTTAACTGGTGACGGTGCCATGGACAGCTGTATTGTTATTCGTGCCGCCTTTGTTAAAAATAATATTGCTTATGTGCAAGCCGGTGCTGGGGTTGTATTTGATTCAGATCCAATGTCAGAGGCAAACGAAACGCGCGCTAAAGCCCAAGCGGTGATCACCGCAATTAAATCGACATATAAGGCAGTATAAAATGAGTGAAGCACACCCTATTAAAATTTACTTTTTAGATAACTTTGACTCATTTAGCTACAACCTTGTTGATGAGCTAACAATGCTTGGTGCTGAGTTAGTAGTTTACCGAAACAACATTAGCGCAGAGATCATATTCGAAAAAATGCAGGCAGAGCGTGGACAAGTACTGCTGGTATTATCGCCAGGCCCTGGTGCGCCTAGCGATGCAGGCTGCCTTATGGAGTTAATTAACCTGTGTAAGGGCCAATTTCCAATGCTAGGTATTTGTTTAGGCCAACAAGCGCTAACACAAAGCTATGGCGGAGTAATCGGTCACGCTGGTGAAACCGTACATGGTAAGTCATCAATTATAAATTTAAATGATCACCCTGTATTTTACGGTATGGGTAGCACTATGCCAGTGGCACGTTATCACTCTTTAATGGCAACAAAAGTACCTGATAACTTAGCCGTTATTGCCAAATACCAAGATATACCAATGGCTATTTATCATCATCAAGACAATGCACTGGGTTATCAATTCCACCCAGAGTCAATTTTAACGCCCAATGGCGCAATGCTACTGCAGCAAAGCGTTGCTTATTTAACACGTGCCAAATAAAAGGAACATTATGACTAATCAATTACACAGCCCGCTTAATGTTCAACACGCCATTGAGCACATTATCACAAAGCAGTCACTTAGTTACGTGCAAGCAAAATCGCTATTTGATCAAATTATGCAAGGCAATATGAGCGACATTGAACTCTCTGCGTTACTTATTGGTCTTAAAATGAAAGGTGAAGTAAGCGATGAGATTGCCGGTGCTGCCGCTTCAATGCGTGAAAATGCAGTTGCATTTACCACTAATAAAACGCAACTTGCTGATAGTTGCGGTACCGGTGGCGATGGTTCAAACACTATAAATATTAGTACCACCGCCGCGATTGTGGCGGCCGCGGCAGGTATTAATATGGTAAAACATGGCAATCGAAGCGTGTCGAGTAATTCTGGGTCTGCTGACTTGCTCAAAGCACTGGGGATCAATATCGATATGACCCCAGAGGTCGCTGCTCGTTGTTTAGAGAGCACAAATTTTACCTTTTTATTTGCACCGCACTATCACAGTGGGGTGCGCCATGCGATGAACGTGCGTACCAGTTTAAAAACCCGAACCATTTTTAATATTCTTGGGCCACTGGCTAATCCAGCAGCTCCTGAGGTGCAATTACTCGGCGTGTACGATGAGTCTTTATGTCTGCCAATGGCACAAACGCTTAATACTCTAGGCACTAAACGCGCTATGATAGTGCACGGCTCTGGTACTGACGAAATTGCCTTACATGGTCCAACACAGGTTGTAGAGCTTAATAATGGTAAAATTACTCAGTACACACTCAGTCCAAGTGATTTTGACCTTGCAAACTATTCACTTGAACAATTAGCCGGTGAAGGCCCACAATACAATGCAAACGCCAGCCTTGCTATTTTACAAGGTAAAGGCACTGAGGCACACAACGCCGCAATTGTTGTTAATGTGGCCGCATTGCTGTACTTAACCGGCCAAGCAGAGTCGTTAAAACAAGGTGCACAAATAACACACTCTTTATTACGTTCAGGCAAGGCCATGGACACATTAAATGCAATTATTGAGGTAAGTCATGGCTAATGTATTAGACAAAATTATTGCTGATAAAAAAATAGAACTAATCGAGCGTAAGGCTGCACGCCCACTAGATAGCTTTATACATCAAGCCAAACCGACTGAGCGTAGTTTTTACAAAGCACTGGCAGCATCTGGTACGCAGTTTATTTTAGAATGCAAAAAAGCGTCGCCCTCTAAGGGGTTGATTCGTCAGCCATTTGATTTAACAGAAATCACTCAAGCGTATAAGCAGTATGCCACTTGTATGAGTGTGTTAACTGATGAAAAGTACTTTCAAGGCAGCTTTGATTACCTTGAATTTGTACGTAGCCAAGTTGAACAGCCGCTTATTTGTAAAGACTTTTTTATTGATGAGTACCAAGTTTATATGGCACGTATTTATGGCGGCGACGCTATTTTACTTATGCTATCTGTGCTTGACGATCAGCAATACAAAACACTGCATGCAGTGGCCGACTCATTAAATATGTCAGTATTAACTGAAGTAAGTAACGAAGAAGAAGTTCACCGTGCGCTGGTACTAAATGCACAAATAATTGGGATTAATAATCGAGATTTGCGTGATTTAAGCACCGACTTAGCCACCACAGAACGACTACGTAAACTTATTCCTGAAAATAAAGTGGTTATTTCTGAGTCAGGTATTTACACCCATCAAGATGTAAAACGCTTAGCCCCTTTATGTAATGGCTTTTTAATTGGCAGCTCATTAATGGCTGAAGCTGATCTAATACAAGCATGTCGTCGCGTTATATTAGGCGAGAACAAAGTGTGCGGCTTAACCCGCAATCAAGATGCTATTGCAGCCTATAGCAATGGCGCAGTGTATGGCGGGTTGATTTTTTACCCTAAATCCCCCCGCTTTGTTGATTTAGATTGTGCTAAAGAAATCAGTCAAAGTGCGCCTTTAAAATTTGTTGGCGTATTTGTTAATGCTGCGATACCTGATGTGGCTGAACACGCTAAACAACTTAAATTATCAGCCGTTCAATTACATGGCCAAGAAGATGAACAATACATTGCGTCATTACGTAGTGAATTACCACGTAATTGCCAAATTTGGAAAGCACAGGCAATAAAAAATGTTTTACCACAACCCGTAGCAGGCGCAGATCGCCATTTATACGATACCCACAGTGATTCACACGCGGGTGGCACAGGTAAAACATTTGATTGGTTGGTACTGCGTGATGCCACGACCCCCTTTATGCTTGCTGGCGGCTTAAACCCAGACAATATTAGCGATGCCCTCTATCACGGAGCTTTAGGACTTGATTTAAATTCAGGTGTAGAACAGTCTCCTGGTAAAAAGTGCGTAAAAAAATTAAATCATGCTTTTTCAAGCATCAGAAACTATTGAGGTTAAAATGCAAAATCCAGCTTATTTTGGCGAGTTTGGCGGAATGTTTGTCCCCGAGTTACTCGTACCTGCGCTAAAGCAGTTAGAAAGCGAATTTAACAAAGCGCAAAAAGATCCTGATTTTCAAGCTGAATTTACACAGCTTTTAAACGAGTATGCAGGTCGCCCTACGCCACTTACGTTAACTCGCAACTTAGTTAAAAACCCTAAAGTTAAGCTTTACTTAAAGCGTGAAGATTTACTTCACGGCGGTGCACACAAAACTAATCAGGTGTTGGGTCAAGCATTACTGACTAAACGCATGGGTAAAAAAGAAGTTATAGCAGAGACCGGTGCTGGCCAACACGGTGTAGCCACCGCACTTGCGTGTGCATTACTTGGCTTAAAATGTCGTATTTACATGGGTGCAAAAGACGTTGAACGCCAACAGCCGAATGTATTCAGAATGAAACTTATGGGCGCTGAAGTTATTCCGGTTACAGCAGGTTCGGGCACATTAAAAGATGCAGTTAACGAAGCTCTGCGTGATTGGTCAGCAAACTATCAAGAGGCACATTACTTACTGGGTACGGCTGCGGGCCCTCATCCTTTTCCAACAATTGTACGTGAGTATCAAAAAATTATTGGCGAGGAAGCTAAACAGCAAATTCTTAAAGCGGAAGGTCGACTACCAGATGCGGTTTTAGCTTGTGTAGGTGGTGGCTCCAATGCCATTGGTATGTTTACTGATTTTATTGACGAGCCGGGTGTTAAATTAATTGGTGTAGAACCAGCAGGTAAAGGCCTTGATACCCACGAGCACGGCGCAACAATCTGCAAAGGCACTAAAGGTATTTTACACGGCACTTATACCTACATTATGCAAAATGACGATGGCCAAATTGAAGAGTCTTACTCTGTATCGGCGGGATTAGATTACCCTGCTGTAGGGCCACAACATGCATTTTTACACGAGACTGGTCGAGCTCAATATGTAGGCATTAGCGATACCGAAGCTCTTGATGCGTTTCAAGCACTGGCAAAACACGAAGGTATTATTCCGGCACTAGAATCAAGTCATGCCATTGCATATGCACTTAAATATGCGGAAGAGTTGCAAGAAGAAAGCATTTTAGTGGTTAATTTAAGTGGCCGTGGCGATAAAGATTTAGCCCACGTACACAAGGTATTATCAGAGGAAGGTCAATTATGAGCCAAGTAAAAACTGACCGTTACGGACAAATGTTTGCAGCACTAAAAGAGCAAAACCAAGGCGCATTTGTACCATTTGTTACTATTGGCGATCCGGGTAAAGCGCAAAGCATCGAAATTATTAAAAGCCTAATTGATGGCGGCGCAGATGGACTAGAGCTAGGTATTCCGTTTTCAGACCCGATTGCCGACGGCCCTGTTATTCAAAAGGCCAATATTCGTGCTTTAGATGAGCACATTAATACACAAGATTGTTTTGATATTATTAAAGAAATACGCCAGTACAATGCCGACATCCCTATTGGTTTATTATTGTATTCAAACTTAATCTTTAAACGTGGCTTAGAAAAGTTTTACACTGATGCAAAAGCAGTAGGCGTTGACTCTATTTTAGTGGCTGATGTGCCATTACACGAGTCTAAAATGTTTAGAAAAGCCGCCATGGCAAACGGTATTGATCCAATATTTATCGCTACGCCGAACGCCAGTGACGATACGTTGCGTGAGTGCGCATCGTACGGTCGCGGTTACACTTACTTACTGTCTCGTGCAGGGGTAACAGGCACCGATACTAAAGCACAAATGCCTGCAACACACGTGGTTTCGCGCTTACAAGAGTACCACAGTGCGCCTGCGTTATTAGGCTTTGGTATTTCAACACCTGATGATGTAAAAGCCGCGCTTAAAGCCGGTGCTGCGGGTGCTATTTCAGGTTCTGCAGTAGTAAAAATCATTGAAGCAAACCTAAATGATTTAAATGCAATGACCACACAATTAAAAACATTTGTAAGTGAGATGAAAGCCGCAACAGCGCTTTAATCAACGGCGTTTTTAATCACTAAAAAAGGGCATGTAACATGCCCTTTTTTATTTAAACTGCAAACTTAATGCGCTTGATGCTTACCCTCAAGAATCTCTTCTATAAACTTAGCATTAAACGCGTCTAAATCTGCAGGACTGCGACTAGTCACTAAGCCTTGATCAACACACACCTCTTGGTCGACCCAGTTAGCACCGGCATTAATTAAATCACTTTTAATACTCGGATATGAGGTGACCTTTTTGTCTCTGAGCTTGTTAATCTCTGCGAGTAACCACGGCGCATGGCAAATAGCGGCAACAGGTTTGTTTCTCTTTGCTCCAAAAAAACCATCTACAAATGCCTTAGCATCCGAGTCTTGGCGTAAGCTATCAGGATTAAACAAGCCACCAGGCAGTAAAAGCGCATCGTAATCACCGGCATTTGCATTGGCTGCTAATTTATCAACAGCAACTTTTTCACCCCACTTGTCTTCATCCCATGCGGTGATCTGCCCTTCTTTAATAGAAACAACATCAATATCGGCGCCCGCCTCAAGTAATGCAGCCTGTGGCGAGAGTAACTCGCTTTGCTCAAATCCATCGGTGGCTAAAATGGCAATTTTTTTACCTTTTAAACGATTACTGTTATGTAAGTTACTCATTAAATACTCCTTATTTCATTCAATACATAACCGTATTTGCATATCACATACCAAACATAACACGCTGAATATAATAAGATTTTATAAAAGGTAATAAACAAGTAATGTAAATTATTTACAATGATTGCAGATACTACAGGCAAAGGTAATAATGCAAAGAGCCTGTAAGCTACGTAGTAGCTTTTGGGGGAAAAGCGAACTTACAGGCACTAAAGTTATACATTAAAGGCGCTCTTTTAACGCTTTTGCTGGTTTAAATACGGCTTTATTAGCCCCTTGTATTTCAATCGCTGCACCAGTTTGTGGATTACGACCAGTACGCGCTGGGTAGTAACTAAGTGCAAAAGTACCAAAGCCTGAAATTTGTACCTGATCGCCTTCAGACAGCGACTTTGTAATCACTTTTTGTAAGCTGGTTAACGCAGCTTGTGCGTCTTTTTTTGTTAATTCACTCGCATCCGCAATAGCTGCAACCAATTCTGCTTTATTCATTTTTTGCTCCTAAATACACGCCTAGGCTTAAACCTATTAACGTGGCAATACAATGATGTAAAAATAAAAGCAGGCAGGCTAAGGGTTGCAAGGGGGTAAGTCAACCTTAACCGGAAGCCAAGTGCCTTAGTAAGACTCATTGGGTTTAAATATAATCAGCTTGACTGTTTTATAGTCATAAAGATGACTTAATCGTTTGCTAAGGTGAAATAAAAATCACCGTGAGCAAACGTGAACGCTAATCAATACCGCTGGTTTGAATTTACCTTTATCTTTATCATTCTGCCTTTAATTGGCTTTAATATTCGCCAATATTTATCTAACTGGCTTATTCCAGCACTGATCATCCTCATGAGTGTGTGCTGTATGTTGTTATTAAACGACAGCCACTTTAAACGTTTTAGATTAACTAGCTTGGGGCAGTTTTCTGCTGTGAAGCGCCGCATGTTTAGTTTTTTCTTTATTGGCGCATTATTTTCGGGGGTATTTTACAACTTACTTTACCAAGGACACTGGTTTACTTTACCTCGTGAAAATCTCACCGACTGGCTAATGCTATTAATGCTCTACCCTTTATTGTCGGTGATCCCACAAGAATTAATATTTAGAACCTACTTTTTTCATCGTTATAAGCGCATTATGCCCAGTAAATGGCTACGCATTATTATAAGTGCGAGTGTATTTGCACTGGCACATATTGTTTACGCTAATTGGGTTGCAGTAAGTTTAGCATTTATAGGCGGATTACTATTTGCATATACCTACGCACAAAGCCGCTCAACCTTTGCCTGTGTTCTTGAGCACAGCTTATGGGGCATATGGATGTTTACCCTAGGGATGGGTGACTATTTAGACTCTGGTGCACTGAATTAACAAGCAGCAATAAAAAAGCCGCGACAGGCGCGGCTTATTTAGATTTAGTTTAAATTAAAAACCAAAAATACTGATATCAAAAAACTTCGTTGCAACGGTATTTACAAAAATGATTAATAATATCGCTGGAATAAAGGTTTGCAGTGAAAAGTTAACGTACTTTTCCATAAAGCTATTAGCATAATTAGGAGAGCCTTGTCTTAGCTCTTCGCTTAAGCGAACTTTTTTCCATTTATACATTACAAACAAACACACCATTAAACCATTTAAAGGCAATATTGTGTCGTAAAATACGTCATAAACAACATCAAAAAAGCTCTTATTACCACTACCGTAGCTAGTAAAAGTAGTTAGGCTGTCAATCATACCAAACGACATAATACACAAAATAGTTAATATACCGGTTGATAAAGTGAGTATGCCCAGCGCTTTTTTACGGCTAATGCCTTTACGATCGCTTAGTGTTGCTGTTGGTACTTCAACAATAGATACCAGTGATGTGATAGCAGCAAAAAATACCAATAAGAAGAAAATAAATGCCACGGCTGATGCGCCAAAATAGCCAATATCATTTTGTAACGCTAATAAAATTTTTGGAAGGTAGACAAAAATCATTGAAACTGACGAGTCAGATAACTTAGCCGGATCGGTATTTGGGTCAAAGCTAAAAATAGCCGGTAACACCATTAAGCCTGCTACAAACGCAACCAGTGAGTCGGTAATAGCGACCATTTTAGCACTGCCTACAATGTCATCTTTTTTCGAGATATAAGATGCATAGGTAATTAAAATACCCATACCTAACGACAATGAGAAAAACGCTTGGCTCAATGCGCCATTCAGCACGCTGGCATTCATTTTACTAAAATCAGGAATAATGTAGTACTTAACACCGGCCATGGCGTTATCAAGAGTGAGTACGTAACCCACCAATATAATAAGCATGACAAATAAAGCTGGCATTAAAAATTTAGCTGCTTTTTCTATGCCGTCTTTTACGCCACCGACCAAAATTATGTTAACAATAACTACTACCAGCGCCATATAACCAAACACGGTATAGCTATTTATAAACTCACCAAAGTGTCCAGGGTTTGCCAGCATATCTAAATTACCCAGCGCGGTTTGGCTCAAGTAACCAAAAATCCACACCGTGATCACCATATAAAAAACAGCAATCATAAATGGCGTCAATACCGCTAAAAAGCCAGCAAATTTCCATTTTTTGTCGTTATTAGCTAATTTTTTGTATGCACCAAGCGGGTCTTTTTGTGCATGACGACCCATGGCCATTTCAGCCATCATTACGGGTAAACAAATGAATGCGACAAACAAAGCATAGACGAGCAAAAATGCACCACCGCCATTCTTAGTCGCAGAAACTGGAAAGCCTACTAAGTTACCAATACCCACAGCAGATCCTGCCGCTGCCAATATAAATCCTAAGCGGGAGCTAAAGTGCTCTCTATTTTCACTCATGTAATAACCTTGTTATTATTTATCTTATCCAAGGGACTCTACCAGTGTTACGCAACGCTTTTCAAGCAATTACCGTGTAAAAAAACATTCTTGCTGTAAACATCGCCATAAACACTTTTAATTCACCATTTATCAACGCTATGCTAGTATGCAGTTAATTAAATTTAACAAGTTTTGAGAGTATTTATATGTTGTATATGATTTATTCAACAGACGTCCAAAATAGTTTAGAGCACCGTAAAGCGGCTCGCCCAGCTCATTTAGCACGCTTACAAACGCTAGAAGACGAAGGCAGACTATTAACCGCAGGTCCACTTCCAGCTATTGATAGTGACGAACCTCAAGATGCAGGCTTTACGGGTTCTTTAGTGATTGCTCAATTTAATTCTTTAGAAGACGCCAGAGAATGGGCGGCAGATGATCCTTATGTTGCCGGTGGCGTATATGAAAACTCTATTGTTAAACCATTTAAAAAAGTGTTCCCTGCTTAATTAAACTGTGACCACCCTGTTTAACTGCAACCAACAATTCAGGGTTTGTTCACTCATTTTTAATTAAACTTTGCTTAATAAAAACTTAAATACACAGCAAGGTATTAAAGTTTTAGTGGCTTAGTTTTTAAGCTAGGCAGGTCTGTTCTAGGAGTCCCGTAATGCGTGTATTATTAATACTCAATTTAATCGCGGTAGTGTGTTTGGCTAATTTTGCCCATGCAAACAATACCAAAAGCAAAACCGATAAAGTTGAGGTAAGTAAAAAAAAAGCAGTAATACTTGCAAAACAAACTACAGACGGTACAACGTTAAAGATCTCTGAAGAAACACTTTTTTTTACTGTACGAATTTTAAAAGCTGACGGCCACGTCGTCGATTTGAAAATAAACAAGAAAACTGGCGAAGTGAAAAAGGATTAACCAATGCGAATTTTAGTAATAGAAGATGATTTACATTTGGCAGACAATCTGCGCAATGCATTAGAAAAAGAGCGTTACAGTGTTGATTTATGTCACGACGGTGAAGCTGGCCTTTTTCACATCACTGAATACCCTTTAGATATGGCTGTAGTTGATTTAGGCCTACCTAAAATAGACGGTATTGAACTAATAAACAAAGCACGCGCCCAAGGGGTGACTATTCCTATTTTGATTTTAACCGCGCGCGATCGCTGGCAAGACAAAGTAGAAGGCTTAGATGCCGGTGCTGACGACTACCTAACTAAACCATTTCATGTTGAAGAACTGATTGCTCGTTGTAATGCGCTTATTCGTCGTAGTGCAGGTAAAGCAAATCCAGAAATGACAGCCGGCCCTATTAAAATTCATACGCGTTCACAACAAGTATGGGTAAACGACAAAGAACTGAGCTTAACTGCGTATGAGTACAAAGTACTCGAATACTTAATGGTTAACCCACAAAAAGTAATTTCAAAGTCTGAGCTTACAGAGCATATTTACGACCAAGACTTTGACCTTGATTCGAACGTCATTGAAGTGTTTGTACTACGTTTACGTAAAAAACTCGACCCAGATGGCGTGCTTAACCCAGTAGAAACACTGCGTGGGCGTGGTTACAGGCTTAAAAGCCAGTGGTAGGACCACAAGTTTCGTTAAAAATAAGGCAAGGATTTATCCTTGTCTTTGTTTTGTTAGTCGCCCTACCCATTTTGTTTTACTCCATAGGTAAAGCGTATTATGAGTCACTTGTTGATGCCACCGAAAAAAACCTCGAAGCACACCTGTATTCACTTATTTCCGAAGTTGATTTTACCGAGCGTGGCATTATTATGCCCAGCTCTATATTAACCCCCGAACTCAACAATTTAAACTCAGACACCTACGCCATGATATACCGTGACGACGTGCCTATTTGGCATTCTGAGTCGGCGGTTAACGTTAACTTTGTTCCCCAATATATAGAGCCCAAAGCAGGCGCTGCCGACTTTAGACGTGTGCTGTATAACAACACTGCTTATTGGCAATTAAGTTTAACGGTAATACTTAATAATATTGACCAATCAGAGCAAGCACGCTTTATTTTATTAAAACGTAACGATGCCCTACTGCGCTTAATGGATGGCTTTAAACAGACCCTAGTTGATTGGATGTTTATAATGGGAATTGCCATTGCAGGGTTAATGGCCATTGGTTTTATTTGGAGTGCAAGGCCACTGCAGCGTTTAGATAAAGAAATAAAAGCAATTGAATCAGGCGATATTCAAGAAATTAAAGGCTTATACCCCGTTGAACTGCAAACGATTAAAGCCGACCTAAATTTACTGTTAGAGTCGCAGCAACGTCAAAAAGAACGATACCGCGCCTCTCTTAGCGATTTAGCCCATGCACTTAAAACGCCGTTAGCTGTTTTAAAATCAAGCCCACTCGCTAACGATGCAGATGCACAAGAACAGCTCGACAGAATTAATGTGATGATCGAGCACCAATTAAAACGTGCCGCCACGGGGGCTTCCGATACATGGAAAAAACAAACCCCCATCAAGCCGGTTATCGATTCTATCTTAAGCGCAATGAATAAAGTATACCGCGATAAAGACATTATATTTAATTGCCAAGTGAGCGATAAAGATTACTTTTTAGGTGATAAAACCGATTTAATGGAGTTATTAGGCAACTTAATAGATAATGCCTGTAAAGCCTGTCGCTCCCAAGTCAGTATTAATGTTTCACAAGCTAAAACGCTCAGTATAAGCATTTGTGATGACGGCCCAGGCATTAAGCCAGATAAGCGCGAATCGTTATTACAACGCGGTACGCGCCTAGATACCTACGAAAGCGGCCACGGTGTTGGTATGGCTATTGTATCTGACTTGGTTAAGTCGTATCACGGGCTGTTAACTATATCTCAGTCGCAACGTTTAGGCGGTGCAAAATTTATTCTCGAGTTTAATTACCATGAAAAAAAGTAACTACATCTTTTGTTTTAGCTTAAGCCTTTTATTTTTATGGGCGCAGCAAAGTATGGCTGCAGCGCAAGAGTGTACATTGCAAAACAATGCCCTACCCGAGCAAATTAAAGATTACACACAATGTTTAGACGCCAAATTAAATAAAGTGCAACAGCAACAAGACAGCTGGATCCAAAAGCGTACCTTTGAACTGGCCGAATTAGAAAGTGAAACTGGTAACACCTACATTTTATCATTGTTTAAGCAAAGCCTTAACGCCAAAGACAAGTACATTCAAAAAAGTTGCCAGTGGCGTTACATGTTAAAACAGCCTAATTCACCAGAAGCTGTAGTAACTTATAAAGAGTGTGAAATAGCAATGATAGAGCAATTCATTCAGCAGCTTAAAATGGGGCTTTAACCAGCTCCTAATTAAACATTATGTGTTGAAGCTTGCTAATTTAGTGGTTAGTGTTTTGGAAGTGCAGCCTTAAAGGCTGCATTTTTGTATTTATATAGTTTGCAGTGTGACTACTGTGACCATACCGCAAATTCATTTCCATTTGGGTCGCTAAAGTGAAATCGTCTACCACCTGGAAATGAAAATGTAGGCTTAATTATTTTGCCTCCAGCTTGCTCAATTTTATTTTGAGTCGCTTCAAGGTCATTACTGTATAACACAATTAACGGGCTTCCGTTTTTAGTAGTAACAACCAAGTCAGATTTAAAGAAACCACCATCAACCCCTTGTGCGGCAAAGCTACAGTATTCTGGGCCATAATCTACAAATGACCAGCCAAAGACTTCACTAAAAAAGGTCTTAGTAGCTGCAATATTTTGTGCAGGAATTTCAATATAGTTAATTTTATTATTTTGAGTCATTTTAGTTTTTTGCCCTTATTCTTGTTTATATTATTTGCGATTTGAACTGGTAATAAATAAAGATAGCAGCAATGCTCAATAATCATAAGCAAACATCAGGTATTTGAAATAAGCGATACATAAACACTGTTGGTTGTCATTGTTAAACAGCTTATTATCTGGATTTTTATATATCTAAGTTGATTTGCTCTGTAGTTAATATACGACTTTTTAAGCGATCTCGAATTTGTTGATTAAAACATTTTGACAAAACCACGCAAAAACCACAAACTACCTACCAGTAGATTGACTTAGCTAAAGTGATTTTAAAATGCATAAACCTGTGGTTATTATTGGTGGTGGCTTAGCGGGCTTATATGCTGCTTACAACCTTAAAAAACGTGATATTCCGTTTTTATTATTAGAGGCCAAAACCAGTTTGGGCGGCAGGATTACGTCTCATTATTTACCGACTAGTAACACCATTAGCCACGATTTAGGCCCTACCTGGATATTTCCGCACCAGCCTAATATTCAAAAGTTAGTTGCTGTTTTAAACATCCCAGTGTTTGAGCAATACACCCAAGGCGATGTGCTGTATCAAGCATCACAAACCGCTCCTGCACAGCAAATTGCAGGGGCTGGCGAAATGCAGTTATTTAGAATACAAAACGGTATGGACGAGCTTATCAATGCGCTTTATCAGCAGCTTGAGCCAAAAACCGTTAAATTAGAGCACGCTGTTAGCGAAGTAAAAAAGCTCTCCGATGGCTGGCATATAAGCGCTAATTATCAAGGGAGTAGGCAGCACTATACTTGCGATCAGTTACTGTTGGCATTACCGCCTAGAATGATCAGTCAACATTTAACCCCGCATTTATGGGCCGATAATGTTTTAACACAGCGTTTAGCGTCGGTGCCTACATGGATGGCTGGCCAAGCAAAGTTTATTGCCACTTTTGAGCACGCTTTTTGGCGAGATAAAAATTTATCGGGACAATGTTTTAGCCGAGTAGGCCCATTGGTAGAAGTTCATGATGCGTCAGCAAGTGAGCATTCTCACTCTGCTTTGTTCGGCTTTATTGGCGTGCCTTACTTGCAGCGCAGTAAAGTAACCAGAGAACAATTAACTCAGGCTTGCCTTGAACAGCTCAGCTATTTTTACGGTGAACAAGCCTATACAGCGAAAAGCTGTATTATAAAGGATTGGGCTGAGGATGAATTTATTGCCAACAAAGATGACCAAATAGGTGTGTCGCAGCACCCAGAATTCAATTTTTCAGGGCTTAGCGAGCAGCTTAAACAGTTACAAGTGCATTTTGTGGGGAGTGAGTTTGCACAACAAGAAGCTGGCTATTTAGAGGGGGCTATAAACGCTGTAGATAACGCCTTAGTTAATTTAATGGATACTTAGCTTTTTAAAAGGCGTGCTATGTAGGCACGCCTTTGTAAGGTATTAGTCTTCTGATTTGATAACGGTTTCTTCACCTGTGCCAAGCATAGTGGCTAACCAACGCCCTTCGTCACTAGCTTCTAGCGCTATTTTTACAATCATGGTTAACGGCACTGATAGCAGCATACCCACAGAGCCTAATAACCAGCCCCAAAATATTAATGATAAGAACACCACTAATGTAGAAAGCCCGAGGCCTTTGCCCATATATTTTGGCTCTACAATATTACCCATAACGGTATTAATAGTTAAATAACCCGCGCCGACGAGCCCTGCCACTAATGGGCCTTGCGTAATAAGCGCTAATAAAAGTGCGGGCACAGCCGCAATGATTGAACCAATGTTAGGAATGTAATTAAGCATAAATGCCAATACGCCCCATAGTACAAAATAATCAACGTCTAATATCCACAGGTAAAAACCAGCAATTACACCGGTGGCTAAACTCACTAAGGTTTTAATGGCTAAATAAGAGTTAATAGAGTCTAAAAAGCGGTCAATTTGCTTAATTTTGCTGTCGGGATCATCCAGTGCTAAATGAATTTTTTTGCCAAGTATCGGCCCTTCAAACAGCATAAAAACAACCGTTAAAATAATTAAAAACATATTGGCCATTACGCTACCTAAACCCGTTAGCATATTGGTGGCAACATCAACCATTTTGCCAGGGTCAAACATAGACAAAATTTGTTCTTTATTAATTAAGATATTGTATTGCGAGGCCACATCAACCAACCATACAAATTCTTCTTTTAATTGTGCTTTATATTCAGGTAACTGTTTTGAAAAATCGTTAACCGACTGCCCTACTAAACCGCCTAAGCTAACCCCTAAGCCCATAATAATAAGCACCACAAGCACTACCGCTATGCCTTTTGGAATACGGTAACGAGCAAAAAAGTTAATAAGTGGGCTACAAATTATGGCTATAAATGCTGCCAAAATAAACGGAATAACAATAGCGCTAGCGGCTTTAATACCCGCTAGCACAATGACCAAAGCGGCAAAAATTATTAAGCTTTTATTTACCCCAGTTAAACTTGCCAATACTCTTATCCTATTACTGTTATTTGGCTTTAGTGTAAGGCAAAAGCTAATAGAATGAAATGTTTAAGGGTCTGTTGGCCTTTCAAGATTAGATTTGCAGCCGTCTTTTTGGTATTAAAGCAAGGCAGAGCCTATGTGGTGTGGTTGTTCCCCATAAATAGGCGATAACGCAGCATTAATGCCAAACAGGCGCTGCCCTTCGGGTTCTGCCTAGGGGCAATTAACTCTTTGTTGCTCGGTTTTGACTTAGCCCACTAGGTTACAAACCTCGCGCCGCGATTAAATCGCCCCTAGTTTGAACAAATATTAATCCGCAAAGACCAACAGACCCTAGGTGATCATAAAAATTATTGGTACGTATAAATTTGCAAATCGTTGAGCTGGAGAGTATAAATTTTAAACATCCTGCTTTATTTATAATTTTGGAGTTGCAATGCATATATTTTTTACTGGCGCCACAGGCTTAATTGGTAGGCACCTTTGCCCTTTCTTGTTGCACCACCACGATGTTACTGTACTGAGCAGAAACCCAACCAAAGCAAAAGTATTGTTAGGGCACCAGATAAATGCAGTTGATAGCCTTGAAGATGTTGATTTTAATACCGTTGACGTTGTTATTAACTTAGCCGGTGAGCCTATTGTAAATAAACGTTGGAGCGACAAACAAAAAACAGTCATTCGCGATAGCCGAATCATTGTTACGCAAGCGATTAGTGATGCTATTAAGCAGTGCCATACCCCACCACATACCTTTATATCTGGCAGTGCAATTGGTTATTATGGTCGACAAGGCGACACTCTGGTTGATGAAAACAATACAGAACCTCATGATGAATTTAGCCACCAACTGTGCAAAGATTGGGAGCAAGCAGCTTTAAAGGCTGAGTCTGACGAAACTCGAGTGTGCTTATTACGTACCGGTATTGTATTGGCTAAAAAAGGCGGCGCGCTTGGTAAAATGTTACCAGCATTTAAGCTTTGCGTAGGTGGTCCAATTGGCAATGGTGAGCAAGGTATGTCGTGGATCCATATAGATGACATGGTTCAGCTCATTTTATTTTTAATTCGCAATAAAGAAATATCAGGAGCTGTTAATGCCACAGCTCCTGAGCCCCTAAGCAATAAGCAGTTTAGCCAATCACTCGCAAAAGCATTGTCACGCCCTGCGTTTATGCCTATGCCTGCTGGGGTGCTTAATATATTAATGGGTGAAATGGCCGACTTACTTACTACCGGCCAGTATGTGGTACCAAAAAAAGCATTAGACCATAACTATCGTTTTCACTTTACTAAAATTGACGCTGCATTAGAAAGTTTAGTCTAGCTACTGACCTTAACGGATTAAGTTTGTAGTAGGGGGTAAAAGTTAATACTTTTTACCCTCTTGCTATTTTTGTGTTACTACCTAATACTTATAGCTGTATAAACGCCTTCAATTAGCTAAAAGAGCCCCTTAAACATGCTTCATTTACCTACATTAATTAGCCTCTGTTTTATTCTTAACTTGTTTATTGCTGTGTTCTTTTTTTCTGTTTATAGATACAAAAAACAACCTTGCTATTTATTTTTTGCTACCGCCTGTTGCTCGTTTATTACCGCAATAGCACTAATTGGTTTAAGAGATTTTATTGAGTTTCCATTATTAACCCACTTTTTTGCTTACGTTTTTATTATTTTAAGTCCATTACTCGTTATTTTAGGGTTAATACCACAAAGCCAAGCACCCGCGATAAAATTAACACCTTTATACTATGCTTGTGCCATGTGCTGTACGCTTTTACTTGGAGTGTACCTTATAGATGCAGGGCAAATTATTACCAGCATTATTACTGCTGTATTATTTAGTTACGCTGCGTATTTAATGATTAAAACTCCAAGTGTTGCAGTAGTCCAACAACGCTTACTCGTTGCCTGTTTTACAATCCACAGTGTGGTGATGCTGTTGCAAGTTGTACTCCTTGTTTTGCTCTACTCAAGCCAAATCAGTCAAGCAAGCTTAGCTTTTGGATTACAGCTGTTATTGGTAACGCATTTATTTTTAACTACCGCTACTGCGCTAATTTTACCGTTTATTAAGTTTGCAAATGCTGAGTCTAGACTGATCAATCTAGCGAATCACGACCCGTTAACGCAACTTTTAAACAGGCGTGGATTTTTCCGTTTATGTAAAAAAATAACTAAAACCGCGCCTCTTAACAGCAGAGTGTCGTTGATCATGCTCGATATAGACCTATTTAAACAAGTGAACGACCAATACGGTCATGAAACCGGGGATGAAGCGATAAAGTGGATTGCACAACATATTAACGAATTGTTTTTTGAGCTTGGAGTTACTGCTCGGATTGGTGGAGAAGAGTTTGCTATTTTTCTTAATCAACAGAACTTAGCGCAAGCTAGGCTGTTAGCTCAAAAGCTTTGCAGTAGTATTAATGAATACCCGTTTTATTTTAATGGTAATAGCATTGCACTGTCTGTAAGTGCTGGAATAAGTAGCATGTTAGTGCGCGAGCTAAATATGCAAGCACTGTTGTTACAAGCCGACAAACGCCTTTATCTTGCCAAAGAAACAGGCCGAAATAAAGTGGTCACCCATGATGAAAAAAGCTTATTAACCAAAGCTCCCACTGCCATCATTTAATTTAGCCATAAAAAAACGGCATCATAGTTGATGCCGCTTGATACGTTTACAAATTATATAATTACTTACTTATCCAAGGCGTTACTTTAACAACCTCGTTAATATCAGCTAATACGGTTGTATTTTCTTCCCAGCTATCGGTTACTTCAAAATAACACACTGACTTTTCGCACGTTATGCGCTCATCATCAAATTGCTTAGGAGTTTTAAAGGTAACAACCACGCCTTTTTGTTCAGGTAATAAAAACCACATTAGTTTGCTAACAAAAAAGCCAGATAGGTCTGTTAATAGCTCTTCAAGCTCATTATTAATAACCAATAACGATTGCTTTGATAACGCCAGTCCATCTAGTTCCTTAGCTTCTATTTGTAGCTTTAACTGACAGTCGTGAACCGGGTTTTTTGGCTGAACTACAATCACCGCTTTGTCGGTATCTAGCTGTTTATCGAACGGTAATAACAATTGCGCTTTGTCGGTATAATTAAGCGGGTACTCATTTTTTTCAGTTAAAATAGTACCGTTTTTAATACTACAAACTTCGTTAGTACCAATATCGCTAATATAAAAGTTTACGCGGGCGTACTGAAAGTCCCCTTTGTTTACCACTTTTAAACGGTCGTAAAAACCGTCATACGACATCACAAATTCTTTAGCAACGGCACTACTAGCTGCTACTGCTAAAAAGCTGGCTGTAACTAATTTTAATAACGGCTTATTCATTAAAGTACGCTCGGTTTTGATTAATCATGGTATTAAGCTCTTCAATGTACGCTTCACCACGTTCAGAGTAAGACATTAAACCATACGTTAATTTAGTCGCTAAAATTGGTTTTTGTTGTGCGCGTAAGTCTTCGCGGATAGTACGTAGCTCTTTGTAAGCATTGTGGGTATTAATATTTTTAAAATAAGAGCTTACTGCTGCACGTACCGATTTGAATGCAGCCACTTCATGCTCGGCTTCACTATTACGTCTTCTTGGTACCATGCCACAGCCTTTTTTGTAGCACCATTGGCCAAAAAAGTTTAAGCCGATTCGTGCAAAACGTGAAGTGCCCCATGCAGACTCATTGGCTGCCTGCATTAAGGCCATCTCTTTAGGAATGATGTCTACTCGGCGCAGTGCTTGGCTTAAGGTGATGGTATCTAACGTTTCAGGTAATCCGTACGACTTAAGTATTTTTTTTATGTCGCCCGCTTGTTTTTTACTAAGCGGTTCACTGTGCTCTATCATCATGCGTGCAATTTCAAGGTTTGCACGTTGTTGTAAAATCTTTTTGTTTTCGGCTTCTACATGAGGCTTAATAAAGTTAAAAAACGCATGTTTTTTCTCTTTCACATCAGTGAATTCTGAGAACTTTGGCAACTTAACGTTGTGCAATGGTTTTTCTTTTTTCTTCTCTTTTTTTGTGTCGTTAGAGCTGGTTTGCTCGTCTGATACTAGTTCATCAGCATCAATAAACGGAAGGGTCAACGCCCAAATAACAACGGCGGCTAACAACAACTGAAAAATAGTTTTTAACATGTATTATCTCAATTTAACTCTAAGTTATGTATGGTGTAGTCACATACATACGAAACATCATTATACCTAAGCCACTTTATAAACGCGAATACTGAACAACCGAATAAAATTCATACACCTATTACTTACAATTTATAATATACTAAGTGCTAAAGCCGAAGACGAATTGATAGGTTGAGACATGGATAAACAGTGGCAAAATAGAATAATTGAACAATATAAGCACCGCCCTAACGATAACCGCTCTCCTTGGCAAATCGACCGCTCACGAATCATTCATGCTGCTGCATTTAGGCGCCTTCAAGCTAAAACCCAAATAATGGGTATTGGCTTAAACGACTTTTACCGTACACGCCTTACCCATTCATTAGAAGTCTCGCAAATAGGCACCGGCATATTACGCCATTTAAAGGTCCAACATCCAAGCTTTGAACATTTTCCATCTACTGGATTGCTCGAAACCTTATGTTTAGCCCACGATATAGGCCATCCACCGTTTGGGCATGGTGGCGAAATTGCACTTAACTATATGATGCGTGATCATGGTGGTTTTGAGGGTAACGCACAAACACTGCGCATTGTGGCAAAGCTAGAGCCCTATAGTAACGGCTACGGCATGAACTTAACTAGACGCACCTTGTTAGGATTTATTAAGTATCCAGCTTTTATTGATAACCTTTGGCATAACATCCCACAAGAAAATAAACAGCGTGCGTTTATAAAAGCCGATGACTGGCGACCAGCCAAAGGTATTTACAATGACGATGCCGCGATATTTAATTGGATTATTGAGCCTCTTAGCGCAAGTGATAAAGCGTTATTATCTAGCCAAGAACACGCAGATGCTTATCGCGCTAAAACCCTTTATAAATCACTCGACAGTGCCATTATGGAACTGGCTGATGACATTGCTTATGCCGTTCACGACCTTGAAGATGCCATAGCGACGGATGTGCTCAGTTTAGACGATTGGCTAACCCATGCATTGCCGCATTTACAAGCACTTGACTATGACTGGTTAAACACTTTGCTGGAGTCACTCTCCAAGCGGTTATTTTCAAAGTATGAACATGAGCGAAAAGACGCCATAGGCGAACTGGTGAATACCTTTATTATTCATATTCATTTAGATACCCAAAACGATGAATTTGAGTGCCCTATTTTAAAGCACACCGCAAAATTAGATCAGCAATACGAAAATGTGCTACAGATCCTCAAACACTTTGTATTTCAGCGTTTAATACGCGACCCACAAATGCAGCAAATAGAATTTAAAGGGCAAAACCTACTCATAGAATTATTTACTGCGTTTGCCAGCGATCCGCTGCGCTTATTACCCGAAACCACGCAGGCACTGTACCTTGAAGCTGAAAAACACAATCAAGGTATGCGTATTATTTGTGACTATTTAAGCGGTATGAGCGACGAATACGCTTATAAAACCTATCAACGGTTGTTCTCCCCCATACAATAAGTTAGCTAATCTGAACTCAGGTTAGTCAACATAAAAAAGCCGAGTCACTTACGTAACTCGGCTTTTCGTTAGTTTATAAAATCACACTACAGTGATTTAATGCCCATGTTGTAAAGCGTAAAACCGTACATATCGGCATAAAGGTCAATAATTTTACTGGTTGGTGTACCGGCACCATGGCCTGCATTGGTTTCAATACGAATAAGTGTAGGATTTGTACCCGCTTGATTCGCTTGAAGCTCAGCTGCAAATTTAAATGAATGCGACGGTACAACGCGGTCATCATGATCGCCTGTAGTGATCATAGTCGCCGGATATTCAACCCCTGCTTTTACATTATGAATTGGCGAGTAGCCTTTTAAATAATCAAACATTTCTTTACTTTGGTCGCTAGTACCGTAATCGTATGCCCAACCAGCGCCAGCTGTAAATGTATGATAACGAAGCATATCCAATACGCCTACCGCAGGTAACGCAACTTGAAACAAGTCAGGTCGCTGGGTCATTACAGCACCCACTAATAACCCACCGTTTGAACCACCACGCAGTGCTAAGCGCTTTTTAGAGGTGTATTTTTTATCTTGTAAGTATTCAGCTGCAGCAATAAAGTCGTCAAATACGTTTTGCTTTTGCAATTGTGTACCTGCTTTATGCCACTCTTTACCGTATTCACCACCACCACGAATATTAGCAACTGCGTATACGCCGCCTTGCTCAAGCCAAGCCGCTGTTGTAGAGCTAAAGCGAGGTGTTAAGCTTATATTAAAGCCACCATAGCCATATAAAATAGTTGGGTTGCTGCCATCTAATTTAATATCACTTTTATAAGTGATAATCATCGGTACTTTAGTGCCATCTTTAGAGGTATAAAATACTTGTTCAGAGGTATAGTTATCGCTATTAAAATCTATCCCTGACTTACGGTATACTTTTGACTCACCGCTTTGCACGTCAAAGCTGTAAGTTGTACCTGGCGTTTTGTAGTTAGTAAACGAGTAATAAAGCGTAGTTTGCTCTTTTTTACCGCCAAAGCCACTCGCCGTACCGACGCCTGGTAAACTAATTTCGCGGATCAATTCGCCTTGTTTGTTGTACTGTTTCACTTTTGAAATAGCATCAACCATGTAGTTCGCAAAAAACGTATTACCGCCAAGGGTTACATTAAGTACGTTTTCAGTTTCTGGGATAAAATCTTGCCAGTTTTCAGGCTGTGGATTGCTTGCATCAACCGTCACTACTTTTTTATTTGGTGCATTTAAGTTAGTAACCAAAAATAGCTTGCTGCCTTCGTTGTCAATTACGCTGGTATCAGAGTCGGTATTACCCACTACAGTCACAAATTCGCTATCTGGCTTGGTTAAATCTTTAATAAATAACTTATTACCAGAGGTTGATACGCTGGCACTAATAAACAAGAAACGACCATCTTTGGTTGCTCTAGCGCCCACATAGCGGTGCTTTTGTTCTGCTGTATCGCCAAATACTAAAGTATCTTCGCCTTGATCTTGACCTAACTTATGGTAATACACTTTATGTTGATCAGTTTTTGCAGAAAGCTCACTGCCCTCTGGCTTATCGTAGCTTGAATAGTAAAAACCGTCATTTGCTAGCCAGCTAACGCCACTAAATTTAACATCAACTAGTGCTTGTTCTACCTGCTCTTTGGTTTCAGTGTCTATAACAATGATTTTACGCCAATCACTACCACCTTCTGAAATTTGGTACGCTAACAATGAACCATCTTCTGAAAATGATAAACCCGACATTGAAGTGGTGCCATCTTCACTAAAAGTATTAGGATCTAAGAACACTTCAGCTTCACCGCCGTCTTTGCTGCGGTATAAAACGTACTGGTTTTGCAGGCCATCATTTTTATAAAAATAAGTGTAATCACCTTCAGTAAACGGCGCGCTGATTTTTTCGTAGTTCATGAGTTTTTCAAGGCGCTGTTTGAGTGTGTCTCTGTAAGGCACTTGCTCTAAATACGAAAAGGTAAGCTTGTTTTGAGTTTTAACCCATTGAGCCGTTTCATCACTCATATCATCTTCTAACCAGCGATACGGATCAGCCACGGTTTCACCAAAGTAAGTGTCAACCACAGTGCCTTTTTTAGTTTCAGGGTAATCTATTGAGTTAACTGCTTTCATAGCTGTTTTTACTTCATTTTGAGTAGTGTTTTCTGCAGGTTGTGAACAACCTGCAAGTGCGATTACAACCGCACAGGTCAGTGTTTTTTTAAGCATTGCTTTACCATTATTTTTTTATAGTCAGCCTAAGTTATTAACTTTCTGTTTGTTTGTCTATCAACTTGCGGTAAACGTCATTTATCGCTGTTAACCTGCGCTAAATTGCGCTTAAATAAATGAATAACTTTTAAACACTAACAGGTTGAGTAATGACAGAAACTGAATCTTTTACCAGCTTTAAACGCTTTTACCCTTACTATCTAAAAGAGCATCGTAATAAAACTTGTCGCAGGCTGCATTTTATTGGCAGTAGTTTAGTGTTGCTTTTGACCGGCTATGCGCTTATTAGCTCACAATTCGTATTGTTATGGTTATTACCGGTGATTGGTTATGGCTTTGCATGGGTTGGGCATTTCTTTTTTGAAAAAAACCGCCCCGCCACATTTAAGCACCCGTTATACAGTTTATGGGGTGATTGGGTCATGTTTAAAGATATACTGATTGGCAAAATTAAATGGTAAATGGCTACTTACGCTTCGGTATCACAAACACCTCATCTTACTCGCTGTAAATAAAATGTAGATTGAATGTAATTCAATTGACCTCGATTGTAGAAATGGTCTACCTTGACAACAGTAATTTCAATTAGTTCATTAATTTAAAAAGATTAAATTGAAACCACCTGTAGAGCATCGAATGAGGGAAATTAGTTATGCAACTTACACCGCTATTTACAGCAAAAAAAACCATCACTTTAAGTATCGCCGCTGCACTTGTTGGCTCATGGACGGTTAATGCCGCTGAGCAAGAGACTCAGGCGCAAGAAAACATTGAACAAATTAGTGTTATTGGCTCTCGCCGACTAGGCCGCACAGTTGAAGATAGCCCAGTGCCTATTGATATTATCAGTAATGATGCCTTAAAAAGTTCAGGGCAAACAGAAACCAATGCATTATTAAGTACGTTATTACCAAGTTTTAATTTCCCCCAACCATCAATTACCGATGGCAGCGACCACGTACGCCCAGCTCAACTGCGTGGCTTAGCCCCTGATCACACCTTGGTACTCGTAAATGGTAAACGTCGCCACAGTAACGCGCTACTAAATTTAAACGGCTCAACGGGTCGTGGCTCGTCATCAGTTGATTTAAACGCTATTCCTGCAAACGCGATTGAACGCATTGAAGTATTACGCGACGGTGCCGCAGCTCAATATGGCTCAGACGCTATTGCCGGGGTGATTAATATCGTCCTTAAAAGCAATAGCAGTGGCGGTAGTTTGGGTGCCGTATATGGTGCAAATATTACCGATATGGACGGTGTAGCGCAGTTACAATCGGTCTCTGAGGACGCCAATGGTGATTTAGCTTTTACTGAGGGCAGCGACCGCTCGCTTACCGACGGCCAAACCTTAACCCTGCAAGGTAATATGGGGTTTGAATTGGGCGATAATGGCTTTTTGAGTATTTCTAGTGAATATCGCGATCGCAGCTCAACCAACCGCTCTGATTACGACCAACGCGAAAACTATGCTCGTTTACCTGATGGCTCTCTCGACCCACGCGAATTCACATGGGATCGTTACAACCATAACTTTGGTAACGGCACTGTTGAAGACTTTGCGTTGTTTTACAACGCAGGTTATCAGCTAAATAACGATGCTGAGCTTTATTCTTTTGGCTCATACAGTAAACGTGAAGGTGAAGGCGGTGGCTTTTATCGTCGCGCCCAAGACAGCCGTAACGTTACAGAAATTTACCCTGATGGCTTTTTGCCGGTGATCACCTCAGACATTGATGACTTTTCACTGGCTTTAGGTGTGAAAGGCTTTGCTAATGAATGGAACTACGATGCCTCTGCGGTATATGGCCAAGATGCCTTTAACTTTGGTGTTATTAATAGCTTAAACACTTCATATGGGCCAAGTAGCCAAACTAGTTTTGATGCAGGCACGCTAACTTACGATCAGCTGACTATTAATCTTGATTTTAGCCGTGAGATTGATGCTGACTTTTTAGCCAGCGGAATTAACGTGGCAGTGGGCGCTGAGTATCGCCGCGAAGGCTATGAAATTCAAGCAGGTGAAGAAGCCTCTTATGCGCGTGGTAATTTTGGCCCAGGTGGTGCCGTGACCGATCCGGTTAATGGCCCATTCGGCTCTGCAGGTTCACAAGTGTTCCCGGGGTTCACACCTGAATCTGCGGGTGACAACAGCCGCCACAATGTTAGCCTTTACGTTGACTTAGAAGCCTTTATTACAGATAACTGGAATGTTGCCGTAGCCGCGCGTTACGAAGACTACTCTGATTTTGGCGACACGCTTAATGGTAAAATTGCCACCCGCTATACACTTACAGAAGACTTAGCACTACGCGGCTCTGTATCAACCGGCTTTAGAGCGCCCTCTTTACAACAGCAATACTTTACCTCGGTAGCGACTGTATTTGTAGATGGCGAACCTACACAAACAGGTACCTTTGCGCCAAGCAGCGATGTTGCCGTTGCATTGGGTTCACCAGGTTTAGACGCAGAAGAAGCTACTAACTACGGGGTAGGCTTTACGTGGTCAACCGACTTCAACTTCAGCTTATCGGTGGATTACTACCAAATATTAATTGATGACCGTATTGTGTTATCAAATAACTTATCGGGCGCAGGCGTTGCAAGCTTACTTGAGGGCACCGGCGCTAACCAAGGTCGATTTTTCTTAAACGCGATTGATAGCAAAACCCGTGGCGTTGACGTCGTCGCTTCTTATAATTTAATCACCGACAACTACGGTGATGTAGCTTTTAACTTAGGTTACAACTACGGTAAAAACCAAGTCACCGATATTATTGACCCACCAGCACAATTACAAAATGTTGGGGTTGAGCAAGATAATTTGTTCTCGGGTAACGAGCTACGTCGTTTTGAAGTGAGCACACCGCGCAATAAATACAACCTTAGCGCAACATGGACACTTAACGAATGGCGCACCACACTTCGCAGCACTCGCTACGGTGAAACACAAGACCCATCTGAAAACCCAGAGCGTAACGAAGTGTTAGAACCTAAATGGATCACCGATTTAGATGTGGCGTATGCACTTAATAATAACCTTACTCTGAGCTTAGGCGCTAATAATGTGTTTGATGTATACCCAGATCCAACTCGAGAGCTGGTGAGCGATGTAACCACTTTCTCTCGCTTGTTCTCGTACTCGGGCTTTTCACCATTTGGTTTTAATGGCCGTTATGTATACGGCAAAATTGAAATGAAGTTTTAAGCTGTAGCTTAAACCAAAAAGCCACACTAAATAGTGTGGCTTTTTAATAGATTAGAACCCGATTAGATTTTAGTTAACCAACCGTGTTTATCTTCGCTCTTACCCCATTGAATGTCGTTCAATGCTTGACGTAAGCGTGCCGTTGTTGGCCCTGGTTCACCGTTACCTACTTTGTATTCTTTATCGTTATGGATAAACGTACCTACTGGAGTCAATACTGCCGCAGTGCCTGAAAGTGCTGCCTCAGTACCTGGTTTTGCTGCACGCTCTAAAAGCTCAGTGACAGTAAAGTTGCGCTCGCTAACCGTCATACCTAAATCTTTAGCTATGGTTAAAATGCTATTACGGGTTACACCGTGTAAAAATGTGCTGTCGAGTGCTTTTGTAATGATTTCATTGCCATCAATTAAAATAAAGTTTGCGGCACCGGTTTCTTGTACATCCCCGCCTGGGCAAAATAAAATTTGGTCGGCTTTATATTTAGTGCGTGCTGCTGAAATTGGGCCAAGTGCGCTGGCATAGTTACCACCGCTTTTGATCATACCCATGTGTGGGGCACAGCGCATACCATCTTCTTCAAGTAAAACACGTAACGCAGTTGCACCACCTGAAAAATAATCACCCACTGGCGATAATAACGTGTAAAGCAACGAACTCATTGACGGTGCCGCCGCTTTACCAATGGCAGCTTCTGTACCAATGTGGGTTGGGCGAATATACATAGAACCAGGAGGAAGCGGCGTTTCATCGGCGTATTCACGAACAATATCGATGATCATTGTTTTTAGCATCTCGCCATCAACAGCAGGTAAACTCAACAATTCAGAACTTTGCTGCATGCGGGCAATATTAGCGTCCATTCTAAAAATATTAACCGAGCCATCTTCGTGACGAAAGGCTTTTAACCCTTCAAAACATGTACTTGAATAATGAAGAACGTGCGCACCTGCATGCAACTCAAGCTTATCGCAAGGAACAATTGAGCTTTCGCCCCACTGATTGTCAGAAAACTTAGCTTGAATCATCTGCGGCATAAACACAGTACCAAATGCTGCCATTTTTATTCTCTCTTGTGTGGTCTATTTTTCTCCATTGTATGACAACCAGCTACTATTTAACCATAGCAAAACGAGCTGTTTTTAAATTAATTAGAAGAATTTTTTGCATGTGCTGATGAT
Source organism: Pseudoalteromonas sp. 2CM39R (assembly GCF_023161845.1). Classification (NCBI taxonomy): domain Bacteria; kingdom Pseudomonadati; phylum Pseudomonadota; class Gammaproteobacteria; order Alteromonadales; family Pseudoalteromonadaceae; genus Pseudoalteromonas; species Pseudoalteromonas sp. 2CM39R. The sequence goes on from NZ_JALNTM010000014.1 coordinate 69,873, forward strand.
TATTTAATCAACAAAGCACTTACCAACCTTTTAATGCAATAATCAGCTAACATTTTATAGTTAGCTGATTAATTAATGCGAACATTATGATGGCGGCTATTTTATTAGTCTCTATTTAAACGAATAACGCAATATACGCTTTAATACTGAGGTGTATTGCTGAAAAAATCCGCCAGTATTATAAGCAATGCCCTGCTTTTGTAATGCGGCTTGCACTTTAGGCGCAATTTCTTGATAACGGGACGATGGCATATCAGGAAATAAATGATGCTCTATTTGAAAGCTTAAATGCCCAGTTAAAATATGAAACCAACGCGCCCCTTTAATGTTTGACGAACCCAGCGCTTGGCGATAATACCACTGCCCTTGGCTTTCGTTTTTGCAGTCTTGCTCATAAAAGGTATGGGTTTGCTCGGTAAAATGACCACAAAAAATAATGGTTGAGGTCCATAGGTTACGAATTAAGTTTGCCAAAAAATTACCGCTTAATACCCATAAAAACAGTGGTCCCGCCAAAACTGGAAATAACACATAGTCTTTAATTAGTTGGCGCGCCCCTTTACTAAAAAAGCGCTTTTTTAAAGTGCCATGCGCCACAGCACCTTCACGGTTTGGTTTCTTTTTACCTATAAAGACTCGCTCGCCTGCGAGCTCGTGATACGACACGCCCCACTGAAACAGCACGCTCAGATTTAAATAGGTAATAAACTGCCATGTATTTTTTAGCCGCCATTTAAAGTCATTGCTCAATCTTAATAAGCCATAACCAAAGTCACGATCTTTTCCGATAATGTTGGTGTAAGTATGGTGTTCAAAGTTATGAACGCGGTTCCAGCTTTGGCCGTCGCAGGCTATATCCCACTCGTAAGTTTTAGAGTTTAGCTGTTTGTCGTTCATCCAATCGTATTGACCATGCATTACATTATGGCCAATTTCCATGTTGTCGAGAATTTTAGCCAAACCAAGTAATAAAACACCCGCTACCCACAATAATGGCTGTACAAAACCAAGCATCAATAAAATCCGTCCGCCTATTTCGCAAAACCGCTGCTTACGCACAATAGAACGAATATAGTTTGCATCCTTTTGCCCAACTGTAGCTAATGTCGACATTTTAATTTCATCTAAATCATCAGCTAACTGTTGATAATTTATAGTTGTCATAGCTGTAACTCCAAATCGCTAACGGCTTGGCTCACACACAGTTGAATTAACTGCTCGCCAGTATCTGATAATTGATTAGTTTTTAAATTACGCACCACTCCCGATTTTTTAATGCACTGGCATTGATGGCAAATACCAATGCCGCAACCACGCTGCACAGGGAGTTTTTTTGCTTCAAACTGGTTTAATAGCACCTCATTACTAGTCACTACATGCGTGTCTTTATTTATTATTACTGAAAAATGATTGTCGTCAGTCAATTTAGGCATGGATAGAGCAAACGATTCTTGGTAATAGGTTAAATTAAGTAGACGAGTAAAATCTGCAACTTCTTGCATAAAGCCAGCAGGACCACAGCAATATATATCAGGATTATCGTCCGTATTTATATGAGTAGTTAAATATGGGCTTCGATCCCGTGTAAGCAGTACGTAAGAAAAATGATTATATTGCTGTGTCAGCATTTTTAACTCATTAGTGCATTGATGCTCACCTGCTTTAGCAAAGTAAATTAATTTTATCTGATGCTCAGTATTACCTAGCTGCTGATCAAGCATAGCAAGCATAGGCGTAATTCCCGAACCACCAGCAATAAACGTGCTGGGTTTGTGCCAGCTTTTAAATACAAAGTCGCCACTTGGTGGAGAAATATTACACCATGGCTGCACCGCTAATGTATTTTGCAATTGGCTTGTAAAATGACCTTGCTGATCTGTTTTTACTAATAAACGAAGTAAACCTGTCGCCTTATATTGTGCGGGGCTGCATGCCAAAGTAAACACTCGAGTAAGCAAACGTCCATTAGCTTCCACCGTTAAGCTAATGTGTTGACCAGCAATATGTATAGGCCACTTTTTACTTGGTTTAAGTGAAATACTTAAAAATCGCCCGCTTAGCGCTTGGACATCAACAACCTTGGCTCGAAAAAGGTTAGCGCGCCACGCAGGTTTAAACTTTTGCATTATTGGCTCAATATAAGCTGCAAAGCTTTGATGGTGTAAAAACCATTTTGAAAATTGGTCTAATACCGGAGTTAACATGGTTATAAATTCTCTATTTAAATCGACTACCCATTAGTTTCTGCTGGGTTTTATATTTGAGCATACACGTGTAAGCCCAAGCTTCAGCGCACAAGTGTACGCTCGAATTTTTAAATTTCAACCCCATTAGAGTAATTATTCAATTTTTCTAGAGCGGTATTTAAAGGTTAACAACGCTTAAGTACCCAATGGAGAACGATTAAATTGCGTGCACTTGTACTTATCCCAAATACTTAACACCATGATAAATAGCGTGCTAAGGTAGTTAAAATTTAGTTAATTTTGGAAGCCATTATGAACAAAGTAACAACGCGTAAAAAATTTTCTACACTTGCCAAAATCAGTTGTGCATTTGCACTTTCGGGGCTCACCAGCCTCAGCGCTTATGCAGTTGATTTTAAAGAATTGGATAAATTAGCGCTTAATGTAAAACCGGTAACTGTTGCCCAAGGAATTTCAATTCCGTGGGCTATTGAGGCTCTGCCAAACGGTGACTTATTAATAACCGAGCGCAGCGGCATCCTTTATTTACTTCGTAATAACTCCACCAGCTTAACTAAAATCACTGGGCTACCAAAAATAGATGCCAACGGCCAAGGCGGGCTTCTTGATTTAGAGCTGCACCCTGATTTTGCTAATAATCAATGGCTATATATTACTTATTCAAGCAGTGAAGGCGATGGCGCAGGTAGTAACACCGCACTTATGCGTGCAAAGCTAAGTAACGATCACAGCCAACTACTTGAGTCACAACAATTATACAAAGGTGAGCATAACTCTAAAAAAGGTCAGCATTACGGCAGCCGTATTGTGTTTGATAACCAAAACTATGTGTATTTTTCGATTGGCGACCGCGGCTCGCGAGATATTAATCCACAAGATTTAGGCCGTGATGGCGGTAAAATTTATCGTTTACACGACGATGGTAAAATTCCATCCGACAACCCCTTCGTAAACCAAAAAGGTGCAAAACCAGCGGTTTGGTCTTATGGGCATCGTAACCCACAAGGTATGTGGTTCGATGGTGACAATAGTGTATTTTGGGCACACGAACACGGCCCCCGTGGTGGCGATGAGCTTAATATGATTAAACCTAAAACTAACTACGGCTGGCCCGTGGTGAGTTACGGTATTAACTACAGCGGCACCTCGTTTACCGATTTAACAGAAAAACCGGGCATGCAAGCGCCCATATTACAGTGGACACCGTCTATCGCTCCTTCAGATATGTTGCTAGTAAAAGGTGATAAATACCCTGAACTTAAAGGTAAATTTTTACTCGCTTCAATGAAATACGCCTTTGTTAGCGTATTAGAAATAGCAGATGGCAAGGTCGTTAAACAAAGTAAATTACTTGAAGGTATTGGCCGTATTCGCAGCCTAGCCCAAGGTGATAATGGTACTATTTACCTTGGATTAGATGGCCAGGGCATTGTGCGACTAGATCCTAAGTAGTCATTTAATACATCTAATTACAGTAACAGCAAACTTTTTGCAGCTTAACTGCGTACTGTTACTGTAATTAGCTAATAAACAACGAGGGTGTTGATGTTTTCATTTTTAAAGCCAGATTCAATCAAAAAATTGCGTAAAGAGTACGATGCAAAATTAGAGCAAGGCATGCAAGCACAAAGAAAAGGCGATATTAAAAGCTATGCGATGTTAACTGACGAGGCTGAAAAAATCTGGAATGAAATAGAAGCACTCGAAGCCAAAAAGGCCAAGTAAACATATATCCTACCAATTCAAACCAATCCCGCGTTAAAAACGCGGGGTTTTAATACTTACAAACATCCTTTTTTAAATTCACTTAAGCCCAACCAGATAATTCCCTAGCTTAACTTCCATCGTAACTAGTTTTTAATTGAGCACAGCTGATTATACTCATAGCATTATTGCCTTCTCTTACTTATGCTCATAACCCACCTAAAACCTCGCATAAACAATTATTTACATTAACGTTAATTAGTGGAATTATTAATCTAATCCAAAAGAGTTCATGCATTGTTTGAAGTAGCAGAATCTTAAAGCGCTGATGGTTTTGTGAGTGCGAGGAAAGCATTTTTAGTAAAGTGTGTAATTAAGCCATAAAACATCAAAAATTTACTGGAAAAAATGCAATATAATGAAAGAATTATAATTAAATCAAGGAATACAGATGTACACAGGTAGTTGTTTATGCGGCTCAATCAACTTTTCAATTAATGGTAAAGTTACTGATATTATTCATTGTCATTGTTCGCTTTGTCGTAAGGCCAGTGGCAGTGCTTTTGCTACTAATGGATTTATTAATGCCAGCGATCTGACATTAACTGACTACAACGGCACACTTACTTTTTACCAAAGTAGTGAAGGTAAACGTAAGTACTTTTGTAAAACCTGCGGCGCTCCAATTTATAGTGCTAACGCTCAATCTCCTCAAAGATATCGCCTTCGATTAGGCGCGTTGACCTGCGATATAACAGAACGACCCATATCGCATAATTTCATCACCTCAAAAGCTAATTGGGAAGACTTAGATGCTCAGCTTCCTCGTTATGAGGGACATGAGCCAGGGCGAGAGTAAATCCATATAAATTTATCTATTTTTTTGAAGTGGGAGTTTGAATGAAACTGAATCAAGTAACTTTGCCAGTCAAAGATATGAATGAAGCGGTGAGTTTTTATCGCACACTTGGCTTTACCCAAATCGTTGATACACCTCATTATGCACGTTTTAGTTGCCCTGAAGGTGACTCTACATTTTCATTGTCTTTAGAGAGTGAATTTTTTGAAAATCATTCTGTAATTTATTTTGAGAACGATAACCTTGAGCAATTGTGCCAGCAGTTAATCAAAAAAGGGATCGTATTCGAACAGCAACCCACAGAGCAAAGGTATCTATGGAAGGAAGCGGTTTTAAAAGACCCTTCAGGAAATAAAATTAAGCTCTATAAAGCTGGAGAAAATCGATTAAACCCACCTTGGAAGGTACAAAAACAGCCATAAAGCTGAACACGAACCAGCATTGCGCTAAGCAGCTAAATGCTGGCGTTTAAGTACTGTACTTAGTTATTTATATTCCACCTTAGCGGTTAAGCGATTAAATAACCCTGGGAAAAACCGTTTTATAAACGGTGCCCAACCACTTAACCCTTGGCCTATTACTACTTCATCCTTTTTATTGTAGATTGCAGTGAGCATTTTTGATGCGGCTACATTTACGTTCATACCATTTTCTATTGAAGGCTCAGGTTTGTTTTGCGCTTCCCCTTGTTCGTTCAATGAGTTATGGGCAATCGCCGTTTTAATTGAGCCTGGGCAAATAGTTAAGCAATGTATGTTGTGCTGCGCCACTTCGGCGCGTAAGCAATCCATAAAGCCTACTACAGCGTATTTACTGCCTGAATATCCGGTTCTAAACTTAGACCCTACTTTGCCTGCCACGCTACTAATAGCCACTACTGAACCGCTTTTACGTGCCACCATTGAAGGTAATACCGCTTTAGTGAGTGCAATTAAGCCAAAGTAATTTACTTCCATAAGTTGCCGGTACACTTTAAAGTCGTTTTCTAAAAATAAGCTACGCTGTGATACACCGCCGTTATTAATTAAAATATCAATGGGGCCTAAGCTATCTATTTGCGCTGATACATCGTGCAAAACGGTTTCAGGCATTGATAAATCGAGCGGGATAATACGATGCCCCTCGCCTTTTAACTCGTCTTTTACTTGGTTGAGTTTATCGATATTCCGCGCTGATAAAATAACCTTTGCACCTTGCTCTGCAAATTGTTTTGCAAGTTCTTCACCAATACCTGATGATGCGCCGGTGATCCACACTGTTTTATTATTATAATCCATGGTTTACCTTATATTCTTTGACTGGTTATGCTTTAGTTGGACCCGCTATTTCATTCACTTGCTGTTCTAATTTTTTGTAAAAGCCCATTAAAAATAGTAGCTCAACAGTGACATACAAAGGGCCAATAATTAAGCCTACTAAATCATCAACAAAAGCGGGCTTTTTACCTTCAAAATAATGACCAATAAACTGTAATATCCAGCCAAACACGAACACCCCAACTCCAATTACCAACCAAGGTATTAATGCCATTGCGGCAATTGGCTGGGCAGCTACCAGTAATAAAGTGAAAATAATTCCCATGATTAAACCAAGCGAAAAACTCAACATAAAATAGTAAACCACAGAGGCTAATACAAAAATTTGCGCGCCATCAATGCTAAAATTAGCAATAGGAATTTCAATTCGGGCGAGTAAGCATAAAGCGGCAAACACAATAAGTGGAATACCAAAAAAATGGGTTAATACATTTCGTTTAGAGCGATGGTACAAACCATACTGGCCGAGCTGTTGTTCAAGGGTTTTCATGACGGCGTTCCTATTGTTATTTTTATAAGCAAAGTTCACCTTATAAAAAATGACACATAATAACAACTGATAACGATAGTTAATCTGTAAAAATGGTGAACAGCACCTTATGCGTTATAGCTATAAATTAGGTAAGGTCATCGTTAATAATTAACATGATCAGCACCAGGAGGTTTACATGCTTTTAAAAACACTCGCCGTTGGCCTATTGCTCGCTTTAGCTGAGATAATTAATGGCAATATTAGAGTAAGGGTTTTACGCTCTAAAACGCGCTAAAACACTCAGCTTACTTTTGGGCACTGCGATTATTTATGCCATTACTTGGCTGACCTTGCCATGGGTTAACCCTATTTCGTACTTAGATTGTTTAAATGTGGGTTTTGTTTGGCTAACAATAATGCTTAGTTTAGATATTGTTGTGGGCAGATATTTATTTAAGTATAAGTGGCAGAAAATACTTGATGATTTTAACCTTTTTAGAGGTAACTTACTGAGTGTGGGCATGCTATTACTTTTTATAAGCCCCTGCTTGGTTTTTTGGTTACAGATGAAAGTTATGGTTTAGAGCACTCCTCTAATAGCGAAGCGTCTCTTCGCCCTCTTTGTGCATAATTGACTAAACCCTATTTGAACACAGAGAAGCGAATGAGGAGTAAATGAGAAGCCATAAAAAGTTATCGTGTAGTACACTCCTCTATAAGCGCAGCGTCTCTTCCCCCTCTTTGTGCATAATTCACTAAACCCTATTTGAACACAGAGAAGCGAATGAGGAGTAAATGAGAAGCCACAAAAAGTTATCGTGTAGTACACTCCTCTAAAAGCGCAGCGCCTCTTTGCCCTCTTTGTGCATAATTCACTAAACCCTATTTGAACACAGAGAAGCGAATGAGGAGTAAATGAGAAGCCACAAAAAGTTATGGTGTAGTTCACTTCTCTAAAAGCGCAGCGCCTCTTCACCCTCTTTGTGCGTTAATCACTTAAAACCTATTTAAAGTCAGGAGTCAATAACCTTTCAACATGCCGTTATCTAAGCTAATGCGGTTACTAGCTTGCCTTTTTCATGTGTTGGTTGCATTGCCATTCGCTCCGTGCCTTTTTCGAATTCTTGCTCTAACATTTTTTGTAATTCAGCAATCTGCTCTTTTATGGCATCTACATCAACCCCTTCCTCTCCTAGTTCTTCTGCCAAGGCTTCTATTGCTGCTTTTAACTCAGCTATAGTTTCTTTATCGACACCTAAACGTTGATAAATTAATGCCTCTTGGGCATTTTCTAAAAAGCTTTTGTCTTCTGGTTTAGCGATAAAATTAGGGGTTGCTTGGTTTTCAGCGGTACTGGTTGTTGCCGCAGCGGCAGATGTTGGCAGAACGTCACTCGATTTTGCCACTTTGTTAACGAGAGTATTATAACTACTATATTGATTTTTAAAGGTTATTGAAGTCATTGGCTCAAATCCATTTTTACTTTAATCGTTATATTCTTTAACTGAAATAACTTAAGCAACTTTGATACCAGTTAATATTTGATTGTCTCTAAGGCTTATTTTTATTTCAAATTAAGCCCGCTTAACTCATTTCGCACCCACTTCTCATCTAAATACAGCTCTAAGTGTTGCTCAGCAAACTTTAAAAAGCTGCGTGCAGCGTGTGATATATGTCGGTCTGTACGCACCACAAAATACCAATGGCTAGCTAAAGTGGTGTCGGTAACATTAAGCACTTTAAAACTATTATCACCTTTAGGCAGCACATGCTGAGAAAGCACCGCAATCCCCATACCTGAAGCTACCGCCACTCTAATGGCTTCATTACTGGCCATTTGCACACTGTCACTTAATACCAACCCTCTACTTTGCAGCTCGCTTTCAAATAACATGCGAGTGGCGGAGCCTGTTTCACGCAATAAAAAACGATACGGAACTAAATCAGCCAGTTTAAGTGCGGTTTTATCGGCTAATGGATGATTTAGTGGCACTATAAACACTAAAGGGTTATGTAGAAACCTAGCAGCTTGGGCATGCTCTAAAGATGGCGGGTGACTAAATACATAAATATCGTCTTCTCCGCGTTCAAAGCGTGCTAAAACGGCTGAACGATTACCTATTTCAAGTGGTAGCTCTACATGCGGATGTTCATTACTGTATGGGCCTAACAATTTAGGTAAAATATATTGGGCAGTATTAACCATAGCAATTTTACATCGTCCACGTTCACCCCCTTTTAGCTCCGCTAAGTAATCTTGGTAATCTTCAAAATGACCAAAAACCTGTTGGCAAGTCCTAAATAAGGCCATACCAGCTTCGGTTATTTGCAACTTTTGTTGCTGCATAATTATTAACGGTTCACCTACCGCTTCTTGTAAGCGTTTAATTTGTAAAGAAACCGTAGGCTGAGTCAAATGAAGTCCACGAGCGGTTTCGCTTATAGAGCCGGTTTTTACTACACTCATAAATACTTCAAGAAGTCGGAAGGAAAGTTGTCTTATATTCATACGCACCTCATAAGTTTTTATCTATAGGATGTTAGCATTCATTTTATTATTTACTATATAAAGATTTGCCTATAATAGCGCCGCTTAACAAATTAAATTAGTAATAAAGAGGAGAACAGCGTGCCTGATATTGTAGTAATGTTTTTTATTTTAGGATTAGCAGCGGGTATCCTTCGCTCTGATTTAGCTATCCCCAAAGCGACGTATGACACTCTCAGTTTACTACTCATGCTTACCATAGGTCTAAAAGGTGGCATGGTGCTGCATGGCAATTTAAGTTGGCAATTACTCCCAGAAATGGCCTCGGTTATGTTACTTGGTGGGCTTATTCCGCTCACTTTATACCCTATTTTAAAATACGTTGTTAAGCTAAGCGTAGCGAATAGCGCCAGCATTGCTGCCCACTATGGTTCGGTTAGTGCTGGTACATTTGCGGTAGCATTAGCGTATGCCGAATCGGCTAAATTAAAAGTGGGCGCAGAAGTTACCTTGTACCTAGTTATGCTTGAGTTACCAGCCATTATTGTAGGTTTACTGTTGTATCGTAAGCTCGACAAAGCACACAGCGAAAACACCAACTTATCGTTAAAAGCACTGTGGCACGAAACGCTTACCAATAAGAGTGTGATTTTGCTCGTTGGCGGTGTAATTATCGGTATGATGTATGGCACCCAACAGGGTAGCCAAGTTACGAGTTTACTTACCAGTAGCTTTAAAGTAGTGCTGGCGCTATTTTTACTCGAAATGGGCTTGGTAGCTGCACAAACGCTTCGCCCTTTTCCTTGGCAGCAATGGAAACTGGCTGCCTTCGCCATTATTACGCCGTTATTTTTAGGCACCATTGGCGTTATGGTTGGCACCTTGCTAAATTTAGAATTAGGTTCAGTGGTTATTCTGGGCAGCTTAGTGGCGAGTGCTTCTTACATTGCCGCACCTGCTGCTGTAAAAGCCGCTATTCCCAAAGCAGATATTGGCCTAGCCATGCTTAGCTCGTTAGGTGTCACCTTTCCATTTAATGTTATTGTTGGGATTGGTTTGTATCATCAACTTGCCGTTGTCATAAGTTGAATATAACGCACTAAAAAAGCCCAAAGTGGGCTTTTTTGGTTTTATAAGCAGTATTATTTTATTTAAAACAACGCTTAAAAATACAACAATTTTAAAACAATAAAGCTAACTTACTTATACAAAAAAATAGCATGTAAGCGTTTAATTTACGTAAAAAAACATTTTGAATACTATTTTCATTTAGCAATTAAAAAACTCTTTACTTCGTTGTCAAATCAGCCTAAATTCGCCGCAAAATTAACCTGCTTAAAATAATTGCTTTATCTACCTCCCCTAAAACCAGCAATTATTTAACCTCTTTTCGGAACAATCTAATGGTGGAACTTACCACTGATAGTAAATCAAATAACCCGCTAGCGCCGGTTATTGGCTTATCGTTTTTTGCTATTGCATCAGGCTTTTTAATGAGCTTGATCCCGTTATCGCTCAATGCTTTTAACATCAATCTTGATTTAGCTCCATGGCTTGCCAGTGTCTTTTATTTAGGCTTATTGATTGGTGCTTTATGTATAGAGCGCGTAGTGGTAAAAATCGGTCATAGGTTGGCTTTCATCGGGTTTTTAGCTTTATTAATTATTAGTGTTATCGCCCAGCTGATCAGCCCAACGGCCACTATGTGGTTAATAGCACGCTTTGTGGCTGGTATGGCAGTTGCTGGCGTATTTGTAGTGGTAGAATCATGGTTATTAATGGCTAACACCGCAAAAGCGCGAGCTAAGCGCTTAGGGTTATATATGACTTCCTTATACGGTGGCAGCGCAGTAGGTCAACTTGCCATTAAACCATTAGGAACGACAGATGCTGTGCCCTATTTATTTGTTATTGCTTTATTAGCTGTTGCGATTTTAGCGCCACTCTTAATTACCCGAGGACAACCTGATACGCAAAACTTACAAAAGCTAGCCCTTAAAGAGCTAAAAACCCTCAGCCGCCCTGCTATTTTAGGCTGTTTAGTGTCGGGGTTATTACTAGGCCCTATTTATGGATTATTACCGGTTTATATAGCCGCACAAACTGATCAAGCTCAATATACCGGCTTACTTATGGCGGTGATTATTTTAGGTGGCATGTTAGTTCAGCCTTTAGTGAGCTATTTATCAACCCGCATTATTAAAAGCTTATTAATGGCTATTTTTTGCTTTATTGGTACCGCCAGTGTGGTGGGTATTTTACATGCTAATAACTTTGCGGCCCTAGTAAGTAGTTATTTTATATTAGGTGCATGCAGTTTAGCGCTTTACCCGATTGCCATTACTCTGGCGTGTGACTCATTGCCTATGGCAAAAATAGTCTCAGCTACCGAAATAATGCTATTAAGTTACAGTGTGGGCTCGGTTCTTGGGCCGCTAATGGCTACCTATTTTTCAGATGAAAGCCATGGTGTGCTTATTTACTTAGGTGGCTGCTTAATTACTACCTGTATTTACATGCTTATAAAAAGTATGAAAAAAATCCCCACAGGTAACACCCCCGTTGCCGGCTAGCTAATGCAAAAAGCCGCTTAATGCTGGTTACGGTATTAAGCGGTTTACGCTTGAGTAACCTCTTTAGCAACCGCTTTATTTTTTAACTCAAATACTTCAATTTTATGCTCGTTTATGAGTTCATCAACAAAGCAGCTGCGATTATTATCATCAGTTATTATGTACACTTTATGTTTAGCGCGAGTGAGCGCCACATAAAATAAGCGACGCTCTTCACTGTATGCGTAATTATCTTTTGCGGGTAATAATGCCTCTAAAATTTGAGGCGTTGGCTTAGTGCTTGGAAATCCAAACGCTCCGCCATTCATTGCTAATATAATGACATAATCGGCTTCTTTGCCTTTTGAGCCATGAAACGTATCACACTCAATATGCAATGCTGAAAACTCTTGCTGTAAAGCACTTATATCGGCCTGTGAAGGTAACTGAAATCGAAATCGTGCAAGTAAATATACCGTGGCAGACTTGCCAGAATGTCCCTTAATCCCCTTTAGTAAATGCTTAATTGCGCCATTGTTTAGCTCCGCTATTTTGCTGTTTATAGCTGAGCCACTATTTAGCGTTTTTAGCACGCTAACAGCGGGCTTACTCACCTTTGCAACTGAGTGAATGTCTTTAGGTAACTGCGCTGGGTTTTTCATAATAAAACCTGCGGCAACCACTCCAATTTTATTATTAAAGCGAAAGGTCCTATCTAATAGAGTTTGTGTTGTAAAACCAAAATGTGCGGCAAACTCGGTAGTAAGTCGCATATCTGCACCACTAAAACGGTAAATAGCTTGCCAATCGTCTCCTACTGCAAACAGTGAACTATTAGATTTACTATCGCGCAGTGCTTTTACAAGTGTAGCTCGCAGCGGTGATATATCTTGAAATTCATCCACCATGATATAACGCCAAGGCGATGTAAACTTTTTAGTGTTTACATAATCGAGGGCTTTAATAATCATATCGTCGAAATCTATTTCGCCCTGCGTGAGTAAATAATGGTTATAGTTGACTAACAAAGGCTTTAATAATTTCCAGGCTTGCTGTATCTGCTTTAAATCGCTCTCAAGTGTTATATTTGCGGTTTTATACACGCTGATTAATTGGCTAAATAAGGTAGCTAACTTGGTTAAATGACCGCCAGATTTTATCTCTTTTAAAAGCGCTATATGATTAGGCTTTGCAGGACTAAATTTAAACTCGCCTTTAACGTCATTAAGAGTGTTATTTATATAATTTACCAGCGCTTTAGCATATTGTGGTTTAGCATTGGCAAGCGATTCAAAACATCCTTCAACCCATTTTATTTTAGCTTTTTCGTTTTCAGCGAGTTTAGATATTTTAGGTGGCTTGCCCTCAACCTCGCTAATAATGGTTAAGCCGACGCTGTGAAATGTGGCCGATTTAATGGACTCAGTGCCCAGCTTTTGTTTAATTCTCTCATCCATTTCGCAAGCGGCTTGCTTACCATAGGCGAGTAATAAAATATCGTTGTAATTAGCCTGCCCACTATTAACCAAATAGCCCGCTCTGGCCACCAACACACTGGTTTTTCCTGTACCAGCACCTGCTAGCACTAAATTGTTATCGTCATCTATGATGCAAGCTCGGCGTTGTTGCTCAGTGAGTGGATTTGTTTCAACACAACTAAAAAAATCGTTATAGCGCTTTAATTGTGATTGAGTGTATTTATGTTGAAAAAAACGCGTGAGTGAATCGCTCCACTGGCTGTATTGCTCAAGCAATTTTATTTGTGTGCTGACTGTTGCTAAAACATCGCTACTTTTTATCCAAGGTAGCCAGCGTTTATATTGTTCATCTACTCGTTTTTTTATATCAGCCACATATGATTGGCGCAAAAACTGAGTGTGAGCAAATTGGTTTATTTCACTCAACACCTCATTAAGCACAGCAATATTGCTTTTAACCCATAACATATCAGTATGCGCTTTAAATGCCCTATTGCTGCCATATGCCCTCATCCAAATACGATACTGTTTAGAGTCGGTATTAAAGCGCAGTGTTTGCCCAAGCACACCATACTCATAGCGAATGGGCGACGTTAAATCACACCAACTCAATGTGGTTGTTTGTGTTTTATTGCTGAATACTAAACCTTGTGGGTTTATGTCGACAAAGCGATGCGGGGTAAAGATACGGCCAAATACACTAGCCTGAATAGAATTCATTAACAGCAGAATTCCTTTATAAAAATAAACCAATTAGCGGTATTTTAAGGGAATACGCCTTGCAAGGATAATAAAACCAATAAAAAATAGCAGTTATGTTTGTACGGATTTTATGGCGTATAAAAAACACCCAATTAATTTACCCACCTGCTTGGCATAAACACCACTATGTGACTAATATCTACTCTAGATACAGTAAGATAACAAGGATTGAAACATGCGAATAAATTCAATTAGAACCAAAGTCATTTTGCCAATTGCTTTTTTAGCATTGATCCTTGCAGGCTTGCTAGTTGCCATAGCTTCAATTACTTACATACAAGACAGCGCTATGAAAAGGCAAACCGAAACCTTTTTTGAAGCTGTTACTGTTATTCTCAATGCCGACAGAGACATATATCAAGCACGTATTGCACTTGAAAATTTACTCAGCGCCACTGGTGATAGTGAGACGAATAAAGCAGAGTTTTTAGAAAACGCAGAGCAAGTAAAAGATCGCTTTAAAAAATACTTAATTTATTTAAAAGATGAAGAGGCATTACTAGCAAAGCATGATTCATTTTCCAACTTTATGCCTTTGTATAATGAATGGGTAAATCATAGTAAAACACTCATTGATACCAACCACTCACAAGGTAAAATGCAAAGTGATTTAAATAAATCTGAACCTGAATTTATAAAAATACGCGAAATGATGGATCAGGCAGGTGAAGAGCTTCGCGCTTATACTAATAAACAACAGCAAGATAAAGTGGGGGCTGAGCGTTTAGGGCGTTATGTAGAAGCCATTTCAGAGATACTAAATGCCGATAGAGATATATACCAAGCCCGGCTTGCAAAACAAAAAATAGTAAACCAACACGGTGATTTAGCACAAAATCAAAAAATATTTGAAGAAAACGCAGCCCAAGTTATTCGTCGTTTTCATAGTTACCGTAGTTATTTAATTGATGAGCCGCAGCTAACACAAAAATATGCCAACTTCGATCAGCTTTACCAGCAATGGTATGAGCAAAGCAAAGCCTTGATTTACTCAACTCCTGCAAAGCAAGTCGCTTTAATTGATAATAATTTAGCAAAAGCTGATAAAAGCTTTAACGAATTAAGAAATATACTTGATATTGCAGGAGAAGAAGCACGCACGCATGCCAGAGCTGTAAAACAAGACGTACAACAAAGCATTCAACTTTTTGAAAAAATTGTTTTTATTGTGATTATTATTGCCTTTATTGTCGCTTTAGGTGTGGGCTATTACATTCCGAAAAAGCTAACCGATAATATCAATAATATTACCCTTCGTATTAAAGAAATAGCCGCTGGCGATGGCGATTTAACCCAACGTATTAACACTACATCACACGACGAATTAGCTGATTTAAGTAATGAATTTGATAACTTCTTGAGCCATTTACAAACAATAATAAAAAATATTCAGCAGCAATCAAGCCAACTTGGTGCAGTAACGGGTGATTTAAATGATGTATCTGATACCGCGATGGAAGTAACCCAAAAACTTGCTAATGCCTCTGAGTCAATAGTCAGTGCGGGTCATGAAATGGACATGGCCAATCAACAAATGGCAGAGCTTGCAAAAAATACCGCACAGGAAGCCGATATATCTAGCGAGCAGGTAAAGCAAGGTGTTCAAGCTATTGATGTGTCTAGCAAAGCGATTGAAGATTTAGCTAACGATATTAAGTCTGCATTAGCGAATTCGGTTGAACTAGAAAGTAGCTCTACCGATATAACCTCCGTTCTTGAGGTAATACGTAATATTGCAGAGCAAACAAACTTATTAGCTTTAAATGCAGCGATTGAAGCCGCTAGAGCCGGCGAGCAAGGCCGTGGATTTGCAGTGGTAGCTGATGAGGTAAGAACGCTTGCCACACGAACTCAACAAAGCACAGACGAAATTGATACCATGATCCAACGCTTAAATGACAATGTTAAAGCGTCGTCTGATTCAATCAAAAATAGCCAAAATAATGCCAATACCACCTTAACCAACTTTGACTCAGTAATTACCATTTTTAATAGCCTGACTCACGCTTTTGAAAAAGTGCAGCAAATGTCGGCTGAAACCGCACAAGCTACACAAGAGCAGTCACATGTGGCTAACGAAATAAATCGAAATTTAGTATCATTAAAAGAGCAATCTGCACAAATGAAACAAATTTCATCGCAAACCACGCAACAATCTAAAAATGTATCGGCTTTATATAAGCAAATGAAATCGCAAGTAGAAAGCTTTAAAGTATGAACAAGTAACAATTACAAAGTTAAGCGCACGTAAATTGCGCTTAACTTTTGCTATCGATAATAATCAATTCACACTCAGTGGTTGCCGTTAAAGTGATGGTTTTAGTCTGTGTAACTTCTGCGCCATCACCTTTACTCATTTTAACTGAGGCTGACTCATCGTTAATAATAAACTCCCCTGCCGATGCTAATACATAGGCTTGATGATCAATCGGCTGTGTTATTAACGTGCCTTTTGCCAGCTTGCCACCATAAATACGCGCCTGCTGATTAATAAACAGTGCACTATCGGCATCTTTTGGATAACCCGAAACCAGTAAGCTAAGGCTGCTTGTAGCTTGTGTAGGAAACTTTTTACTTTCCCAGCGCGGCTCAACATTATGTTGATTACTCTGAATCCAAATTTGATAAAACGTTAGTGGTTCATTTGTTAGGTTATACTCTGAGTGGGTAATGCCGGTGCCTGCACTCATTACCTGCACCTCACCTTGCTCGGTGATCCCTTTGTTGCCCATACTATCTTGATGAGTAATGGCACCACTACGGATAAAACTAATAATTTCCATATTTCTATGCGGGTGCGCACCAAACCCCATACCTGGGGCTACCCAGTCATCATTAACTACACGCAAAGTGCCAAATCCCATACGCGCAGGATTATAGTAATTCGCAAAACTAAAATGGTGCTTTGACTTAAGCCAACCATGATCAGCATTGCCTAAGCTATTTTTTGGGTAATGAGTAAGCATATTTTTTCCTATACGTTATCTCTGCGTCATTTAGTATTGACGGTCTCGATCATGGGCAGCATCAAACGTGTGTTTAGCACCTAAAGGCACAATTTGCGTTGGGTTAATGGTTACGTGACTAACGTAGTAATGCACCTTTGTGTATTCTAAATCGACCGTTTCCTTTATCCCAGGTACTTGGTAAAGCTCATTAATGTAGTTACTAAGATGATGAAACTCACTTAACTTTTCTCGATTACACTTAAAGTGCCCGTGATACACAGCATCAAAGCGAATAAGTGTGGTAAATAATCGCCAATCGGCTTCAGTGAGTGTATCGCCCACCAAATAACGCTGTTTAGCTAATCGAGCTTCTAACCAATCTAAGCTATCAAACAAGGCGGTGTAAGCTTCGTTATAAGCCTCTTGAGTTGTAGCAAAACCCGCTTTATACACCCCATTATTAATGGTGTCATATACACGAGCATTCACGTCTTCGATTTCTTCACGTAGCGCATCTGGATAATAATCGTCGGTGTTACCAGTAAGCTCATTAAACGCGCTATTAAACATGCGAATTATTTCTATTGATTCGTTGTTTACAATAGTCTGCGTTTTTTTATCCCATAAAATAGGTACGGTAACACGCCCTTCATAGCTAGGGTCGGCTTTTAAATACAATTGATAAGCGTAATCTAAGTTATAAAGTGGATCGCCCTGCTCGCCAAATTCCCAGCCGTTTTCCATCATCGGAGCTTCAACAATACTCATAGAAATGATGTCTTCGAGCTGCTTTAATTTACGAAATATAATGGTGCGGTGCGCCCAAGGGCAAGCCAACGACACATACAAATGATAACGACCCGCTTCTGGTTTAAATTTACTGTTTTGCGCTGATGAAATCGTATCTCTAAAGCGGCTATCTTGGCGTACAAATTTACCGTCGCTTTTTTCAGTGTCATACCATTTATCGACCCATTCACCGTTAACAAGTAATCCCATGTCCGTCTCCTTAGTTTGTAGAGTGTGCCAACCTTACGCAGATTGGCAGCTGAAAGTTCAATCACTTATGTGATCAGCTTATTGATTTAATTTGTTATGAATTTTTCCATCAAGGGATAGCTTTCCAGCTCCTTGGATCAGTAAAGCTAGGGTAATGGCTAACAGCGATAACGCAAATTCATAACCGTTATTGCTCATAAATAAACCGTTATCTATGTGTGTGGTAAAAATAGCAACTACCATAGTGATAGCCAGTACAAAACTCGCAGGACGCACCAGTAAACCAACGATGAGTAGTAACCCACCAAAAAATTCAGCGCCACCGGCCATTAATGCCATTAAATAGCCCGGTGCTAAGCCAATCGACTCCATCCATTGCCCTGTGCCTTCCAAGCCATAGCCACCAAACCACGCAAACAGTTTTTGTGCCCCATGAGCGCTAAACACTAATCCTGCAATAAGCCTTAATGGTAGTGTTGCAAAAGACTGTTCAGTTTTTGTGATGGCAGCTGTAATATTTTTAATCGTCATAGTTTTAACCTGTATATTTCCAATTGAGTATGCAGCTATTGTATAAGTTGAATTAAAATTAAATAACTCCTATTATTTGCTCTATATGTTCAAATATTTTGAACAGTTAATATTGGGTATCATTATGAATACACCCCCTATAAGCATAGAAGCTTTACTGGTACTGGACGCCATTGAGCATCGTGGCAGTTACGCAGCCGCTGCAGAGCAACTTAATAAAGTACCCTCAGCCTTGTCGTATATTGTTAATAAACTTGAAGAGCAATTAAATGTAACCTTGTTTCAACGCCAAGGTCGACGTGCTGTTTTAACTCCTGCAGGTAAACATTTACTGACCGAGGGGCGTAAAGTACTCAATGCTATAAATAATTTATCGGAGCAAACACAAACCATAGCTAATGGCTGGGAGCCACGGATACGTATTGCCTATGACTCTATTTTTGACATAAGTGACGTATTCAAAAATCTACAGCTATTTTTAAATGAGCATAAAAATATCGAGATAGACATTAAAGAAGAAGTACTTAATGGCACTTGGGAGGCTTTAATTGAGGATGACGTTGACTTAGTGATTGGCGCACCGGCCCCTGTACCTAATCAAAAGGGGATCAGAGCGGTAAAAATAGCTGATATTCAAAATGTTCTGGTGGTTCACCCTAGCCACCCGTTAGCGCTACTAAAAACCCCCATTGAGCCCAGCGAACTCGGTCAATACACCACGGTTATAGTGCATGACTCAGCAAAGCAAGGTATTCCGTGGTCAGCTAACTTAATCGAAGGTAATCAACGTTTTTATGTAAGTTCTGTAAGCCAAAAAATAACCGCTATTTTATCCGATATTGGCATTGGTTATTTACCTGTAAACCTTATTGCTGAGCATATAAAAGCTAACAAACTGCATGTTGTGGAACTTACCGAACCACGCCCAATTCAAGACTTATACCTTGCATGGAAAATAACTAACAAAGGTAAAGGGCTGAAACAGCTGACCCAAATTATTCTAAATAGAGTTTAACCCTAATAAACGCAAAAAGCCCATGCTAAAACAGCATGGGCTTTTTGAATCGGTAATAAATATTACAGCGCGAGATCTTGCTTAGCGCGCGTTAAATTGTGCGACACTAACTCGTTACCTGACATTTGTTGTGCTTCGTAAAAGTCTGATAATGCGGCTGTTTCGTTTTTAGCCATTAAACGTCCTACACCACGGTTACTTAAAGCAAATGAAGTCAGCTCACGTACTTTAAAACGTGGGCCAGTGCTTTGTTGTAATAAAGTAATTGCTTTTGAGCAGATTTCTTCAGCTTGGCTATAATTTTTTGATTTTACATTTAATGCACAATCGTTAAATGCAACTTCGAATTCTTGAGGGGCTGTTTTAGCCTCTTCAATAACCATTAACTTGTAATCACTTTGATCAGCCATTACAGCAGCTGAGCAAGTTAATAAAGAGCCAAGAGCGATGGTTTTGATAAGTGAGCGTTTCATGATTAATTTCCTATTTGGTTAGTCGTGCTTGTTGCCGACAACTAAACTTTAGAGTGTTTACTTAATCTCGACAAACGATTAAAAACAAACCAATAAGTGAAAAAAACTAACCTATAGGTTTTAAACTGCTAAAAAGCGATTAGCAGTTCAAAAAGTCAATCACCTCTTCTTGTAGATCAATATAGTCGTCTTCTGACATATTTAATGTTGCTAAAACGTGTTTTTCTATATCATCCCAATCTTTAGTGGTGTCACCGCGTAAAACACAATTAACCAGATTCTCAGACATTTTTAAAACGCTGTAACACAATTGTTGGTTACTTCCAGTTATGTTACTTAGCATGCTCAAATCGTGATGACGTAAAATAAGCTGACAAATATCTACGGGTAAATGCCAGCTGGTAGCTAAGTAATAACCCACAGTGGCATGATTAGTTCCATATAAACGCTCTTCTATATCTATCAAGCTTTCTTTATGGGTATTATTTGAAGTATGCAAAGCACTCACGTAATTATCAAATTTGATTGCCATTGGCACAATACCACAATCATGAAACAAACCAAGCGTATACAAGTACTCAACGGGGACATTATTTAGACGTTGTCCAATAATCATGTTTACATCAGCAATTTCTGAGGCGGTATCCCAAAAACGTTCAAGGCTAATACAGCACTCATTTTGGGCGAACATTTGCTTTAGCTTTAGGCTAGGAACTAAAGCTTCAATGCCATTCCAACCTAAAAACATAATGGCTTGTTTAATATTTGACACACTACGAACTAAGCCATAAGCGGGTGAATTAACTATCTTTAAAATAGCGGATGCAATAGCAACATCTTTAGCGATGATTTCTGCGGCGTCTGAAAGCGAGGGCTCTTGTGCAGATGCTAATAATTCAAGATCATTTAAGATTTGCGGTCTTGGTGGAATAATAAAGTTTTTATTTACATCTGATAATACCTGCTCATTAACTACAATCATCGATGTCTAGCCTCCAGCTAAGCTATATGGATTATTTATTTTATTCCATTTGAACTTTTATACTAGAAGTTGATTACTCAATATTCAATATTTTACCTATTTTTAAAATTCACTATTTGTGGCTTAAGCTTTTATTTTTCATTACTAGTGCAACCTAAAAAAACGGCCAATAAAAAAGCCCTCAAATGGTTGGTTAGAGGGCTTAGGAACTAATTTGAACACTTAAAAGGCAGTTAGGCTATACCATGTATCTCTTTCCAATTACCTGGATGAACAACATAACCAAACAATGCATGTCCGCCATATACCAGCTCTGTTCCTTCTGGTATCCAGAGCATTTGCCCTGGTTTAACATGATGGGTTTCGCCATTTGCGGTTAACTCGAAGCAGCCTTCTATAACAAATACAACTTCATCATAAAGTACTGTCCATGCTACTTTTGCACCTTCCCATTTCGCAAAACCAACGCCAATATTTGGTGATATTTCAGGGCTAAGTGCACGAGCCACGTAGGCCATCCCAGGCATATCTCCACGTACATTAAAGTCGAGTAATTTACTGTCTACTAATTTAACCTGTTTCATATTTCACTCCTACTTTGCCATTTGGCAAGTTTAATTCGGCTTTTTACTCCTAAACCAAGCAATGGCTCTGGTGGATTTAAACTTGGCATACCCGTTACCTGCTGAATATCATCAAGCGACTGCGATGTTGCCCCCATAACATAATCAGCAAGCAAAGTACCCGACACAGTTCCCCAAGCAACCCCCACACCGTTATCACAGGCGCTGGCAAACACTCCATCATCGAGTTGGCCAAAGAAATTAGTGAAATTTCGCGAAATAGCATAGGTGCCTCCCCACGAATGTGTAAAAGGCACATCGACTAGTTGTGGATAGCGAGCTAAAAATACTTTGCGATGATCGTTTTGAATTTCCTGACGCAACTTATCACTAATGCTGTTGCCATATTTAGCTACATGTTGATAGGTATTACGAATAATAATACGACGATCAGCGGTCATCCTAAGCGTTGTGCCAGCGTGATCAGCGGGTGTAAGTCCCCAATCAAGTAAACCTGAATACTGCTGCATTTCTTTATCGTTTAGCGGTCGGGTCCAACTAGCAAAAGTCATTACAGGAAGTAATCGATTTTTTAAAAAACCAAACTCACGAGTAAAAATACTTGTACCCAGTAATAACTGAGGTGTTTTAATGCTGCCGTGCTCTCCTTGCAACAGCCACCCGCCTTGCTCTTTCTCCAAGCGCACAATAGGCGAATGCTCAAATACATCAATGTTTTTTGGTAAGTTAGCACCTAAACCACAGGCTAGTGCCGCGGGTTGAACCAAGTACCCCCCCGGGGTGTAAATAGCACGGCTGTAGTAATTAGTGCCTAATACTTTTGCCAAATCAGTGCCAGTAACATGCTCAAATGGTTCGCCTAAATCGGTCATAAGATGTTCGAAGTGATCAAGGTAAGCTTCACCCCTAGCGCCTACTGCACCTTGGTATTTACCCGCAGCCGACCACTGGCAATCAATGTTGTATTTAGCAACTAAAGAAGCAAGCTGATCAATCGCGAAACGGTTAAGTGACAATAATCTTTGCTTATGTGCAGGATCTGGGTGCTCAAGAGAGAATTTATGCGGTAAGTCAATCACAAACCCTGAATTACGCCCTGATGCACCTTCGCCTATTCGCTGTGCATCAATTAGGGCAATTCGTGCATTTGGCGCGTGCTCAGCTAAACGGCGTGCCATAGCTAAACCAGCAAAACCAGCGCCTAAAACCACGTAGTCAGCCTTTTGTGCCCCCGTTAAAAGCGCTTGTTTAGGCTGCTTTGGTAAATCGTTATACCAGCCACAGGTATTATCATCATGCGGTAAATGAATCATATTTTACTCCGTTGCTGCTAGGTTATTTAAACTTATTTGCTCTAACCAATAACTGCGGTTAGCCTGTACTTGTTTACCTAACAGAGCAAAACCAAGTACTTGCTCATTAGCATCATTAAATACAGCCACTAACTCTTCACCTTGTTGTTTTATATGCCACTGACCTTGCGCCATAGGTGGTACAGGGAAAATAGTTAACGGCATTATAGGGGTTTTAACAATAACGGGACTCGGCAAAAATTTGGCGTTAGTTACATTGCCCAACAGGCTATTGACTAAAGCAGGTAGAATTTGATTTATGGGTGCAATATATGGCTGCCATCCTTGTGATGTTTGCGCACAGTCACCTAATGCAAATATAGCAGGGCGACTGGTTTGGCCATCGTCATTTACTTTAATACCACGCTCAACTTCTAATCCAGCTTCCTCAGCAAGCGTTACATTTGGCACTAATCCTACCGCAGATAGCACCACGTCAACTTCAATCACTTGACCACTATTTAAGTGTAATAATGAACCAGAGTCGTTGACTTCAATACGGTTGATACTATCTTCTAAATACCATGATACCCCCAAGTCTGCTAACTTTTGCTGTAAGGCTTCGCCGACTACTTGTGGGATCAGTCGATACATTGGCCACTGCCCTAAACCGATGACACTCACTTCATAGCCTTTGGCGCTCAAGTCATTTGCAAATTCACAGCCAATTAACCCATCGCCTAAAATAGCAACTCGCTTTTTACTATCAAGTTTTGCTCTCAATTGTGCATAATCGTGCAAATCATTCACACTTAGTACTTCTGAGGCGTCTCCAGCAATTGGAATTTTAATTGCTGACGCACCTGTCGCTAGTACTAAACGCCCATACTTATAACGCCCTATGCTGGTGATGAGAGAGTGATTATCTGCATCTATTCGTTCAACACGTGTATGCGGATAAACACGAATATTAAGACGCTGCTCCCACTCAAGTGCGGCTTCGTTTTGTAAATCAGCTGCGCTTTTTCCCATTGCAAAAGCATTCGAAAGTGCAGGCTTGCTGTAAAGTGCGCCGTCATCAGCGGTGAATACGGTAATAGCTACGGTTGATGATTGTTTACGTAATGCAGCCGCTACTTGATAACCACTGTGGCCACTACCAATGATAACAATTGGGCCTTGCGGTTCATCAACAATGGTCTCAGAAACACGAGTGTGTTGAACAGCAGCTGGTTCAGTTACTTCATCTTCAGTTACTTCACCTTCACTTATTTCGATCATTTCAAAATCGGCTTTGCCCACTAAACAATCTGGACATACCCAATCCTGTGGTACATCCTCCCAAAGGGTGCCTGGAGGAATACCATCAGCAGGCCAACCTTGGGCCTCATCGTAAATGAGGCCACAAATAATACAGAGCCATTTTTTCATTTCTCTATCCTAATAATTTGGATTTAACCCTGTGGGTTATCTACTGCAGAAAGTACAAATAGATAAACCGTAAGTTTTATAAACTGAGTCGTTGCCACTCGTTATAAACGTATAGCAATATTGCGTGTTTGCATGTAGCTGTAGATGGCTTCTTGACCTTTTTCTCGTCCAAAGCCAGACAATCCAACTCCGCCAAATGGCGTTTCTATGCCACCGGCAAACCATTCATTTATAAAAACTTGTCCACCACGAAGTTGCTGAGCCACTTGTAATGTTTGGTTAAGTGCTTCACCAAATACGCCTGCTACTAAACCAAATTCAGTGCCATTAGCTATTTTTACAGCCTGTTGCTCATCTTCAAATGGCATAATAACCAATACAGGACCAAATACTTCTTGTTGAGATATGGACATATCAGGGGTTGCTTCGATCACAGTTGGAGCAACATAGTAACCTGCCAAATCAGGAGCATAGCCACCACATAAAATAGTTGCCCCCTCTTTTTTAGCTTGTTCAATCATTGCCAATACACTGATTTGTTGCGCTTGAGAAACCACGGGCGTTAAATCAGCCTGCTCTTCACCAGAGCCGATTACTAAATTTTCAGCCATAGTAACCACTGCCGATTTAATCTCTTCGTAACGAGCTTTATCTACCAGTAAACGCGACATTGCAGAGCACACTTGTCCAGCATTAAAGAAAATACCTGTTTGCACACTGCTGATAACTTTCTCAGTAGCCGCATCTTTAAGAACAATAGCTGCAGATTTACCACCCAATTCCATTACAGAAGGTGTTGCACGCTCAGCTGCACCTTTTAGAATACGTTGCCCAGTGGGCACTGAACCGGTAAAAACAATTTGATTAACATCATTATGCTCAACTAGGTAGCTCCCCACTACTGAACCCTTACCACACAACAGGTTAATAGCGCCTCTTGGAAAGCCAACACTTTCGAGTGCTCTGACTAAATACACCATACCAACAGGCGAAATTTCGGGTGACTTAATGACTACTGCATTACCCGCCGCCAGCGCTGGAGCTAAAGAGCGAGCACAGATTGAAACTGGGAAATTCCAAGGTACAATTTGTACTGATACACCCATAGGGATATATTGCGTAAAATCAATATAGTTTTTACCTAAAGGAATCGACGTACCTTCGAGTTTGTCAGCCATGCCGCCATAGTATTCAAAATAACGAGCAGCCTCTAAGAATTCATCTTTTGCATCCGCTAAGGTTTTACCGTTTTCTCTGCACAGAGCTAAAGCACCTTCATCAGCTATCTCTTTGATAGCTTTTGCTGCATCAAGCATCCACGTTGTGCGCACAGCTGGGCGTACATCGCTCAATAGTCCACGGCTTATACATTGTCTGGCGGCTAGCATCGCATTGTTTGCATCATCAACACTGGCACTTGCAATCGTGCTATATTCCTGAGCTGTCGCAGGGTTTATTACCGAAATATGAGTGTGAGAATCACACCACTGGCCATTAATGAAGTTAAGATAATGAGTCATAATTAAGCCTCCGTCACAGATTTCACTTGTTTGGCAAGCCAAATTTGGAAGAAGTGTGTTGGTGTATCCATTTCAGGTGAAAAAGCCCCACCACCAAAACCAGGTGAGTACCGTCCTTGCTGCATTCCTTCAACTGCGCCAATATCTTCACCAAACACCACACGCCATGATTCAAGTGTTGCAGTACGACACGCCGCATACTCATCTTTAGTTGCCTCATCACTAATATAGAAAATACGTAAACGTTCAATAGTTTTATCTGTACTAATTGGGTCGATCATCATTGCAAAAGCGTGATCAGCTTGAATACCAATAAGTACATTTGGAAATAAAGCAACATATTCAGCATGGCGTAGCTTTTCCTCAGGCCAGCTTGGGAATTTTGGTAAATGTGTACCAGCAGTATCAGAAAGGTTATATTTATAGCTACCTTGACCAGAAAAACGCTCATCGAACATGATATTGTAGTGATCTTCTAATTTAGAATAAGTATTTAACGCTGGATGTACCCAAGGTAAATGATAGGCTTCACAGAAGTTTTCTATGGTTAACTTCCAGTTACTTTTTACTTCAATTTCTAAGTGTCCGCCCATATTTGCACGACGTAATAAACTCAAACCATCGTCACCTAAAAACTCTTGCCAACGCTGTGTTAAAGGAGCTATATGTTCATCGAAAGAACTCGCCTCGCCAGATAGATTAATGAATACCATATCCATCCAAATAGCTGAGCGGATTGCTTTTAGCCCATGCTTTTCACATGCAAAACGTTCATCGTTATGCTTACCGATGCCACCTAAATGTGGAGTGCCTTTTAAGCTTCCATTTAAATCATAGGTCCATGAATGATAAGGGCAGCGGATCATGCCTTGCACTTCTCCTGCTTCATGTACTAACTTCATCCCTCGATGGCTACACACATTATGAAATACCTGCACTTCGCCTTGGCGACTCTTCATCATTAATAAAGGTAAGTCCATAAAATCAATTGGCATAACATAACCGTTTTTGATTAAATCTGATGCAAAACCAACGCACACCCATGTGTTACTAAAAACATGATCACGTTCAAAATTAAAGTACTCAGGATTGGTATACGCCTCGTTAGGCATACCTGTCGCTTCATGTATCGGGTTTAGTACACGATCAATTTGCTTAATAGGAATTATTGTTTGTTTTACAGTGCCCATGCTCATTCTCCGAACGGTGTGTGTTTTAAAAAAATTTAAAGAGCAAAGTTCAATAATTAAAACCCATAGTTTTAACATTAACCTCACGCCCCAAACCCGTAACAACATTCTGTTATCAGATGCGTTGATTTTGATTAACAACAAAGCACTAAACAAACGATAATTTAGCATCTCACTCATGAGTTTTTGTAATGATTAAGAGTGCAAGAATATAAATATTGCTTACTGGTTATAAATAAGCGGTAACATCGCATAAGCAAAGCTCATGGATTGATGAGGATTAATCATTTGTAAATTGCCGGTTAATTTTTTAGTTTCTTACCACTTATTTAACAACAACAAAAAAGACAACGGAGCACACACATGAAAAAATCCGTAATTTTGGCTAAGTCTGGTTTTTTAAAGGGATTAAATCCGACGGTGACAATCGCATCGAAGGTAATTCTAATCGCCTTTATTTTATTCATAGTCATACTTGCAAATAAAGCAGGGCAGTATTTTGAAAGCCTTTCGACTTTTTTACTCTACAATATGAAATGGTTTTCTATTGGCTTAGTAACTTTAGTCGTTGGTTTTTTACTTTATTTGATGGTAAGTCGATACGGCCATATTCGACTGAGCGAAAATGACGACGATCAGCCTGAATTTAGTTTTTGGGCATGGATAGCCATGTTATTTTCTGGGGGGATGGGTATTGGACTGGTTTTTTGGTCTGTAGCAGAACCCATGTGGCACTATGCTGCAAACCCATTCACCGAGGGGTTAACCAATGAAGCAGCGTCAATGTCAATGCAGCTTACTTTTTACCATTGGGGACTCCATCCGTGGTCGCTTTTTGTAATTGTTGCCTTAGCCTTGTCTTATTTTTCTTACCGTAAAGGCCTTCCTTTTACCTTTCGCTCTATTTTACACCCACTAGTGGGCGATAGAATTTATGGCCCTATAGGACATGTTGCCGATATTATCACGGTAGCCGTTACAGCCTTCGGCATCGCGCAAACCCTGAGCCTTGGAGTTATTCAAATTAACTCTGGATTACAACAAACATTTGGGATAGAGGTTAGCCTTGTTACTCAAACTGTGCTTATTATTGTGCTATGTACCATTGCTGTAGGCTCGGTTTTATCGGGCGTTGGTAGAGGAATACGGCTACTCTCACAATGGAATATGTTGCTGTCGTTACTATTAGTATTGATAGTACTTGCAGTGGGTCCGACCCGTTATATTTTAAATGTATTTATGGAAACATCAGGGAATTATGTACAAAATTTAATTTCGATGGGGCTATGGACTGATTCGCAAAATGACTCAGGATGGCAAAGCTCTTGGACCGCTTTTTATTGGCCATGGTGGTTAACTTGGGCACCGTTTGTAGGTATGTTTATTGCGCGAATTTCAAAGGGACGTACCATTCGCGAACTTATTGGTGGTGCTTTGGTGGCCCCAACTGTTATTGCCTTTATTTGGCTTTCCGTATTTGGTGGTAGCGCCTTAAAAATGGAGCAAAACGAACGTATTGCTGCACAACAACAAACCGTTGTAACACAAAACAAAGTTACAGAAACAAACGCAGAACCCTTTAGTGGTGGTGTTGTGTTACAAGCAACCAAAGCAGATAGTACACGTGCCCTCTTTACCTTATTTGATAATTTAGACAGTAACTTATTAGGTAAATTACTGAGTGTATTAGCCTGTATCTTACTTGCTACTTATTTTATAACCTCAGCCGACTCGGGCACCTTAATATTGTGTATTTTAGATGCTGCAGGTGATACTGAACCACCAACCTCTATTCGTATTTTATGGGGTATAGTTATTGCACTTATTGCATGGGTACTTATTTATGCAGGAGGCCTGCAAGCAATAAAGTATGCGTCAATCATCATTGGCTTTCCTATTGCTATATTTATTTTAATGATGGGTGTTACCTTGTTTTATAGCATTCGCCGTGAACCAAAACCGTGGGCAATGTTGCCGCAGCACGTACATCCATGTAAAGAAAAACTCGATGGCCCTGTTGAGCACTAAATCAATATAATGAGACTAATAAACAAAAAAACCCTGCTAGTTAGCAGGGTTTTTTATTGCGGCGTAATTTATACTAAACCTGTATCACCTACTTCTTCAGGAAGTTGTGTTAATAACCATTCTCTAAAATACTTTACACTCGCAGGTATGCGGCCACCGTTATCTGGCTCTAGTAAAGAAAACTTAGATTCAGTGGCTAATACATGCTCGGTTGGACGCACTAATGCACCACTTTGTAAATATTCATCAGCCAGAGAACCCCACGCTAAAGCAATGCCTTGGCCATTAATTGAGGCTTGCAACAACATAGGGTAATTATTTATGTTGATACGGCTTTTAGGAGCTATCTGCTCAAGTCCAACTCCTGCAAACCACTCATCCCAATTAACCCACCCCATTTGTGTTTCGTCTAAAAATAAAATTGTTTTATTAAAAATATCTTTCGGATCGTTCGGATTACCAATTTTTTCAAGATAGCCAGGACTACAAACTGGAAACACTTCTTCGCAAAACAAAGTGGTCACCTTCATATTAGCTGGAGGCGTGCGACAAAAAAACAATGCTAAATCGCATTCTAAACGGTTTAAATCAACTACATTATCAGATGCTAATATTCTTAAATCAATGTCATCATATTGATTTTGAAACTCAGCAACTTTTGGCAATAACCACAAGGATGCCATTGCATTAGTTGTCGCTACGGTTACTTTTTTATCCCCTTGCCATTTTTTTACCTCTCCTGTTATATCTGCAATATCTAATAAGGAGCGACTTATAGACTGATAATACTGCAGACCAGCTGAGGTTAAATGAATACTGCGGCTTGCACGAGTAAATAAGGCTTTACCTAAATACTCTTCTAACTGTCGTATTTGACGACTTATCGCACCTTGAGTAACGTTAAGCTCATTTGCTGCAAGAGTAAAACTTAGGTGTCGAGCGGATGCTTCAAATGCGACTAGACTGTTGAGCGGTGGCAATGGACTAATTTTCATATAATTTCCTACTGCGTTTCTATCAAAGAAACTAATAACCAATCCATTGAAGGTAAAAGTAAGTACTGAATATATTTTTAAACATTGAGTTAATCAATTACAAATTTGGTAAGGTTTTAGTGTGGGTAATTAATTAGTTTGTGAAGACATATAAGCACACGCCCAATATGTAGACGTGTGCTTTGAATATTGGTTTAGAAGTAATAGCCAATATTAATGTTAAAGCGACGCTCAGTTTCGCTGCTATCGCCCGCTAATGAACCACCAACAAATGGCATATTTTTACCATGAACTAAGTCAAAGTAAGTAAATAAACCACCAGCAGCTACCGAGAAACCGGTTACGTTCATCCACGTATCTCTGCTGTTGTCTGATTTGTCGTAAATAGCACTATAGTCGTTGTAAAACTGTAAGTTTGTTACCGCGCCCCATTGTACCGGTACGCTGTATGCTACGTTTGCACTCGACATTGTTGCCTCTGCCGCCATGCTGTCGTAAAACGAGTAAGCGCCCACAGCAATACGGTTTACGTTATCAATATCGTAGTTATATTCACCGTGTTGAAGTTGTAAGTTCCAAGGGCCCATATTACTGTTTAAATGTAATGCCCACGCGTTGTAGTCACCTGCGCGGTCAACACCATCATGCAAGCCACCAGCGAGTGCCGACACACCTATTTCAGTTTTACCACCTTCATGTTCTAGGTGGTAGCCGTAACGACCTGAGAACGTATTGTACTCGCCTATAGCATTAGTTGGCTCAGCATAAACACCATCTCCAGCTTCTCTAAAGCCAACAATGTCGTAAGAATAGCGATCGCTGCGGTTATCTACATAACCATCAACACCACCTAATTCATCATTTTTGAAAAAGCCCAAATCAAGCTGCCAGTTATCAGCAATCTTACGCTTAAATAACACCCCTAAATCGTGGTCGTCTTCAAGGCCAACATAATAGTTAGTGCTGAAAAAGTAGTTATGTGAATTGTATGGCCAGTTACCAAAAGGAACCTTGGTAATACCTGCTTGAACTTGCCAATCATCAGCAAAATCGTAAGCTGCATAAGCGTATTTAACAGCGGTCATATAATCAAAAAAGCGAATTTCAGCGTTTAATTTTACATCACCAACGTTGCCTGAGAAATTTAAGCGAAAAATATCAAAGTCAAAATCGCCGCCGCGATTTTTATTATCGTCATCATACGAAGTATGGCTGTAGTTGGTTCGAACAGCACCACCAACCTTAATTCCCTGAGGCTTGTGTTCATGTTTAGCTACTTTAACTTCAGCTGTATCTTCTTTCACTTCAATGGTGCGTTCGATTGATTTTTCACTTTTTTGCTCTGCTTTCGCAAGTTGCTTTTGCAGCATTTCCACTTGTTTTTGTAAGCTGCTTAATTGCTGCTTTACTTTATCAAGATCTGTATCTGCATGTGCCTGATGTGAAAAAACAACCATAGCCACTGCTAGTGCTAAAGGTTTCATAGGTGTCATAATTTGTCCTTGCTTGCCTTGTTGATATTATTAACTCGAACTTGGTCAGCGTGAGCTAAGTACCTGCTTGATTTTACATGTTGTTTTACAATGATAACGTATTTTTACAACTCTTCAATTACACTTTATGATTTTGCGCAACACAACAGCAACACACAAACTACTTTTTAGCAGGGTAAGCATGACAATTAATCATCATTTTAATAAATAAAAGCAGTAGCTTGCAAAATTAAAGCTTGAAATATAGCTGGATGATCATGTACCTGTTTTAATGTGTTATTATTTGAGAAATCATATTTAAAACAGCCAGTTTGCTGCTACATATATAAATTGAGGACGCTCAAAAAATGAAAAATAACGATACATTTAACACGATTGCCACGTTAATTTTTAAACATCTTTATAATAACTTTCCAACTCCAAGTCAGTTAGATCCTGAACAATTAATTAGCGATGCCTCAGATCATCAAGGTGAGCAAATAAAAGGAACAATCGCCTTTCTTCTTCATGAAGAATATATATTTTCGACGCCAAGCGCCGCTTTTTTGCTAACCGAAAAAGGCTTTAGCCACGCTTTGTGCCCTAAATTTTAATCTCACCGTTTAAAAAGCGATACCACAAAAAAAGCCCTAGCAATTAAAGCTAGGGCTTTTTAATGATTTTTAACGTTTATTTTTTCTCTTTTTCTAAACGCTTTTTAAGACTCAAAGCCGCATCTGCGGCCAACAAACGCATAAATTCAGAGCCATTGTTTTGTTCGCCTTGACCCGCACCTATAACAATTTCAGGCACTAAGCGGCTGTTACCTAAGCTATTAAATAAAGCCGTTTGAATTTTAACTTCTGCTTTAAGTGTTTCATCAAACACATATTTAGGATCAAGTGCTGCTGACTTTGCTCGTAAACGTGCTTCAGCTAATACATCCATGCCTAAAGCTTCTAAGCGTTGCTGTTTTAAAATTTCTTCTTGCTCTTTTGCAAGCTCAGCCTTCACTGCAACACGCTGTTGTGCAGAAATAATCGCATTGGCTTTTATTCGCTCTGCATCAATTTGCTCTTTAATTTTTAGCTTTTCAGACTCAGCTCTTTGCTTTGCAATCGCTTGTTCACCTAATGCAACTTCTGTACGTGCTTGTTGCTCTGCCTTTTTAAGGTTTTGTCTTGCAAGCGCTTCATCTGCTGCAGCTTGCTTTTGCGCCTCTAAGCGCGCATTTACCTTATTTTCGTAATCAATATCAATAATACTCGCATCAACCACCGTGATGCCGTAAGAGCCTAAAATAGGTGCATTACGCAGCGGCTTACCTTCAGCATCTTTCTTTATATTAATGGTAACGCGTTGTTGCTTACTTAAATTGCTTAAATCGTCAGACTTGTCACGCTCGCCAGTACTAATAATTTGCTCAGTAACAAAAATGCCATTAGTCAGTTGATCAGAAAAATCTTGGCTTAATTGACCATTACCACCTGAGTAATGTTGCTCAACCGACATCATACGTGCCGACGCTTTTACATTTTCTGTAGTGGCACGCATTAAAAGATTAGATATCAGGGTTTCTTGAGAGCCAAATTCTTCATGAATTTTTAATAATCCACGTAAAGCGCCCGACTCACTTGCCGGTACATTACCTGGTAATCTAAAACGTGATACTCCTCTGGCGCCACCTGTCGTGGTATCTAAGAATCGAATAGGAATGAGTGGTACAATGGCACTCGCTGTTGCACTGCTATCGCCGGTAAAGTTAATTGAAATAACTTTTTTATAGGCCGATGTGGTACCAAATGCTTTTAAGTAAGGGCCCGCTTGATTTATTACCGTTAAATTACCAGTAAAAGCTGACTGATGAACTAACCGTTCATCGGCTTCATTCCATGAAATAACCTGCGAAGTTAATGTTGCAATAACTGCTAACACCACAACAACGGATGTTAGTAAAATCACATTACGACGACCAAAACGCGCCATAAATGAAGTGTTTTTTGCCTCAGCGACTGTTTGTTGCTCGCTATCCATTTTTAGTACTCTCCATGTTTAGTTTCTTTTTAACAAAATACGTAATTTCTTGTTCGCTTAAATGCGCACAAAAACTACCCGATCGATGCAAATCTATAAATGTTGCAAGGATCTCTTGTTTGCCTTTAATTGTTTTTTCCTGGTTTTCTTGGGTTTGGTTTTTCTCGCTAAGTTGAGCAATAAGATCATCAATGATGGTGTCTTTATCAAATAACACATTATATTCTTTTGACTTTCTTACTCGGCTCTTACGTACATTGCTGTAAATCACATAAAGCGCCACACACAAAATAATAACAAGCGTACTTAACCCAATAATATAAAAAATCATAACGTCTGCTTATATTAATTGAATAATTAACCCTAACAACAAATGTAACGGTTAAATCACAAATGTTAAGCCGATAATTTTACAGAATAACGACCCAAATAACAGAATTAATACTTGGCTCTTGTATATTTTTGTAAAAATTAAAATAGAAAAGTTTAATATCTGAAGTCTCAACATCAACAATGTTACTTTTAGTGAGTGTGGGTGACAGCCGCTTAGAGTCAACGGTAAACATCTTCTGTTCAAACTTTCATATTGAATATTAAGCCATTTATCCTTTTTAAAATAAGCTGATTTCAAAGTGAAAAATGCAATAGTTTCCGAGTAAAGTTAAAAATATTTAAATTTTTTCTGGCGAAGATCAAAATGCGGCCTACCCTTAGTATGTAAATTAGGTACTGATTATTTGCTCAAAATTAAATCATATGGGCATGCAGTTGATCATTTACGTTACATCAAACCACTTATTAGTGAAAAAGGATATAAAGATGAAAAAATGTAAATACGCAGCATTGCTCGCTACAGCTATCTATGCACAATACAGTTTTGCTGCAATCGATGAGCTCACTATTTTACAACACACTCAAGAAGCAAAAAAAACCACAATTGCTAAACACGCTAATACCCATGTAAATCTTTCTAGGCAATTTACAATCGAAACAACACAAGGTCCTGTAATTACTCAAACTGTATCGCACCCTAATGCTGATTACATAAAGCTACATTTTAGCCAAGTAGATCTAAATGGTGACGCAAAGTTAGTCGTTAGAAGCGAAGACAACTCAGAGCGATATGAATATAGTAGTAATAATATGGACGCTGCAACAATCGATAGCTTAAACGGAGATGATGGTGTGCATTCATTTTCTTCTATGTCGGTTTCAAATGACAGCGTTATCATTGAATATTATCCTGATCCAAAAAACAGTAAGCAGCAACACCAGTTTGGTGTTATTGATAGCTATTTTTACGGCACTGAAAGTGCCAATATAAATATCAACCAACAAAATAAACCAGCCCCTTTGTCTACCTGCGGTATTAATGAGCGCAAAGACGTGCAGTGTTGGGCTAATTCCAACCCAACAGAGTTTGACCGCAGTCGCCCGGTAGCACGCTTGGTAATAGGTGGGCGCAGCTTATGTACCGGTTGGCGCGTTGGCAGCGATAATAAGTTATTTACCAATAACCACTGTATAGAGACTGCATCTGAGCTTGCCTCTACAGAAGTGTGGTTTAACTACCAAAATAAAAGTTGTAATGGGACAACCAGAGAAACTATTGTAAAAGTAACAGGTAAAGAGTTTTTTAAAACTGATTACACGTTAGATTACACCCTATTTAGTGTTAATGACTTTGCCAATATTGAACAGTTTGGCTACTTAGGGCTTGATGTGCGAAACGCACAGCAAAGTGAACGTATTTATATTCCGCAACATGGTTCAGGTAATCCTAAGGAGCTGTCTATAGAATCGGATCAAGACACCAATGGTTTGTGCCAAGTTAATGCCCCCTCAACGAATGGGCGTGGAAGTAATACTGATATTGGATACTATTGTGACACTATAGGCGGCTCTTCTGGTTCTCCTGTTGTTGCAGCATCAAGTAATCGTGTTATTGCACTTCACCATTTAGGCGGATGCTACAATAAAGGCGCCAAAATAAGTAAGATTTGGCCCCAAGTCGCAACTTACTTTAATAACACAGTGCCTGTTGGCGATAACGACGGTACTACACCACTGCCACCTACCGCACGTTTTGAATACAGCTGTGAGCAATTACAATGTAATTTTGATGCAACAAGCTCCAGCTCAGCAGGTACTATCAATAGCTATAGTTGGAACTTTGGCGATAATCAAACCGATACAGGTGCAACTGTAGTGCATAATTTTGTATCTGAGGGTGATTACGATGTATCTGTTACTGTGCAAGATAGTAACAATAATACAAATACACTAACCCAAACAATTAATGTTTCCAATGGTTCATCAACAGAAATTGAATTAACTAAAGGGCAAGCATTAACAGGCCAAAGTGCAGCATTAAATCAAGAGACTATTTACTATATTGATGTACCTGCAAATAGCACTAACATCTCTATCGACATAACGGGTGGTTCAGGTGATGCAGACCTCTATGTTAAAAAGAGTACAGTGCCAAGCACAAATAATTACGACTGCCGCCCATTTAGAAATGGTAACACTGAAAGCTGTAATATAAGCCAAGGAGAAGGTCGTTTTTACATTATGCTTAAAGCGTATAACAGCTATCAAAACGTAACAATCCTGGCTAATTATGAAAATAGCGCACCACCTACAGATAATGATACTCGCGTATTAACGTCTCGTGCTTATGGATTTCCAGATTTTTGGCAGCGCTATAGTTATGTAGTACCTACAGGCGCAACCACTGTAAACATAAAAACATTGGGTGGCGAGGGAAATACTAACCTCTATGTTCGAGCGGATGCAGCAGTAACAAAAACACAATATGATTGCTTATCGAACAATAAAGACAGCAATGAAAGTTGTATCTTAGAGGTGAGTTCTGGCCAAACATTACAAATCGGACTGTTAGGTGTCACTAATTACGATTGGGTTAAGCTTGTTGCAACTGCTAAATAATTAATATCATTCCCCCAAAAAAAGCACTGCAGTGAGCCTGCAGTGCTTTTTATTTGGGTTTAATTTACTCTTTTAATGCTGGCGTAATAAACATCACAATAAATAAAAAATACCACCTATTACAAAAAGAACTCATAGTTAGCCGTTATTAAAAAACATAATCCGAACTCGCTATTGAGTGCGTGATAATAGCTTCAAAACTTGTTTAACTACCATTTCTGGCTCATCATTTTGTGGATAGTGATAACTTTTACGCGTTAGCTTTATCTCACCTTGAGGAAAATCATTAGCCCAGTTTGAATGCAGTTTCCCCCACATTTCACGCCCTTTTTCAGTAAAAAATAACACCGATGGATTTTCATATTTTTTAACTGAGGCAACAACCGTCACGGGAATATCTGCTATTTGTGGATAATCGGGCAAAGGTCGCTTCGACCAAAAGTCTAAATACTGATTCGACATGCCGTTTTTCATATCATCACGTTTTATAACGGCAATCTCTTTTTCAGCGCGCGGTAAATCAATCTTACGCATAATATCAACATCATGCTCTGAGGCGGGTTCAATTAACATTAATGCTTTAATGTTATCGGGGTAACTTGCTGCAAATACCCTTGCGATATAAGCACCATAAGAATGCGCCACATAAACTACTGGTTCATCAATTTTTAGCGCTTTAAGTAATAGTAAAGCCTCAGTAGCATACTGCTCTGAGCTATAGTTTTTCTTTATTTGCGCTGAGCCGCCATTGCCAATTCGAGAATAGCGAATTACTTTTGCATACTTAGTAAGCGAGTTATAAATGGGATCCCAATCACTCAGCCCTGCTGAGCCACCCGCCTCCAGTAAAACAGTGTGTTTGCCACTACCCACCATTTCATATTCAATATCAAAGCCATTTACTTTAACTTTAGCAAGCTCAGCAAACACAGCGGTAGAGGTGATTAATACCCAAAATAGAATCGTTTTTATTATTAGTTTCATATTGTTGAAAGAATATGGAGTGTTGGCTTAAGTTATAACATTAAGCACTATGTTTATAAATAAATTCTCTATCACAGAACCTCAGAAATAAATAATCACGTCAATCACCCTTAAATCATGTTTTGACTAATAGATTTCCCTATTCAAACCTATAAACCTCTGTGACCCTATGCCATAATCTAAATAATTCATAAATTTAGTAACTTGGCGGTATATAAACCGTTTCAAGCTAACTTATAGGGTTTTTTAATGGCTTATCAAGAGCAAAATCAAGCAACAATCTATTGGCACGACTACGAAACTTGGGGGGCAAGCCCGCAAAAGGATAAGCCGAGTCAGTTTGCCGGTGTACGCACCGATCTTGATTTAAATATTATTGGCGAGCCGCTTATTGAGTACTGTAAGCCACAAGCGGATTATTTACCCCATCCTGAAGCGTGTTTAATTACCGGTATTACCCCACAAGTGGCGATGCAAAAAGGCTTAGTTGAGGCTGAATTTATTGCTAAAATTCATGCAGAATTTAGCGTACCCAATACCTGTGTGGCTGGTTATAACAGTATTCGCTTTGATGATGAAGTAAGCCGATATAGCTTTTATCGTAACTTTTACGACCCGTACGAACGTGAATATAAAAACAATAACAGTCGTTGGGATATTATAGATTTAGTGCGTGCCTGCTATGCACTGCGCCCAGAGGGCATTGAGTGGCCACTAAAAGAAGATGGCAGCCCTAGCTTTAAGCTTGAGCATTTAACTGTTGCTAATGGTATTGAACATGCCGCTGCGCACGACGCACTAAGTGATGTAACGGCCACCATTGCCTTGGCCAAACTAATTAAAGAGAAGCAGCCTAAGCTGTATCAGTTCTTTTTTAGTCTTCGCGGTAAAAAAGCACTCGCTGAAATGGTTGATGTGTTTAATATGACCCCATTAGTGCACACCTCGTCACGCATTCCTGCTACCCAAGGCTGTACTACTTGGGTTGCACCAATGAGTTTTCACCCGGTAAATAAAAACGCAGTTATTTGTTTTGATTTAACCCAAAACCCGCAGGTGTTACTTGATTTAAATGTAGAAGAATTACGCAAGCGTTTATACACCAAACGTATAGATTTAGCGGAGGGTGATTTACCGGTAGGTTTAAAATTAGTGCATTTAAATAAGTGCCCTATTTTAGCACCAGCTAAAACGCTACTGCCTGAAAACGCTGCCCGCTTGGGTATTGACCGTGAACAATGCTTAGCTAATTTAGCCATTTTAAAAGCCAATACCGAGCTACGTGATAAAGTCACTGAGGTATTTAATGAGCAAGGCGATTACAGCGCGACCACGAACGTAGATTACTTATTATATGATGGCTTTACTAGCCATGCTGATAAAGCTAAATTTGCGATTATTCGTGATGCAAAGCCTGAAGACTTAGCAAGCTTAAAACTTGAATTTGAAGATCCTAAATTTAATACTTTGCTGTTTAGATACCGCGCCCGTAACTGGCCACAAACGCTAAACCAGCAAGAGCTTGATCAATGGCGTCAATATTGCCAAAGCAAGTTAATGCATGGAGAAGATCAGCCTTCAATCAGCGCACAAGATTTTATGATCACCCTTGAAAACTTAGCGCATGAACATGATGACAGCGAAAAAAATCTTACAATTTTAAAAGCCTTATATAACTACGCGCAAAGCATGTAATTTACTGTAGTTTATATAATGCATAAAAACGCGACCCTTTAGCAAAAAAGTGTCGCGTTTTTTGTTACTAGGTAAAAAACCAAAAAACTATCTCAACAAGAGAGGTAAATGAGAAAACATAAAACCAACATTCCTTTTTTATGTTTATCACTTCCTCTAAAAGCGCAGCGCTTCTTATCCTCTTTGTGAATAATTTACTTTTACCAATTACATTACTTTTTATGCATTGCTTCGATACGTGCTAATAAGCTTGAAGTATCGTATCGACCGCCGCCCAGAGCTTGTACATCAGCGTAATATTGATCAACCGTGGCGGTCATTGGCAGTGTTGCACCGTTATTTTTAGCTTCATCAAGGGCAATGCCTAAATCTTTGCGCATCCAATCTACAGCAAAACCAAATTCGTACTCACCTGCCCACATTGTTTTGTAGCGGTTTTCCATTTGCCACGAACCAGCAGCGCCTTTAGAAATGGTTTCTATTACTTTTTCGCCATCAAGCCCCGCTTGTTTAGCAAAATGTAAGCCCTCAGCTAACCCTTGCACTACACCAGCAATACAAATTTGGTTGACCATTTTACATAATTGCCCTGAGCCCGCTTCCCCTAATAACTGGCTAAAACGGCTAAATGCCGCCATGATAGGTTGTGCTTTAGCAAATACCGCTTCGTTACCACCCGCCATTACGGTTAACACCCCATTTTCAGCGCCAGCTTGACCGCCCGATACCGGCGCATCAATAAAGTCGATATGCTGTAAAGCCGCTTTTGTCGCAACTTCACGTGCCACTTCTGCTGAGGTAGTTGTGTGGTCGATTAAAATTGTGTTTTCGTGCATGCCTGCTAGCACACCGTCATTACCGTATACTACTGAACGTAAATCGTCGTCATTACCTACACACATAAATACCATATCGGCACCGCTTGCTGCCTCACGCGGAGTAGGTGCAAAGCTGCCGTTAAAATCTTCAACCCATTTTTGTGCTTTAGCTGCTGTGCGGTTATAAACACATACGCTGTGCCCCGCTTTTGCTAGATGCCCTGCCATTGGGTAACCCATTACGCCTAAACCTATAAATGCAATTTTAACTGACATAAAAATGACCTATTTAACTGATAACTTAGAAACATAAGCTCGATTATGTCAATCGGCCGCTAAAAAAGCGAATGAAAGTCTTTTAAAATTTCCCGCATAAGGAAATTAGGTAGGTAATCTATGGATAGCATTTATCAATTTAACGCACCACTTTGTAATAACAGTGATTTTCCTTTGAGCCAGTTAAAAGGAAAAACGGTTCTTATTGTAAATACAGCAAGCAAATGTCATTTTTCGGCGCAATTATGTGCGCTTGAAAAGCTATACCAACAATACAAAAGCGATGGATTTACTATTCTGGCTTTTCCATGTAATCAGTTTGATAAAAACGAACCATTAGAGGGTATGGCAATAAAAGACTACTATCAAAAACACTTTGCAATTAATTTTGAAGTATTTGATAAGGTTATGGTGAATGGCCCCGATACGCACCCCTTGTTTAGTTATTTAAAATCACATACGCGTGGAATTGCACAAAACCGTGCAATAAAGTGGAACTTTACTAAGTTTTTAGTTAATGCCCAAGGACAACTAATTGCACGTTATGCGCCGCGCACTAAACCGGAGTCACTTCATAGTGTAATTAGAAGTAGTTTAGAGGCAACACCGATTATAAAAACAGCAAATAGTCGCTTTAATACCACAGCAATATTAAAGTGATAAGGCATGTATAATAAAAATGGTTTATGGTTGATGTAACTAGATTAGTTGGATTGTAATAAATGAAGATTGCTTTTTTTAGTGCTCAAAAATACGAGCGCCCTTTTTTCGAACAAAGCTTAACTGGCTTTTCTAACATCGCTATTACCTATTTTGAGCAAAGTTTATCGATGCACACTGCGGTTTTAGCTAAAGAATTTGATGCGGTATGCGTATTTGTAAACGATTCGGTAGATAAAGCGGTTATTGAGCAACTGGCTATATTTGGGGTTAACACCATTTTACTGCGCTGTGCGGGTTTTAATAATGTAGATTTAGCCGCTGCTAAACAGCATGGCATGCGTGTTCTGCGCGTTCCGGCTTACAGCCCTGAGGCAGTCGCAGAGCATTGTATTGCACTTATGCTTACGCTTAGCCGTAAAACCCATAAAGCTTATAACCGCGTACGTGAAGACAATTTTGACTTGAACGGCTTACTTGGCTTTAACTTGCATAATAAAACGGTGGGTATTATTGGCTGCGGTAAAATTGGCCAAGCATTGTGTAATATATTAACCGGTTTTGGCGCTCACATTTTAGTATGCGATCCTAATGCACAAGCTGGTAATTATACAATTACCAATTTAAATACCCTGCTTACACAAAGCGATATCATTTCTTTGCATTGCCCGTTAAACGAGCACACCCATCATTTAATAGACGATGACGCATTTGCAGCGATGAAAACAGGAGTTATGCTAATAAACACCTCGCGCGGTGCATTGGTTAATAGTAAAGCTTGTATTAAGGCACTTAAATCACAAAAACTAGGTTATTTAGGGCTTGATGTGTACGAGCAAGAATCAGAGCTGTTTTTTAAAAACCACAGTGACGATATAAACCAAGACGATATTTTCTCTCGCTTGGTGAGCTTTAAAAATGTATTGATCACCGGCCATCAAGGCTTTTTTACTCAAGAAGCACTTACAGAAATTGCCAATATCACCTTACAAAATGCATTTGAGGTTACTCAAGGAAATAGCTTAACAAACGAAGTGCTATAGCGCGGCTAAACAAAAAGCAAAAAAGCGAACAAAATATAGTGTTCGCTTTTTTGTTATCAATAACACATGAGTTGTTGTTGTATTCTAGCCAAACGCAACGTTTGCAAATACTAAGGTCATTAGCACTGGGCAGACAAAACGAATGTACTGAGCAAACCAATAATGTGCACCAGAACTTGCTTGATGAAGCTTATTACCACGCTGCCATAACCAGCCCACTGTAATAAAATAAAACAGTCCCATCAACGGGAGTTGGTATTGGGTAAATACCATAATAACCAAACCAAATAGCCAATCAAAATTAACAATAATAGTACTGGCACAAACAAATACAATGGCGCTAACGGCCCATGTAGCTTTGGTTCTATCAACACTGTGGTTTTCTACTAAAAAAGCCACAGGAATTTCAGTCGATGAAATGGTTGATGTAACTGAAGCTATCGACATCAATACAAAAAATAGTAAGCCAACCAATAAACCAATTTCACCCATGGTGCCAAATAACTCAGGTAATATGGCAAAAATAAGCTGCCCTTCACCAATTAGCTTGCCGTTGCTAAATACTTCAACGCCATTGAACTGCGCCACATATATAGCCGGTATAATTAATAGTCCAGCTAAAAATGCCACGCTGGTGTCGAGTAACGCAACACTTGCAGTCAATTTTGGTAAGTTAGCACCGGGCTTTAAATAAGAGCCATAAATCATCATACAGCCCACACCCAGTGATAATGAGAAAAACGCTTGTCCCATTGCAGCAATAATTAAATCGGGGTCGAGTATTTTACTAAAGTCAGGCACTAAATAGGCCGCAAACCCTTGGCTGGCACCCTCTAAGGTAGCAATGTAAGCAATTAGGCCAACGAGTAAAACAAGTAATAATGGCATTAAACGGCGCGACCAGGTTTCAATTCCTGATTTAACCCCCTTTAAAATAATACTGGCGGTTAAAATAA
Source organism: Pseudoalteromonas sp. 2CM39R (assembly GCF_023161845.1). Taxonomy (NCBI): domain Bacteria; kingdom Pseudomonadati; phylum Pseudomonadota; class Gammaproteobacteria; order Alteromonadales; family Pseudoalteromonadaceae; genus Pseudoalteromonas; species Pseudoalteromonas sp. 2CM39R. The sequence continues at coordinate 112,589 of NZ_JALNTM010000014.1, forward strand.
GCATCAGTGGCGTAAATATAAAATTACGTAGCATAGAGTCGCTATGTAAAAACTCACTTAAGCTCTGCAAGCCTAAAAAGGTGGTTATAGGCTCTATGGCGTAAGAAAGCATCCAACCTGCCACTATTGAATAAAAGCTTAACATGACAATTGCGCCAGCTAAGCCTATATAACCTGCAGCAGCGCCTACTTTAGGCGCATGGTCTTGCCATGCTTGGCCTAAGGCTTTAACCGGATTAGCTTGGGCTTTGTAGCCTAAATACAGCTCGGTGTATAACGCGGGAAGCGCTAGCAAAAAAATAACAATAAAGTACACCAATAAAAATGCGCCGCCACCATGGTTAGCAGCCTGTGTAGGAAAACCCCATATATTGCCTAAACCTACCGCAGCACCGGCTGCTGCCAATACAAAACCAAGTCGACTTTGAAAACCATCACGCACTTGTGTCATACACCTACAAATCTGTTATTATTTTATCGAATGTGAATTAAACCATATTTAAGGGCGACTGAGTAATAAAAATGTACTTAGCGCGCATAACAGCAAACAACCGCTCACAAACTATCCAGCTTATGACGATAACTATGTAATCGGTATTCACTTTTAACGAGCAATAATGAGTTCAGCTTACTTCGAAAATCAGTTATTACAAACACCGCTTGCTGAGAATAATAACCACACCATTTTATTATTTGATGCCAGCCAATTGCAGGTTGATGAGCTAACACTTACACAGTTTTTAAGCCCGTTTGAATTAAGTGTCATCGCGCGTCGTAAAACGCCCCAAGCAAAGCAAGAATATGTAGCAACGCGGCTGTTACTAAAATATTTAGTCAAAAGTGTATTACCTAGCAGCAGTAATATAACGCTTGATAAAATCAGCTCTGAATTTAATCAACAAACCAGTAAGCTTGAGCTAAATATAAATAACAACCAGGTTTATAGTTGCTGTGTGTCACACTCTCATGGTTTGGTAGGCGTGGCCCTAAATATTAATAATTCGCTATTTGGTTTTGATATTGAAAAAATCAGTTTAAAACGACCATTTGAAAAACTCGCAAAGCACTTTTATGATGCTGCAGAAGTGGCACTTATAACTAAGCAACCGTGCACAGCTGCTAAAGCGGCGACATTTTTCAGACTTTGGACATTAAAAGAGGCATTAGCAAAAGCAACCAGCCGCCCTATTGCCCAGCTATTAAGCCCTAATGTATTTTGTGAGCTTGGCAACAGGCAACTAAGTGCAACCAGCACCACATTAACAAATGATGTAAACGAGCAGTTTGATATAAGCGTTGTGGCAAAAAAAAGCACCGACTGGCGGTGCTTATTTATCTCATTGAAAGCGTTAAGCAGCAAGCTCGCCTTCAAGTAGTCGGCTATGAATAGCTTGAACCACAGCATCAGACTCACTTTGCTCAACTAAAAAGCACAGGTTGTGTTTACTCGCACCATGACAAATAAGACGAATGTTAAATTCGCTCAACACCTGCATTAAATTCATTTCGTGCTGACGCAATACAATTTCAGACCCAATAAGTGCTACTAGGGTTAAATTGTTCTCAACCGATACATGGCAAAACTCAGCAAGTTTATCTAAGCACTCTTGATCTAGCTCTGGGCGTGATGCATTAGGCGCATCATCAAGGGTAATAGCTACACTAATTTCAGAGGTAGTAACCAGGTCTACCGAAATATTACATTCACTTAAAATAGTAAAAATACGAGCTAAAAAACCACTCGCTAACAGCATTTCTGGGCTTTTAAGGGTTAATAATATTTGGTTTTTACGTTGCGTGACCGCACGAATACCAGGTAGCTGCGATTTTTCACGTTCAATCCAGGTGCCACCACGCTCTGGCTCTGTGCTTGAGCCAACAAACACATTTATATGGCTACGACTGGCTGGCAAAATTGTAGCCGGATGCAGCACTTTAGCGCCAAAAGTGGCCATTTCTGCCGCTTCATCAAAGCTTAAACGCGCAATAGGTGTGGCTTTAGCACACAAACGAGGATCGGTGCTAAAAATACCCACTACGTCGGTCCAAATATGCACACTCTTAGCGTTAATTGCTTCAGCTAACAAGGCGGCACTGTAATCAGAGCCACCGCGACCTAGTGTGGTGGTTACATTGTTTTCATCGCTGCCAATAAAGCCCTGAGTAACAATTACATTGTTCTCTAGTAAAGGAATTAAATGCTCTTTAGCTGCAAGCGCTGTGGCGGCTACATTAGGCGTGGCTTTACCAAATTGGCTATCGGTTTTAAGCACCTGGCGAACATCAAAACGCTGCGAATTTAAGCCCTTTAAGCGCAATACTTGAGTAAATAAATACGACGATAAACGCTCGCCAAAGCTAAGTAGCTCATCGTGTTGTTGCTCTGTTGTCAGTATTTGATGTGCTAGTGTTTGAAATTCATCGAGAGTGTTATTAAAACCAAGCGCTAAATCATCATCTAGGGTCAGATCAGTTAAAATTGCCTGCTGAATAGCAAGTACACCGTCAACATGCTGTTGACGTTCAGCGGCATCAATATCGGCTTTACAAAGTGCCACCAAGTGATTAGTTACACCGGCGCTGGCGCTCACTGCAACAATTCGAACGCTGTTATCGTTTACAATGATTTCGCTACAACGGCTCATCGCCTCAAAGTTAGCAACGCTAGTGCCGCCAAATTTGGCAACAATGTAATCTGATTTTGTGCACTGTGAACTTTGTGGCACTGATTGGGTAGTCATTTCGTCTCCTTTCGCGGCATCCAAACCGCAATAAAACAAGAAGAACTTGGCAGGAAATAAAGATAAGAAAAATCTACTGCCAGAAGCTCTCCACCTAAATTGGTGACAGTTTTGAGGATTCAGCCCCATAAACCGAAAAACAATGGTAACGACCCATTATTTTCCTCGGCGAGTACTTCCCTCCTTAATGGTCGCAGGCTGTCGTTGCCTCACATTAAGTACCTAAGTATCGCACCTCTTCTGAATGTATTATTAACCTGTGGCTAATAAAACAAAACCGCACTAAGAGTGCGGCTTTGAAAGTTATCGTTTAGACGTGTAGCTGTCAAGTCGTTTTATTATAAAATCAAATAAAACTACCCATAAAGTAAGAGCCAGCATAACCAAAGGTGTAACACACTAACAAATACAACGACAAACGAAGGTAACTTGCAAAAGTAAGTTCTTTAACCTTACTCATAGCAATAATACCAGCCGCCGAACCAATGATCAGCATTGAACCACCCACACCGGTTGCATACGTAAACGACAACCAATGCTGTTGACTCATTACAATGTCGGCTTTTAGTAACGCAGCCGTTAGTGGCACGTTATCAACACCGGCCGATAAAATACCCATTAAGTAGTTAGCGTACTCTGGCGCCATCACTGTATACAGGTTTGTAAATTGGCTTAGCACGCCCACTTCTTTTAATGCGCCAACAAGTAATAACACACCTACGAAAAACAGTAAGGTGTCGTACTCTATGTCACGTATAAAGTCGATCATATCTTTATTGATATCTTTTTTGCGCATTAAAAATTGTGCGACTAAAAACATAATAGACAGGCCGAGTAAAAAGGTAAGTAACGGCGGCACACTATATAAAACACTTAAAGTAAGGGTAGAAATAACGGTAGTGAAGAAAATAACAGCGATAGTAATGTCGGTTTTTTCAATGCGTTTAAATTTAGTCTTTTTAAACTCTAACTGCTTGTTCATACCAATTGATAATAAAGTAGCCAGTAATAATACGCTTAATAATGCAGGCACAATTAACAGTAATAAATTGCTAATTGTTACTTTACCATCAAGGAAAATCATAAGTGTGGTTACATCACCTGTGATAAGTGATACACCCCCTGAGTTCACTGCAAATACAATTAAGGTGGCGTACTTAACTAGTTTTTTGGCTTCAAGCTTTAATGACATTATAACAGCCAAGGAGATCAGTGTAGCTGTTACGTTGTCGGAGATAGATGAAAATACAAATGCAAAACACCCTACCAAAAACATTAGCTTTCGTTCACTAATGCTGGTTGGCATTATCCGGTTCACAACATTTTCGATGAGTCCTTTGGAGTTTAAATAGGCAACAAAGGTCATTGCGGCCATTAAAAACAGCCATAAGGAAGCAATTTCTAAAATATTGTGGTCAAGGAGGGTTTGAATCGTTTCAGGGCTTTGCCCATTAAGAGGAAAAATAAAGGAGATAATCCAACAAAGTGTACCAAAAAATAATGTCGTTTTGGCTTTGTTTACGTGAATCACATCCTCAATAACGATAAGCAAGAATGCAATCGCTATCAGCGTCAGGATAATCGAGGAAACCATGATATTAAACAACCTTCGGGTTTAAGTAAAAATTGAAACCATGTAAAAAATAGAGGTACACACTCTATGTGCCTATATTCGGCGCGGATACTATCACTAAGCGAGTGTAAAAACTATTATTAAATCGTCGCAAAAACGAATACCATATAAGTTCAAGAAATATAAAATAACGAATACTAGGATGTTGTAACGCCTTATGATCCCAGCTAAAAAGCTACTTAATACCCTCACTGAGCATTGGGGTGTATTAGAGCTATTATTTAAACGCTTTAAAATGGCCGACTTTAGTATTAAAGATTTACAAAATGCCATAAAACAAAAGCAACCGACGTGGAATAATGAGCGTATTTATAAAGAAACCAATCGGTTATTAAATCAAGAAATCATTATTCCATTGGCTAAATCGTCACAACTAGAAATTAACCGTGCCATTGCGGACTTTGCTACCTTTTTACTTCAAGAAGAACATTTAGGCTTAGCACAAGAAATTAGTGTATTGGTTGATGATTTAGCTCGCTTAGGTAACCGGCTATCTAATGCCGGTGAAATGGAAGATTTTGATGATTTACGTCGCTTTAGCCGCATTATGGATGATCGGGTTCGTAAAATAATTAAGCTGTTTTTACATAACGAAAACGCCATTTTAAATATTGTTGAGCAAGCCAAATCAAATAACGCGGTGCAATCGCTGCAAAAGCGCTACAAAGCCGTCATAGAAGCGTTTGATGAATATATAGAACCCATGCTAGAAATGGTGGATATTAGAGGCGACTTTCATGCCTGTTTTACTCTAATTGAGCAACAAATTAGCACCCAAATAGAACATATTGAACGCTCAGGCAAGGCGTACAGTGATAAACGTATGCTTGAGCAATTACGTACTCGTATTCTCGAAATGCATCTAGTTGGCCGGACAAGCTTACGTAAAAGTGCCGACATGCTAATGCCACTGCGTGAAGAGTTGCGCCGTAATAACCTTATTACCCGCCAAGCGGCAAAAGTATTAGGGCTAATTCGTAAAAACGGGGTGGATAATATGCTCAGCGCCGTGCAACCCCATTTTGTAAGCGATGCGCAAAAGTATTCATTGGGTCAACAGCGTCATATTGTTGCCTATATGGCAAGCTTAGCTGAGTTTGAACACCACGAATATCAGCTACCAGAACAAAATGATGTGCCCGCGTTTGTCACGCCAAACATTCCTGACTATCACGATGTAAAAGCGCAATTTACCAAACGCTTTAAAAAGCAGCGTAAAAAACCACAGCCTTTGCTGCAATTTTTAGACGAAAGCTACCCTGAACTTGAAGCCGATGAAATGTTGTTTTTGTATCAAAAGTTGGTAAGCGATAACACCCTAGAAATTAGCCAAAGCGATAAAAAAGCTCGCGTTAACATTGCAGGCCAGCACTTTAATTTATATCCCTTTAATTCAGAGCCTCAGGCTGATAAAGCCGAGCACGAGTAATCACCATGACCCATATAAACTTAGATGAGCTTTCTCACTTACAAGCCATTAATAAAAAATTAGTCGCCGGTTACCACATTTGCGAACAAGACACCGTAATGTGGCAAGAGCTTGACCAACAAATAGACGCTTATACTGCCTTATTTACAGCACTAGGCCACGAGTTAAAACACGATAGCCGTGGTTTTTATTATTTTGCCAGCGATGAAAGCACCCCAAACATGGGTAAGATTTCCCGCGCTGTAGCGCTCACTATTTACATTTTAATAGAGCATTTTGCCAATACAGGTAAAGACCCAATGCGCGCATTATTTGACGAGCCAAACGATTTAGAGCTCATGCAAACCTTGGTGCAACTTAATAAACATTTATTTGATCAGCTTGAGATATTCTCGGGTTCTGACTTACGCAAAGATGTGTATTTACGCATGGTACGTTTAGGCCTTGCCCGCGAGGTAGAAGGTGGCTTTATGTTGCAAGCCCCTATTCACCGCTATATTGATGCCTTAATGGAAGTAAACGAAGAGACCTTTATTAGTGAGGACGAGCAATGAAAAATTTATACGGACTGAGTAAACTCGCCCTACTAAATACCGCAGGCTATGCAAAATGTGTGATCCCACTGGATAAAAGTAGCTCGATTTGTGCCCCTAACAACACAGGTAAAAGCTCAGTAATTAATGCACTGCAATTTCCGCTAATTAACGATTTACGCCTAACCGAGTGGGATGGCCACGATTTAGATGAAACCCGTAAGTTTTATTTTTCATCAGATCAATCGTACATTTTATTGCAAGCCGATTTGCCCCATGGCTCAGTCGTCATTGGCGTAGCCGGCTTAGGTAAAATTGCCGGTTATGCACACCAATACTTTTGCTATCAAGGTAAGCTTGATTTAGCCCAGTACACCCAAGGCAATACCATTATTAAGTTTACCAAGCTGTTTAATCACTTAAAGCAGCAAGGTTACAACCCAATAGAGCTTAAAGCACAAGAGTTAAACGCCCTACTGACAGGCGGAGCGACGCAATTTGACGGTGAGATCAATTTAAAAATGATCCCCCTCAACAACGTTCAAGACTCTGCAATATACAAAGAAATATTTCGTCGTATTCTTAATTTACATAAATTAGGCGCAAACGACGTTAAGCGTTTTATGTTGCGTGTGTTTGAACGACATATGTCAAATTCTAAGGTCGACTTTTACGAGGTTTGGCGCCGTTCGTTTGATAAAGTAAACCGCGCAAAACGTGAATTAAAAGCGCTAGAATCAATGCAAGAGCCCATAGCCGCCCTTGAATCTATGCTCGAAAACCAAACCGTTCTTAAAGGTAAACTGGCCGCTTATGCACCAAAAATTGACCAAGCACTGATTGATTTTGATGCTTACCAAGAAGAGCAACTAAGCGAGCTCAACATCGCTCTTGAAGATATTGAGCACGAAAAACACGAGTTTGAACAAAAGCAAGGGCTATACGTGCAACAATCGCGCGATATAGAGCGCAAGCAAACTCAAATTGAACAATGGTTTTTAGATTTCAACGCCCTTAAAAGTGAATTTGAGCTGGTTAATAAAGCCACTCTCAAAACCAATCTAACGCAGTTAAAAAATGACTACGAGTCGTTGTCACACTCTATTACGAGTGCTCAAGGGCAAAGCCTACACACCCTTGATTACCGTATTGGTGAAACACAAAAACAAATTAAGAGCTTAAAGTTACAACTTAAAAACTTAGAATTTAATTTATTCACTCGTATGCGTGAAGACTTATCACTGAAAGAGGTAGAAGAAATATCGCGGCTATTAAACCCCGATCTTCTCTCCTTTGCCACCACCAGTAATGGCGATATAACCATTGATGACGAAGACGCCTTTGGTGAATTTTTAGCACAGCTGAGCGAAAATGTTAAAGGCGGTGTACTCACCCTACCCGGTGCCAGTATTAAACTTAAAAAGCTCTCACCAGTACAAATGCAAAGCGGCGAAAACAAAGAGCAACTGAGCGCTCAGTTAACCGCGCTTGAGCAATCATTAAAAGAGTTTAAACAACAACGCGAAGTGGCCGCCAATGTTGCAGATAAGCAAAAAGAAAAAGACGCGCTATACGATGAGCTTATGAGTGCAGAAAGCGCACTTAAACGCTTAGAGCAATTTGAAGTGATGCAACAGTCGGTTGACGCCCAAGCAATGCTAAAAGAGCAGCTTTTAGCCGAGCGCGAACAAGTTGACGATTACCTACAAGATATTCAAAAAAACAGTGGCTCAATTGCTGATAGACGCTCACTAATTAAATCTAAGCAGGCACAAATTAATCGTCAAACAGAGCGCTTACGCCAAGTTAAAACCGAGCGTATTGACCACACATTAGATTTATACAGTGGTAAAGTAACGCCTTATATGATTGATATAAAAATCGATTTTGATAATTTAAGCGATTTAATTCACCACTTTAATAAGGACTGCCAAGAGCTACGGAACTTCGATATAAATGTACGTAATACTTATATGCATATTTATAATGCCGGTATCACTAAGTTTGATAACGAAAACGATGAGTTTAGTAAATATCAAAAGCTTATTAGCGCGTTTCATAACATTGATAACGAGCGCGATGCAGTTGAGCGACAAGGTCGCGTTGCCCTCACTGAAGTGGCCGCTACAATTAAAGGCCTGCGCGAAGATTTAGACCGCTTACGCCGTGAAATGAATAGCTTTAATAAAGGCATTAGCCAGCACCGCATCTCAAACCTGCAAGCGTTTAAAATTAATATTATCCCGCGCAAAATGTTGGTAGATAGTATTGATACTATTATCAGTACCTCTAACCAATTTGAACAAGGCGATACCCTAGATTTACTCAGCCAAGAACCTTACAGCGAGAGCGCGGTAAACGAGGCAAAAGATCATTTAATTAAACTCGCCTCAGACAAAGCAGGTCTGACCCTCACCGATTTGTTTGATATTCGTTTTGAAGTGGTTAACCGTGCAGGTGAAACCGAGCACTTTGAAAAGATAGACTCGGCTGGCTCAAATGGTACGCGTATCACCATTAAACTATTATGTGGCATGTTGTTTATTCGTTATTTATTAAGCGATCAGGAACAAAACTTATACCGTATACCTATTTATATAGATGAAGCGGCTGATATCGACCCGCAAAACCAAAAGGCAATTATAGAAACTGCCCTGAGCTTTGGCTTTGTGCCAATATTTGCCTCGGTTAAACCGCAAATAAGTTGTGATTATATTGTGCCAATTCGTTCAGTAAAAGACGGTGCACAAAACTGGGTAGATGAAAAAGATTGGATTGAGGTTGAACATAAAGCTCCTCAGCTAGACTAAGAATTAATTGGCTATTCATCTTAGCCAGTTACACTTATTTTAAAGATTTTAAATTAACCTCGCCCATGGTAGTTTAAACAATCGCACTTTATTGGAGCAAACGGAATGAAACACATATTTATTGTCGCAGCACTGGCATTACTAACCGCCTGTACACAAACGCCCGATTGGGATTACGATAAATCAGCAAACTTTAGTAACTACAAAACGTTTGCTTGGGTAGAAAACGCGAGTCTAACCAAAGACACGAATAACTACCAAATCAGTGGGCTTATGGAAAAACGCGTTCGCAATGCGGTAAACAACCAACTAAGCCAACAATTAGGTATGCAATTGGTTGACGTAGCGCAAGCTGATGTACTTGTTAACTACCATGCAAGTGTAGATAAAGAGCTTGAAGTTGATAGCTTTAACGTTGGCTACGGTGCACGTTGGGGTTACTGGGGCACTGGCTTTAACCACGATATAAGCGCACGCGAATATGAAGTAGGCACATTAGTTATCGATATTATTGATCGTGAGTCAAACCAATTAATTTGGCGTGGTGCTAAAGATGGTCGTTTAAAGAAAAAACAAACCCCATCACAACGTGAAGCCGCTATTAAGGAAACGGTTGCCAATATTTTAAGTAACTTTCCGCCTAAAGCGCAGCAATAAACTTTAATTGATATTTAAAAGCCCGCATGTTTGCGGGCTTTTTTATGGCTTAAAGACTGTTTACCTATAAAGTAATAAGTTACACATTAACAAGGTGATAGCTCAATGCTATAGTAATCATGTTACAAGGATAAAGCTTAATCAATAAGACGTTTAGTAAACGTTGTGTTTAAAGTTGTGAGATAAATTAAAGGATTAAAATGAAAGAAACGTGCCCAAATTGTAAAAGTAATTTTGCAGCTAAAGATATAAAAAATATTAACAAAAATAGTATTTTTATTGAAAAACAATGCCCTTCTTGTCAAACATGGTTTTGTTTGAATAAAACACTCACGATTATAAAAATTATTGGCATTTTTTTATTGTTAATAACCAGCCTATTAAATATCTTCAATATTAAGAGTGAATACAGTCTGGTTTTTTCAAGCATTGGCTTGGTAGGTATACTAATGGCAATCATTATTACTTTTTTTGGTCAGCATGAAACGGTCAAATAATCAAAAAACAAAAAAGAAGCAAAAAATAAAACACGCTAATATTAGTAATATTAGAATGCTGTTGAACCAAATCGCATTCTCTTTAGTCTTTTGGGCTTTAGGCCTTTTATCTATTTTATTTGCGATAAAATTTATACACGATGGCTATATTCTGACCCCAACAGATTACCGGGTCGAATCTGACGTTTATTTCTTTTCAGCGTCGCCATTTACTTATCTATTTTACCTTTTTCTTTACTTAGGAACTGGGATCTACTTTTTTAGCTGTGCCCTATCTTTTTAGAGATATGTTCCCGCGAAAAAAGAAAAAGCCTGATAAAAATAAAAAAAAGTACAAACGAGGCAAAAATTAGTTTCATTAGTTACCAGCACTTTTTATTTAAATACGCCCCAATGAAGTTGTTATTTATACTTGTGCAATAAATCAATTGGGATATGGCAATAATCATTAGGGTGATTGGTTAAACGGTCTTGATGGTCGGGATCGCTAGGGACATAATTAGTCAGTGGCGCTACTTGTACCGCTATTTTTTCAGCATCATCACGCTGGCTAATATAGTCTCTGGCGATGTTTAAATGATCACTTTCTTGGCTAAAAATGGCGGTACGGTATTTTTCGCCTACATCGTCACCTTGTTTATTGATACTGTATGGGTCAATAATCTCAAAAAAATAGCCAATTAATTCATTTAATGTTACATCTTGGGCATCAAAGGTTACTTTAACGCATTCGGCATAGCCATCGTATTCACCTTGTGTTGTGTTACTCGTGCCGTTGGCACGCCCCGCCTCAGTAGTCACTACTCCAGGTAAATACCTCATAAACTCTTGCACGCCCCATAAACAACCACCAGCAAAATAAAGTGTGTGCTGATTTAATGAATGACTCGATTGTTGTGTTTGCATAATAAAGTGACCAATGTAAATAATTTATGGGATGCAGAGTTACTATTTTGTAACGCTAGGTTTGATTATCAAATGCAGTTTTTTATCATTAATGTACAATAGCGCCCAAAATCACCCTAGCTTAGTGAGCTTACCTTATCATGTGATAAAAAGTGATAGGTATTTAATTGTTAGCGCCATTGCATAAAATGAGAATAATGATATGAATCGTGCCCCGCACCTTATTATACCGGCTGTACTAGCCAGTATTTCGACTGTTGCTTATGCAGAACAGAGTAAAGAAACAGCAACCATAGAACAAATAACAATTGAGGCGTCACCCACTGCCAATACCTTACCCGTTGGTACATTTGATTCACCTATTTCAAATTTAGAGTACGACCCGCGTGTTGACTTGCAATCACGCAATATGGCTGAAGCACAAGCTGATGTAACGATACGCGGTGGTATTTTTGAAAATACCGGCTTTAGAGTCGGCAGTGCAACTCTACTCGACCCGCAGTCTGGTCACTACTTTGCAGAAATTCCTATTGCACCACAAATGCTAACGGGTGCCAGCGTATTAACCGGAGCCGATAATGCACTTTATGGCATGAATAGCTCCGTAGGTACTGTGTCGTTTGCTTGGAAACCAATAACAACCGGTGGCAGTGTCTCTTTGGGCGCAGGCTCAAATGACTTTAACTTACAAACAATTCATGCAGGTGTCAGTACTCCACTTGAAGCAAACGCTAATTGGCGTATTGGTTTTGAAGGTGAATATTCGCACTCACAAAGTGATGGTTCAATTGATTTTGGCGATCATGACTTTACCCGTACTTCTGGCAGAGTGCAGTTAACTGGGAGCGATTCACAAACTGATTTATTTTACGGCTTACAAGAAAAGTTTTTTGGTTGGCCAAACCTTTATACCCCATTTGGTGTCAATGAAACCGAAGACTTAGAAACTCAATTATGGATGCTTAACCATAAACAAGCCTATGCTACCAACAGTGAATTTGAAGTATCGGCTTATTACCGCAAGCATAACGACCATTATGTTTATTCAAGAGAAAACCCAAGCGCGTTCCAAGCATTTCATGAAACACAAGTAAAATCATTGGCTGTTTCGGGTCGTCATGAGCAAACAAAGTCAGTTGCGGTTAATTACTCGGCGCAATATATAGAAGACAGTATTGACTCCACCACCCTTGAAAATAACTTTACTTCACGTAACTACTTTAAGCTTAGTGTATTGCCTGAATACACAACAACACTAGCAAGCAACCAGCAACTAACCGTGCGTTTAGGGGCTGCGTTTGATAACACTAGTCGTGATGACTCTGAGCTATCATTGATTGGTGATGTTAGTTTCAATACCCAAAATAACGATGGCACTGAGCGTACGCTGTACTTGTCGTATGCCGAAGCAAGCCAAGTAGCAGGCTACACCGCCATTGGTGGCAGTGAGTCAGGTGGTTTGTTTAGAAGTAACGCTAACCTTGAGCGTGAAACCACCAAAAGTTTAGAGCTGGGCTTATTGCTTGAGCAACAAAGCTGGCAACTTAATTCAGCGCTTTTTTATCGTAAAGATAACAACCTAACCGATTGGACATTTAACTTTGATTCAAGCTCAGCACGATTTGCACAGCCGGTTGATATTGATACCACAGGCCTTGAATTTTTAGCCACTAAGCAATTTGATAACGCAGAAATTATTGCCAGCTATGCGTACTTACATAAAACAGAAACCTACGGCGCTGAAAATATTGATGCTAGCTTTTATGCCTTAAACTTTCCTGATCATCGTGTAACACTCGGTGCGATTTGGAACCCGACGAATGTATTAGAATTTCGAGTAGATAATGAATGGCGTAAACAGCATAGAAATGCGCTACGCCGTTCAGGTGACGAGGCGTTATTTACTCAGCTGACGTTAAAAATAACTCCACCAGCTGTGCCTAACTTCTTTATTAGTCTTGCGGCTGATAACTTATGGGATGAGTCGTTTGAAGAAATTCCAGGTACGCCAGGTCGTGGCGAGCAATATACACTAAGTGCCACGTATAGCTGGTAACTTTATCGCTCAGCGAGGGCTTACTCCACGCTGAGCTTGTTTTTTTAATTAAAATAAGAAACAGACTAGTAGAAAGCTGAATCAGAAACCTCATTTCTCAGCCCTCCCTAACTATTCTAAAAGCGCAGAATCCCCTCCTCTGTGTACATGCATAATTGAAATAGTATGAGCAAAGAGAAGTGAATGAGAAGTAAATGAGGTAACACTAGCGACAATGCTTAGTAGATACTTAATTGCACTCTCTCAGTACTACTTTTAGAAACACAAAGTAAGTATCTAACCTGAACTCTGGTTAAGAGATTTACTAACATATTGAATCAAAATGATATTTATGTTTATTTTCTCAAGCTAGAGATTTTTAGTGAAAACAAGGCGAAATTACGCGTCAATAGCTAGCCTATTGCAAGTAAATTCAACGCAGTTAGCGCTGAAAATAGCTGCTTGAGATGGATTTATTATCCGGAGTTCAGGTTATCAACACTTTTCAAGCGTATTAATTGTAAATATATGTGTATTTAATACAATAAATTAGGTTAATTGCTCTAATTCAGTAATTAATGTTAATGCTTGTTCATTAGTCGTCCCGCATACATCTAACGTGGCACTAAAGTCACTGCACACTTTTGGGCGCGACTCATCACCAAATAGCTTACATAAATTTCGTTCATCCAGCTGAATGCAACGTTCTCCGGCCTTTTTACCGTTTGGCATACCTGGAATTGGCGAGCTAATACTCGGCGCAATACAACATGCTCCACAGCCTAAACGGCACGCCATTGATTGTGTTTTCATTCTAACCTCAGTAATAAATTTCAATTTTTTTGTTGCTGCTTTGTACATAAATAGCGTATTTCGTTCTATTTGTAACCGCCTTGTGCAATGACTTGTTACATCTTCAAATACACTGTAAACATTTTATTGCGTATCATTAGTCCATCAGCACAATTTATGAAGGAATGCCCTGTGGCGACTAAAAAACAAATAATACTTCCGATCGCGGTCCTTGTTGGTGGCATTGGCCTCGCAGCAGGCTTTTCTGCAATGAAAAAGCCACCTGAAGAAAAGCCCCCCCAAGACATGCGTCCTTTGGTTGCAGCAAAACCAATTCACCTTGATGCAATTACCCTCGATGTAAAGTCGTACGGTATTGTACAACCAAAAGACCGCACCGAATTGATTGCTCAGGTGAGTGGCCAAGTTATTTCAGTTGCAGGACAATTTGTTGAAGGTGCCTTTGTAAAGCAAGGCGACATTTTAGCACGAATTGATCCAAATGATTACGAAGCTGATTTAATTGAAGCAGAAGCAGGCCTTGCTCAAGCAAGTTCAGCGCTTGAGATTGAACGCGCACAAGCGCATGTTGCTAAAGCCGAATGGGAACGCATTAAGGCAGACTCAAGTGATATCACCGCATCAGCACTGTATTTACGTAAACCGCAATTAGCTGAAAAAATGGCGCGATATCGCTCAGCACAAGCAAGTGTAAAACGTGCTAAACGTAATTTAGAACGCACATATATTAAAGCTCCCTACGATGCGATTATAAACGAGCGCAGCATTAGTTTAGGCTCGGTAGTTAATCCTGGTAATAGCTTTGGCTCTCTTAGTTCAACTGAGGTCGCCGAGGTGCGTTTACCTGTTGCCGATAAAGAGCTGCAATACCTTAATAATAGTGGCATAGGTGCAACAGTTGAATTTAATGCGCAATATGCAGGGAAAGAAACCACATGGCAGGCTAAAGTGGTACGAAGTGAAGGTGTGATTGATCAGAAAAGCCGTATGAGCTATTTGGTTGCTCAGCTTCAAACCCCGTATGAAGGGGTTCAGCCACTTCGTTTTGGCTCATACATTAACGCTACAATTGAAGGCCGCGCCGTTAATGGCGCTATTGTTGTTCCTCATCATCTGGTTAAAAATAATAAAATTGCAGTATTAAACGATGATTTAACTCTATCATTTAAAACACTCAATATTATTCGCGAACAAGATGGCATGGTCATCGCAAATCAAGGCTTAGCAGAGGGAGAGCAACTGATAACTTCTGCTCTAGAATACCCTACCGAAGGAATGGCAGTAAAAATTGAAGACACTGTGACCAAACCAGACGTTACTCAACTTGCATTAAAGGGAGAGTAAACGATGACCACAACTGATGAAAAAGGGTTAATTGCGTGGTTTGCGCGTAACCCCGTTGCAGCTAACCTAATCATGATTTTTGTCTTGATTGGTGGGTTATTAACCGCGCTGACAATTCGTAAGCAAGCATTCCCTCAATTTGAGAGTAACTGGGTAAGTATACAAGCTATTTATCCTGGTGCCGCACCACAAGAAGTGGAAGAAGGCATTACTATAAAAATTGAAGAAAACCTTGAAGGTACCGAAGGTATTAAACGTCTAATCACTTACTCTAATCGAGGCTATGCACAAGCCTGGGTTGAGATTGAAGAAAAATATGACGCCAAAGAAGCGCTAGATGAAATAAAAGCGCAAGTAGATTCAATTAATACGTTTCCTGCAGGTATGGAACGCCCTGTTGTTCAGCGTGAAAAATTTCAACAAGAAGTAATGATACTCGCGCTTTATGGTGATATGAGTTATTACCAGTTAAAAGAACTTGGCAATGATATTAAAGATGAATTGCAAAACCTTCCTCATGTAAACCTAGTTGATTTTTACAGTGGCTTAGACTACGAAATTGGTATTGAAATTAGCCCTGATAAACTTCGCGAATACGGACTCACGTTTAGAGATGTATCTAATGCGGTACAAAGCTTTTCTACTAATATGTCGGCGGGGCAAATTCGCTCTGATACTGGCTACATTTCGATGCGTGTCGAAAAGCAAGCCTATCGTGGCGGTGAATTTGAAAAGTTACCGCTAATTACATTACCAGACGGTGCTCAAATTAAATTAGGCGATGTAGCCACCATTAATGATGGCTTTGAAGAAGGCTTGCTATATTCTAAATACAATGGCAAAAATTCACTGTCGTTTGAAATTGATGCCTCAAAAGATCAAGACATTACCGTTGTTGCTAAAGTCCTTAAAAAGTACCTAGCAGACAAAGCCGATCAACTTCCTGCAGGCGTTAAGTTATCACCCATCGTTGATTTAACCTACTACCTTGAAGGTCGCCTCGACATGATGGTCGACAATATGGTGTGGGGCGGTATTTTAGTTATGCTGGTATTAGCGCTGTTTTTACCACTTAGGTTAGCGTTTTGGGTAATGATGGGCCTCCCAGTGTCTTTCTTAGGGGCATTCTTATTTATGCCTATCGGCTTTTTGGACATTACTATTAATATGGTGTCTTTGTTTGCCTTTATTATTGTTTTGGGGATTGTGGTTGATGATGCCATTGTTGTAGGTGAGTCGGCCAGTGCTGAAATTGAAAAACATGGGCACTCACTTAACAACGTTATTCGTGGTGTAAAACGTGTTGCCATGCCAGCGACCTTTGGTGTACTTACCACTATTGCTGCATTTTTACCTCAAGCAATGGCTTCAGGGCCGAGCGCTGCGTTTTCGAAAGCAATTGGTGTAGTGATTATTTTATGCTTAATTTTTTCACTGATTGAATCAAAACTAATTTTACCTGCACACATCGCAGCAATGAACCCGCGTAAGCCTAATCCTAAAAACCCATTACATAAATTACGTAATGCAGTTGATAGTGGCTTAAAGCATTTTGTTGAACATTATTACACTCCATTTATCGGTCGTTGTATCCATTATCGCTATACCGTGATTATTGGCTTTTTATGTATTTTAATTATCAGTGCAGGACTCTTTGCCGGTGGAATGGTTAAATTTGTACCAAACCCTAAAATTCCGCATGATTTTCCGCGTATATCGCTAGAAATGAACCTTGCCTCTTCTGAGCAAGCCACGCTTGAAACAGCGCGTAAAATAGAAAATGTATTACTGAGCGTCGACAAAGAACTAGAGCAGCAGTATGGCCAATCTATGATCCGTGACTTGTCTGTTAGTCTGCGTGGTCGTACTAATGCGAGTATTATGGCCATTTTAGTAGAGCCTCACTTACGCCCAATCGATACCTTTGAGCTAAGCACTATGTGGCGTGAAAAAATGCCACCGCTACCGGGGCTTAAAACACTCACTATTCAAGATAGTATTTTTGGTGGTGGTCGTGATGATGGCGACGTTAGCTTTAGACTCGAAGGAAAAAATGCCGACGAGTTAAAAGAAGTATCTAGCAAACTAAAAGCTAAGTTACAAAGTATGGAAGGCGTGGGTGATGTAAATGACTCACTGCAAAGTGCCACCGACGAAGTACAACTTGATTTAAAACCACTTGCTTACAGTATGGGCTTAACCCTTGCTGATGTGGCTTCTCAAGTTAGTTTTAGTTATTACGGCCTTGAAGCACAGCGTATTTTACGTGAAGGTGAAGAAATCAAAGTAATGATTCGCTACCCGCAAAGCGAGCGCAACTCTATTAGCAACATTCAAGATACGCGTATTATCACTCCTGCGGGCGCTGAAGTTTCTTTGAGTGAAATAGCTATAGTCAAGCTAGTTGACGGCGTAAGCAGTATCAGACGTGAAAACTCAAATCGTACTGTTAATGTATGGGCTGCGGTCAATAGCGACGAAGTAGAGCCATTTGCCATTGCACAAGAAATTCGTGATGTTTACTTACCTGCACTTCTTAAAAACTACCCTGGTGTAAAAAGTAATGTGGCTGGGCGTATTCAAGAAGAGATGGAAAGTGCGAATGAACAACTACGTGATTTTGCAATCTCATTAATGATTATTTTTGCGCTACTGGCCATCCCGCTTCGCTCATATTCTCAGCCACTGATTATTATGTCGGTGATCCCATTTGGTGTTGTGGGTGCTATGTTCGGTCATATGGCTTTAGGTATGACCATGAGCGGATTATCAATGTTCGGCATTATCGCTGTAGCCGGTATAGTGGTTAATGATTCACTTGTTATGGTGGATTTTGTAAACAAAGCCCGTGCAGAAGGTGTGGCAATAAAAGAAGCGGTAATGCAAGCCGGAGCGCGTCGCTTTAGAGCGATATTACTAACCTCTGTTACTACTTTTATTGGCGTAATGCCCATTATTATGGAAACCAGTTTACAAGCAAAAATTGTAATACCTATGGCCGTATCACTCGCCTTTGGTGTGCTGTTTGCCACAGTAATTACGCTTATTCTTATACCGTGTCAGTACGTTGCGCTTGAAGATTTGAAACGAGTGATACGTAAATTCCGAGGTAAAGAGTCGACTTCGGATACGAAACTGAGTAATACCATAATGGAAGATAAAACCACCCCTTCTCACTAATAAATTTGTTATCCCAACCAACAAGCCCGAGCTATTTACAACTCGGGCTTTTTATTGCAAAAAATAAAAAAATAAACAAGCTGAACACAAAAGTGCAACACGAAATAAGTTTACTTTTCATACTAACCACGCTAAAAATTGATTTTAAAACAAACAATAATAATTAAGGAAAATTATGAGTCACAAGACTAGAGTTTGGCTAACTCAATTATTAGCTATGAGTGTACTTTTTATATCTACAATAAGCTTAGCCGCTAATAAAGCCACAGAAATTGACTCTTTCATACAAGGCTTTCATGAGTTAAAACAATTTAATGGTAACGTGTTAGTTGCCAAACACGGCGAAGTTATTTTTGAAAAAAGCTATGGTTACGCAAACTTTGAATGGGATATTAAAAACACATCACAGACCAAGTTTCGAATAGGCTCTATTACAAAGCAATTTACAGCCCTACTCATTCTACAATTGGTTCAACAAAACAAAATACAGCTCGATGCCCCTTTAAGCACTTACCTACCCGGCTATCGTAAAGATATTGGCGATAAAATTACCATTCGCCAAATCCTTAACCATACTTCAGGCCTAAGTAATTATACTCATGCAAAAGCATTTAGAGATGATTACAGCCGCAACCCTTACAGCGTTGATGAGTTTATAACGCTGTTATGTAGTGATGATTTATTATTTGAGCCCGGTACACAATTTCGCTACAGCAATTCAGGCTACTTTATTTTAGGTGCCGTGATTGAAAAGGTCACTCAACAAACATACCAAGACGTACTGCAGCAGAACATTTTTACCCCGCTGAATATGCACAACAGCGGTTATGACTCTCATGAAAAGCTGCTCAAGCAACGTGCATCTGGTTATAACAATAACTTAGACGGTTACACTAAAGCCGATTATCTAGATATGTCTATTCCCTATGCCGCGGGGTCTCTCTATTCAACCGCCCGCGATCTCGTAAAATGGGACCAAGCACTTTATACAAATAAGCTAATAAATGAAGAGCTAAAAAAGCAAATGTATACCGTAACGCAGCAGCGTAATTACGCATTTGGCTGGGAAGTTAATCAATTAAGTGGTTATAAATATGGCAAACCACTAACACAAGTACAACATGGTGGAGGTATAGATGGATTTAATGCATTTATTAGTCGTATATTGGAAGATCAGCTACTTATCGTGATTTTAAATAACACTGGCGGAGCTCCGCTCACACCTATGACGAAAGGCTTAACCAATATTGTTTATGGTAAATCTTACGAGGTAGCAACCGAAAATGTTGATAGCATGTTGTTTCAGGCAATAAAAAGTGGTGGCATTAGTGAGTTAAATAAGAAATACGCAGAATTGGTCTCTAGTGGCGATACTCCTCGCGAGCGCTCAATTAATTATTTTGGCTATGAACTACTCGAAATGAAGATGATAAAAGAAGCCATTGCTGTATTTAAACTCAATGTGCAAACAAATCCAGACTCTGCGAATGCCCACGACAGTTTAGCGGAAGCATATTTAGCTGATGGTAACATTGCAAAGTCACTTGAGTTTTATCGACAAACTTTAGAGCTCGACCCTACGAGTGAAAATGCATCCCAGGCAATTAAAACACTCAGCAGCAAACTTTAAATCAACATGCACTTGGCTGGAAAAACATCATTCAAGTGCACTTTTTGCTAAAACACCTTTATCAACTAACTGTTGTAACAAACGAGTAGCTTTTTCTCTGCACACATCTCTTAGCAATCTCACTGCTGGCGTAATGGATTGGCGGCTTGGGCATATTAACCAAAGTTCACCACAGGTGTGTTGATAACTAGGCATCAGCGTGATCACGTGATCATTTAGCAAATCATCTGCAATATCTAACGCTGATTTAACCGCTAAACCTTTACCTGCAACACACCAACGCCTGACTAAATCGCCATCATTTGAGGCACGTCTGCCCTGCATTTTTACTTTGTATTTTTTTTGGCCATCGGTAAACTCCCACACATTATTTATAATATCTTGCAGCTGGTAAAATAATCCGTGATGCTGCGCTAAATCATCAGGGTGCTGTGGGCTGCCAAATTGTTGTACATAGTCTTTTGTAGCGCACAGTAAACGAGGCACATTACAAATTTTAAACCCATACACATTAGCGTCACTCGGTGAGCCATAACGTAGTGCTATATCAACCGAGTCACGAAAAAAATCGATATTGCTATCGCTAATGTGCGTACGCAAGCTCACACTTGGGTACTTATCCATGATTTCATCAATCCAAGGGATCACTAAGTTGCGACCTAAGTCAGACGATAACGCGACTCTCAGTTCACCTTCGATTTCATCATGCTCCCCTTTTAAGTTTTGCCGAGCGTTTTCAAGCACAGCTAAAGCTTGCTCGCATTGTGGTATATATCGCTCTCCAGCAACTGAAAGCCTTAGATGGCGTGTTGTACGTACAAATAGGTCAACGCCTAAGGCGGCTTCAACACGTTTGATAGCAGCACTTGCCGTTGCTGTACGCATATCAAGTTTGGCAGCAGCTAAAGTAATACTTTTAAATTCAGCGACTTTTAATATCAGCTTTAAATCATCAATCTGCATATTATCTAAATTTATTTGATAATGATTCAATAATTATGCTGTTTATTTTAAATAAAGCAAATTGTATTATGCTGTTCATACACTCAATGAACACTATTTATCAGCCCTTTTTTATTATGGAGAGACTATGACTCACCCTATTATTCGCGATCTTGAAAGCCGCCACACCGCTAAACGTTATGATGCTACAAAGCGCATTTCTCAAGACGATTTAGTGGTATTGTATAGTGCTATGCGTCTTTCTCCTTCGTCAATTAATTCACAGCCTTGGAAATTTATTGTGATTGAATCTGATGCCGCAAAAGAGCGTATGCACAGTACCTTTGCTAATAAGTTTCAATTTAATCAGCCACACATTAAAGCGGCATCACACATTATTTTATTCGCTCATAATCCGCAATATACCCGTGAAAACTATGGCCAAGTAATTGATGCTGATGTAAAAAATGGCCGAACTCAAACAGAAAACCGCGAGCAAGCTTTTGGCGCCTTTGCGTTTGTGGATTTAAATACCGATGAGCAGGGTAATAATGCCGCCTGGACTAAAGCACAAACCTACATTGCTTTAGGCAATACTATGCATGCAGCAGCACGCTTAGGAATTGATACCACCCCGATGGAAGGCGTTGATGCACAACTGATTGGTGAGGAGTTCGCAAGCGAATTAGACGGCTACATCTGTGATGTCGCACTTGCGCTGGGCTACCATGACGCTGAAGAAGACTACAATGCTAAGCTGCCAAAATCACGTTTAAGCAAAGAACAAATTATTCAGGTTTTATAAGTCATAACTGCTCACTTTAAATAGTAAGTGAGCAGTTTATTATTACTAGGCTAGTTTTGTGACCACAGATGCACTGAGCACTTTGCCTTGTTCAACATCTGCGGTAACAGTGCATAATGCACCATTAACTAAGTTTAAATTAGGAGGAATGTGGCCAATATCGGCATCTATGATCACCGGAAATAAACACCCACCAAAAGCGGCATTTAAGCCTTGGCGATAATCAAACCCTGGATCTTGCCCTTGTAAGGTCACATGACGACCAATAATCACCCCGTTTATATCATCAAACATGCCCGCTAATTTAAGTGACAATAAAAACCTTGCAACGGTCGCTGGCGTGAGCTCTGCGCTTTCTAAATAAAGCACAATACCTTGCGAGGCATTATGCTTTTTAAACTCATGCAGTGCTAAAAAAGGCGAATCAAGCAACAGCCCAACCGTATCAAGACACCCACCAAACAACCGCCCTGACATTTCAATACTGCGCTTATCGGTGTAATTTAAACATTGCCATTGTGTGGGAACGCTGTGATCAAATAATGCATTCGGGTTTTGTGCGTAATCAGGCTTGCTATGTTGATGGTTAGTCGAGGGGGCTTGCTCAAACTCACTGCTAGCCTCATAGCTTAGGCTTTCAAAAATTTGTAAACAATACGGGTCTTTTTCATCAGGGTGTAATTGAATTAAATTAGCACTATGCAGTGTTGCCCAATTACATTTTGCTGTCAGTGCACAAGCAATCGTACTGACATCTGAATAGCCCACTAACCATTTAGGTTTAGCGTTTTTAATTGCGCTAAAATCAAGTAACGGCAATATTTCCATTGCCAGCTCTCCGCCCATTGGCGGCATGATCGCATCTATTTCATCATCTAATAAAAAGTCCATTAATTGCTTGGCATGCTGCTTAGCTGTAAGTTGAGTTCGCGGCTCGTTTTGACGTAAAAACTCCCCCTCAACAATCTGATAACCTCGATGTTTTAAGCCATTAATGACAATATCTAACCGTGGATGGTATTTTGATTTGATCCCCGCTGATAAAGAACACACGGCGATTTTAGATCCCACTGTTAAAGGTGCCGGATACAGTATATTTGCCATATTATTTCCTTATTGAAGAATAGGTTACTACCATAACAACATAGCCTACATTTACAAACAATGAATAATATTCAACCGATTCTAAACCAAATATAAAAATCAAGCATAAAAAAACCAGTGCTTATTACTAAGCACTGGTTTTTATAAAACGTTAAAGTGAGTTAACTAATTAAATATACTCAACCTCAATGATTTCGTACTCTACATCACCTTTTGGCGTTTTGATAATCACAGCGTCATCCGCTTGTTTACCAATTAAGCCGCGAGCAATTGGTGAATTAACAGAAATTAAATTACTTTTAATATCTGCTTCATCATCGCCAACAATCTGATATTTAACTTCAGCGTCGGTTTCAACATTAACGATGGTTACTGTAGTACCAAAAATCACTTTACCTGTATTAGGCATCTTTGTTACGTCAATCATCTGCATGTTTGAAAGTTTTGCTTCAATTTCTTGAATACGGCCTTCACAAAAACCCTGTTGCTCACGCGCAGCGTGATACTCAGCATTTTCTTTTAAGTCACCGTGTTCACGTGCATCAGCAATATCAGATACAATTTTTGGACGGGTAACAGTTTTTAATTCGTTAAGCTCATCGCGCAATAATTTTGCGCCACGAACTGTCATTGGAATTGATTGCATACTTTTCTCACTTAATCCCAAGGCCATGGTTATGGCCTTGGCACATTTCCTTAGTTCAATCGCAGGTGTAGTTCTTGAACAGACGTCACTTTACTGCGGTCATCTGCTTGGTTAGCAGTACAGTTAGCAAATGCCGCATTCAATGTCGTAGTATAATTGGTTTTGTGCTGCAATGCACCACGACGTAACACCTTCGAATCTTCAATCGCTTGGCGACCTTCGGTGGTATTAACGATATAGCTATACTCGCCATTTTTGATTCTATCAAGAATGTGCGGACGACCTTCGTATACTTTATTTACACGGCGAACCGTAATTCCAGCATCTTCAAGTGCAGCAGCTGTCCCACCTGTTGCGTCTAGCTCAAAACCAAGGTCTGTCATAGTTTTTGCTAGTTCTACAATACGTGGCTTATCGCTATTACGTACAGATAGTAACGCGCGACCACCACGTGGTAAAGTGTTGCTTGCACCTAATTGTGCTTTTGCAAACGCTTCGGCGAAAGTATCACCAACACCCATTACTTCACCCGTTGAGCGCATTTCAGGTCCACGGATAGGATCCACACCTTGGAACTTAGCAAATGGCAATACCACTTCTTTTACGCTGTAGTAAGGTGGAATCACTTCTTTAGTAATGCCTTGGCTTGCTAAAGATTGACCCGCCATACAACGCGCCGCTACTTTTGCAAGTGCTACACCCGTTGCTTTAGATACAAATGGAACTGTACGTGCTGCACGTGGGTTTACTTCGATTAGATACACTTTGCCATCTTTAACCGCAAACTGCGTATTCATCAAACCAACTACGCCAAGTTCAAGTGCCATATCAGTTACTTGCTTACGCATCACATCTTGCACTTCTTGCGTTAGCGAGTGAGCTGGTAATGAACATGCTGAGTCACCAGAGTGAACGCCTGCTTGTTCAATATGCTCCATGATGCCGCCAATAATCACTTGCTCGCCGTCGCAAATTGCGTCAACGTCAACTTCTATCGCGTTATCTAAGAAACGGTCTAGTAATACTGGTGCTTCATTTGATGCAGATACGGCTTCGGTCATGTAACGACGTAAGTCTTGCTCATCGTATACAATTTCCATCGCACGACCACCTAATACGTACGAAGGACGTACTACCAGTGGGAAACCAATTTCAACTGATTTAAGTAGTGCTTCTTCAGTAGAGGTAACCGTCGCATTTTCTGGCTGCAGTAAGTCTAAACGCTCAACAAGTTGTTGGAAACGCTCACGGTCTTCTGCACGGTCAATTGCATCAGGTGAAGTACCAATTACAGGCACGCCGTTAGCTTCAAGCTCGCGCGCTAGTTTAAGTGGTGTTTGACCACCGTACTGCACGATAACGCCTTTTGGCTTTTCAACACGTACAATTTCAAGCACGTCTTCTAGGGTAATTGGTTCGAAGTATAAACGGTCTGACGTATCGTAATCGGTAGATACCGTTTCAGGGTTACAGTTAACCATAATAGTTTCGTAACCGTCTTCACGAAGCGCAAGCGCAGCATGAACACAACAGTAGTCAAATTCAATACCTTGGCCGATACGGTTAGGACCGCCACCAATCACCATGATTTTATCACGGTCAGATGCATTCGCTTCACATTCTTCATCGTAAGATGAGTACATGTAAGCTGTATCTGAGCTAAATTCGGCAGCGCACGTATCAACGCGTTTGTACACAGGTACAATATTGAGTTGATGACGCTTTTTACGGATTTCAGCTTCTGACACACCGGCAATTTCTGCAATACGCGGATCTGCAAAGCCTTTGCGTTTAAGTTTACGCAAGAAGTCTGCATTTAAGCCGGCCATACCGACTTCTGAAATTTTAGCTTCATCTTTTAGGATGTCTTCAATTTGTACTAAGTACCAAGGGTCAATCTTAGTCAGTTCGAACACATCTTCAACGCTCATTCCATGGCGCATCGCATCGGCAATGTACCAAATACGCTCTGCACCAGGCTCACGTAATTCACGAATGATTTTTTCTTTTGCTTTCGGGTCGTCAAGCGCCACAATTGGGTTAAAGCCCGTTGCGCCTACTTCTAAACCACGTAATGCTTTTTGCAATGACTCTTGTTGGTTACGACCAATCGCCATTACTTCGCCCACTGATTTCATTTGCGTTGTTAAACGGTCGTTTGCACCGGCAAATTTTTCAAAGTTAAAGCGAGGAATTTTTGTTACAACGTAATCGATTGAAGGCTCAAACGATGCTGGTGTTTTACCGCCAGTAATATCATTCTGTAACTCGTCTAACGTGTAACCTACAGCAAGCTTAGCTGCGATTTTAGCAATCGGGAAGCCTGTTGCTTTAGATGCAAGCGCTGATGAACGTGATACACGCGGGTTCATCTCGATGATAACCATACGGCCATCAACTGGATTTACACCAAATTGTACGTTTGAACCGCCGGTTTCAACACCAATTTCACGCAATACGGCCATAGAGGCATTACGCATAATTTGGTATTCTTTGTCGGTTAATGTTTGTGCTGGTGCAACCGTGATTGAGTCACCTGTGTGCACACCCATTGGGTCAAAGTTTTCAATAGAACAAACGATGATGCAGTTGTCTTTTTTGTCACGAACAACTTCCATTTCGTATTCTTTCCAACCAATTAACGATTCATCAATTAATAACTCGCTGGTTGGAGAAAGGTCTAAACCGCGCTCACAAATTTCTTCAAACTCTTCCATGTTGTAAGCCACACCGCCACCGGTGCCGCCCATTGTGAAAGAAGGGCGAATAATACACGGTAAGCCGATTCGGCTCATAGTATCGCGAGCTTCATCCATTGAATGGGCAATTTCAGCACGTGGACATTCAAGGCCGATGTTACGCATAGCAACATCAAAACGCTCACGGTTTTCTGCTTTATCGATTGCATCGGCTGTTGCGCCAATAAGCTCAACACCATGCTTTGCCAATACACCGTGCTTATCTAAATCAAGCGCACAGTTTAATGCCGTTTGACCACCCATTGTAGGCAGTACAGCATCTGGCTTTTCTTTTTCAATAATTTTTTCTACCACTTCCCAGTGAATTGGTTCGATGTATGTTGCATCGGCCATTTCTGGATCAGTCATGATAGTGGCTGGGTTTGAGTTAACTAATATAACTCTATAGCCTTCTTCTCTTAGTGCTTTACACGCTTGAGCACCAGAGTAGTCAAATTCACAAGCTTGACCAATTACAATTGGGCCTGCGCCTAAGATAAGAATGCTTTTTATATCGGTACGTTTTGGCATTATTACTCCGGTTAAATTAGTGGTTACGCGCTTGCATCAAGTCGATGAAGTGGTCAAATAATGGGGCTGCATCGTGCGGACCAGGACTTGCTTCAGGATGACCTTGGAAGCTAAACGCTGGTTTATCTGTACGGTGAATACCTTGTAATGTACCGTCAAATAACGATTTGTGCGTAGCACGTAAGTTATCTGGTAATGTGGCTTCATCTGCAGCAAAACCGTGGTTTTGTGCAGTGATCATTACAACATCGCGGTCAAGATCTTTAACTGGGTGGTTACCACCATGGTGGCCAAACTTCATTTTTACTGTTTTAGCACCTGAGGCAAGTGCTAGTAGTTGATGCCCTAAACAAATACCAAAAATTGGCGTGTCGGTTTCTAAAAAGGTTTTAATTGCATCAATGGCATAAGTACATGGCTCAGGATCGCCAGGGCCGTTTGATAAGAAAATACCATCTGGGTTTAAGGCTAGTACGTCAGCGGCAGAGGTTTGTGCTGGGACAACGGTCAGTTTACAACCACGATCAACAAGCATACGTAAAATGTTACGTTTAACACCGAAGTCGTAGGCAACAACATGAAACTTTTCATCATCAGCGTGTAAGGTTTTAAACCCCTCGCCTAATGTCCAGCTTGATTCGCGCCACTCAAAATTTTCCTTGGTTGAGACAACTTTTGCTAAATCCATACCTTTTAAGCCTGGGAAGGCTTGCGCGGCTTCGAGCGCTTTTTTCTCGTCTAGTTCGTCACCAGCAACAATACAGCCATTTTGTGCGCCTTTGTCACGCAAAATACGGGTTAGTTTTCTGGTGTCGATGTCCGCAATACCTAAAATATTACGTTCTTTTAAGTAATCATCTAACGATTGCTCGTTACGAAAATTACTTGCTAGCAGTGGCAAATCACGGATCACTAGGCCTTTCGCCCAAATGTGACTCGCTTCTTCGTCTTCGCTGTTGGTACCCGTATTACCGATATGTGGGTACGTCAAAGTTACGATTTGTTCCGCGTACGATGGATCAGTCAAAATTTCTTGATAACCAGTCATAGACGTATTGAATACTACTTCACCGACTGACATGCCGTCAGCGCCGATTGCAGTACCGCGAAACACTGTGCCGTCTTCTAGGACTAACAGAGCGGATTTAGTCAAGTTAAACCTCCTAACAGTAAAAAACGGGAGTAAGCAAATTGCTTAACACCCCGCCAATACCCAAATAATTGGTCAAAACCTGATTCCTGTGAGCTTAAATTGTTTTACGCAGTCTTAAATGATGCCGATGTAAACCACTAAACCTTCATTCATTTTTCTTGCCTAAAACTCTTTTTATTCCCACACAAACCCCGGTTTTGCTAACCATATGAGTATAATTGGAAACACGCATTTAGTAATTTTTGGCAAATTGGCTGTATTCTACATGAAGTTGGCTTTTAGGTCTAACGCTAATTAGTAAATTGCAATAAATAAGTGGTTATACCAAAAAACCACCTCAAAGCGTTAAAAAAGGAACTTAACTACTTTAAATCTAGCACATCTTGCATATCATAAAGTCCTGCAGGTTTATTTTTCAACCACTGCGCAGCTCTTATAGCACCTAGCGCGAAGGTCATTCGCGAACTTGCTTTATGGGTTAATTCAAGTCTTTCGCCCATTGTAGCGAAGTAGGCCGTGTGTTCACCTACTATATCGCCGCCTCTTAGCACCGAATAGCCAATTTCATTTTGTGATTTGGCCTGCTCTATGTTGTTACGATCATAAACAGCAACCTCATCATGATCCCACCCTTTAGCCTGTGCAATCGACTCGCCAATAGCTAATGCTGTACCCGATGGCGCATCGATTTTATGACGATGATGCGCTTCAAAAATTTCAATATCTAAATCATCGCCTAATTTTGTCGCTGCTGTTTGCACTAAGTTAAGCAGTAAATTTACGCCCACGCTATAATTACGCGCAAATACGATCGGGATATGTTTAGCGGCATCTGTTAATAGAGCCATATCATCATGAGTTAAGCCAGTGGTGCCAATTACCATAGGTGTTTTTTTCTCAACAGCTGTTTTTAAGTGATTTCTCATGCCTTGCGGAAGAGTAAAGTCTATTAGCACATCTACATTTTCAACCTGTTGCTCACTGCTAAAGTGAATGTCTTTAGCTGCTGCACTATTAAGTTGATTAACCGATAGACCCACTAACTCAGACTCACTGCGTACATAGGCCGCCGCTAATTGTGAATTTTTATTGATTGTTGCTGCTTCTAAAAGTGCCAGCCCCATACGGCCATTCGCACCAAACACACCTACTCGATTCATCTTTTACAACCTATGTATTTTTTAGTTAGCTAGATTTTATCTAAAACTCATGTAATAGTCAGGAAAGCTTATAAAAAAGCTTCGATTATTTTAATAATAATAATAACAGATAGTCTTTGCATTTAGCCATCTATACATTTAAACTTCTTTTTTTGCGCCGATTTGGTCTTTGGCTTGCGGGCGCTGTTGAGTTACTTATCTGGTTAGATAGTAAAACAAACAACTAAATTCAGCTAAAAGAGGGATGCTTTGGCTGTTAAGTATATCAATCGGTTTCGATTGCTATGAATAATTAATGAGGATTATGATGCAGCCATCATTTGATAAAAATAAAGCAAGATTTTCTTTGCTACCCCTACTCACCTTTGTTGCTATTTTTTTAGGCTCAGGCTTATATTTGCAATCTCAAGGGGTTGATTATGCATTTTATCAACTCCCAGCACCGGTCGCTATTTTACCTGCGATTGTTTTAGCCTTTATCTTAAACAAAGCCAGTATTAATCAGAGTGTAGAAACCTTTATTAAAGGCGTGGGTAATAACAATATTATTACCATGTGCCTTATCTATTTATTAGCAGGTGCTTTTTCTGCGGTTGCAGGGGCAACCGGTGGCGTTGACGCGGTTGTTAATGCTGGTCTCTCTCTTATTCCCCCTTCATTACTTCTGCCTGGTTTGTTTTTAATTGCAGCGGTTATCTCTACTGCGATGGGCACGTCAATGGGAACTATCGGTGCTATTGGCCCAATTGCTTATGCAGTATCAATGAAAACAGGGATTGATCCCGCATTAATGGCCGGTACCATTGTATCTGGCGCCATGTTTGGTGATAACCTATCAATAATTTCCGACACTACGATTGCAGCTACCCGCACGCAAGGCTGTGAAATGAAAGATAAGTTTAAAGAAAATCTTAAAATTGCTGTTCCGGCCGCTATCCTTACTATTGCATTACTATTGTTTTTAACGCCTGCAGCACAAGTAGTTGATACCAAAGACTACGATATTTTATTAGTACTTCCTTATGCCTTTATTTTAGTACTGGCAGTAATGGGCTTTAATGTATTTGTAGTACTGTTAAGCGGTATTGTTTTCGCCGCATTGATGGGCTTTACTGGAAGCTATGAAGGCGCCAGCTTTGTAAAAGATATTTACCAAGGTTTTAGCGACATGCAGGAAATATTTTTGCTCTCTATGTTTATTGGTGGCCTCTCTGAGTTTATTCGTATTAATGGCGGCCTCGACTACATCGCGCAAAAAATTCAAGCAATCACTAAGGTCATTGCAAAATGGCATCGCAAGGTAGCGGATCAGTTAGGGATAGCTGCATTAGTGCTAACCAGCAATATGTGTATTGCTAACAACACAGTGTCTATTATTGTGACTGGCCCTATTGCTAAAAAGCTAGCTGACGATGGCGAAATTAGTGGTAAACGTTCTGCCAGTTTATTAGATATTTTTGCCTGTGTTACCCAAGGGTCTTTACCTTACGGCGCACAAGCACTTCTGCTTGGTGCTACATTTAAAATTAGCCCGTGGGAAGTATCAACCTCATCTTACTACTGCTTTATTTTAGCTTTTACCGCTATTGCGGTTATTTGTTTACGTCGTAATAAAGCTTAAATCTTCTTTAAACAGTGTATTAGCCACATGCTAGTACGCTGTTTATCACAATAAATAATTAACAAATTAACCGTCTTTGCTATAATGTGGTATTCAGCGTGTCACATAAAATATGGTTATGAAAATTAAAAACTTACTTCCTCTCGTTGCACTTAGTGCGTGTGCCTTAAGTTCAACAGCTACTGCTGCTAATTGGAGCAGTACTGCGCTTCATATTAACAACGGTAATCATAAAAACCCGTTCACTGAACAAAAATCAAGCACCACGGTTTATTCATTGCAACATGCTTCAGGCCATGACTATGGGGATAACTTTTTCTTTATTGATTACAGCACTGATGGCAATGACGATAACTACCAAGATCAAGACTTTTACTTTGAAGGTTATTCTACGCTTAGCTTATCGGCCGTTATGGACGAAAAAGTAGCGTCAGGTGCGCTCGTTGATGTTGGCCTAACCATGGGTATTAATGCCGCAGGCGATGCTAAAGTTGTTAAATACTTACCGGGTGTAAAATTAAGCTGGGATGTACCTGGTTTTAATTTCTTCTCAACCCTTGTGACTGCCTACATTGATGATAGTGAAGGTGTTGCGAAAGGCGGTGCGCCAATTGAAACCAACAGCTGGATGTTTGACGTTGCTTTTGAATATCCATTTATGATTGGCTCACAAAAATTTAGTGTTAAGGGTCATGCGGAATATATTGCTGAGCGTGAAGATGAGTTTGGTAATGACGTACGCGCTTGGTTTTTAGCTCAACCTATTATTGTATGGGATATGGGGCATGCGCTAGAAATGAAAGAAAACACCTTACTGTTAGGTATGGAGTGGCAGTACTGGCATAACAAACTTGGTACAGATGTTACAGAGTCAGTTCCACAAGTACACATAGAGTGGACTTTTTAATAACAAAGTAAATTAAAAAGTGCGAACCATTTCGCACTTTTTTAAGTTCAAAAATATATGTTTTATCTAATTGTTAACCTATCGGCAATTAACTGAGAAGTAGTCGTCCCCGCTCTTTACTTCTAACTCAGGAAAATGTGTTATCAGACGGTTATAGCCTTCTTTAGATCGGATTTTGAGAGCAAATGAAGCTCGAAGATGTTGCGATTCAATGTGAGCTCCATTGCGAGTAAAAAAGTTTATAAATGCTTTATTTTTCTTATTTTCATAGGTCATTGGATCACCGGAATGAATAGAAAGTTCTGAATAATTTTGGATAAAGAAATAAAGAGGATCCAATTCATTTTTATTATCATAAGCAACGCCACCCAGCCTAGTGTTTAATATAGCGAAGGGTTCAAAAACGCCTTCAGCTGCAAAACTATTCAATAAAATCTGCGCATCCTTTAACTGCTCGAAATTTAATGAATTAAGCCACAAAGTTAATCCTTTTAATCCTGCGAATCCTCCTAACAATTCCGAATGACTACTTAACGGTTTCAAACCAACATTACTTAATCTAGCTATAATTTCTTGCTCATTTAAGCTAGTTGCTTGGAGGTAATCTCGAGCAATAATAACTGCTAATATAGATTTTGTTTCAGGTAACAAAGCAGGTAAATCTAAGGTTTCTAAATCGAGTTCTTGCAATGAGGTGTTTTGATTACCAATTGCTTGATTAATTATCTTACTCGCTGCAGTAAATTGACTTTTTATTAACGGTAGGTTTTGTAAAGCTTGTTTATTTTTGCAGTGCTTAAACTCAGGTGAAGATTTGATCTTTGCAATAAAAGGCTGATCTTTAAATGTTTCAATTTCATTGGGTGTTAATTCACGGCTTGTAAGCCAATCCGTCGTTGATTGACACTTTTTGAGGTCCAGTTGTTGTTCGTCAGTTAATACGGATTCTTTTATATTCAGTTGCAATATAGGGTTCGGTTTCTCTATATCATCGATTAAAACGATTTTAATAACGATCCCTTCGTTATTTAATTTCTCAACCCCCTTATTGACCTTTTCGTTACTAAACCAAGGGTGTGTGATTTTTTGATAAAAAACCTGCTTCTCTAATAACCCTAAAAGAGTTAAGAACAATTTATGCTCTGTTGGATTAGTAATTTCATAATCTTCACCACCTATAATAGTGAGAAAATTCAATGCTAATTTATTATCGAAGCTTACATCTGATAACTTTAAATCAGGGTAACGCTGCAAAAGCATAATAGCGGATTGTAGCTGCTGTTTAGTCAACAACAGATTTAAAATTGAATTTAAAGGAGAAAGTTGATTATTGTTAAGTACATCATATGGAATTTCTGAAAAAGTCCGTTCAATTTCGTTAAAAATTTCAACGGCAGAGGTATTTGTTGAGCTGACCTTTTTGTAAATCGTATCTGTGGGCAAGTTTTTCCAAAGTATATCCAAAAGGTCAGTGTAATCAACAACAGTTGTTATATTTAAGTCCGGTGCGTTAACGTAATCGTATTGAGCGATTAATCTTTCACTATTCGGTATTGATTGTAAAATCGGAAGCAACTTTTCAACTGACTTTGCTAATGCCGCTTTATCGTACCAAGTTTTAGCCACTGACCAGTAACTCGAAAACCATATTGCCTCGGCGACCTGCTTTGCTGTATACCCGTTTTTAAATGCTTGTGAAGCTT
Organism: Pseudoalteromonas sp. 2CM39R; assembly: GCF_023161845.1. Taxonomy (NCBI): domain Bacteria; kingdom Pseudomonadati; phylum Pseudomonadota; class Gammaproteobacteria; order Alteromonadales; family Pseudoalteromonadaceae; genus Pseudoalteromonas; species Pseudoalteromonas sp. 2CM39R. Next base: position 146,107 of record NZ_JALNTM010000014.1, read on the forward strand.
TTAGCTCAATATCACGTTCATTATTATCTCGTAACTGATACTGCTTATAATTTAGCTCTTTGCATTGCTCCTCATTCGGGGTATCAGTAGGAAATGGCTGTTTAACATAAATATTTTTGGCGTTTGTGTTATTCCCGAAATTAACTTTTGGCTTTTTAATATCAACATTGGCTTCTGTTGGTGTAAGCAGGGTTGAATTATGACGCTTACTGGATAATATACTGAAAACTGTAACTAAGCTGATCAAAACAACGCTAATGATTACAACTATTTTTTTCATCCTTGAATTTTCCTATTTAGCCTATTACAAACTACATGTTCTCATTTTCAAGTTAGTTTGATTAAGCTCGCAAACTAATGTTAAACGAGCTTATAAGGTTTTGTTAAAACTTACACTGCGGATTTTTACCTTGTGCTTTAGCTGCTTTTTGCTCACTAAGCGCTTTACCCATTTGCGATTGTAAATTTGCAATACGGCTCGTTGGTGCTGGGTGAGTTGATAAAAACTCTGGCGTTGCCCCACTGCCCGCTTGACTCATATTTTGCCAAAGCGTAACAGACTCTTTAGGGTTGAAACCTGCTTGCGCCATTAAATCTAAACCAATAACGTCAGCTTCTGTCTCATGTGAACGACTAAACGGTAAAACCACACCATATTGAGCGCCAAGACCAAGCCCTTGCATAATTTCATTGCGATATTGCACGTTACCCATTTCAAGCGCCGCACTGCCGACTTTCATTCCGGTTTGTAAAATAGAGCTTTGTGAAACACGTTCATTTGAGTGCTCTGCAATCACATGACCGACTTCATGACCTAAAACAGTTGCAAGCTGATCTTGATTTGTAGCAATTTTTAATAATCCAGTGTGCACGCCAATATAACCACCTGGCAATGCAAAAGCGTTTGCAGATTCATCTTCAAAGACCACCACTTCCCAATTTTGAGATGCATAATCTGTAGGAAGCACGGCTACTACTTTGTCAGCAATACAATTGACGTAACTGTTAACTTTTGGGTCTTTATTTACCGGCTGCGTTTTTTTCATTTGGGCAAAACTCGCAGTGCCCATTTGACTCATTTGTTGATCTGAGTAAAGCGCAATCTGTGTGCGTCCAGTTGGTGATGTTTTACAACCTACTAATACTGCACTGGCAAGTACTGCCAAAACCAATTTCTTCATTATAATGCCCTAAAAAAGTTTGTTACTGAGTATAGAATACCAAACGCAGTGTTAGTTTAAAATCTTTGCTTTTTGCGATTAAACAATTAAGTTAGCAGGCAAACTAAGTTTATCCAACGCCATTGCCCTGCTATACTGCCCAACCTATATTCGTTGTTTTGAGTTTTTAAATGAGCGCTTCGGCTTCTTCTTTTAATACCCGTATTTTATTGCCTTTATTAGCCAGTATTGTAGCAATCACGCCTTTAGCCATCGATATGTACTTACCGGCTATGCTGGTAATTGCCAACGATCTCAATACTAGCATGCCAAATGTTCAAATCTCGTTGAGTATCTATTTAGCAGGTTATGCATTGGGCATGTTATTTTTTGGCCCCATAGCCGATCAAATTGGCAGGCGTAAACTGGCACGAATAGGGCTCAGTTTATTTGGCTTGAGTTCACTCGCTTTAGCATTTACCACTGAAGTGCATACTTTTTGGCTGTTAAGAGCAGTACAGGCATTTACAGGGGCGGCAGCTACGGTTGTCGTTCCAGGGATTATTAGACACATATATCAAAAAAATACTGCTAAGGGTATGTCGTACGTGTCTATGATTATGATGATAGCGCCTTTACTTGCCCCCTCTATCGGCTCAGTTATTTTAGGCTTTTCGCTTTGGTCGACTATTTTTATTGTTTTAGCGGCTTATAGCTTTGTAATTTTACTTTTTGTGCAGCGTTATTTAATCGATATCCCGATATTTAAAAATGATCGAAAAGGGTTATCGCTATTCTTTTCGAGTTACAAAGTGGTATTAAGCAACCCGCACGCCCGCGCTGATATTTTAAGCTCGATGTTTGTGTCGTTTGGCTTTTTTTGCTTTTTAACCTCGGTTCCATATATTTACCTCGACTTATTTAAAGTATCGGAACAATTGTTTGGTCTGCTATTCGCTTTTAATGTAATGGCGCTGATGTTTGGTAACCTTTTAAATACTCGCGTAGTGCCACGTATTGGCTCACGAAAAATGCTTTATTACGGGCTAATGTGTGGTTTTATCTCTGGCACAGCATTACTCAGCTTTAGTGTGTTGCATTTATCGCTTTACTTTATTGTTGCGGCTATTGCCCCGTTAATGATGAGCTTAGGCATAATAGCAAGTAATGCAGATTCATTAATTTTGATGAAGTTTGAACAAAATACCGGAACTGCTACGGCGGTTATCGGCACCTTGCGTTTTGGTAGTGGCGCATTAGTAGGCCCTATATTAGCGGTAATGCATGCACAAAGTGCGGTTCCATTTTCTAGTTTAATGTTTAGTGCGGTGGTACTGACAATACTGGTGCAGTTAATACATTATTTTAAAGACAAAAAAAATGCCTCATAATGAGGCATTTTTAAATTGTATACTTAATTAAGCGTCAGCGGCTTTAGATACCATAACCATTGCAGGGCGTAATAAACGACCGTTTAATGTGTAGCCTTTTTGCATTACTGCTAAAACAGTATTTGGTGTTACATCGTTGCTTGGTTGGATTGACATTGCTTGATGAAAGTCTGGGTTAAACTGCTCACCTTGAGGGTTTACAATTTCAACACCAAATTTAGCTACCGCGTCGTTAAAGCTTTTCACTGTCATATCAATGCCTTCAAGTAAAGGCTTAAGCGTTTCATTTTCTTTATCAGAAAACTCAATAGCACGCTCTAAGTTATCTATAACAGGGAGTAATTCATTAGCAAACTTTTCTAGTGCAAATTTGTGTGCTTTTTCTACATCTTGTGCAGCGCGACGACGCATATTGTCCACATCTGCAGCAGCGCGAACTACGCTATCTTTTTGATCTGCAATAGTTTGCTTTGCAGTTTCAAGCTCGGCATATAACATAGCAATTTCTGCTTCAGGGCTTTGCTCTTGCTCAGCATGTTGTTCTGCTGCTTCAACTGCCGCCTCAACGTCAGCTTCCATTTGCGTCACTTCTTCGTTCAGTTCTACTTCTTGCTCTGGGTTTTGTGTCTGCTCAGACATAAAATATACGCTCCAATTCTTTACAACTGCGGTAATTATGGGGATTGAATAAAAAGATTCAAGAGCTCAATGGCTCTAATAATTTAAATTCTTGGATTATTTTCTCTAATTGCGCTGATTTTGGACAAATAACACAAAAGCGACTCTGATATTCTTGATTTTGAAAATACGGCACACTAATCACAATGAGTTCATCGCAGCTACTGAACGGTAAGTTTTCAGTATTGAGAATAGAGACCCCATTTTTAAAAGCGAGTTTATCTTCAACAAAATTTAAAAATGATACACCAATATTAAGGCTTTGCTCACAATCTATTTTTTTATAAAGGTAGTTTTCGCCAACAACGATACTGTTATCTGAGCCTAATTTTTGGCTTAGCTCACGGGTCCATTGAGTTAAAGAGTCATGACAATTACGCGGAGCCGTATTGGCCATTGCCTGCATTCGGTAGAGGCCTTCAATTAAAGATTGTTGACTAAAAACCGTATTGAGCCAAGTAGCAAATTCATAGCGTTGGCTATCGCTAGGGTCATTAGGCTTATTAATACAAATATTGTGGCTCTGCCCTGCTCTATCTAAGAGTAAAATAAGCCAGTTGTTTGCATCAAAGTCGAGCACTTCTACCCTAAATACCTGCTGTGTTCTAACCTGCGGTAGCCCCACACAACAGCATACTTGGTAACGTTGACTCAAGCCATGCGCTAGCTCAACCAATTGTGCCTGCTCAGGTTGCCAATAATTAGCAATATCATTGAGCGTAAAAAACTCATCAAACCAATAGTCAAACCCATCATTGGTTGGCACTCGGCCAGCCGATGTATGTGGTGAATACAACAAGCCTATTTTTTCGAGGCGCGCCATCGCGTTACGCACAGTGGCAGAGCATACCGCCATACCTTTTTGCTTTGCAATTTTTGTTGACGGCACAGGTAAGCCATCGCCATTACAGTACATACTCATAACAGCGGCAAATATTTGCTGATCTCGTGGGTTTAGTTTCATGTTATCTACATCTTTATGCATAGCTGTTATATCGGGGCTAAGTATTATTATTTCAAGTATAAAAATACAATAAATCTAAATTTTACAGTGAATTAATTAAATCCGCTGTTTATTACTAAGATCTGTGTTTTCAAACACTTCTGTTTTAGGTTACTCTACAAATATTAGAACTCTCAGTGTATTTATTATGGACTCTCCCTTTAACACTATCGGCTTGATTGGTAAGCCAAATCACCCTAATGCTGCCGCTACTTTACAACGATTACATACGTTTTTATTAGCTTTAGGCTTTGAGGTGATTGTTGAAAAACGTACAGGGAGTCAACTTAGTGATGTACCGAGCGACAAACTCGTAAAGCTCGTTGATTTAGGAGAGCGTGCCGACTTGGCGATTGTGGTTGGAGGCGATGGCAACATGCTGGGTGCTGCACGGGTGCTTGCTCGCTTTGATATAGCCGTAATTGGTGTAAATAGAGGTAATTTAGGCTTTTTAACTGATTTGAATCCAGAAGGGTTTGAGGGTAGTTTAGAACAGGTACTCAGCGGCGATTACATTGAAGAAAAACGTTTTTTATTAGAAGTTGAAGTGTATCGTCATAACGAACTTAAAAGCGCTAATTCTGCAGTAAACGAAGCAGTGCTTCATGCTGATAAAGTAGCACATATGATTGAGTTTGAAGCCTTTATAAACGATGACTTTGTATTTTCTCAACGCTCCGATGGTTTGATTGTGTCGACTCCAACAGGCTCAACGGCATATTCTTTATCGGGCGGTGGGCCTATTTTAACACCAGAGCTTAATGCAATGTCACTGGTTCCGATGTTTCCACATACTTTATCAAGTCGCCCTTTAGTGGTGGATGCTGATAATGAAGTGCGTTTAAAGCTTAGTTTAGAAAATACTGATAGCTTACAAGTAAGCTGTGACAGCCATGTTGTACTCGCCGTATTACCGGGTGATGAGGTAGTTATACGTAAAGCTGACAAAAAATTACGCTTAATCCACCCAAAAAATTATTCTTATTATAATGTGCTACGTAAAAAGCTAAATTGGGGTAGCCGGTTATACTAATTTTATTGCCAAACATGCAACTTTAGCGCAAAATATCGGGCTAGAATTTTTAAATATCATCAGGAAAAAGTAGTAATGACTTATGTAGTGTTTCTTGCTTTATTATTATTAATTACTTTACTTGGCAGTTACTTGCTAATTGAGAGTAATCGAAAAAAAACCATTGAAGCAAAGAAAAAACTGTTTAACGAGCGCGTAGCAAGTACTCAATCACGTTTAAAAATAAAACTAAACGAGTTACTAGATGCAAATGTCATCAGTGCTAAACACCTTCCTCGAATTCAAGCAGTTGTAAGTAACTTTTTCGTGGTACAGCCTCACACCGATGAAAATTTAGTTAAGTTGGAATCGTTATGTGACCAACTTATTAACATACTTAACGAAGAGCTTATAAAAACCTATAAAAGTAATAATAGCCAAGCATTTGCCGACAGCACTCAATATTTTATAGCAGAGTTGCCAGCTCAAGGTATTTTATACAATAAAAATTTTTACCAAGAAGTCCTTCCTACGTTAATCTTAAAGTTGAAAACTGAAGACAACATACAACCAGTTGATAATATTGATCTTAACGATGAAACCCTCCCTATTGATGAAGAAAAAAAAACACTAATTGAGCCCAGCCTTGTTTAAAATATAGAAATTTAATTTGCAATAAACCAAAACACTGTATAAATTAACAGTTAATTCACTGGATGGATGAACAGTATGTTAATTGGTTTAGAAATTAAAAATTTTGCAATTGTAAGTAATTTAAGCACTGAATGGCATTCGGGCATGACCGCTATTACCGGTGAAACGGGGGCGGGTAAATCAATCGCTATTGATGCGTTATCATTGTGCCTTGGAGAACGAGCAGAGGCATCAGCTGTGCGCCCAGGCACTGATAAAGCCGAGGTAAGTGCGCAATTTGATTTAAGCAATTTGCCACACGCTCATGCATTTCTAGAAGAGAACATGCTTAATAATGACGATAACGAATGTCTACTTCGTCGAGTTGTTTGCAAGAATGGCCGCAGCAAAAGCTACATTAATGGTAGCCCTGTCACCGCTGCACAGCTAAAAGAGCTAGGCCAATATTTAATTTCTATACACGGTCAACATGCACACCAGCATCTATTAAAAGCAGAGCATCAATTACAGCTACTGGATGCTTACGCCGGGCACCAAAATCTAGTTAATGCTGTAAGCCAGCGTTATAAACGTTATGCTGATTTACAAAAAGAATTTAAACAACTAGAACACCAACAACAACAACAAGCTGCGCAAAAACAATTATTAGAATATCAAGTGGCTGAGCTTGATGAATTTGCGTTGCAAGCTGGTGAGTTTGAACAAATAGAAGCAGAGCATTATAAGCTCAGTAACAGCCAAACTATTTTGCAATCTTGTCAGCGCGAGCTACAACATTTATACGAAAGTGATGAGCAAAATGCGTGCTCTCTTTTACAACACAGCGCACAACAATTTAATGAACTTGCACATTATGATGAAACCCTGGCCAATGTAGCAGCATTACTGACAGAAGCAGCGGTTCAAGTTGAAGAAGCAAGCAGAGAAATACGCAATTATACTGAACAAGCTGACTTAGATCCTACTCGCTTAACGGAAGTAGAAAACAGACTCAGCGGCGCTATGGATTTAGCAAGAAAACACCATATAAAGCCACAAGAGCTCGTTGAGTTTCATCAAAATGTAACACAAGAACTAGACTCTATAAGCAGTAATAGTTCGCGCCTCGAACAGCTTGAAAGTGAAATTGCAGCAGCCCTTGAAGATTATCAAACGGCTAGTGAGGAATTAAGTGCTAGTCGTCATCAATACGCCAACACGCTAAATGGCTTGATCAGCGAAAGTATGGCTAACTTATCTATGGAAAATGGCGTATTTGAAATAGCTCTTACAGCACATACCGATCGCTCTCCTAATAGTTTAGGTTTTGATAATGTATCGTTTTTAGTATCAACAAACCCAGGGCAACCATTACAACCTCTAGCAAAAATAGCCTCTGGTGGTGAATTATCACGCATTAGTTTGGCTATTCAAGTTATTATTGCCCAAAAAGTAACGACTCCAACACTTATATTTGATGAAGTAGATGTCGGTATTTCTGGCCCTACAGCTGCTGCCGTTGGTAAACTGCTGCGCCAATTAGGTAAATCGACACAAGTAATTTGTGTAACCCATTTACCGCAAGTGGCCAGTAGCGCTCATCAGCAATTTTTTGTTGCCAAAGAAATTGCAGACGGTGAAACGTTTACTCATATGCTGGCATTAAATAAAGATGGCAGGGTTAATGAAATTGCGCGTTTGCTGGGTGGTGACAACATTAGCAAAACAGCTAAAGCAAATGCGAAAGAGCTTATAAAAGCGCACGGATAAAATTATACATTTATAGTGCGTTACCTTGATACGGTGAGGATACCTTGATGCAAACAACGGTCATTTATTTTGGCTTAGCAATTAACTGGCTACTATTGATAGTTAGTGTACTTTTAGCAATGTTTAGCAAGTTTAAACACACACAATTTAAACAAGGATTATATCGTTTTTTAAATGTGGCATTAATTGTACATATTGTTATTGCTGTTATGTTAGTTTTTAGCAGCACAGCTATTAGTGGCTTAATAACACTTAGTTTGTTGGTTATTGGCCTACAGCTTGTTTGTAACGTTATCTGCTATAAAAGTGTGAAACGTCGACAAGCCAGAGTGAAACCGAGCCTTGATCACTTCTCGATGGATTAACTAACATAGCGTTTAAAAATGCCTGCAACCTGTGTATTGTGGGCATTTTTATTTGTAAAACTGAGGGAATAAAAAAGCAAACCCGAAGGTTTGCTTTTGACTCCATTCTAACAAAAGAATTATTTAAACTTTTAAATAATCCATAATGCCTTCTGCAGCATTACGCCCCTCAAATATAGCAGTAACCACTAAGTCTGAGCCACGAACAATATCGCCTCCAGCAAATATTTTAGGATTAGTGGTTTGATGTGTAAATTCACCTTGCTCAGGTGCATTAATACCGCCCCAGTGGTTAATTTCTACATCGTACTGTTCCAACCAGTCCATTTTATGAGGCTTAAAGCCAAATGCCATAATCACTTGTGTAGCTTCAATAATGTGCTCTGATCCGGGGACTTCTTCAGCACGACGACGGCCATTTTCATCTGCCTCACCAAGCTGAGTTTTTACCATTTTAACGCCTGCAACTGCGCCTTTATCATCAAGGACAATACCTTTAGGCTGAACGTTATAAGTAAAAATTACGCCCTCTTCTTTGGCATTCTTTACTTCGCGTTTTGAACCAGGCATGTTCTCTTCATCACGACGATAAGCACACGTTACTTTTAACGCGTTATGGCGAATGGAGGTACGCACACAGTCCATTGCTGTATCACCACCACCTAGTACCACTACTTTTTGGTTTGCCATATCAATGCAAGCTTGTTTAGACTCATCGTAACCCATAACACGATTAGTGTTACCAATTAAGAATGGCAGGGCATCATGCACCCCCGGTGCATCTTCGTTCTCAAGCCCTGCACGCATACTTTGATAAGTCCCCACTCCCAAAAATACAGCGTCATACTCATTAAGAATTTCATCCATGCTAATGTCTTTACCTACTTCGACATTAAGTTTAAATTCAACACCCATTTCGGTAAATATTTCGCGACGTTTTTGCATGACTTCTTTTTCTAATTTAAAAGAAGGAATACCAAAGGTTAACAGCCCACCAATTTCAGGGTGACGGTCAAATACCACAGGCTTTACGCCATTACGTACTAGAATATCAGCACAGCCTAACCCTGCTGGCCCAGCACCAATAATAGCCACTTTTTTATCAGTCCATGTCACATAAGACATGTCTGGCTTCCAGCCCATTTTGAACGCGGTATCGGTGATGTATTTTTCAATATTACCGATTGTTACCGCTCCAAATTCTTCATCTAATGTACATGAGCCTTCGCATAAGCGGTCTTGTGGGCATACTCTTCCACACACCTCTGGCAAACTGTTAGTACGGTGCGAAAGCTCAGCGGCCTCTAAAATGCGCCCTGTACGGATCAGTTTTAACCATTGTGGAATATAGTTATGTACTGGACATTTCCACTCACAATAAGGGTTACCGCAATCAAGGCAGCGATCTGCCTGTGAATTAACTTGGTTTTCTGAAAAGGGTTCATAAATTTCTACGAACGATTTTTTACGCGACGAGATTGGTTTCTTGCGTGGGTCTACACGCTGCACGTCTATAAATTGATATACATTTTCGCTCATACTGCCCCCTTATTGCGCTTGAACACGTAGTTCGGCGCTACTGCGAGCGCGATGCCCGAGTAAACTTTTTACGTCACTTGATTTAGGTTTTACTAATTTGAACATCGGTAAATAAAGTTCAAAGTTAGCTAAAATAGTTTCTGCTCTGCATGAGCCTGTTAGCTCTAAATGGTCAGCAATTAAGCCGCGTAAATGCTCTTGATGTGAACTCAAATCATCTAAAGTAACCACTTCAACCAACTCTGGGTTAATGCGTTTCTCAAAATCACCTCGTTCATCTAAAATATAAGCAAAACCACCGGTCATACCTGCACCAAAGTTAACTCCTACATTACCAAGTACACATACCACGCCACCGGTCATATATTCACAACCATTATCACCAACACCTTCAACAACAGCTTGCACACCCGAATTACGCACAGCAAAACGCTCACCAGCACATCCGGCTGCAAACAATTTACCGCCAGTGGCACCATATAAACAGGTATTACCTACGATGGTTGCTTTGTGACTTTCAAATGACGACCCCAGTGGTGGGCGAACGACTAGCTTACCGCCCGCCATCCCTTTACCAACGTAATCGTTAGCATCACCAACTAGAGTCATTTCAAGGCCGCCAGCATTCCATACCCCGAATGACTGGCCCGCTGTACCATGAAGTTCAATCACCACTGGATCTGCTGCCATACCTTGATTACCGTGCTTATCAGCAATATAACCAGAAAGCATTGCGCCAACCGATCTATCGGTATTACATATACGACTCACTAATGAAATGCCGCTTGAATTATCAATTGCCTCTTTTGCCTTGCCTAGCAAGCTCTCATTTAATTCACCTAAATAGTGCGAGCTATTTGGTGCACTGCAAAACAGTGTTTCACCCGTTGGGTTGTTCGGCTGAGCGATAACCGCTGATAAATCTATTTTTTGCTGTTTGGCTGTTTTGCCTTCAATGGCTTCGAGTAAATCTAAGCGACCAATCAAATCGGTTAGGTTTGCAACACCTAAACTTGCCATAATTTCACGCGCTTCTTGAGCTATAAACTTAAAGTAGTTCATCGCCATTTCTGGTAAGCCGTGATAATGCTTTTGGCGCAGTGTATCGTCTTGGGTTGCCACACCAGTAGCACAGTTATTTAAGTGACAAATTCGTAAGTATTTACAGCCTAACGCCACCATGGGTCCGGTACCAAAGCCAAAACTTTCAGCGCCTAAAATGGCTGCTTTGATGATATCAAGCCCGGTTTTTAACCCCCCATCTGTTTGCAGGCGAATACGATGACGAAGGCCATTTTCGACAAGTGCTTGTTGCGTTTCTGCAAGGCCAAGCTCCCATGGGCTGCCAGCATATTTAACCGAGGTTAAGGGACTTGCACCTGTGCCACCATCGTAGCCTGAGATAGTAATTAGATCGGCATACGCTTTTGCAACACCGGTTGCAATTGTTCCTACGCCCGGTTCAGATACCAGTTTTACTGAAATCAGTGCATTCGGGTTTACTTGCTTTAAATCAAAAATAAGCTGGGCTAAATCTTCAATAGAGTAAATATCATGATGCGGTGGCGGTGAAATTAGTGTCACGCCTGGTACCGAGTAACGAAGCTTGGCAATATAGGGCGTTACTTTTTCACCTGGTAACTGCCCGCCTTCGCCCGGCTTAGCGCCTTGAGCCACTTTTATTTGAATGACATCCGCACTGCGTAAATAATGAGGTGTTACACCAAATCGACCTGAGGCCACTTGTTTAATCCGTGAATTTTTTTCTGTACCGTAACGAAGTTTATCTTCGCCACCTTCGCCAGAATTTGAGCAACCACCTAAACGGTTCATAGCAATGGCTAGTGCTTCATGCGCCTCTGGTGATAATGCACCAATACTCATCGCTGCAGAATCAAAACGTTTATAAAGCTCAGCGGCAGGCTCTACCTCATCAATGCTTATACCCTTTTCTGGCAGTTTTAAAGCCAACATATCGCGCAAAGTCGCGACTGGACGGTGATTAACTAGCTTTGCGTATTCGCTGTAATCACTGTACTGACCGCTTCGTACTGCTTTTTGTAACGTTTGAATCACATCAGGGTTGTAAGCATGATACTCGCCGCCGTGAACGTATTTGAATAAACCGCCATGGCTTAATAATTTACGTTTACTAAGCGCCAGTTTATGCAAGCTTTGCTGATCGTCATCGAAGTCGCTAAAACACGCCCCTTTTATGCGACTTGCAACGCCCTTAAAACACATCTCAACAATCGCGTCAGATAGACCAACCGCTTCAAACAACATCGAACAACGATATGAAGCCACGGTGCTAATACCCATTTTCGACATGATTTTGTACAAGCCTTTATTGATTGCTTGACGATAAGCCAGTGTCACTTCGCAGTATGACTTATTAATTACCTTGCTATCGCTCATGGCCACAAGTGACTCATACGCTAAATACGGGTAGATTGCGGTTGCACCAAAGCCAAGTAGAACCGCAAATTGATGCGCGTCACGAACGCTGCCGGTTTCAATAATGATGTTAGACTCACAGCGTAAGTTATTATCTACCAAGCGTTTTTGTACCGCACCCACCGCCATAGCAGCAGGAATAGGTAATTGATTGTCATCAAAGTTACGATCCGTTAATACCAGCATAATGCAGCCTGATGCTGCTTTTTCTTGCGCTTCATCACAAACACGCTTAACGGCGTTTTCAAGTCCTTCTTCTACGGTGTAAGTAATGTCAATTTTACAGTAACTGTAGTGTGCTTCATCGGCATTGAGTAGCTGCTGCATGTCAGCATACATTAAAATAGGTGTATCAAATTGCAGGCGTTTAGCATGCCCTGTCGTTTCATTAAATACGTTTTGTTCACTGCCAATACACGTTGCCAACGACATTACATGGTTTTCACGTAACGGATCAATTGGCGGATTAGTCACTTGGGCAAACTTCTGGCGGAAATAATCGTAAAGTGAACGATGCCCTTCGCTTAGGACGGCAAACGGCGTATCGTCACCCATTGAACCGGTAGCTTCTTGACCATTTTCACCCATAACACGAATAACACTGTCTAGCTCTTCATTAGTATAGCCAAACATCTTTTGGTATTTGGCTAGAGTTGCATCATCGAATGAGCGATTACCTGCATCTTGCTCAGTCAGTGCTTCAAAAGGTGTTAAGCGCTTAACGTTTTCTTCTAACCACGATTTATAAGGGTGGCGTGATTTTAAATCTTGGTCAATTTCATCTGAATGCCAAATTTTTCCGAGTTTGGTATCAATAACGAGTAGCTCGCCTGGGCCAACACGTCCTTTTTCTACCACCTCATCAGCGGTGTAATCCCAAATCCCCACCTCAGAAGCTAAAGTAATAAAGCCATCTTGAGTAATAATATAACGCGCAGGGCGCAGACCATTACGGTCTAGGTTACAGGCTGCAAAGCGCCCATCAGACATAACGATGCCTGCAGGGCCATCCCACGGTTCCATATGCATAGAGTTAAAATCATAGAACGCACGTAAGTCGTCATCCATAGCTCGATTTTTTTGCCATGCTGGCGGCACTAGCATGCGCATCGCACGGAATAAATCCATACCACCAGCTAAAAATAGCTCCAACATATTATCGAGGCTAGATGAGTCAGACCCTGTCTCATTAACAAAAGGCGCTGCGCTTTGTAAATCAGGAATAAGTGGCGAAGCAAATTTATAAGAACGGGCACGTGCCCATTGGCGGTTACCTTCAATAGTATTAATTTCACCATTGTGCGCTAAATAACGAAATGGTTGCGCTAAAGGCCAGCGAGGCTGTGTGTTTGTAGAGAAGCGTTGATGAAAAACACAAATAGCACTAGTCATGCGAATATCCGCAAGATCAAGATAAAAATTAGGCAAGTCAGCAGGCATCATTAAGCCTTTATATATTGTGACTAGCCCAGATAAGCTCGCAATATAAAATGATTCATCGTCCATTAGACGCTTTTCTGCACGACGACGTGCAACATACAAGCGGCGTTCTAAATCTTTAGAACGCCAACCTTCTGGCGCACTAATAAAAATTTGTTCAAAACCTGGCAATTGTTTTAGAGCAATAGGTCCTAACATTGATGGATCAGTTGGAACCACACGCCAGCCCAAAATATTTAGCGTTTCTTTTTCTAGTTCTTCGCTTAAAACATCTTTGGCTGCTTGTGCTAGTACCGGATCAGCATTGAGGAAGATCATCCCAACGGCGTAATTTTTACCTAAATGCCAATTATTCTCGGCAGCAATAGCCCGAAAGAAGCTGTCTGGTTTTTGTAATAACAAGCCACAACCATCACCCGTTTTACCATCAGCAGAAATACCACCGCGGTGCTGCATGCGATCTAAACCGGTGATCGCCGTACGAATGAGTCGGTGACTCGCTTGGTTATTAACTTGGGCTATTAAGCCAAAGCCACAATTATCTTTTTCTAGTTTTGAGTCATATAACATGGACCCCTCCCCTTGCTGCGCTGTTAACGTGGATGAACGGCTCGACGATTTGCTAACAGACGAACAAAATTAGCGTTATTCCACCCTTGAGTCAATATTTTTATGAATACATATTCATTATATTGAATATATTTCAACTTAATTAAAAATCATAAAATAATGCCACCCATTAACATTTGCATAGATATCGGATCGAAAAATAGATTGAAACCGGTGTTATTTTTAAAAACTTGTAAACAAAAAGCATATGCGACTAGCAGTTTACGTAAACGTAAGGCGAGCCAAAAATGAATAACTATTCATTAGGGGCTATTTCCTCTTTTGTGCTGTATTAGTAATTCATCTGAACACGACATTTAATTACAGCGGCTTCTATTAGCGCATAGTTTATTCAATAGATTTAAACGCTCCCCTCATGTTATGCATTAATTAACAACTTGCTTTGCTTTACCTTGAGGTAACCTCATCCAATAGACAAATCAAAAAAGTGCCCGCAGCGGACACTTTTTATGTCCGCGGACATGTAAAACAAAAAGGGTAAAGTTAAAAACCGAATAAATTCAATAAGATAAAAAATGGCATGCTATTCGAATACAGCATAACTATATAAATTTTGAGGATGTTCGAATGTTTACTATTGGCTTATTTTTAATTTCACCAATTATTCTGTTTATTGCCTCGCTAATGATTACTGTGTTTGAAAAACACTAAGAGAATGAATAATGATTAAAGACACTAGCGGGCAAGACACGCAAATCTCACGACCTATAAATTTTAAAAAATACATCAGGCTGTTTATATTTATTGTGGGCCTAGTTGCTCTATGTGTATATGCACTATTAAATGCTGATCAAGAAGGTACTATCTCGGTTGATAGAGTAAGCCTACAAATAGCCACGGTGGTGCGCCAATCGCTAATACGCGATGTTGCAGCCAGCGGTAAAATTGTCGCCGCCAGAGCACCAAAAGTTTACAGCCCTGAACGAGGCTTTGTTTCATTGAAGGTTAATGCTGGTGACTCAGTAAAACTGCATGATGTAATAGCCATGGTTGATAGTCCTGAGCTCACAAACGAATTAAAGCAGCAACAGTCTGTTTTAGCTCGTCTTGAGGGCGAGCTACAACGTAAACACCTTGAGGCACGCCGCCAATCATTAAGCTTAAATAAATCACTTGATCTAGCACAAGTAGAGTTAAACGCTGCCGATAGAGAGAATCGCAGAGCGGCCTTATCAATGCAAAAAAATGTGATCAGTCAAATTGATCACGAAAAAGCCATTGATGAGCTTGCCCGTGCAAAACTCTCTTATAAACATGCAGAGCAAGAAGTTGAATTGTCCAAAGATACACTTGCTTTTGAACTACAGGCCGCTAAACGAGATGTCACTCGTCAACAACTGATTGTCGATGATCTACTTCGTAAAGTTAATAACTTAACAATTAAAGCCACTGTGTCAGGGATTGTAGGTAACTTACTAGTTCAACAAAGAGAAGCGGTAACACAAAGCCAACCATTAATGACTTTAGTTGATTTGAGTAATTTTGAAGCAGAGCTACAAGTCCCTGAAAGTTATGCAAATGAGCTTGGTTTAGGTATGGACGTAGAGATAACAATGGGCGCTAGCAAAGTGATGGGCGCCCTCTCTGCCATTTCACCAGAAGTAAATAATAGAGAAGTCACAACGCGTGTACGTTTTGACAAAGACATGACGGGTATCAGACAAAACCAACGATTAACAGCACGTATTTTATTAGAAAATCGTGACGATGTTTTACAAGTTAAGCGTGGGGCATTTTTACAACAAGGCGGTACACAGGTTTATAAAATTACCGGTGATACAGCTCAGCTCATTGATATTTCAATTGGTGCAACCAGCATTAATGCGGTTGAGTTAATCTCAGGGGTTCAAGCTGGCGATGAATTGATTATCTCAAGCTATAACAGTTTCAAACACACACACACATTATTACTTCGCTAACAATCGCGTAGAACCAAAGAACAAAAGGAAAAAGCATGTTAAAGATGAATAATATAAGTAAAGTATATCAAACAGAAATGGTTCAAACCCATGCATTACGTGATTTTAATCTACACGTTGATGAAGGCGAATTTATTGCTGTTACAGGCCCTAGCGGATCAGGAAAAACGACCTTTTTAAATATAGCTGGAATGTTAGAACCCTTCTCTGCAGGTGAATATTTACTTGATGGAATTGATGTAGGTAAGTTAAACGATAACCAGCGCGCAGATTGTCGAAATCAAAAAATAGGCTTTATCTTCCAAGGGTTCAATTTAATACCTGACTTAAACTTATATGAAAATATTGAAGTACCGCTACGTTATAGAGGTATTAAAGCCGCAGAGCGTAAACGTCGCATTGAAAAATGTTTAGAACAAGTTGGTCTTGCCTCTCGGGCAAAACATTTGCCACAGCAACTCTCTGGCGGACAGCAACAACGAGTAGCCATAGCACGCGCGCTTGCTGGCGAGCCACGATTTTTACTTGCCGATGAACCAACCGGTAATCTCGACAGCCTTATGGCTCGTCAAGTAATGGAGCTGCTTGAACAAATCAATCGCGATGGCGCAACCATTGTCATGGTCACCCATGATGCAGAACTTGCTCGGCGTGCCCCTCGAAACATTCAAGTTGTCGACGGTCAACTTGCCGATTTCACCCTATACCAAGGTGCACAAAACCTTAAAAATGTTGCTGGAGCCTAAGTCATGCTACTACATTACCTCGACTTAAGTTGGCGTAGCTTCAAGCGCACACCTTTAGTAAGCTTTTTAATGGTACTGGCGATTGCCATTGGTATTGGCATCACTATGACGAGTTTAAGCGTTTATCACATGATGTCGGCAGACCCTATCCCACATAAGAGCAGCCAATTGTTTAATGTACAGCTGCAAACCATGGATGAAGGCCATACTTGGTGGACGGGTGACGATATTCCTATGCAACTGACCTATCAAGATGCAGTTAGTTTGCACAATGCTCCAATCCCAGATAAAAAAGTAGCCATGATGCGCACTGGCTTCTCGGTGTATTTAGACTCAGATAAAGTTAAGCCGTTTACTGGTGAAGCACGCATGACCACACCCGATTTTTTTAGCATGTTTGATGTGCCATTTATTTATGGCGGTGTGTGGAGTGTACAACAAGAGCAATCTGCAGCCCCTGTTTTGGTGATTTCAAAAGAGCTGAACGATAAGTTGTTTGCGGGTGAAAACTCCATCGGAAAACTAGTCTATTTGGATGACGATAGCTACCAAATTGTCGGTGTTATTGATGACTGGCCCCTCAACCTTAAATATTACGATTTAAATAACGGCGCTTTTGATAAAATAGCAGACCTATTTTTACCCTTTAGTTTAATTAAAGCAAAAGAGCTCACCAGCTGGGGCAATAGCAATGGCTGGAAACATGAAAATATAAATACCTATGCCGATAGATTGCAATCGGAAATAGTGTGGATCCAATTTTGGGCTCAGCTTGATACACCAGAGCAAAAAACCGCTTACGGTGATTACCTCACCTCTTACATTGAAGAGCAAAAAAAACGTGGCCGCTTCACGCGAGAGAAACCTGAATATAGCCTACGTGATGTAAACCAATGGATGGAATACAACAATGTCGTTAGTGAAGATAACAAAATACTGGTTAGTTTAAGCTTTATGTTTTTAGCGGTGTGTTTAGCTAATATTTTAGGATTATTACTAGCAAAGTTTTTACGCCGTGCTCCAGAAGTCGGCGTGCGTCGAGCACTCGGGGCAAGTAAGCGACAAGTCTTTCTACAGCATTTAGTAGAAGTAGCCATGCTTGGTTTTATCGGCGGGTTGCTCGGTATTGTACTTGCACAAATTGGCCTTCTCGGGGTAAGGCAAAGTTACGAATATTACAAAAACATAGCCACGATGGATTTAGCCATGTTATTAAGTGCCCCAGTTATCGCAATAACTACTTGCATTATTGCTGGGCTTTACCCTGCTTGGCTAGTGTGTAAAACCAACCCTGCCATTTACTTAAAGAGCCAATAAGGAGCTAATCATGTTAGAAATAAAACCAATATTTCATGCCCTTTGCCGCTCAAAGGTAGGCGCAATATTACTTTTAATTCAAATTGCAATTACGACAGCCATTGTCAGCAATGCGGCGTTTATCATTCAAGATAGAATCGCTTTTTTAAACCAAGAAACCGGCTATCCAGAGCAAGACTTGTTTAAGTTCAATGTGATGACCTTTGGGAAAGACGTTGATGCTAGCCAGCAGTTTGAACTAGATGAAGCCATGTTAAGAGCCCTACCAGGGGTTGAGAGTGCAGCGCAAAGTAGCAGTATTCCGTTATCTGGTAGTGGCAGCGCTTCCGGCTTTAATTTAAAACCTGCACCACAAGAAAGCAAAAATGTGCGCACTGCTTACTTTTTTATTGATGAGCACGGCCTAGACACATATGGCGTAAAATTAATTGCTGGGCGTAATTTTACTGAGGCTGAAGTACTCATTACAAATTCACCAACAGATAGAACAACCAATGTCACAGTCGTTACCGGGGCGTTAGCCAATGAGCTTTTCCCTAAGGGAGATGGCCTAGGAAAAACCATTTATTTTGGTGACTTACCCCTACAAATTATTGGGATCACAGCGCCAATGAAAGGCCCTTGGCTAAAAGATAGTCACCCCAATAATGTCGCGCTGATTCCGTATATTCAAGGCAAAACTTACGCACAATTTGCTGTAAGAACAAAGCCAGGACAACGCGCAGCTGTAATGAAACAAATCGAAAATGCGATGCTAAATAATTATAGCAAGCGGGTGATCAACAATATTAAAGGTCTTGATGAACTTAAAGATCAATATATGGCTGCAGATAAACTTATGATGCGTATGTTAATTGTCCTCATAACCATACTGGTATTAGTAACCGCACTGGGCATTTTTGGTTTGACGCTATTTAATATAAACAAACGTACCAAGCAAATTGGAACCCGTCGTGCTTTAGGCGCTCGTAAATCTGCAATTGTTAATTATTTTTTAGTTGAAAATGCGCTGATTTGCATTGCTGGCTTATTTTTAGGTGCTATTTCAGCACTTTTACTCGGTCAGTTATTAATGCAACATTTTTCAATAGCGGCATTACCATCAAGTTATATTGCTGTCACGGCAGTCATGGTGTTTACAATGAGTCTTTTGGCTGTATTTGGCCCAGCTAAACGCGCGGCAAATATTTCGCCGAGTATAGCAACCCGAACCATATAGCACAGCTCCCAACCTATGCTACACTGGCTAAACGCGGTGTAGCATTTTCAATATTTAAATAATAATAAACAGCGATTAAATTAACATGGAAAAAATACTTATCGTTGATGATAATCCTGCAATTTTAGATGCTTTGTCATTATTGCTAGAGATTCACGACTATAAAGTGGTTACTGCAAATAGCCCATTTGAAGCTATTCAAATTGTGCAATACCAGCGTATTGCACTTGTACTTCAAGATATGAACTTTAGTAACGACACAACTTCAGGAGAAGAGGGAAAGTTACTCTTTTATCAACTCAGAGAGCTAAATCCCTATCTGCCCATTATTCTGATCACTGCATGGACCGAGCTTGAAACAGCCGTTGAACTTGTCAAAGCCGGTGCGGCTGATTATTTACCAAAACCATGGGATGATGCCAAACTTCTTACCTGTGTTAATAACCTAATTGAACTAGGAAAGACCAAAAAACAAAATCAAACCTTATTGCGCCACCAGCAAGAGCGGGATGCATCTATAGAAAATGCTAATTTAGTAGGTTTAATTTATCGCAGTACGGCCATGGAGCAATTAGTTAAAATGGCATTACAAGTCGCCAAATCTGATGTCTCTGTATTAATAACAGGCCCAAATGGCAGTGGTAAAGAGCGCATAGCACAAATTATTCAAGCAAACTCACCTCGCCAAAATGCTGCGTTTATTACGGTCAATGCAGGTGCCCTTCCCCATCAACTAATAGAAGCAGAATTATTTGGTGCAGAAGCAGGTGCTTTTACAGGGATCACAAAACAAAGGATTGGTCGATTTGAAGCGGCTGATGGTGGCACATTATTTTTAGATGAAATAGGTAATCTCCCTTTATCAGGACAAATGAAGCTCCTACGGATTTTACAAACGGGAGAATTCGAGCGCTTAGGTTCAACCCAGACCCGAAAAGTTAATGTCCGTGTAATATCAGCGACCAATGAAAACCTAACAGATGCAATCAGCAAAGGGCTGTTTAGAGAAGACTTATACTACCGCTTAAATGTAATTGAACTTAACCTGCCAAGTCTTAATCAGCGACCGGATGACATACTTCCTCTTATTCATCATTTTTTAGTAGAACGTGAGCTGGACTTACAATGCGAAAACCTACTTTTAGCCCATTCATGGCCCGGTAATGTTCGTGAACTTGAAAATGCATGTAAACGTGTCAGTGTGCTCAAACCCAGCGGTGAGATAAGCATCGACGACTTTGGTTTAACTCCTATTACGCCTCAAACACACACTCAAAAAGTAGAGCCTAACAAACAACAAATTGAGGATGCCATGCGTTTACATAAAGGGGTGATTGCCAAAGTAGCACGTGAGTTTGGACTCAGCCGACAAGCACTCTACCGTCGTCTTGATAAGTTTGAGATTGCCTACTGATGAAAAAATCAAGATACCGCTTCTCTTTAACTTCTAAAGTGATTTTAGTATGTGTATTTTCCTCTGTGATCCCTGTTTTTATCTGTTGTTGGCTGCTGGGTGTTGACGCTATAAAAACAACAGTAAGTGTTATTTTCACAGCCACTCTAAGTAGCTTATTGGCTCATCGACTCAGCGGTAAACTGGTCCAAGGTATTACTTCATTAGAAACTGGCTTATTAAATTTTAAAGATGGGGAACTATCGACTTTACTGGCCTATAACCATAATGATGAATTAGGTCATTTGTGTCAGCTTTACAATCAAACTGCAAAGCAATTAAGACAAGAAAAGCAATGGGTTTACCAACGAGAGTTGATGCTTGATAAGGTATTACAAAACGCTCCTCAAGCTGTATTATTGGTAAATGACAATGATTTTATTGTTTATAGTAACCATAGTGCGAGAGATTTTTTTAATGCAAGTACAGCCCTTGAAGGCGAGAAAATCTCACCATTATTGTCTAAAGCCCCACAGCAAATAATTAATGCCGTTAATAAAGGCGTAGATGGTTTATTTATTCTCGATAAAGCAGAACAAGAACCGCAAACATGGCACCTTTCAATGGGTCGCTTATTGCTTAACAACCAACACCACAGGTTGTTTGTATTTAAACAATTGACCCGCGAATTGAGCCGCCAAGAAGTTGAAGTTTGGAAAAAGGTTATTAGGATCATTAGCCATGAACTCAATAACTCACTAGGTCCTATGTCATCCATGTTACATAGTGCACAGCTGTTAACGCAAAAAGTGGATGAACCTCGTTTACAACGCGTTTTCACTACCATTGAAGAGCGAATAAAGCATTTAAACGAGTTCGTTCAAGGCTATGGAAAGTTTGCTAAACTACCACCACCTAAAATAACAACGGTTGATTGGCATTCATTACTCGATCAATTACAAAGCCAATGGCAATTTAATTTCGACCTTCAAAAAGATATCATCACACGAGCCGACCAAACCCAAATAGAACAATTGCTCATTAACCTGTTGAAAAACGCACATGAATCAGAGTCGCTAGCAGAGCATATTAGTTTAAAAATAACACAAGATAACCTCGGCACTCATATTAATGTGAGCGATCAAGGAAAAGGCATGAGTGAAACGGTTATGGCCAGTGCTCTCATCCCTTTTTATTCTACCAAGGCAGCTGGAAGTGGATTAGGGTTGGCACTGTGTCGAGAAATTGTTGAAGCCCATCATGGGCAAATTAGCCTGCATAATCGTGAAATCGGCGGGATCAGTGTTTTTGTAAGTTTACCCTGAGAACTGCTTATTTAAGAATGAAAACTTGCCCAATTTAGGGGCGATTAAATCGAGCTCTGAAGTTTGCGGCTTTGTAAGCTACGAAAAAACGAGTAAAGCAGCCGACTTATTCTTTACTTTCATCGTATAAACAATAAAGAGTAACTTGTTTATAGATATAAAAAAAGCTGCAAATTGCAGCTTTTTTTACCTAAACGCTTATTCAGCGTCTGCAGGTTTATGCTTTGCAGCTGTTTCTGCGATCAGTGGTTGTAATTCACCACGTTGAAACATTTCAATGATAATGTCACAGCCACCAATTAACTCACCTTCAACCCAAAGTTGTGGGAAAGTAGGCCAGTTAGCATACGCAGGAAGCTCTGCACGAATGTCTGGATTAAGTAAAATATCTACATAAGCAAACGGTTCACCACACGACATTAACGCTTGTGATGCTTGTGAAGAAAAACCACAATTAGGCAGTTTTGGTGATCCTTTCATGTATAAGATGATTGGGTTTTCAGCAATTTGCTGTTTAATTTTATCGATGGTTTCCATTTACAACCTCAAAATGACGATAGCGAACACATTAGGCCTTGAAAAAGTTTCACTGTGGCCTCAGATATATAGATTAAAATAGGCAATTAAAGCCTCAATCTTAAATAGCTTTAGCAAGAGCATTGCTGTTTGCTAAAACTTGAGTAAAATACTCAACAATTATAGTAACACTATATTCCTGTTTGGTATAGATAAGTGCCCTGTTTGCGCAGGCATTACGTATTACTAAATAGACTATCAACCAAAAGAAGATGGAGATAAAAAATGGCATTTGAACTACCGTCACTACCGTATGCAATTGATGCACTTGAGCCACATATTTCACAAGAAACGCTAGAGTTTCACCATGGTAAACACCACAACACTTATGTGACTAAACTTAACGGTTTAATCCCAGGCACTGAGTTTGAAGGTAAGTCACTTGAAGAAATCGTATGTTCTTCAGAAGGCGGTGTATTTAATAACGCTGCTCAAATCTGGAACCACACTTTCTACTGGAACAGCCTATCTCCAAATGGCGGTGGCGCTCCAACAGGTGCAATTGCTGATGCAATTAACGCCAAATGGGGCTCATTTGACGCATTTAAAGACGCGTTAAATGATAAAGCAGTAAATAACTTTGGTTCAAGCTGGACTTGGTTAGTTAAACTGGCTGATGGTTCACTAGACATCGTTAATACATCTAACGCTGCTACACCACTAACAGATGCAGGTGTTACTCCAATCCTAACAGTGGATTTATGGGAACACGCATACTACATTGATTACCGTAACGTGCGTCCAGATTACCTTAAAGGTTTCTGGTCACTAGTTAACTGGGAATTCGCGAACGCTAACTTCGCATAATTAGTTTAATACTAGTTTTAAAAAGACGCTTAGGCGTCTTTTTTTATGCCTACAATTTGCATTAATTGCGTTTATACGTAGGTTGTTTTATAAAAGCGCATCTTGATCATTTTTCATATAAATTTTTAATTTTATTGCACAAAAAATGAAATTCGTGACTAGACTTTAGATAGTGAATACATCTTCAAAGTAGGTTTCGGAGGTCATTATGACTATTTTTGATCACTACCAAGCACGTTATGAATCAACACAAGAAGAAGAGTACAGTGTTGCTGAATTCCTCGAAATTTGTAAAACCGATAAGTCTGCTTATGCCAGTGCACCTGAAAGGTTACTGATGGCCATTGGCGAGCCTAAAATGGTAGATACTGCTACCGATACTCGTTTAAGTCGCTTATTTTCAAATCGTGTTGTTGCACGTTATCCAGCATTTGCTGACTTTTATGGCATGGAAGACGCTATTGAACAAATTGTGTCTTATCTAAAACATGCAGCACAAGGCTTAGAGGAGTGTAAACAAGTACTTTATTTACTCGGCCCTGTGGGTGGTGGTAAGTCATCAATTGCCGAAAAATTAAAGTATTTAATGCAACAAGTGCCTATCTACTCCATTAAAGGCTCACCAGTTAATGACCATCCGCTGGCATTATTTGACCCCATTGAAGATGCAAACCTGCTCGAAAAAGAATATGGAATCAAGTCTCGCTACCTTAAAACAGTGATGTCTCCATGGGCCGCAAAACGCTTACAAGAATTTAATGGTGATATTAGCCAATTTAGAGTGGTTAAACGCTTCCCATCAATTTTAAATCAAGTAGCGATTGCTAAAACAGAGCCCGGCGATGAAAACAACCAAGATATTTCGGCTCTTGTAGGTAAAGTAGATATCCGCCAGCTTGAACACTTTGCGCAAAATGATCCTGATGCGTACGCTTATTCAGGCGCATTATGTTTAGCTAACCAAGGCTTAATGGAGTTTGTGGAAATGTTCAAAGCACCGATAAAAGTGCTACACCCGCTTTTAACAGCCACACAAGAAGGTAACTATAACGGCACAGAAGGCATAAGCGCCCTGCCATTTAACGGCATGATACTCGCCCACTCCAACGAGTCAGAATGGCAAACCTTTAAAAACAATAAAAACAACGAAGCTTTTTTAGACCGTGTTTATATTGTTAAAGTCCCATATTGCTTAAGAGTGACCGAGGAGATTAAAATTTACGATAAGCTGATTGAACACAGTGAGCTTTATAATGCTCCATGTGCGCCAGGAACACTTAAAATTTTAGCTCAATTTACCACTCTCTCGCGCTTAAAAGAGCCAGAAAACTCTAGCATTTACTCTAAAATGCGGGTCTACGATGGTGAAACACTCAAAGATACCGATCCAAAAGCTAAGTCATACCAAGAATATCGTGATTACGCTGGTGTCGATGAGGGCATGAACGGTCTTTCAACTCGTTTTGCGTTTAAAATTTTATCTCGCGTATTCAACTTTGATACCACCGAAGTGGCCGCCAACCCAGTACATTTGTTTTATGTACTTGAGCAACAAATTGAACGAGAACAATTTAGTGCCGAGGTTGAAGAGCGTTATTTAAGTTTTTTAAAAGGCTATTTAATTCCACAATATGTTGAGTTTATAGGTAAAGAGCTACAAACCGCCTATCTAGAATCGTACTCGGAATACGGACAAAATATTTTTGACCGCTACGTTATTTATGCTGATTTTTGGATTCAAGATCAAGAATATCGCGACCCTGATACAGGGCAATTGTTTGACCGTGATGCGCTTAATGCTGAGCTCGAAAAAATTGAGAAACCGGCAGGTATTTCAAATCCTAAAGATTTCAGAAATGAAATTGTTAACTTTGTACTACGTGCTCGCGCTCACAATAATGGTAAGAATCCGCTATGGACGAGTTATGAGAAACTACGCACTGTTATTGAGAAAAAAATGTTCTCAAACACCGAAGACTTACTCCCTGTCATTTCATTCAATGCTAAAACATCGGCTGAGGATCAGCAAAAGCATGAGGACTTTGTTAACCGTATGGTTGAAAAAGGCTACACGCAAAAACAAGTGCGCTTGCTATCTGAGTGGTATTTACGGGTTAGAAAATCGCAATAACCTTCATAATTGCAGTTTTTAGGAGGTCATTATGGCGCATTTTATCGACAGGCGTTTAAATGGCAAAAACAAAAGCACAGTTAACCGCCAGCGTTTTATTAGGCGTTATAAAAAGCAGATAAAAGAAGCGGTGTCTGATGCGATAAATAAACGCAGCGTCACCGACTCTAGCTCTGGGGAGAGTATATCTATTCCACAGCGTGATATTAGTGAACCTACTTTTCATCAAGGTAGAGGCGGTAATAGAGAGCAAATACATCCAGGGAACGATCAGTTCTCTACTGGTGATAAAATTGAGCGACCTAAAGGTGGACAAGGCGGTGGCGCGGGCGAAGGTGAAGCGAGTGATTCTGGTGAAGGCCAAGATGATTTTGTTTTCTCAATTTCTAAAGACGAATATCTTGATTTGTTATTTGAAGATTTAGAACTCCCTAATTTACAAGAAAATCAGCTCGATAAGCTCGTACAAATGAAAACCCATCGCGCTGGGTTTTGCAGCGACGGTATGCCCAGTAATATTGACGTAGTGCGTTCATTACAAGGCTCTTTAGCTCGTAGAATTGCAATGACCGCAGGAAAAAAGCGCCGCCTTAGTGAACTTGAGGGGCAATTAGCACTACTGCTTGAACAACCACACTGCGACAAAGCCGCTGTGACATTGTTGCAACAAGAAATCGACATTCTAAAGCAGCAAATTAAATCGGTACCCTTTATTGATAACTACGATTTGCGTTTTCGTAACTATAATAAACAACCACACCCAACCAGCAAAGCAGTAATGTTTTGTATTATGGATGTATCCGGTTCAATGGATCAAGCCACCAAAGACATGGCAAAACGCTTTTATATTTTGCTTTATCAGTTTTTAACTCGCAGCTATAAAGACATTGAGGTTGTGTATATTCGTCATCATACTCAAGCTAAAGAAGTTGATGAACAAGAGTTTTTTTACTCCCAAGAAACGGGCGGTACTATCGTTTCAAGTGCGCTTAAGCTGATGAATGAAATAATAGCAGAGCGCTATAATGCTGATGAATGGAATATATACGCAGCACAAGCCTCTGATGGTGATAACTGGGCAGATGATACCCCGCAATGTGGGCATATTTTACGTAACAAACTGTTAAGCGCAGTGCGATATTTTGCCTATATAGAAATTACTACCCGCGCCCACCAAAGTTTATGGCGCGAGTACCAAAGCATAAGCCAAACTCACAGTAATTTTGCCATCCAACATATTCAAGGTGTTGAAGACATTTACCCTATATTTAGGGAGCTATTTAAAAAAGGCCGTCAACAGCAAGGGGCTGCATAGCCAAAGCGAGGTAGCAATATGAATAACGAGCGAATCAGTGATGGGCCCGATTGGACCTTTGAGTTACTTCAGCAATATCAAGATGAAATTGCACGTGTTGCTGAGCATTATAAACTAGACACATACCCTAACCAAATTGAAGTGATCACTGCTGAGCAAATGATGGATGCTTACTCCAGTGTAGGCATGCCTATTGGCTATACTCACTGGTCTTACGGTAAAAAGTTTATCCAAACAGAACAAAATTATAAACGAGGTCAAATGGGCCTTGCATATGAAATTGTGATTAACTCCAATCCATGTATAGCTTATTTAATGGAAGAAAATACGCTGCCGATGCAGGCATTGGTTATGGCACATGCGTGTTACGGGCATAACTCTTTTTTTAAGGGGAATTATTTATTTAAAACATGGACTGATGCCGGTTCTATAATTGACTATTTATTGTTTGCTAAAAACTATATTAGCCGCTGTGAAGAGAAATACGGTATTTCTGAAGTAGAAAGCATACTCGACTCTTGCCATGCATTAATGAGTTATGGTGTTGACAGGTATAAACGTCCGCAGCGTATTTCGTTATTTGAAGAACAAAAACGCCAGCAAGAACGGGCTGAGTACTTACAATCACAAGTTAATGAACTATGGCGTACCATTCCCTCTCAGCAACAAGAATCAAAAAAAAGTGAGCGCCACTTTCCGCAAGAGCCACAGGAAAACATTCTGTATTTTATTGAAAAAAATGCTCCTTTACTTGAGCCATGGCAACGAGAAATCGTACGTATTGTGCGAAAAATATCGCAGTACTTTTATCCGCAAAAACAAACACAGGTTATGAATGAAGGTTGGGCCACTTTTTGGCACTACACTATTTTGAACCACTTATATGATGAGGGAAAACTAACCGACTCATTTATGTTAGAGTTTTTACAAAGCCATACAAATGTTGTATATCAACCCCCTTATAATAGCGATTATTACTCAGGTATTAACCCCTATGCGCTGGGTTTTAATATGATGGTAGATATACGCCGAATTTGTGAAAACCCGACAGAAGAAGATAAACGCTGGTTTCCTGAACATGCTGGTAGTGACTGGCTTGAAACTCTTCACTTTGCAATGCAAAACTTTAAAGATGAAAGTTTTATTAGCCAATTTTTATCGCCAAAACTGATCAGAGACTTTAAATTGTTCACTATAGTAGACCATGCTAACAACCCACATTTAGAAATAGGCGCTATTCATGACGATAATGGCTACAAAGCGGTTAGAGAGGCACTTTCTTCACAATATAACCTTAGTAATCATGAACCTAACATACAAGTTTACGATGTAGACTTGCGTGGCGATCGCTCATTAACCCTGCGATATATCCCTCACAACGCCATTCCACTGGCCAACTCCCATGAGGAGGTATTAAAACACCTTTACAGACTATGGGGCTTTAAGGTAAAACTGGAACAGGAGTCAAATTCTGGTGATATTTCAACCATTGGTCAATGCCCAAGCGATGACTCACGCCATACAACAGAGTAAAAATATGCATAGCGAACCAATTGTGAGTTTTATGCAGGTTATACTGTCTATATTTCTCCAATATTAAGAGATTTAGGCTTGGTTTTTTCTAAGGAACAACTCGTTAATGCGTTTGAGAACTACCGCAATCGCAGCAGGCCCTTATAACTGATAATAACTTACGCTATAAGCTTCATATTAAAGCGGGATTCCCGAGCAGGTGATCTTAAGCTTAGTGGCTAAGCTTAATGCTGATTTAGTGATTATAGGCTCTGTAGGAAATGTAGGGATTAAAGCTAAACTCATTGGTAATACCGCAGAAAAAATAATGCGTTTACTCAAAACTGATTTACTTATTTTACCTCCCAATTAAAAAATGATGCTTACGCATCATTTTTTATATCAGCATATACCGACACTTTATTTCGACCGGTTTCTTTTGAATGGTAAAGTGCTTTATCGGCAGCTTCAATCCAACGCTCATGATCTTTAAATTCGTTGTCAAAGCAGGCAATACCCACACTAATGGCCATATGCATAGTGTGCTCTTTGTATTTCGCTGGTGAGGTTTCGATTAATTGGCGTAAGCGCTCAGCAAATACGATAGCCCCTTGTTTATCGGTATCTAATAAAGTAACAACAAACTCTTCACCGCCGTATCGCCCAGCAATATCAGTTTCACGCAATGCAGTTTTAAGTAAACTCGCTATATGACGAAGTGCTTCATCTCCCGCACTATGACCAAAGTCATCGTTTACCTTTTTAAAGTGATCAATATCAAAAATTAATAACGAGCAGCAACCTTCACTGCGCTTAGTACGTAAAAATTCTTGATGTAACAAATGCTCCCAATGTCCTCGGTTTGCAAGTTGGGTAAGGCTGTCAGTTTGGCTTACTTGCTCTAATTTTTTGTTTAACTCTTCAAGCTCTTTTTTGTTAACTGCAATATCCGTTACATCGTAGATAATAATACAAATATGCTCTACTTCCCCTCGTACATTCGTAAGTGGAATAAACGTGGCGTTTTGATACATATAATCCGCTTTACCTGTAATCGGTCGATAATTTTTAAAACGAAAAATATACGGCTGCTGTTCCCAAATAGTAAATGAGCGATTTTTTAATACAAACACTGACTCTGCTTTACTTCTAAACCATTTTTCATCTATGGCTGGAAATAGATCAAACAAGTCTTTATCTTTTACTGCACTCGGTAACAGCCCAGAATGGTTTTCCATAAAGCCATTCCAAACGCATACCTTGTAGTCTCGATCAAGCACCACAAGGCCTACATCAACAGTATTAAACATGTCCATTAACCAATGGATTTCATTTAAATCTAAATCAGCTGGCATAAATATTTAATCTTCCAGTAGATAGGCAACTTTATATTTCAAAGTTTTAAGTGAATCTTCAGTAAAGAGCAACATTAAATCACAACTAATATCATGATTTTCAATACCGTAACTAATTTCTATGGCAAGTGTCCGTTGCCAACGCGACTTATTAGACTGAACAAGCTCAGAAACATCACGGTGCTGGCCCAATACAATGGGATGGCCTTGACTAAAGGTCATGTCGAGCTGCTTTGATAAGCCTGTTAATATAGCGCCAATTAAAATGTTACTTACATCCATTAGCAACTCTAACTCAACCTTGTCGTTTAATTCACCTTCGTAATTCATTAATGAGGCTATTTCTTTAAAACTAGAATCATTTAAAAGTAATAACGCCTCACCAGATACCCCGCCGCCAATAAAACCTTGGCAAATACCCGACGTAGTGTCATTGGTATCAACAGAGCTTAGCGCCATATTAAGCTCACTGACTTCTAAAACATTAACATTAGGAATGGGTAGCTTAACAAATACATTAAGCAGTCGTGCAAGTAGATCCCCTGCTTGGCCCATAGCAACATTAGTCAGCTCTTGGTATATATCACGAACATCAGGGTCAACTTGTTCACCTAAAGTGTGGGACAAACGTTCACGCAGTGCTCTATCTCTTATGCCATGGTGCTCTATAATGGCAGCGAGCTTTTCAGGGGAACATGGTTTTTGAATAAAGTCTATGGCGCCAAGTTCAAGTACACGTTGATGTGCGCTTGGTTGAATATCGCCCGATACCACCACAGTGAGCAC
Organism: Pseudoalteromonas sp. 2CM39R; assembly: GCF_023161845.1. Taxonomy (NCBI): domain Bacteria; kingdom Pseudomonadati; phylum Pseudomonadota; class Gammaproteobacteria; order Alteromonadales; family Pseudoalteromonadaceae; genus Pseudoalteromonas; species Pseudoalteromonas sp. 2CM39R. The sequence goes on from NZ_JALNTM010000014.1 coordinate 176,586, forward strand.
GTCTAGTCCCTGATCTTTCATTGCTGCCAACACACCATAGCCGTCCATCTCTGGCATATTTAAATCAAGGAAAAGAATTTCAGGTTGGGCTTTGCTTATTTGTTTTATGCAGTCTACACCGTCACATGCAAATTCAATTTTAATATCCCAATCATCGGGTAAGGAACGAGCCAACTGGCGTCGTGCTAATTTTGAATCATCACATATTAAAACCGATGTTGACATACAATCTCACTATTTTAAAACTGGGTGTAATTTTAAGCGTGTAGAACAAGCCACGGATACATAAAAAATAATACCTATTTCTTATACATACATAGTAATCAATGTATTACTTATTTTCAATTTTAGGCAAAAATAAAGCTGTGGATTTTTCTGCTTGGTTACTTATCTACATTATAATACACTCACAACTATTGCGTTAATTTAAAAGGAAAAAACTCCATGCGTCGTACATTAGCTTTTGCATTAAGCCTATTTTGCTGTGCCAGTTTTGCCGCAGATTTACCCGAAAACACACTCGATGCAGGAAAAGTAACTGCACAAGGTAAGCCAGTTACCTTATTAGGGAAAGGCCTTAAAGTTGGTGAAGATGCCCCTAACTTTAAAGTAGTTAATGACAGTTTCACTGCTGTTACGTTAGAAGATTATAAAGGCCAAGCTGTATTAATTAGTGTTGTTCCGAGCTTAGATACCGGTATTTGTAGCTTACAAACTAAGCACTTTAATGAAAAAGTCGCCCAACAATTTCCAGGCGTGGCCATGCTCACTATTAGTGCCGATTTACCATTTGCGCAAAAGCGTTTTTGTAAGGCCGAAAATATCGATAAAGTAACGACGCTTTCTGATTCTGTATGGCGTGATTTTGGTCAACAGTATGGCTTAATCATTAAAGATATGGGATTACTTACCCGCTCTGTTTTTATTCTTGATAAGAGCCATAGGGTTATTTATAAGCAATTAGTTAGTAGTTTATCAACCGAGCCTGAATATGATAGCGTCATTGAAAAGCTTAAAATGCTTTAAAGGTCAAATTTCAGGAAATAAAAAACCGCTATAAAAGCGGTTTTTTATTTTGCTGTGTGGTTAAAAAATTAACCTAGTAGCTCAGCTAGTTGCTTGCTTACTGCTTCAACCGCTTGGGTACCATCTAATTTATGGTACTGAGTATTACCCGCTTTAGCTTCTGCTTGGTAGTAGTCAACCAATGGCATTGTTTGCTCATGGTAAATACCTAAGCGTTTACGAACAGTCTCTTCGGTATCATCTGCACGAATAATTAGCTCTTCACCTGTTTCGTTGTCTTTACCTTCCTCTTTTGGAGGATTGTAAACAACATGGTAAACACGGCCAGAGCCAGGATGAACACGACGTCCGCCCATACGCTCAACGATAACTTCATCAGCAACATCAAATTCAATAACGTGATCAACCACTACGCCATTTTCTTTCATTGCATCAGCTTGTGGAATTGTGCGTGGGAAACCATCTAGTAAGAAGCCTTTTTCACAATCTGGCTTGGCAATACGCTCTTTAACAAGGCCAATAATAATATCGTCAGAAATAAGCTGACCTGCGTCCATTACTTTTTTTGCTTCTAGGCCTAGTGGTGTGCCCTCTTTAATTGCAGCTCGTAGCATATCACCGGTAGAAATTTGTGGAATACCGTATCTATCCATTAAAAACTGAGCTTGAGTACCTTTACCTGCACCCGGCGCGCCCAAAAGAATAATGCGCATATCATTGTCCCCTAATATGAGAGTTTATTTTAAAGTCTGAATTCTTCCATAAGCGCTGCAGATACTCAAGTAACTTATACTAATTGTCTAGGGTCTGTTGACCTTTGCGGATTAATATTTGTTCAAACTAGGGAGAATTTAATCGCGGCGCGGGGTTTGTAACCTAGTGGGCTAAGTAAAAACCGAGTAAAGCTTCCGCGTCCTGCTCACCCCCTGCCTATATCCATGTAAGCAACAAAGAGTAAATCGCCCTTAGGCAGAACCCTTCGAGCAGGGCATAAAAAAGGGAACAGACGTTCCCTTTTTACTCAATCATTGATTTTTATACTTATTTGCTTAAATCAAGCATAAGTTTATTTAAGCGAGTTACAAATCCAGTTGGATCTTTAAGCGTACCGCGCTCTGCAAGCAAGGCTTGGTCTAGTAGTACATGTGACCACTGTGCAAACTTATCTTCGTCTTGTTCATCATTTAAATGCTTAACCAGTTGGTGCTCTGGGTTTAATTCAAACACAGGCTTAGCCTCTGGAACAGCTTGACCTACTGACTCCATTAGCTTTTGCATTTGCGAGCTCATGTCATTGTCATCACTCACTACACACGCTGGAGAGTCGGTTAAGCGGTGAGTAAAGCGTACATCTTTAACATCATCTCCTAATGCAGTTTTGATACGCTCAACCAAGCCTGCAACTTCTTTTTCAGACTCTTCTTGTGCTTTTTTAGTTTCTTCGTCATCTAGCTTACCTAAATCTAGATCACCGCGGGTAATTGACTGAAATTGCTTTTCGCCAAATTCCGTTAAATGGCTCATCATCCACTCATCTACACGGTCGCTAAGTAATAGTACTTCAATACCTTTTTTGCGGAAGATTTCTAAGTGCGGTGAATTTTTAGCAGCAATAAATGAGTCAGCAACCACATAGTAAATTTTATCTTGGCTGTCCTTCATGCGCTCAATGTATTGCTCAAGTGAAACATCTTGAGTTTCTGAGTCGGTGTGCGTTGATGAAAAGCGCAGTAATTTAGCAATGCTTTCTTTGTTGGTCGCATCTTCTGCAGGCCCTTCTTTCATTACCTGACCAAATTCATTCCAAAATGTTTGGTAATCATCGGCTTTGTTTTTAGCCATACGCTCAAGCATTTTAATAATACGCGACGTACACCCCTTACGAATAGCTTGGGTAACTTTGTTGTCTTGTAAAATTTCACGCGATACGTTTAGTGGTAAATCGTTTGAGTCTAATAAGCCTTTAACAAAACGTAAGTAGCTTGGCATAAACTGTTCAGCGTCATCCATAATAAACACGCGTTGAACATAAAGTTTTAAACCACTTTGGCGCTCACGATTCCATAAATCAAAAGGTGCTTTTTTTGGAATGTATAACAAACTGGTGTATTCAGTTTTACCTTCAACTTTATTATGTCCCCAGCTAAGCGGATCTTCCCAGTCGTGGCTTACATGCTTATAAAACTCTTTGTATTCGTCCTCAGAGATTTCTGATTTGTCACGTGTCCATAATGCAGTTGCACGGTTAATGCTTTCCCACTCACCTGGAACAGCCGGAATTTTTTCACCATCTTCACCTTCAGACTCAGGTACTTCTGCCTTGTACATTTGTACTGGTGTAGAAATATGATCAGAGTATTTAGTTACGATACTGCGAAGACGCCATTCATCTGCATATTCATTTTCTTCTTCACGAAGATGTAAAATAATATCTGTACCACGGCCTTCTTTTTCGATTTCTTGTAGCGTGTACTCGCCTTCACCTTTTGACTGCCATTCAACCGCTGTTGTCTCTCCTGCTTTACGAGTACGAACAGTCACTTCATCAGCAACAATAAATGCTGAGTAAAAACCAACACCAAATTGACCAATAAGCTGTGAATCTTTACTTTGATCGCCCGTTAAGTTTTTGAAAAATTCAGCCGTACCCGACTTAGCAATGGTGCCTAATGAGCTGATCACTTCATCACGCGTCATACCAATACCATTATCAGAAATGGTCACTGTGTTAGCGTCTTTATCTGCGCTTATACGTACGCGTAAATCTGCATCACCTTGATAAAGGTCACCGTTTGAAAGGGCTAAAAAGCGTAGTTTATCGGCTGCGTCAGATGCATTTGATACAAGCTCGCGTAAAAAGATTTCTTTATTTGAATAAAGCGAGTGAATCATTAAGTTTAATAGTTGTTTTACTTCTGTTTGAAAGCCTAATGTTTCTTTTTGTGCTGCAGTCATTTATGTATCTCCAATTTGCAAAGTGTCTGCGTTATGCACTTAATATGGGGTGAGCCGTGAGAAGTTCAAGTAAAAAAAATAAAAAACCCCATTCAAAGACACTTTAAAGGGCTTAATCAACTAAAAAGGCGTTGTGGCATGCCCGTGCATTGGCTTATCAGTGCATGGATGCACAAAAAATAAATCGCTGGCATGCAATAATAATCGTTGAGCACCCAGATCACTGCAATCATTTTTATATAAATCACATCCTAGTATAGGGTGGCCAAAAATTAAACTGTGAATTCTAAGTTGATGAGTGCGTCCAGTTATAGGAGTAAAATCGACCAAAGTTTTTTGCTCTTTGTTAAAGCGTTTAACCACTTTAAATTGAGTGCGCGAGGGTTTGCCGCTCTGGTGACAAATTTTCACTTTCGGAAATAACATTTTATCTTTTGCTATAGGTGCAGTAATTTCTCCCTGAGGCTCAGCAACCAATCCAAAGAGCATTGCGCGATATTGCTTTTTAACACTTCGGGATTGGAATTGCTGATTCAGTGCTTTAGCTGCTTGCTCATTAAGTGCTACCACCATCACTCCGGAGGTACCTAAATCTAAACGGTGGGGTAATATCGCAGTAGGAAACGCTGCTGTAACGCCTTGTTGGCCATTAACAAGCCTATAGTGAACCGAATCCCAGTTAAGAGGGTTTTTACCCGACAAGCTCAACAAGCCGCTAGGTTTATTGATCAATAAAATATCATCATCTTGATAAATAATTTTTATGTGTTCATGGCAAACAGGTGCGATAAAGTCATCAACAATCACATTAGCACTTTGAGTTATTGCAGCCATACCATCCTTAAACTTTTGTTTATATTGCAATTAAAGCCAACAAAAAAGCCTACAGTATGTATGTAGGCTTTTAAAGTAAGTTCAAATAGTTAAGCTTAAAATAAACTATTCATGGCTGACTAAGCGCCTGCCACTAAATGCATGCATTAAGGTTGTGCCATCGACTAAATCAAGCTCGCCACCCACAGGAATACCATGAGCTATTCGCGATGCACCCACTTTGTATTTATGACAAAGCTGGGCAATATAATGAGCCGTTGTTTCACCTTCAACCGTAGGGTTAGTGGCTAATATAACTTCATTAATACCGCCATGCGCAAGCTTTTGCTCAAGCACGTCTAGACCAATTTCTTTAGGCCCTATGCCATCAATCGGTGACAAATGTCCCATTAATACAAAATAGAGTCCTTTGTATTGGCCTGTTTGCTCAATCGCTAACACATCTGTAGGCGACTCAACCACACATAAAATGCCGCTATCTTGGCGTTTAGTACTTAAGCAAATATCACATTGTGCTTGCTCGGTAAACGTGCGGCACGACTGACAATGCCCTACAGCCGTCATCGCTTTTGTTAGCGCATTCCCAAGCTGAGTGCCACCTTTGCGGTCGCGCTCTAATAAATGAAATGCAATACGCTGAGCAGATTTCGGGCCAATACCTGGCTGACAACGAAGTGCTTCTATTAGCGATGTTAAACTATCTGAAAGTTGCATAGTTGCTTAGAACGGCATTTTCATACCAGGTGGTAATTGCATACCGCCTGTTACTTTGCCCATGCGCTCTTGAGTTTCTTCAGCAACACGGCGAACAGCATCATTACACGCTGCTGCAAGTAAATCTTCAATCATGTCTTTGTCGTCTTCCATTAAGCTTTCATCAAGCTCAACACGACGAACATTGTGGTTGCCAAGCATGGTTACTTTTACTAAACCAGCACCGGCTTCACCAACCACTTCCATCGTTGCGATTTCTTCTTGGGCTTTTTGCATGCGCTCTTGCATTTGCTGCGCTTGCTTCATCATGTTACCCATTCCACCTTTAAACATAATCGTCTCTCTTTCTTTTAATACATTAACTGGAGTATAAATAAGGGCACTGGTCGTTAATTACAATGCCTGAATACTGTTTTCGTCAATTTCAGCGCTAAATAGCTGTTGAAATTGTACTATATTTTCATCGCCGGTGATCACATCAATCGCTTGCTGGTGACGACCTGCATCAATTTTTTGTTGAATCAAATAAGGTGAGTCAATCACCCCGCTAGCAAAATCAATATTAAGCTCAACGTTGTGTCCATAAATACTTGATAACGCCACATTTAACTTTTGACGTAACATTGGCGTATCTAAGTGCTTTTGCGATTCATCCACTTCAATATGGAAATGATTGTCTTGTTTGGTAAAAATTGAATGCAATGCAAACTGGCGCATGCGTCCGCCAAGTCCCATACGCTTTATTAAATAGGCCCATTCGTCTTGTTGATGGGCAAATCTGATTTCACTAATTGGGCTTTGAAAATCATCAGGTATCGGAATGCTAGGCTCTTGTTCAACAACAGGTGCTGGTTTTTGCGGGTTAATTTGCTCTAATAGCTCCGGTGCTAAATTTTCAGTAATCGTTTGATGCTTTGCTTTAAAGTCAACTTTACTCGCTGGCTTATTTGCTACCTGAGCTCGGCTCCCCTGTGCTGGGAGCTGAGGCTTTTTTTGCAGGTCATCGCTCACCTCATTATCCCATGGTGGTGGCTGCTGTGATACAGTTTGTGCTTCATTGCTCTGCGGGCGACTAAAATCGGATTTTGTCGGTGCTGGTTTTTCTTCAGTTGGCTTTTCAATTGCGGCACTTGAAAGCTTACCGGCACCCGAAATGTTTCTATCGCGTAAAATACGCGCTATTGCTGACTGTGCTCGCGCTTCTTGCTCACCCATTGATGACGCAGACTGATCTGCGTTACTTGTGGCATTTGCTAACTCAGGGTTAAACCCTTGATCAACAGCGCTACTCATTACATCATCGTATTGTGCGGCAATAGTTTGTTCTACATCACTGTGCTGCATGTAGGCATCATCTTCGCTTTGACGCTGCGCTTGTTCATCACTTATTACAGGGGTATCTACAATTTGAGGCTGACTTTGTATCGAACTTTGCTCATTCTGTGTTTGGCTATAATCAGGCTTTGAAACCTCAGGCTCATCGGCTTTTGTTGGCTGCGTATTAGTTGCTAATGGCTGAATTTGAGGAGCATTACTCTGCGCTGGTTTATTTTTATTTAAAATATCACGCAGTGCATTAGCACGCCCTGCACTATTTTGCTCTGGCGCAGCTTGTGAGCTAGGTTCAGGTTGATTGGTTTGCAACTGCGTAGGTTCAAATGCCAATAACCTGAGCATAATCATTTCAAACCCTAAACGAGGCTCAGGTGCCCATTGTAAATCTTTTTTGCCATTGAGTAATAACTGGTAATACACTTGAATTTGTTGGGCATGGGTATGCGCTGCAACATGCTCAATGTAATCGGCGTTATTGCTATCAAGCGCTGCTGCTTCAGGGACTAATTGACTCAATTGAATCACATGCGTTAGCGCAATTAAGTCATCAAGCAGCGCAATGTAATTTGGATTTCGGCTAGCGACTTGAGCAACTTCATTCATCAAGGCTGTGCCATCTTGCGCTAATAATGCCGCAAGTAAACTTTGACTGTAATGGGTGTCCATTAAACCAAGCATGTCTTGTACAGCTTGATTTTTAATATCACCATTTGTTTGAGCAATAGCCTGATCGGTCAGACTTAATGCATCTCGCATACTACCATCGGCCGCTTTGGCAATAATACTTAGCGCATCATTATCAAAATTAAGCTGCTCATGGGTAAGCACATACTCAAGCTGTTGCTTAATCTCAGCTTGCGACAATGCATTCAGATTAAACTGTAAACAGCGAGATAAAATAGTCACTGGTAATTTTTGAGGATCAGTGGTTGCGAGCAAAAATTTCACATGCTCAGGCGGCTCTTCAAGCGTTTTTAATAACGCATTAAAGCTGTGCTTTGACAACATGTGTACTTCATCGATTAGATATACTTTGTAACGTCCGCGCGTTGGCGCATATTGAACGTTATCAAGTATCTCACGCGTATCCTCAACCTTAGTGCGTGAAGCCGCATCTATTTCGAGTAAATCAATGTAGCGCCCTGCCTCTATATCAACACAGCTACTACATTGACCACATGGTGTGGCAGATATACCTTCATCACAATTTAAGCTTTTAGCAAAAATACGGGCAATGGTGGTTTTACCAACACCACGGGTTCCAGTGAATAAATAAGCGTGATGCAGTCTATTTTGAGTCAGCGCGTTTACCAGCGCCTGTTTTACATGAGACTGCCCAACCAATTCATGAAAGGTTTGAGGACGCCATTTTCTCGCTAGAACCTGATAACTCATCGATTATTCGCCTTCGAATTCAACCAATTTTAAAATATTGATGCCCATTTTTTCAATACGTTGCTCACCACCAAGCTCTGGAAGTGATACAACAAAGGCAGCATCTGTGGCGTTACCGCCTAATTTTGCAACCAACTTGGCTGTTGCTTCAATTGTACCACCGGTCGCCAACAAGTCGTCAACTAACAAGACTTTATCACCGGCTACAATCGCATCAGTATGAAGCTCTAGTGTATCTTCGCCATATTCGAGTTGGTAATCTTGGCGAATAACTTCGCGCGGTAATTTACCTGGTTTACGAACAGGGATAAAAGGAATTCCCAAAGCATAAGATAGCGGAGCACCAAAAATAAAGCCACGTGATTCAGTGCCGATAATTTTAGTAAAACCTTGGTCTTTATAAGCGTCAATAAATGCATCTATGGTTGCTTTAAACGCTTCAGGGTTTGCCATTAGGGTTGTTACATCGCGAAACATAATGCCCGCTTTAGGATAATCAGCAATTGTAGTAATGCTGTTTTTGATAATTGCTGGTGTTACTTGAGTCATAATTTTAACTGCTCAATGATTAATATTACAAAGCAGGTGATTATAACCTTAAGTGGTCGTAAATTGCGAGTTTGCGATAATTATAAAGTGTCGGGAGAGGGAAGTGATAAAAATGTAAGGCTGATGAAAAACAACAGCCTTAAAATAAAACCTGATTAAGTTAAGCTGGTGATCCAACCTAAAATGGCATTTAAACACCCTATTCCAGCAAATACGGCTAAGAATGCAAAAAAGTAAGCCGCATTGAACGGGTCTTTAAAGTCTTTATCATCTGACATGGGTACAACCTTTTATTAAGCACAACAAATAAAGGCGCTATAATAGACGATGTGAAATAATCAATAAAGAGCTTAGTATTGATTTTTTGTCACTATAATTTGCCGCTGTGCCATAGCTGTTAAGGTACTCAGTGCCCCTTGTGTTATTTGCTCAAGATTAAATTGTGGTGCATTTTCACTAACCTGTTGGCAAACCTGCTCAAACGTACTCCCCGCTTCATTTTCAATAATAGACAGTAGCATGGCGGTCATGGCATTGGTGGCCAAAAATTGCACCTCATCACTCTCATCGCGGTAAACAACAAAGAAATACGGCTGCTCTGAAGGCTGTTGAGGTTGAAACTCTTCACTTATATGTTGCACTGGATAGTCGTAGCTTAAGTTACGCGCTGTTTTAGATAAATACAAAGGAGAATGAGTAAGCTTATTAGTGCTTAGAGGGAGCTCACGGGGGTCAGCCTTCATTACAGACACGTCAAGCTCAATCCATTCATAATGGGCTAGCGCCAGCATAAACACCGGATCAGACTCTCTAGGTACATAGCTTGTCATTAAATAGGTAATAAATTCTTCTCCTATATCTAAAAAATAAGGAGATTGGCAATCATGTTCACTAAAAAATTGACGAACCAGTAATAGCCACTGTTGATCACTATAAAGTGTTTTTAAAACTGGAAATGCCGATGAAACAAAGCCATTAATATTATTAAAAAACAGATCTCGGTAAATAGCCATTCGTCTGTCTTCAACATCGGTTGGACACGGCTGCTTATTAGGCTCTCGAATATGGGCCATAAACTCATTTTGCACATCGATAAAACTCATAATAACGACTCTTATAAAACCCTAAAATAGCAAGTACTTATTAAATTCAAACAGCTAAGCACTTTGTGCTGTTGATAACAACTTAAGGTGCTTTGCCTGTAATTGATGGATTATATCCAGCTCTTTGGTTAACACGTTAATAGGCGGAATATTAAAATCTCGCTCTAGCAGTGTGGGAAAAACACCATGTGCCTGATATGCGCTATCGAGCAATTGCCAGACAGGGTCAATAACATCTGCGCCATGAGTATCTATAATAAGGTCATCAGCCTCATTGTAGTGGCCTGCAACATGACAATAGGCAATTTTATTAGTTGGTAGCCCACTTAAAAACGCTTGCACATCATAACCATGATTAATCGAGTTCACATAAATATTATTAACGTCTAATAGCAACTGGCAGTCTGCGTCTTCTAAAATAGCATTGGTAAATTCAAGCTCTGATAGCTGCTGACCAGGGGCACCATAATAAGACACATTTTCCAGCACAAGTGGTCGCTCTAATATATCTTGAACCTGCTTAACCCGAGAAACGACATGTTTGATCGCTTCTTCAGTAAAAGGAATTGGCATTAAGTCATACATATGGCCTTTACCTGAGCAATAGCTTAGATGTTCGCTATAAGCTTTAATATCGTGGTTATCAAAGAAAGATTTTAACGACTTTATAAATTCAATATCGAGCGGTTCAGGTGAGCCAATAGAAAGAGATAAACCATGACAAACAAAGTGATTATTATTAGTTAACTGCTTAAATTGCTTTTCAAAGCGCCCACCTAGCTTTAACCAGTTCTCTGGGGCCACTTCCATAAACTCAATTTGTTTTGGTATGACATGCTCAAGCTCATCTAGCATTTCTCTTCGCAAGCCTAAACCGACCATGCCAAAGTTAGGCGTTTGATTTTGAGCCATAATAAAACCTCATATTAAATAAAAAGGGCCTAATGGCCCTCTCACTTATCGGAAAAAGAAAAGTTTAGTGGCTACCACCACATTTACCTTCGCCGCATTTGCCTTCTTTTTTGACCTTAGCATCGCCACCACATTTACCTTCGCCGCACTTGCCTTCTTTTTTAGCCTTAGCATCACCGCCGCATTTACCTTCGCCGCACTTGCCTTCTTTTTTGGCCTTAGCATCACCGCCGCATTTACCTTCGCCGCACTTGCCTTCTTTTTTGGCCTTAGCATCACCGCCGCATTTACCTTCGCCGCACTTGCCTTCTTTTTTCGCTTTAGCATCACCGCCGCATTTACCTTCGCCGCACTTGCCTTCTTTTTTCGCTTTAGCGTCGCCGCCGCATTTACCTTCGCCGCACTTGCCTTCACCAGCGTCTAATTGATAACCAGCTACCATTTGTTGAAACTCAAATGGATTAGCTTGAACATTAGTACTCGCCATACTTGCGCTGCCAACAACCACTGCGCCTAATGTTAATGCAATTGAGTTTTTCTTTATTGTATTCATTTTTAATTACCTTTTAAACTTGTTGAACATCATTATAAAAGTAGACCGGTATTAAACTAAAAACTTTCAAATTTTCTATTTTTTTGCAAATAAGTTATTTAACTCTCTATGAACGCTAATAAGCGTTTTATCAATTTATCATTTACAGGTAAACTGGCGCTCCTTTTTTAGTAATACATTAATCACACTATGAAACTTATTTTAGCACCGATGGAAGGTGTCGTTGACTTTAAAATGCGCCAACTACTTACCGACATAGGCGGCTTCGATCTTTGTGTGACCGAATTTATCCGTGTTGTAGATACTTGCCTTCCAGATAAAGTATTTCACCGTTATTGCCCTGAACTTAAAAATGCGGGGCTCACTCGTAGTGGTACTCCAGTTCGCATTCAGTTATTAGGCCAAGTAGCCGACGTGTTAGCAGAAAATGCTGTAAAAGCAATTGGCTTAGGCTCTCATGGCGTTGACTTAAACTTTGGTTGCCCAGCAAAAACTGTCAATAAAAGCAAAGGCGGTGCAGTATTACTCAAAGATCCTGAACATATGTACTCGATTATAAAAACGGTAAGGGATGCCGTTGATGATGAGTATGAGGTAAGTGCTAAAATTCGCTTAGGTTTTGATGATGATAGTAATAGCCAAGAAATTGTCGATGCCGTTGTTAGCGCTGGTGCTAACAGCATTGCAATACATGCACGTACTAAACGCGATGGCTACAATCCACCCGCCTATTGGGAAAAAATCCCTCCTTTAGTCAAAGATAAAAAAATTGCAGTAGTCGCCAATGGCGAAATTTGGCAAATAGAAGATGCACTTCTATGCCAAAAACGTAGTGGTTGCCGTGATTTGATGATTGGTCGTGGCGCTCTTTCACATCCTGATCTAGCAAGAAAAATTAAAGCGCAGGTTAATAAAGAAAGCTACAGTGAACTGACATGGGAAAATATTTTACACCATATTATTCATTCATCTATGCACCAAACAGCCAGCAAAGATACTAAATACTTCGCATCTCGAACAAAACAATGGCTTGGTTATTTAAAACGCCAATATCCACAAGCAGGACTATTATTTGATGAAATTCGTCGTTTAAAAGCCAAGGATGAAGTAGCCGAAGTGTTAAAGAAGTATGCGAAAGCGCCACAATTTGATACAAATCATAACACCTAAGTAAATCTAAATAGATAATAGCAGTATCACTACAAATTAACTTAAGGGTTATACTGCTAATGCATCACCAGCAACGACTAAACGATGAAATAGAAAGTGTTAAAGCAACTATATTAGGTTTGCTGTCACAATCGACTCACCCTACACATCAAAATTTGCTCTGCATCCTAACCCATACATCCAATGAAGAGTGGCTCGATTTAGCCGCTCAACAATTAGGTACTGAGTATAATCCGTTAATTGAACGAATGAACAAGCTTGAAGCAGCTATTAGTCAAATGGATATTGGTCAATATGGCTACTGCTGTGACTGTGAAGAGAAAATATCAGAGCAGCGCTTAGAAAGAGACCCTGCTGCTCAGCGGTGTGATAAGTGCGCTAAGTAGTAGCGCACTTAAATTTAATTGAGTAATTGCGGTGCAAAACTAAATGATTGCCCTGGATAAAAAATAATATCCTCAACTAATATCCTCGCATCTTCTTCACTAATATTTAAACGTTTTAGTAAATTCAAACGCGCTTGCGATAGTGTCCACGCATGATAATGCACCCCAAGATCAGTTTCCATCATAGCCATATAGAGCTGCGCATCGGCAGGTTCTAATTGTGTAGCGTTAGCCCGCTGAGGTAATAGCGTATAACCCGTTGACCAGTCTAAACCCATTATTTTAGAATCAGTTAAAAGTAATTTGGTAAGCTGTGAGGCATTTGAAGCTTCTACCATTGTGTGCTGTTTTTGACTCTGCATTGATTTAAATTTACTATCAATGCGACTTAGCCACTCAAGCGGTGAAAGCACATCATTTGCAAAATAATTTAATTTACTTTGATACCACTGGCTGCCATTAGCAAGGCCAGACAACCCAATGCTGCCTCTTGGCTTATAGTCCGCCAAATAATTGTTTAACTCAGTCAACGCTGCATTAAGTTCAACCGGTGTGTTAGTGCGATTTATCCCTTGTTGCACGTACTTTTTTAAATAGCTATGTTCAACTTTATTTAGCTTTAAATTACTTTGCTCGGCAGCTTCTAGCTGAGACTTTACAAACCTTAGCCATTGCTCAATATTTTTATACTGGGCATCATTTTTCGCCATAGAGAGCATATTAACCAAAACATTTGTTTGTGCAGGCCATGCAAAATAGCGCTCTGGAAATCGCTCAGCAATAACTAAATAATTAACCTGATTGGTTTGCTCTGCTGATAACTGCATTTGCATTAGCTGTTGATAAATGGCGTGGCGACGCTCTAAATAAGCATCTGTAAAAGGGAGCTGCTCATTGCTAAGCTGTGTAATCTGCGAATGCTGCTGCGCACTTAAAGCCGTATTAAGTGATATTAACGCGGTTTGTGCTTCTTCATAAGATGAAAATAAGTCAGCTGGCTTAGAGCAGGATGCTAAAAGCAAACAAAAGAGCAATGAAATAATAGGCGTTTTGTTCATGTTAATTCCAATAAAAAAAGCCCCAATGGGGCTTTTTAAAAATACTAGAGTACATTAAATATTAAATTTTAACACCGTTGCGAGCGGCTTTATCTTTAATATATGTAGCCCAACCTTTTGCAAACCTACGTGTGCTTGGGTCGTCCATAGCTTTAGTAATAGCAGCATGCGCTTGCTTATACTTGCCTTGGTAGTAAAACGCTTCAGCTAAATCTGAATAAATAGTACCTTTCTTTTCAGAGCCAAGCTCTAATGCTTTGTTCAAACGAACAACAGCAGCACTGAATTTTTCAGATTGTAAAAGTAATGAACCTGCTTTGCGGTAAAGCTCAGCGTCATTATCAAATTTAGCAGCTTCTTCGTAGTACTTAGCAGCTTTCTCTATATCTTTCGAACGATGGTAGTTACTAGCAATCGCACTCATGTTTTGCTTAGTGCGTTTAACTTTTTCTTCTTTAACGGCCTTTTCAAGCGTTACAGCTGCTTTATAAGGAATTTCGTTTAAAGAATAAAAGTTAGCTAAAACTTTGTATTCAACTTCGTTTTCAAAGTAACCGTTCTTGTAAGCAACTTCCATAGTTGCTAGGCCTTTTTTATAGTCTTCGGTTTGTAAATAATACTTACCTAAGCCTACCCAAGACTTTTTGTCTTCAGGCCATACACGAACGATTTCTTCAGCAACTTTAACCATATTTTGATATTGCTTTTTCTCAAAATAGGCAGCTAATTTAAGTTGATAAGGAGCTTTATTAGGCTCTTTTGCTAACTTAATTGCTTTGTCTGCCGGCTCAAGAACCTCATTAAATTGTTTAAGCTCATAACTTGCTTGCGCAATACGAGTGTAAACTTTTGGGTCTTCTTCGCCTGTAAAGTCCATCCAATCATAATATGCTTGCTTGGCAGCACTGTATTGTTCAGTACCTGCATACATATCACCTAAGGTTTTTAAACCTTGAGCCTGATCGGCAAAGTTTAATACATCTGGTGCAATCGCTGCTTTCATATACTTAATAGCAACTTTGTACTGCTCTTTTTGAGCGTACATACTGCCCAAGTAACGATTAACAGTTGCTTTGTCAAAGTCGTTAGACGGATCTAACTCTTTCAATAAAGCAATTGCACCATCAACATCATCTTCATTATAGAATTCAAACGCTTTAATTACTTTCTTACCAGTACGTTCGCCCATGATTTTAGTCTTTGCTTTCTTACGCTCTTCAATTTTCGCGTAATCTGGCGCCGCTAAAACAGGTGCAGTCAATACTACACCTGACACAGACATAAGAATTGCAAGTGCAGTTACTTTAGAAAAATTTCTCATTACTCGCCTCCTTAGTTGCCTTGGTTAAGTTTAAAGTCTAGTTGAACTTGTAAACCAACTTGCTTTTGTGGTTTTCCGTCAATGATCTTAGGACGGTATTTCCACTTACGCAATGCACGTTTAGCTTCACGGTCAAAGATACGTTTTGGATCTGCGTCGATTACATCAACATCAATCACACCACCTAACTCATCAATTGTGAATGAAAGTTGAACCCAACCTTCTTTACCATCACGTGCTGCTTGTGTTGGATATTTTGGTTCAATACGAACGATCGGTGTCGCATCACCATCTCGTCCAAATGCACCTGGACCACTTAGCCCACCGGCCGTACTTCCCACATCGATGCTTGGCATATTAAACGACAAGCTCGTACTTGGGTTGCTATTTTCCGGCTGTGGCGGCTGCGGTTTAGGCGGCTGCTTTGGCGGTGGCGGAGGCGGAGGCGGTACACGCTTCCTCTCCTGCACCTTAGATTCAGGCGGATTCGTCATAATTTCGACTATGATCTGCTCTTTTTGTTCCGTATTACGGTCAGCCCCACCAGAGATGAGGTATGCCATGAAGTAGAACAAGCCGAAAGTAACTGCCCCACCTGCAATCAGTGAAAACAGAAAACGAATCATTACTGATCTCCAGCTATTGAAATTCTCAGGTTATCACCTGTCGCTTTAATCTGGTCCATCACTTTAACCACTGTACCGTGTTTTGCTTCTTTATCAGCTTGCAAAATTACAACATCAGTAGGTTGTTCTGCTAATAAACTTTCGATTTTTGCTGAAACACGTTCAACATCAACTTGCTGTTTATCAATCCAGATTGCACCGTCGCTGCGAATTGCAATAAAAATGTTAGCATTTTTTTGCTTCGTAGCTTGGGCAGCTTTTGGTTTATTGACCTCGATACCAGCCTCTTTAACGAACGATGTAGTTACGATAAAGAAAATAAGCATGATAAATACGATGTCAAGCATTGGCGTCATATCTACCGCTGCTTCTTCTTCTTCACGAAAACGTTGTTTACGTGCCATATTTAATTCTCTCTCTAGTGATGAGGCATACTATCTACAAGTTTGGCTTTCACCATTCTCGCTCTTGCCTCAAGGCGTGAGCTAAAGAATACCCCAGATAGTGCCGCAACCATTCCAGCCATTGTTGGGATTGTTGCCATTGATATGCCTGATGCCATTAAACGTGCATTACCTGTACCTTGGGTTGCCATGGTTTCAAAAACCGCGATCATACCCGTAACAGTACCAAGTAAGCCTATTAAAGGACATACAGCTACTAATGTTTTAATCAACAACATACGCTGATCTAATTTTTCAGACGCTTCAGAAATCCATGCTTCACGGATTCTGTGTGCGTACCAAGACGTAGTGTCTTGGCGGGCATCCCACTTGGCTACTATTTCCTTCGTTAAACGAGGAAATTCAGCAAGTAGGAACCAATAGCGCTCAATCATTAAAACCCACATAAGAAAGAGTGCTATCGCGACCACGTATAATACCTGGCCGCCTGTGCCAACAAAATCCCTGATAGATTCCCAGATCTCCATCAGGACTAGCATTAGGCTTTCTCCTTCTCCGCGTGAGTCGCGATGATACCCGCGCTTTGCTCATCAAGGATGTGTAATACCGACTTACTACGACCTGCAACAATAGAGTGAAGTAGGATAAGTGGTAGAGCTGCAATTAGACCTAGCGCTGTAGTTACAAGTGCTAGAGAGATGTTACCAGCCATGATCTTCGGATCGCCCGTACCGAACAATGTGATTGTTTGGAACGTTAAGATCATACCGATTACCGTACCTAGTAGACCTAGTAATGGTGCGATAGCAGCAAGGATCTTGATGATGTTAATACCCGCTTCGATGCGTGGCGTTTCACGTAGAATCGCTTCATCAAGTTTAAGCTCAAGGTTTTCAACATCTTGGTTTTTGTTGTCAGAGTACACTTTAAGAATACGACCCAGTGGGTTATTTGTATTCGGTGTAGACAAGTTCTTAAGCTGACCTTTGATCTTAGAAGTAGTAAGCGCTAAATCAACGAAACGTACTAAGAAGATTAAAAGACCTACAACGAGTAATACTGTGATGATGTAACCAACTTCAGCACCTTGCTCGTAGTACTCCATAAGAGACTTTTTCTGCGTGTTGATACGTAAAATTGCACCACGTGTAGGATCCACGTATACGCCAGCGTAGTTATCAGCTGAAGTACCTTCTAGATCAGAAATACCTTTAAGGATATAGCTATCAGGTTGCTTACCTAGAGGCTGGATAGATTTAGTCTCTGGTGAGTAGATTAAGTAGCCGTCGTCTGTAACTAAGTTGAAGTTACCGATACGTGTTACTTTTTTCATAGACGGGTTACCGTCAAGACCTGCAACTTCAGTTTCAAACGTTGAAACTTTTGCTGATTCAGTCATTTCTGTTTGAAGTGAAATCCAAAGCTCTTCTAATTCACGAACAGTTGGAAGTTCTTTAGCGGCTGCTAATGAACGAAGTACTTCAGCACGACCTGGTTTTTCAGCACTTACTAAAGATGCTTCAATTGAACCAATCGCGTCAGCTGCTGCACGACGAACAACACCAAACATTTCACCTAACGTACCTTGCGCGTTTTGAAGAGCTTGCTCTTTTTCCGCTAAAGTATTTTCGTTTTGTGCATATTCTTTGCTAAGACGATCACCACGTGCTTTTTCAGCAGCTAGTTGGCTTTTCGCTTTGTTAAGTAACGCTTGCTTATCAGCACGATCTGACAAGAACTCTTGTTCACGTTGCTTATTGATTTTTCCTTCAGAGATACGCTCTTGCTTTACTTGCTCAAGAATTTTATCTAAAGCGTCAGTATTTGCATGTGCATTAAGCGCGGTACCGGCAGAAACAGACAGTACTGCTGCAACAGCAAAACCTTTAAATAGTTTCTTCATTATTGATTACTCCGCGCCAAAAATTGGTAGTTTAACAAGTTCTAGTGTCGCTTGCTTACGTGCCATACGGATCACTTCTTTAACAGGTTTTAGGTATTCTTCACCTAATTCTTTCCACTGTTTAGTGTTGTTATCCCACACCCAAGCGTGTTTTAGATCGAATGATTGCGCTACGTAAGTAATACGACCTAAACGACCGATATCTACGTTAATGCTACGACCATCAACATCTAAAGTACCTTGAGAAGCAGTTACAGCTGAGCTGTATGCTGTTTCAACAGTGTACGCTTCAAGAACCTGACGGAACTTCTCAGACGTTGTTACAGATGCAGATGCCATGATCTCACGTAATCTTTCAACGCGTCCAAGACGAGTTTCAAGGTTAAATGGAACGTCCGCTTTGATGAATTGCTCAAGCGTATCGATCATGCGATACATCAAAGGCACAACGTTTTGTTTAGTGTTATCGATAGTCGCGATTTGACGATCGAACGATGCGATAGACGCGTTTTGGTCTGCGACCAAACGTGCTACGTGATCGTTGTACACTTTCATAAGTTCAGTCTCATCAACGATGCTACGGTACTCAGCGATTAGCTCCTGAGTTTGACCATATACATTGTCAATTTTAGTTTGAGACTTAACCGCAGCCTTTTGAATTGTTTGACCTGCTTTTTGCACGTCATTCAAAGGATCTGCAATCACATTGCTGCTTGCAAATGCAAAAGCGCCAACCAACGCAGTTGCTACAAGACTCTTTCTGATTTTAACAGACATAGTTCCCAACCAATTAAGTAATGTTACTTTTATAATTTAATTATCAACCCGCTAAGGGGAAGACAACCCTGATATCTTTTAATAGATATCAACTTACCAATAATGCTAAATGCATTAAGTCATGTCAACTTCATGTTTAGCATAACCTATAAATAAATCAGCTTGTTTGTAAGATATTTACTGGGCCCGAACAAAAAAATTAACATTATTATAACTAACGTGATAAACACAATTTCTGCAAGCCCTGATATAGTAAGAATAACGATAACCACCACCGTTAATGTAAACAAAAATATAACATTTAAAATTAACTTAATCGTTGCTGAAAAAAAATTAAAAATAAGCTAATTTTCTGTCCCGAATATTCATTTTGAAGCTTTTTTAAGACTTTTTAGACCAAAAATACAGCTAATCGTTATTATTAGGTTATTCATCGCATCATAATAATGACGTGCAGATTTATTAAAAAGCAATACAAAGGGGGGGAAGGTAATTACAAAAAATCATTTTTATTAACACCTGTGTTTTTTCATCCAATTAATATAACGCTCCCTGGCCACTGTTAATATTTTCATAGGTACGAATGCCAATCCTACACACTTTTAAGCTTTTATTAACCAATAGGATTTGCAGTGATAACGCTGATAGGTTCACTGTAACGTTAAGTAATACCAACTCGCTTAATTAAATGAGCTATTTTTAAAAAGGAAAACTATGTAGATAGCAAGGCAAAAAATTTACTTGTTTTTTTCTAGACGAGAAATTTTTAACGCAGTTATCGACTCATCTGCCCTCTCAATATGGTTAAGTATTTTACGTAATGGCACAGCTAATATGTAGTTGGCCGATGAAATACTCAAAGCACGAAGTTTTATAAACATATAGATAAAATGAGGGTTTAAAGGAATTATAGCTACTAAAAGAATTAGGGCGTTACAGAGGAGTAAATGAGTTTTGTAGATGTATATAAATTATGGTGAAACAGGTTAGTGCTTCACCACGATGAACTTAGGTTCACATAATAAATTATGCTACTTCTACGTTCTCAGCTTCTGGGCCTTTTTGACCTTGCTTGATGCTGAAAGTCACTGCTTGACCTTCGCTAAGAGTGCGAAAACCAGAACCAGTGATTGCGCTGAAATGTACAAACACGTCAGGACCATTTTCTTGTTCAATGAAACCAAAGCCTTTAGCTTCGTTGAAAAATTTTACTTTACCAGTAACCGACATACTAAATTTTCCTGTAAGTCAATAATTAAAATTCAGCCATATAATTATGGCAATATCCTCCCTGAGTCAATGCCCAAAAAACTGGAGGTGATAGTACAGGAAGAAGTAATAACCAAACCGGTAACCTTAAACGCAGCACAATACCGTAATTCAATACGCAAAAACTCAAAGCCAATTAAGGTTAACACATTAATATTTTTTTAGCTCTATTAATTGGGATTTATTTTTGAAGATTCATCGATTTATTACTTTCTTTATAAGTTTCTAATTTTTATAAGGATAAACAACCTAAAAGTTGTGTTTTTTATAAGCAGATTATAAATTTTTAAAATAGGGTTCCTCCAAAACGCTTTTTTGGTAATTGAAAATAAAAAACCACCTTAGTTTAGGTGGTTTTAGCTTAATCTTTACTATTTAACTTGCCAGTCAATAACACTATCGGCTTTAATCGGTACTACTTCTGAGTCGCCTAGCGAATAGCTAGACGGCACTGTCCAAGGCGCTTTCTCCAAGGTAATAGTGCCTGTATTACGCTCAAGGCCATAAAAGTCTGGACCAAAGTGGCTTGCAAAGCCTTCTAACTTATCAAGCGCTCCTGCCTCTTCAAAAGCTTCAGCATAAAGTTCAATAGCTGCATGCGCGGTATAAGCACCGGCACAACCACATGCTGCTTCTTTTTTATCTTTATAATGTGGGGCTGAATCCGTGCCTAAAAAGAATTTTTTACTACCACTTGTCGCTGCAGCCATTAGCGCTTGTTGATGAATGTTACGCTTTAGTATAGGTAGGCAGTAATAATGTGGGCGAATGCCCCCAGCTAACATATGGTTGCGGTTATATAATAAATGATGCGCAGTAATTGTAGCTGCTACATTATCCGAGGCATTTTCAACAAACTCTACTGCATCTTTAGTGGTTATGTGTTCAAGAACAATTTTCAGCTCAGGAAAGTCTGCGACAACGTCGCCTAAAATAGTGTCTAAAAATACTTTTTCACGATCGAATATATCAATAGAAGAGTCAGTGACTTCACCATGGACAAGTAAAAGCATGCCAACCTCTTGCATTGCTTTTAATACTGGGTAGATATTTTTTACTGATGTTACACCAGAATCCGAGTTAGTTGTTGCACCCGCTGGGTACAATTTAGCTGCAAAAATTTTACCTGTCGCTTTTGCTTTTTTTATTTCATCAGGCGTCGTTTTATCAGTAAGGTAAAGCACCATTAAAGGTTCAAACTGCCCTTGTGGTTTTGCAGCCATAATTCGCTCTCGGTACGACAATGCGGTTTCTGTACACGTAGCTGGCGGAACTAAATTTGGCATAATTATCGCGCGGCCCATATAACGGCTAATGTCACGCACCGTATCTTTTAACTGATCCCCATCGCGTAAATGCACATGCCAATCATCGGGTCTAGTAATCGTTAAAGTTGTCATTTTGCTCGTCATCGTAAAGTCCTAATGCTTAAGTTAACTGATCATAGGCATATGGTGTTTTCGAGTAAAGGGCTTATTAGAAATAATCCTTAGATACTACATTTAAAGTTAACTTTACACTTGATGATTCTCATTTAACGTTTTATTTTGTAGAAACGTTAATATTAGGTTAACGTATGTACCTTTAATAATAATTATAAGGCCTCCCAAAGCTGCTTATGTCGAACACTATCGATACCACTAAAGCGCTCGAAACTAAAACGGATCAATTGAGTATAATCAATCAGTTCTCGTCAAGTTTATTGCAACTGAATACGTTAGAAGCGCTTTTTAGTTATGTCACTACACAGGTTGTTAATCGACTTGGGTTTGTAGACTGCGTTATTTACTTAGCAGATGACAGCCAATCTTTGCTGAATCAAGTAGCTTCTATGGGTATTGAAAGCGAACATATCAGTTATCAGTCTGAACGCAAAATCATTCGCTTTAGCGAAGGCATAACAGGCTATGCAGCATCCACAGGGCAAGCATTAATAATTGGTGATGTAAATAAAGACAGCCGTTACATAGCTGATGAACGCCCTGCCCAATCAGAAATATGCGTCCCCTTAATATACAAAGATCGCGTGCTTGGGGTTATAGACTGTGAGCACCCAATAAAAAATTACTTTACTAGTTCGCATTTAGAGATTTTAACTACGGTAGCTCATTTATTAAGCGCAAAAATCAATCAAGTGAATACCGTTAATAGCTTGCAAGACACAGTAATGCAGCTCAACAATGCACAAAAATTAGAAAGCAGCCTACTGCAAATAGCTAACTTAACCTACAAAGCACAAAATTTAGATACGTTTTTTAAATCGCTGCATGTAATTATTGACAGCTTATTGACTGCAAGTAACTTTTTTATTGCGTTGTACGACAAAAAAGAAGATGCGCTCGACTTTGTTTATACCGTTGAAGGCGGTGTACAAACAAATACCCATAAAATAATTTCCAAAGATCAACTAAAAGAAACAGCCTCTTATTATTTGCTGATTAATGAACGACCATTACTACTTAATAAACAGCAATATCATGAACATATTGCACAAGGCCATTTTAAGTTAGTAGGTGAACAAGCTGATTCATGGTTAGGTGTGCCTTTTAAAGTTAATGAGCGTATGAGTGGCGTCATTGTTGTACAAAGTTATGACGAACAACATTACTACAATGAGCATGATAGCTCGTTGCTAACCTATGTAAGTCGTCAAATAAGCATGGTTATAGATAGGCATTTAGCCCGCCAAGAGCTGGAGCACAAAGCGCTGCACGATGAGCTAACTGGGCTGGCAAACCGTTCGCTACTGATTGAAAGAATGAAGCATGCGATTTTACGCCTAAACCGCGCTCAAAAAGGCACTTTTCATGCCCTGCTTTATCTTGATTTTGATCGCTTTAAGAGTATTAATGATTCGTTAGGTCACGAAGTAGGTGATCACTTTTTAATTGCTATTTGTAAACTCATTACTCAAACGGTACGCAATACCGATACCTTTTCTCGCTTAGGTGGCGATGAGTTTGCTATTTTTATGGAAAACCTCAGTCATCGTGACCAAGTAAACGATGCTCTTACTCGCATTAAAACGGCACTATCTGAACCAGTTAATATTGATGGCCATTTACTGCAGCCCTCCACCAGTATTGGCGTTGCATTTAGTGACAGCGTAGACGATGAAGCATTTGTATTATTGCAACAATCAGATGCGGCTATGTATGAGGCAAAATCATCAGGGCGTGGCCAAGTTAAATTTTTTAATAACGTGATGCGCAATAAGCTAAAAACGCATGCAGATCTTGAAAACGATTTACAGCACGGTATTGAGCATAATGAATTTGAACTGTATTTTCAGCCTATCTTTACTATTAACAGTGGCGAGGTTATAGGATTTGAAGCTCTCGTACGTTGGCATCACCCAAAAAAAGGGTTTATATCACCGAACGACTTTATTCCAATTGCTGAAAAGACCGGGCAAATTATTAACTTAGATTTGCATTTACTAGACCTCGCAGCGCAACATATTGCTTTGTGGCAACAACAAGGGCATCGCTTTTTACGTGTCACGGTTAATGTATCTTCTCGACACTTTGCCAGTTTAGAATTTGTAGAGCAGCTCCATAGTATTTATAAAAAACACCACCTACCACTGGGCTCATTGTGCCTTGAGATAACTGAATCGGGACTGATCGAAAATTTAGAATTAGCGACGCAAATTATACAAGGGTTATCACCTTTAAAAGTGTTGCTTTGCCTAGATGATTTTGGCACAGGCTATTCTGCTCTAGGCTACTTGCACCAACTGCCAATTCATGTGATGAAAATTGATAAAAGCTTTATTGATAACTTAAAAACCACTGCTAACCCATTAATAGATGCTATCTTAACCTTGGCTATTTCTTTAGATCTTATTGTTATTGCAGAAGGAATAGAAACCGCTGAGCAACTTACTATTTTACAAAAAACCCAATGTGATTATGGGCAAGGCTTTTTAAAATCAAAACCTGTTACAGCAACAGAGGCCATAGCATTAATACACAGCCCTCTTTAATGGCTAGGCACAGCTGGAATTTACAACCAAGTATTTAGGATTAAACTGACCACTGTGCTTACTCGCTTTAATACCTTAATAATTTAACCTCGTTTGTAAGAGCATACCAATTAAACCTTGATTCTAACCTCAACAGCATGTTTTACAACAACACATTAATCGCTAAACATGCATAACTTACTCCATAACCAAATTCACACTGCTTTATTTTAATTTCAGCTTAACTATTTAAACCCGATTTAACATGAGCTAAATTCAACAATAAACAAATAACAAAACAATATTTGACTATGCAAAGTTAATAAATTTAATGTTTGCAGTAAAAAACACACCAAACCTCACTTTTATAGCCATCTAGACGTTGAAACGATTTTTATATAAGCGTAGTATGTAGTTAATCTAAGCAATACTCACCATACCCATGAGATTTATTAAAGATGATTGACATTAAACACCTAAAAACTATAGCGACCCTTAAAGAAACGGGATCGTTAGTTAATACAGCCCGCGAGCTATTTTTAACTCAGTCAGCTTTATCGCATCAGATCAAAGATTTAGAAAATAAATTAGATTGCCAGTTGTTCGAACGAAAAACTCAACCCGTCCGATTTACACCTCAAGGTATGTTATTACTTGAATTAGCACACGAAATATTACCTAAGTTAGAAGCTACTAAATGCCGATTAAAAGAAAGTTTAAATCAGCCAATCTCACAACTGCGTCTAAGTGTTGAATGTCATGCCTGTTTTCATTGGCTATTGCCTACTATTAAAGAGTTTAATAATTTTTGGCCTGACATAAAGATTGATTACGAACGTGGTTTTAGTTACGACGCCATCCCAGACTTATTAAATGATGAATTAGACCTAGTGCTTACCTCAGATGTGCGTGAACCCGACAAACTAGAATACGCCCACCTATTTGACTTTAAACTTAAGCTAATAGTGGCACCGGATCATGACTTAGCTAAAAAAGCCTACGTAACTGCGCTTGATTTAAAAAACGAAACGATTATTTCTTACCCGATTCCCCGTGAGCGCCAAGATATATTTAAGCATTTTATTCAAAATGCACGTTTTGACGGCACGCTTAAAACAGTTGATCAGGGCTTACTTATATTTCAATTAGTCAGTGCAGGTATGGGTGTAGCCGCCCTACCTGATTGGCTAGTTACTCCATATGAAAGCCAAGGGCTAATTAAGTCAATTCCACTGGGCGCGCTTGGTTTAACCCGTCAGATGTACTTAGCGATGAAAAAAGACATGAAAGACAATCCGGTTTACCGTCATTTTTTAAATACCTGTAAATTAAATAACGGTCGATAAATCTAAAACTTATGAGTAACATGTTAGTAAATATATTCAACCGTGTTACTCATTATGTTTGAACTTAAAAAAATATTGGGCGGTTTACTCATGCCGTTACCATTACTAGGTTTACTTAGCCTAATACTGCTTATTTTTGCACTCAAACAGCGAAAGCTTGTTATTACCTTGTCTTTTTTGAGTCTTGCAACCTTATTACTTGCCAGTACGCCCTGGGTTGCCAACTTATTGATTAAACATAATCAACCTACTTCATTGGCTTTTAGTATCAATGAGCACCCTAGCATAGATAAAATTGTGGTACTTGGCTGCGACATAAACCCTAACCCAGCCCTTAGTGCTAACAGCCAGCTAGGAAATTGTGCATTAACACGTTTAGTGGAAGGTATTAGGCTCGCTAATATATATCCGCGAGCTCAGTTAATTGTATCAGGTGGGGGTTATGAAAAAGTCACCAACAGCGCACTTATGTATAAAACGGCAATTAGCTTGGGTATGAATAAAAGTCGCATTGTACAAAATCCAAACGCAATGGACACAGCGCAAGAAGCCGCATTTTTAGCCTCAAAACTTGTTGACTATAATACCGTTTTAGTTACTTCTGTAAGCCATATGCCCAGAGCAATAAATTTATTTAATGCTCAAGGCATCACTGTGATCCCCGCAGCAACTGACTACCACAACTTTGCAGCGTACCCTTGGTATAAGCAACTCATACCCAACGCAAAAGCATTACTAGTAGTGACTCAATTTGCCCATGAAGTACTTGGCGATACATGGATAAAAATACGTCGTACAATAAATCCTGAAGCCCTTTGATTTTTTATTGTTGATGGGTTTTAACCTCAGCGGAAACTCTTTATAACATATTAAAGTAATAAGTTATTTTAACTTTAGATTTTAAAGAACCTACTCAAGTTAAGTATGAATAGGTTACTTAGACGGCATTGTATTTACGGCAAAGCTTACACTGGGTTGTCTATATCAATAAATGTTACATCAAAGCCATATTTATCAGCAAGGTATTCACCCAGCGCTTTAATACCGTATCGCTCTGTGGCGTGGTGGCCAGCAGCAAAAAAGTCGATATTTTGCTCGCGAGAGCTATGTATTGTTTGTTCTGACGCTTCACCGGTTAAGTAAGCATCTAGCCCCTGCTCAGCTGCTAAATCTATATAGCCTTGCCCGCCACCAGTGCACAGGGCAATAGTTTCAATTTTATCATTACGCACTAAACTTGTCAGAGGCTCGCGATTAAGCACTTGGTTTATTTTTTTAGCAAATTCGCACCCCGTTAGCGGCGTTTTTAACCGCCCTTTCATCGCGACACTGTTATTGACTGGCTCTAAACCTGCTTCAATCTCAATATCGAGTAATTGCGCTAGCTGAGCGTTGTTGCCGATTTCAGGGTGAATATCTAATGGCAAATGATAAGCAAATAAATTGATGTCGTTAGCTAAAAGTGCAGCCACACGACGTTTTTTCATGCCAATGATAGGTTGTGACTCGCCTTTCCAAAAATAGCCATGGTGTACCAAAATGGCATCGGCATTTTTTTCAATCGCGGCATCAATAAGTGCTTGGCTTGCCGTTACACCCGTTACTATGGTGCGTATCTCATCTTTACCTTCTACCTGAAGTCCGTTTGGACAAAAATCGTTAATGGTTTCTGGCTTTAACAGGGTATTTAATAGTTGATTAAATTCTCTACGTTGCATACTACTTACCTTACTTTGCACTGAATTTTGTACAAATTTTGGCGGTTATGCGCTAAAAATGAAAGGAAAATCGCAAAAAATTGAAAAACAGTTCTAAAATAGGTATAAATACCTCTTCTTTATCTGTGTAAACAACGTATAGGGTCTCTGATGAGCAAACTAGACAAAACAGAAGTGTTATCTGCCTTTGAAGCTGCATATGAAGCTGCCAACGGTAAAAAACCTGAAATAACAACTAAACCTGGCTGGTACAGCGTTGATGGCGGCAAGAATATGCGCCTAGCTGATGTAGCAGAGCTGACTAAAGAATTAAGCTCTGGAAAGTCTACAAAAAAAGCTGCAGTAAAAGCACCCGCTAAAAAAACTAAAAAAGCTGCTCCTGTAAAAGCACAGAAAAAAGCGCCTTTCACCGTGATCACTGAGAACGAAGAAGGTTACACAGCAGAAGAGCTTTGGATAGTAGAGCTTGCTCGTAAAGATCACGACTGTCGCCTACCGCGCGGTGTAGTGTAATTCACTGAGTGCTCAGTATAAAAGAAACCGCGTTAAGCGGTTTTTTTATGTTTAGTTTCTATCAATAGCTGCAAAAACCACGTCGCGACAAAACCACACACCACAATAAACACTGTCCCGGCAAGTACTGGCATTATTAAAAAATCCCAACTTTGGCTAGACTCAATAATTAAGATAGGGTTTGCACCGGCAGCAGGGTGAATGGTTTTAGTAATCATCATCAAAGTTATAGCAATACCCACAGCCAGCCCAATCATGATCGCACTATCAGCACTATAATAGCTAAAAACAACCCCAATCATTGCGGTCAGCATATGCCCCCCTATTACGTTTTTTGGCTTAGCTAATGGGCTATGTGGTACGCCAAAAACAAGCACAGCTGTTGCGCCGAATGGCGCCATTAACCAAATACCGTAATCACCCATATAATTTAGCCACGCCAAAAAAGCCAAAACAAAAGTAGAAAAAACACCTGCGATTAATGCCAACTTTATTTGCTCACTATGCATATTACCTCCTCAAAAGTAGACCGATTTGTCTACACCTGCAATATAGACAAGTCGGTCTACCTATGTCAAGCTGTGTTTTTACTGCTCAAATTTGGAATATCATGAATAAACAACAACAAATAATCAGTACGGCACTGAGCCTTTTTTATAAAAAGGGTATACACGCTGTTGGTATTAATGAAATTTTAGCTGTATCCGGCATTGCAAAAAAAACCTTATACAAGCACTTTGAAAGCAAAGATGCGCTTATTTGTGCTTGTTTAGTCGCACGCGACATGTGCTTTAACGCTTGGCTAAAAAAAATATGTCTACAACCAAGTGCTATATTAGTCGCGCAAGCAATTTTTTTCGGACTGAAAAAGTGGATTAATAATGAGGTTTCAGAGTTAGGTAACTTTAATGGCTGTTTTTTTATTAATACTGCAGCTGAATACCCTATAGAGAATGACCCTATTGCCAAACTTTGCAAACAGCATAAGCAAACGAACTTTGAGATTATACTATCAGCTCTTTTAGAAACCCCTGAATTTGCTCATAATAGAGAAAAAGCAATTGAAGCCGCACACAATTTACTCATTTTAAAAGAAGGATTTATAACTAGAGCGAGAGTGATGCATGATGTATCAGTAGCTCCACCTAGTGATAATATTTTAAAAGCGATAGTAGCAGTTGGTTAAATAGGTAAACACAATATAAAAAAAGCGGCTAAATAGCCGCTTATTAACTAAAAAACGCCTGCCTTATTCAAAAAATAATGGGGCACGTTGTTTTTTACCAACTTCGTTCATCGTTGCTGCGTCGAACAAGCGGCCGTTGATCATGGTGTAATCAATTTTGTCTGAATCGCGGATGTTTTTCAGTGGGTCGCCATCTATAACCATTAAATCTGCCAGTTTACCGACTTCTAATGAGCCTACGTTTTTATCTAAACCTAGGTATTTAGCAGGATCGAGCGTTGATGCTCGAATAGCCTCAAGCGGCGTCATACCACCTTGAGCAAACATCCACATTTCCCAGTGCGCACCTAAACCTTCACGCTGACCATGTGCACCTAAATTAACCAGTACACCTAAATCTTGTAGTTCAGCTGCCACACGTGCATTGTTAAAGTGGTTATAGTGATGATCGGGCGCTTTAACACGACGCATTGAACGTGGTAATAATTGATTTTTTGGCACAAACTTGCTCAATCGAGGATGATTCCACACATCAGTTTTATCGTACCAGTAGTTTTCCCCCCAAATACCGCCATAGGCAACCACCAATGTAGGCGTATAACCTACATCACTTTGTGACCACAACTGCTTAATATCATCATAAATATGTTCAACCGGAATGGAATGCTCAATCCCTGTATGCCCATCAACCACCATACTCAAGTTATGTTGTAATAATGAGCCCCCTTCTGGCACGACCATCATTTCAAGTTCACGACCAGCCTCAATCACTTGCTGACGCTGCTCTCTGCGAGGTTGGTTATAAGACTTAACACTAAACGCCCCTACTTTTTTCAAGCGTTCTAAATGAAATTTAGCATCATCTAATGAATCAATATGCGAAGTATAACCAGGCATATTCGCGCCATATAAAATAGTACCAGTAGAAAAAATACGCGGGCCGACAATCATACCGGCTTTTTGCATTTCACTGGCAGTGAATATTTCAGTGGTGTCGTTTGATGGATCGTGGATGGTGGTAACACCTAGCGCAAGGCCTGCAAAGTTTTTCCAATTTTGTTGTGGGATAATTTCATCGCTTGCTTGTGAGCCATGCGCATGCGCATCAACCATACCAGGCATAATTGTTTTGCCTGTTACATCAACAATCTCAGCATTTTTTGGAATGCTAATATCTGCAGCAGAGCCAATAGCTTTAATATGTTTACCATCGGTAACAATAACGCCATTTTCAATGACTTTTTCGCCGTCCATGGTAATAATTTTTGCGCCAGTTAAGGCAATCATGCCTTCTGGTTCAGCCATTTTTTTGCTAAAACCAATGTTAGTCCCGCTTTTGACTTTAACCCCTTGGTCATCGGCTTTATTAATAGCAAACATTCCCTCTAAACTGGCATGGTATAGCTCAGGGCCAAGTGTCCAATAGAGTTTATTGCTGTTGGCACTCCAGCTAATATTTTCACCAGCACGAACAGATAATTGCTCAATTGGAAATTGGCTGTCTTTAGGCCCAATATTAATGGTCTTACCACGCTCAACAAACGGTGTTACAAACACTTTAAAGCGCTCTGCAAATGCTAAGTACTCACCATCAGGCGATACCCTAAATTCAGTGGCATGCTCTGATTCATAGAGTTTGCGCACTTTTTTACTTTCAAGCTCAACCACACTTAACGTTGGTTTAGGCCATGGGCTCATAATATAAACACGGTCATTGGCACTACCAAACTGCGGTTGATAACCACTTTTAGAAATTAGTTCACTCTTACCGCCTTTAGCACTGACACTGTAAACCCCAGGGTGCAGTGACCATTTAGGATTTAAAATACTGCCACCACTGGCTTTACGATAAACTACAGTTTTGCCATCAGGGCTAAAGGTAGGCTCTACATATTTACCCGGTTCATCGGTAATCGTATCGCCGCGACCACTTCGTGCAGAGACAACGCGCACTGTGCCTTGTTCGTTATCGTCCCACGTGGTGTAGACAATTTTTTTACCATCACGCGAGTACTGTGGAAATAACTCATAATGATCGGTTTGCTTGGTTAAACGTTTGATTTTTCCTGAGTCTAAATCGCGTTTATAAATATGACCCAGTGCTTCAAACAATGCCGTTTCACCATCTGGGCTAATTTGTACATTTCGCAGCATTTTTACATCAAATTCTTCAGTATCGATATTTTGAGTAAAGCGCACCGCTTTTTGAATTTTTTTCGTGGTGTCTATTTTGAATGCAATATCGCTGACAGATTTATCATCGACATTGAGTTTATGAATGGTGCCACCAGCCCAAAATACTAACTCTTCATTATCTGGTGTCCACGCAATTGTTGGGTATACCCCATGAATAGCCCATGTTTCTTGCATATCGCGCTCTAGCTTGTCATATAGCTTGGTATGCTCACCGCTGGTTAAATCGTATAAGTACAAGCTAGTTTGAAAGTCATCACGCTTTACATAGGCAAGTTTTTTACCATCAGGTGACGGAGTTGGTCTGATTGCCCCACCCATACCACTAATAATCGTTTCTATTTCACCGGTTTCACGATCATAGCGCTTAATTTTATAAATACCCGCAACCGAATCTTTTGAGTAATGAAAGGTTTTACCTGGGGTGGCATCATGAGAAAAATAAACATAACGGCCATCAGGTGAAAACATCGGCTCACCTAAATCTTTTTGATCGTTTTCACGTTTAGTCAGTTGTACCCCTTTACCACCCGCTTTGTGATAAAGCCAAACTTCACCCGCGCCCAAAGAACGACTGGCGGTAAAGTGCTTACG
Organism: Pseudoalteromonas sp. 2CM39R; assembly: GCF_023161845.1. Classification (NCBI taxonomy): domain Bacteria; kingdom Pseudomonadati; phylum Pseudomonadota; class Gammaproteobacteria; order Alteromonadales; family Pseudoalteromonadaceae; genus Pseudoalteromonas; species Pseudoalteromonas sp. 2CM39R. The sequence continues at coordinate 208,393 of NZ_JALNTM010000014.1, forward strand.
TGCAACTAAATAATCGCCATCAGGGCTCCATGCCGGGCTATTAAGTAAACGAAACGTTTCGTCCGTTACTGCAGTTTGATTCTCGCCATTAACGTCCATAACCCAAATATTATCACCGCCCCCCTGATCTGAGGTAAATGCGATATGTTTACCATCTGGGCTAAAACGCGGCTGCATTTGCCATGCGATATCTGAGGTTATTTGAGTGGCTTTACCACCACTCATTGGCATAGTGTAAATATCGCCCAGTAAGTCAAATACTAAGGTTTCTCCATCAGGGCTTATATCTACATTCATCCATGTGCCTTGCTCTACACTAATAGAAGCATCTACAAATTGCCCTTTTGGTGAATCAACTTGCCATTTTTTTTCATCTGTTTGCTCTGCGTGTACTTGACCCAATGCCAATGAAACTGATAACGCAAGCGCTGTTTGCAGCATTTTCTTCATGCTTATCTCACTTATTATTGTTGCTGTGTGTTGCTCTATTACATGATTGCAACAAAAACGCTAGCAAGTTACCAGCGTAATAGGATGAAGTGCATAAAATTAATGCCAAACAATAGGATCAAATTGATAAAAATCTACCAGCAAACGGTAAATTTCAGGGTCATCGCGGCGTAAATCTGCGGGTTTTTCTAAGAACGTTTCGGTGATCACCGCAAAAAATTCTGCCTCATTTGTGGCTCCGTAGCTATGAATAACATGCGGCATGTTATAAGCAACGTGTGTTTTTAACTGCGAAAACGCTCGGCTAAATACCTTGCCCCATTGTTGATAGTGAGTCTGTGATGTAAGTAATGGCGTGCCGGTGGTTTTACCGGTCTCTTGATCAAGTTGATGCGCAAACTCATGAAACACTAAATTATGCCCGTCACTGGGTAAGCGGTTACCCTCAAGCACATCATGCCAGCTCAGCACCAGTGTGCCTCCTGGCCATGACTCACCTTGCCTTACGGTATTATGAAAACTAACAAGTCCTGCGTTATCGCGACTTGATTGAGGCGCATAATAGACGCTGGGATAGAGTAAAATTTCCTTCACGTTTTTATACAAAGGCCAAGGTTTATTTAGTACCAGCAGGCAAGCATCGGCGGCAATAATGAGTTTCATTGCTTCAGTTAGTTGCAACCCATCACAGCCAACAAAGCGCTTTTCATTTAAAAACCACACAATATGACGAGCCAACTTGGCTCGATCTGCATCAGTCATTTTGTTATAAATTGGCATAGCCCGCAGCAACAGCGCATGCTGTTGTGGGCTTAATGATAAATGACTGTATTTACGGCGCCACAGAGTATTTTGAATATCAGGCCAACGCCAAAAAATAACGACAAACGCAAAAAGTAAGAAAATCAATAATCCGTTTACCATTTAATAGCCCTATAATTATCTATACAGTATTAATTGGTCCATAAAACTAGAATTCAATTATTTAGCACTAAATAAAAAGCCACACATCTGTTAGAGCGTGGCCTTTTCTTTAACAAGTGAACTGTTTATTTATATCATTCTAGCGATACAAAGGCTGCCATGCACATGTACGATAGCCATATCGTTCAAAATAGAAACGATTACAGTTGGTGTCATAATTACTTGAGCCAACATCAATGCGATGCTCACTTATATATTTATTATGCAGAGAAACCTGTTGCCCATTATACAATAAAGTAAAGTGGACATGAGGACCTGATGATTGGCCGCCCTCACACAATGCTTGATTATAATTATTTGCATAGCGACCTAACCATGCACCAGGTTGAACATAATCACCACTGCTATATTGAAGGTTTGACATGTGGTAGTAGTTGGTTGAATAGCCACTGGCGTGTGTTACTCGAATATTGCAGGAAGAAAAGCGAGTTACCGTTCCGCCATGCGCAGCTTGAACAAAAGGAGTATTAGCGCCCCAGCCACCAGAGCCATTGTTAAAATCAAGTGATGAGTATGGGTAGCCAGAACCTGTATTTGAGTGAGCGCCACCACTGTACCAATAGCCAGACGGCCACGGTAAATTCATTTCAAAACTAGCGGCTAAAAGTTGTTTTTCATTATTTTGATCTACACTATTCAATGAACGTTGCAATTGACTAGTGTTACTAGGAAATACACGGTCAAACGTAGCTAAAAACTCAGTCAAAGTCTGTTGATTATTTTTAGAGTTTGATGCCAGTCTATCGCTATCTGCAAACAGACTTACTAGAGCCGCAGTTGCAGCTGTGCTACTCGTAGTTTGGGTTGCCTGATTGCGTTTTTTTAACTTATCTTGTGACTCTTGCCACTGCTTATATGCATAAAAGCGTTGACTTAATTTCATCACTACGTCTTTTACTTGCGCATCAAAACCACGCTTGTCTGTTATACCAGCTAAAGGGTTCTCAATATCAGCATTTGGGTTTGAAAGTAAGCCACTTTGTTGCTCTATCAGCGCTAAAATTACTTTTGGATTAATACTGGTATAACCTGCCCAGTGTAAAATGAGCTCTTTTTTATCTTCAATTGCTGACGCATGCAAAGAAAAAAAGTTATCCCAATCTTCGTTTAATAATGAGTCATTAAACACAAATTGCGTATCATCAATAGTCAGTAAAGAGTTAAGCTTGAGTGATGCTAAAGACTGTTTAGTAAACAAAAAGTCATCATGCTTATCGCCTTCTGCTAATACCACGGGTGAGGCCCCTAGAAGACTTGCGAATGTAATATTAATTATCTTGTTTTTCATCTTATATTCCTTAAGTAAAAAGCAAAAAAACCCCTAATGGGTACACAAGGTATAGCACCCAAATTAAAATAAAGTTAATTAATATTACTTATGCTTACATATAATTACTTAATGAATTCACTTAACCTACACAAATAATAAAGAAGTTGAAATTATCTATATGATAAAAGCTGTCGGAAAAAACGATTTAACGCATTAAAGCAGCTCTTTTTAGGAAGTTATGCACTCAACCCTATTTCGGCCATTGTTTTTTGCCTTGTATAAAGCTTGATCAGCACGAGATAATAACCGATCGTAATCATCGACATTATCTGAGTCAGAAACACCAAAGCTCACGGTTACACTAAGCCCCTGGGCAATAGACGAAAAATCATTATTTTCAATTTCTTTGCGTAATTGTTCACATAATTGCTGTGCTTGCACAGTATTCATGTCAGGAAATACAAATGTGAATTCTTCACCGCCCCAACGAGCCACTTCTTGCTCGCCTTCACAATGCGCTTTAAGGATATTGGCGACTTCACATATAACCTGATCGCCAATCAAATGAGACCAACCATCATTAATGCGTTTAAAGTGGTCAATATCCATAATGGCAATCGCAAGCGGAGTATTACGCGCTTTAAAATCTGTAAAGTTGTCGGCCAGCCAACCATCAAATGCCCGGCGATTCGGTAAGTCGGTGAGCTGATCATGGGTAGCTTGATAAGCAAAGGCACTTGCTTGCTCTTGCAGTGCTTGGGTTTGCTTCACCACTCGGCTAGTTAGCTCTTTTTCTACCTGCTTATAGCGATACAAGCGATAACGATATGCACTATATATGACAACCACAAAAATAAAAAACACCACTAGCTTAAAGCTGGTTTTTTGCCAAAAATGCGATTGAATTTCAAAATGAATCACTTTGTCATTTTGCTGCCAATCGGTATTAGGATAGGCAGAACGCACTGCAAATGAATATTTCCCCGCGGGTAAATTAGTATATTCAGCTGTTGCAATATGAAAACGATCCACCCATTCATCATTAAAGCCTTTCATTTTTGTTTGAAAGTTTAATCGCTGCGGCATAATAAAACTTAAACCCGCATAATGGAACGACAGCCGTGTAACTCCAGGTGGCAAAACAAGTGTGTCACCATCAACAGGCAATAACATGGGTTTACCATCTACAGAAAAACTTTCTACAATAGTTGGTAACGGTATCTCGGTGGCTTCTTTTAATCGCGCGGGTTTAACCGTACTCACCCCTTTTGCGGTGGCAAACCAAATAGTACCATCTGAATGCGCTGTAGCCGAAGGCGTTGACCCTCCATTGGCTTGCGCACTGAGCATGCCATCGCCCTCATCGTATAATTGAAAAGCTAGCGTCTGACTACCTTTTGTAGCTGAATCTAGTAGCTTATTAACTTGCTTATAATTAACTTCAATAATGCCACGGTTACTTGATAGCCAAAGTGAATCTTTAAAGGGCACAATTTGAAAAAGCTTATCAACCGGTAATCCTAACTCCCTCCCTAAAATAGTCATATGGCCATTTGAATGTTGATAACGCAATAAACCTCTATCGGTCGCCATCCAGGTATATTTATCGTCAATATAAAAGCCAAACGCATATTTAGCCGAAAACGCTTTAGGGAACTGAATTGGTTTAAATTTATCCGTTTGGGTATTGTAAACTACTACGCCATTGCCAGTGCCTATCCAAATATTAGCCCTCTTATCCTCACTCAAAGCTAGAATAAAGCCACTCGGTAACTCTTTCTCATTAGTAAATTGCACTAAACTGCCGTCGGTATTAACTCGCGTTAACCCCATGGCTGAGCCTATCCATAAACGATTTTTTGAATCAAAAAGTAACGAGCGTACTTCATTACTGCCAAGGCCAGTATCACGATTTAAGTAAGGTACAAGCTCGTTATTCACCACCTTTAACACACCTGAAGTATAAGTACCGACCCAAACATCACCTTGGCTTTGTTCAAGTAAGCTCAATACTGAATAAGGAGAGCCTTGTTTAGTCCCTTTAATTTGGGTAATTTTATTATTTTGCAGCCGATCTAAGCCTGTACTCCCGCCTATCCATAAACTGCCATCAGAATGTGAAAGTACCGTGCGTACGTAGTCGCTAGATAAGCCTCGCTTTTTTCCCCACGATGAAAACGGGGCTTCTCTTAATCTAAATACACCCGCGTTGGTACCTACCCAAATACTGTTTTCTCTGTCTTGCAATAATGACAATATGCGGTTTGCAGGTAAGCCATTTTTAGCATCTAATTGTTCTATGCCATCAACACTAAGCCTAAATACCCCTTTATTAATAGTGCCAAACCATAAATCACCATGGTTATCTTCTAATAAACTAGAAATCGACTCAGCACTAAGCTGTGGATGGGGTGACTCGAACACATTGCCATTTAATACTCGCGCACCTCTTTCACTACCAATAACAAGGCGTCCTTTACGGGTAATCAATAGAGTATATACAGGTGCATCTGGCAAACCATGATGTGGAGTCATCAATGTAGCTGTGTAGTTAACTATTTTATACAGCCCATCACTGGTTGCAGCCCATATAGTGCCCTGCTTATCTTCAATTATTCTATAAGCACTGACGTTTTGTATTATTGGGATATCTTGAGTGCTTTTGGCAGGTCGATAAAACACACCATCATTTTCAAGTGCCAACCACAAATCCTCGTTTTTACTCTTAAATACGTGATTAACCATTGCTTGGGCATTAGGTTGAGTGTCCCATTGTCGGTGCTGATATAAACTAATACCGCCGCGCGCTCCGGCTATGAGTAAGCCGCCATCGGAGGTGGGGGTAAGCGCACGTACGCCTGAGTCAGGCAAATCGGTAATTTCTGAGCGGGTAAATAGTTTAAATTCTTGACCGTTAAACCGGGCAAGCCCTTCCCAAGTACCTACCCATAAATAGCCATCTTGTGTTTGTGCAAGGCTATTAATGCTATTGTGAGGAAGGCCCGAACGGGTATTCCACGTTTCAAAAAAATAATCGCGCAACGGCAGCCGAGTCTGTTGCTGAGCATTAACAGTAAAAATCACCAACAAGAAACATAAAATCACCAAGCGATTCATCAGACACTGCCTTTATAATTATTAGTTTTTATATTTGAGTAAATTCAAGGTGAAAATTTAATTAGAAAACATCACCAACAAATAATAACATAAGATTTACAACTTTTTCATTAAGTATTATCACTCAAACTATCAAATGTATGTTGCAATCGTTGGATGAACTTAGCCACATGTAGTCCATCTAATAACGCATGATGGACATCAATTGATAGTGGCATTTCGCCTGTATCGGGGTTGTATTGACCAAACACAAATTTAGGGATGCCACAGCTTTGGCCCTGGGTAAACGCATGCGAAAAGCTGCTAAAGTTTAACCAAGGTAAAACAGAAACGTGAATTAAATCAGCTTGTCCTTCAGTTGCTGCAAAGGCATCAGAAAACAGCGGGTTTAACCTTGCTTCATGACTAATCGCTTTTGCTTTATTAGCAAACTCATTTAACGAGTTTTGCTGTTTAAAATAACTAAAGCGAAACGAGTCATCATCGGCAAGCTCAACAACACTCGCGCGCATGGTGTTTAAATAATAAGGTTTTTGATTAACAATACGCAGCATCATCGGCTCATACTCATGACATGCTTTTAATAAGCAATAAACATAACCATGAAAAAAAGCACGATTAGTTTGCTTACACACGGTATATAGCTTTTTAGCATTGAGTCTTACACACACATTAAAATAAGGCTGAGTGAAGTTTTGAAACAATTCAAAATGTTGTTTGCGCGGCCACTGATCAAAATCAATAGCCCGAAGAGATAAATCGGCAGAGGACATAAATTATACACAGAGCAAAAGTAAAATTTTACCTCGCTTTGCCTATATTCGCATTAACTAAAATGATGCTTTGGGTGTAGTTATACCAAAGTCTTATATAGGCATAAAAAAAGGAGCGATATTCGCTCCTTAGTTGAACTAAATAAAAACTTAAAGTCCGTTTTCAATAATTTCTTGAGCAAGCTCATCAGCAATTAAATGCGTTGATTTTTGTTCTTTTTCACTACGGGTAAAGATTTCGCTTAATGTATCGAAAATTTTCTCTACGTGTTTATTAGACGCCTCTTTACTGTAACCTTCAGGCGCTGTTTCGTAATACACGTTAATAATACCGCCTGCATTTATTACATAATCTGGTGCGTATAAAATACCTTTTTCACGTATAATTTCACCATGGCGTGATTCTGCAAGCTGATTATTTGCACATCCTGCTATTATAGTTGCTTTTAAACGAGGGATCGTTGTGTCATTAATAGTGGCACCTAACGCACAAGGCGCATACACATCAACATCTAAGTCGTATATTTCATCAATACCAACCGCTGTTGCACCAAAATCGTTGACTACACGCTCTACCGCTGCTTGGTTAATATCGGTAACAAATAATTCTGCACCAGCTTCAGCCAAGTGCTTACATAATCCATAAGCCACCGCACCTAAACCTTGCACAGCCACTTTAATGCCTGAAAAATCTTGAATGCCGCGCTGGTGATGAAGCGCTGCTTTCATACCTAAAAACGTGCCGTAAGCTGTAAATGGCGATGGGTTACCACTTTTGCCTTCAAGGCCTAGCACGTAATTTGTTTCTTTGTTCATTAACGCCACATCATCACACGTGATATTTACGTCTTCTGCTGAGTAGTAGCTGCCATTTAAACGCTCTAATTGACGACCAAATGCACGAAACAACTGTTCAGACTTGATCTCTTTTGCATTGCCAATAATAACTGACTTACCACCACCAAATGGCAAGCGTGCCACAGCATTTTTATAGGTCATCCCTTTTGATAAGCGCAATACATCGTAAACTGCATCCTCATCGTTGGCATAATCCCACATTCTACAACCGCCTACAGCTGGACCTAAGTTTGTGTTATGTACCGCAATAATGGCTTTTAAACCAGACGCTTTGTCTGAACAAAAAACCACTTGTTCATGGTTATCAAATTCAACTTGATTAAATACAACCACTTTAAATACTCCGAAAATAATGGGCCCTTTTGGGCAAGCACGCTACAAATTGACGAGACTTTATCACTTCAGTTGATGGTTCGCCACACTATGAGTAGATAAACCAAATAAACCGCACTCAATAGAAAAATAAAACGGTTTATCGCGATAAATAAGCATAAAAAATTCAATAATAATTATATTATTAAGTATAAAAGCTAAAAACGTCATCGCGATTAAAGTTTACGCTTACGTGAACGTCACTTTGAATTTATATGTAAACTTAATAGTACATCTTGAAAAAGAACACTACATGATAAAATACAATGGGTTATATAATATCTGTCTGCGCAGCATGAACTGGTCTGAGGTGTTTAAGTATCTGCAAATTTTAAAATTAAAAAAACGAGCACGGGGTGCTCGCTTTTATGATTGCTGTTTATACAGAAAACTTACTTCATTTTACTGTCTAGTTCTTCAATTTTTGCTTTCCAAATTGCAGGACCTTGGGTGTGAGCATTTTCACCTTCGCTGTCAACGGCTACCGTTACTGGCATATCTTCTACTTCAAATTCGTAGATAGCTTCCATACCTAAATCTTCAAAGGCAACAACACGTGCTTTTTTAATTGCTTTAGATACTAGATAAGCCGCACCGCCTACAGCCATTAAATACACTGACTGATGCTTTTTAATAGACTCAACCGTTGCAGGGCCACGTTCAGCTTTACCAATCATTCCCACGATGCCTGTTTTTTCTAACATCATGTCAGTAAATTTGTCCATACGAGTAGCCGTTGTCGGGCCTGCAGGACCTACTGCTTCATCGCCTACTGCATCCACAGGACCAACGTAGTAAATAAACTTGTTATCAAAATCAACACCTTCAGGTAAACCTTCCCCTGAGTTGATCATATCTTGCAGACGCTTATGAGCAGCATCTCGACCCGTTAAAATAGTACCTGAGAGTAAAACGGTTTCACCCATTTTCCATTCTTTAGTGTCTTCTTTAGTCAGGGTATCTAAATTAACACGGCGTGTGCCCTCACCGACTTCGAAAGTCACTTCTGGCCAGTCTTCTAATTTAGGTGCTTTTAAATTCGCAGGGCCTGAACCATCAAGCGTAAAGTGAACGTGGCGCGTAGCAGCACAATTTGGGATCATAACCACTGGCTTTGAAGCCGCGTGAGTTGGCGCCGTTTTAATTTTAATATCAACAACCGTGGTTAAACCGCCAAGACCTTGCGCACCAATACCTAATTTATTCGCACGTTCAAAAATTTCTAAACGCAGCTTTTCTTCTGTTGTTTCTGCGCCGCGCTCAATGAGTTCATGAATATCAACCGGATCCATTAATGATTCTTTCGCCATTACCGCTGCTTTTTCTGCAGTGCCACCAATACCTATGCCTAGCATACCTGGTGGACACCAACCCGCCCCCATTGTTGGTAACGTTTTTTCTACCCACTCGGCCACATCGTCAGATGGGTTTAACATCACCATTTTACTTTTGTTTTCTGAGCCACCACCCTTAGCAGCCACCATCACTTCAACTTTATCGCCTGCAACTAAGTCAATGTGTACCACTGATGGCGTATTATCTTTAGTATTTTTACGTGTTCCCGCAGGGTCGGCAACAATCGATGCACGCAATGGGTTATCTGGATTTAAGTACGCACGACGCGTCCCCTCATCAACCATTTGTTGTACTGTTAAGTCGGTTTTATCCCAATTAACATCCATACCTACTTTTACGAAACAGGTGATGATCCCAGTATCCTGGCACAGCGGACGCTTACCTTCTGCCGACATACGCGAGTTAATTAAGATTTGTGCAATCGCATCTTTAGCGGCTTTGCTTTGCTCTTTGTTATACGCTTTTTCTAGCGCTTGAACAAAATCAAGAGGGTGGTAAAACGAGATATATTGCAGAGCATCTTCAATGCTATCAATAAAGTCTTGCTGACGAATTGTACTCATAGTGGTTCCTTAAGTTGTTGTTACGCACGCTGCACGTAAGCGATATCAAACCCGTGACGGTGGTTCGAACTGTTTTCAACCACAGCGCTCACTAAACGCTGCCAAATAAATTTGACTTATGATACCCTCCCAGCCCGTTTCGAGCCAGTTCTTAAAGGGATAGTAAATGCTAAACAATAAAAAAAATTGTGTTGAATTAGCCATATCACAAAATTGTATAGAGGTATTTTCGCATTTTGCTCATTTGCCCTACGCCATTTTGCTAGATTCAGGTGATAGCGATCACATTAACAGTCGTTTTGACATAATTGCTATTGAGCCTCAAAGCACTCTGGAAGTTAAAAATAATCAAACCGTTTTTAATAACCAAGTGAGTGCTAAAAGCTGCTTTGAAATAATGAACGTTGAATTAGCTAAGCTCGATACAACAAAAGCCGCCCACAATTTACCCTTTAACGGTGGCTGGCTTGGTTATTTTGGTTATGACTTAGGGCGTACTATAGAGCAACTACCAAGCAATGCTCTTAACGACATTGATTTACCGCAAATGGCCGTTGGACTTTATCTTGATGCACTCATTTACGATAAACAACTGGATACTTGGTTTTATGTTTCACAGCCCAATGTAAATCGTCTCTCGCTGTATCAGCAATATTTAATGCAACCACCTAAACATGAAAGCTTTTCGCTTACATCACAGTGGCAGTCAAATATGAGTCAGACAAGTTATAGCGAAAAATTTGCCGCGATTGAAGAATACTTAAAAAGTGGTGATTGTTATCAAATTAACCTAGCGCAGCGTTTTAGCGCACATTACCAAGGGTCTCCTTGGGCGGCCTATGTTAAATTAACGCAGGCCAATAAAGCGCCTTTTTCTAGTTTTATAAATCATCCGCAAGGCGCTATTTTATCAATATCACCCGAGCGTTTTATTGCAGTGCACGACAACAAGGTAGAAACAAAACCTATTAAAGGCACGCTACCACGTAAAGCCGATGCTTTAGAAGATGCCAAACAAGCCACATTACTGGCAAACTCCAGTAAAGACCGCGCTGAAAATGTTATGATAGTAGACCTGCTACGAAATGATTTAGGTAAAGTCGCAAAACCGGGCTCTGTTGTTGTACCTTCTTTATTTGCTATTGAAAGCTTTCCGGCAGTACACCATTTGGTAAGTACAGTTACATCCATCCTTGATGAAGGAAAAACAGCAGTCGATCAACTTGAAGCTGCATTCCCTGGAGGGTCTATTACCGGGGCACCAAAAGTGCGCGCAATGGAAATAATAGAAGAGCTGGAGCCACACAGACGCAGTATTTATTGTGGCTCTATTGGCTATATTAGCGCCTGCGGTAATATGGATACCAGTATTACCATTCGAACTTTAGTTACTCATCATCAGCAAATACATTGTTGGGCTGGCGGTGGCATTGTTGCTGATTCAAAAGTCGAATTGGAATATCAAGAAACTTACGATAAAGTAAATAAAATACTTCCTATATTAAATGAAGGTCGCTTTGAATAGTGAAACCATTTCGGCTCGTTTTCAATTAAACCGCAGTTTAGCCGTGGATCAGCTCAAAGATAATAAAAAAAAGCGCGCAAGCGCAGTAATGCTGCCATTGATTGATATAGATAACGAAGCACATATTTTATTGTGTAAGCGACCAACCTACCTTCATCACCACCCTGGGGAGATTTGTTTACCGGGCGGTAAATTTGAAATTAATGATGTTAACCTTCGCACCACCGCACTGCGTGAATTACATGAAGAGCTTAATATTGCCCCGCAAAATGTCCATGTGTTAGGTCAGTTACCTGAATATTCAACCCTGACCGGATTTACTATACGCCCCTTTGTAGGCTTAATTAAAAAAGAAACAGTGTGGGAAAACGACCACAACGAAGTGCAAGCTAGCTTTTTACTCTCTATAAAAGCGCTGAATAACGCGGCTAACTGGCAACCATTGCCATTTGAACGAGGTGGAAAAATCATTACCTTAAATGGCTTTATCACCCCACATGGGCTTTTGTGGGGAGCCACAGCCAGCATTATTAAAAACTTTACAAAACAACTCGCCATACCAGTTTAAATCTTTACTAATAAGGGTTACACACCTGCGTTTCCACGTTATTATAGTCGACCGTTCAAAGAACAGCTTAATGCTGAGAAAACTAAGTAGAGACACACATTATGATCAGTGCATTTGATATGTTTAGCATTGGTATTGGCCCTTCATCGTCACATACCGTTGGCCCAATGCGTGCATCACGCTTATTTGTTAATGACCTAAACGAACAACAACTATTAGCAAATGTGACCGATGTAAAAGTAGAGCTTTACGGCTCGCTTGGCCAAACAGGTGTTGGCCACGGCTCTGGTAAAGCAGTGATACTTGGCTTAGCAGGGTATGATCCTGAAACCATTGATGCCGATTTAGTGGACGATATTTTAGCAAAAATAGAAAATGAGCAGGTTATTTATCTAAACCAAACTCATAAAGCTAAATTCCCTAAACAAGGCGCTATTGTTTTTCATCGCAGAAAGACACTCCCTAAACATTCCAACGCAATGGAAATTATTGCCTATAACAATGGCGAAAAAGTATATAGCAAAGTTTACTACTCTATTGGTGGCGGATTTATTGTTACGGATGAAGAGTTTGAAAAAGAAAAACAAGCGGCCTTAGATATTCGCGAAGAAAACCCTGCCCCGTTCCCGTTTGGAACGGCTAAAGAATTACTCGAAATGTGTAAAGAGTCGGGTTACAGCGTATCAACGTTAATGATGAAAAACGAAAAAACCTTACGCAGTGAAGAAGCCATAAAAGATGAATTATTTAATATTTGGCAAGTAATGAAAGCCTGTATTGAACGTGGTATGCGTACCGAAGGTATTTTACCTGGTGGTTTGAAAGTAAAACGCCGTGCACCAAGCTTATATTTAAAGCTCAATGTAGAAGTGAGTAACGATCCACTTCGTGCTATGGATTGGGTTGATTTATTCGCATTAGCAGTGAATGAAGAAAATGCAGCAGGCGGTCGTGTGGTTACTGCACCAACAAATGGTGCAGCTGGTATCCTACCAGCCGTATTAATGTACTATCATACTTTTATCAAAGAAGTTGATCGCGACATTGCTACTCGGTATTTATTAACCGCGGCCGCTATTGGTATTTTATACAAAAAAAATGCCTCTATCTCAGGTGCTGAAGTGGGTTGCCAAGGTGAAGTTGGTGTTGCCTGTTCAATGGCTGCTGGTGCGCTGACTGAAATTGTTGGTGGTAACGTGGTACACGTAGAAAATGCCGCTGAAATTGGCATGGAACATAACTTAGGATTGACCTGCGACCCAGTGGGCGGCTTAGTGCAGGTACCTTGTATTGAGCGTAATGCAATGGGCGCTATTAAAGCAATTAATGCTTCTCGTCTTGCTATTCGCGGTAGTGGCGAACAAAAAGTATCGCTTGATAAAGTAATTAAAACCATGCTCGATACCGGTAACGATATGAAAACAAAATACAAAGAAACCGCTCGCGGTGGATTAGCTGTTAACATTATCGAGTGCTAATTAGAAAGCATAAAAAAAGCCGCTTAGTTGCAAAACTAAGCGGCTTTTTCATTACTGTTTATGGCGGTTATTTAACTGGCAATTCGATATCAGCAAATAATTTATCAACATCGTCTTGATTACGCAGCAAACTTGCTCGCTCTACTCGCTCTTTGGTTAAATGCGGTGCAAAACGTTCGATAAAGTCATACATGTAGGTACGTAAAAAGCTACCTTTTCTAAAACCAATCTTAGTGGTGCTTGCTTCAAATAAATGGCTAGCATCAATGCACACTAAGTCGTTGTCGTTTACCTGATCAATTGCCATAGATGCAACCACACCGACACCTAATCCCAGGCGCACATACGTTTTAATAACATCGGCATCGGTGGCGGTAAATACAATATGTGGCTCAAGCCCATAGGCGTTAAATGCTTTATCAAGTTCTGAGCGACCAGTAAAACCAAATACATAAGTGATCAAAGGATACTGCGCTATATCTGCCACCGTTAAGTTATCGACTTTTTTCGCAAGGGGGTGATCTTTAGCAACCACAATACTGCGATTCCAGTGATAACAAGGCAACATAACTAAATCTGAATATAAGTGCAGTGCTTCAGTAGCAATCGCAAAATCTGCATCACCGCGCGCAGCTGCATCCGATATTTGCTGCGGCGTACCTTGGTGCATATGCAGTGACACTGCTGGGTATTTTTGGGTAAAGCCTTGAATTACGCTTGGTAACGCATAACGTGCTTGGGTGTGCGTAGTCGCAATATTAAGTTTACCTTGATCGGGCAGCGTATGTTCATTAGCAACCGCTTTAATGCCCTCAACTTTTGAGAGTATTTCTCGCGATATGTTAATGATTTCTTCGCCAGCACCTGTAACGTGAGTTAAATGTTTACCACTACGGCCAAAAATTTGTACACCGAGCTCATCTTCTAACATACGTACTTGCTTAGAAATACCAGGCTGGGAGGTAAATAAACTCTCAGCGGTAGCTGAAACATTTAATTTATGATTTTGAACTTCTACGATATATCTAAGTTGTTGTAATTTCATGGCTATGTAGTTTCGTTATAATTCACATTGACAGACAAAAGCGCACCCTAATTAATAGGTAACTATATAAAGGCTGATTAAGGTTACACAATGTAACAATTAATTTATTGAAATTTCAGGTTAACACAATAAATAAAGTTGAGATAGCAATGATTATCAGCAAACAAAACATAACACATTAAGATTTAAACGCTTTATACATGGTGTTTTTTTTAGTTAATCGGCGCAAAGTTTCCCACCTTTTATATATTTAATGTAAGATTAGATAATAAGGTTAAGAATTTGAGAATTATAACATGATCGTTTCCATTATAATTGTATTAATTGTTGCGCTTATCGTCATTGCACTGTGGGTTAGTGCTGTTCAACAACATAAAGAAAAACAAGAAGCTGAACGACGTAAAGAGCTAACAAAACAAAAAGCTATCATTGAAGAAACTGAAGAGGCGTTAATGAATAGCGCTAATATCCCTCTTTCAGAAGCAACTCAGCGAATATTACAACGTCGTATTCATGATGCGCTAAGTAATATGGTGTCTATTTCAAGCGGTGGTAGCGGACTAAAAAACCGCTTAAAAGAAGCAAAAGAGCGACTACAAAATCCGATTCAAGACGGCTCGGATGGTTTTGTTTTGCCAGGTAATGACAAGCAACTGATATCACTAATACAGGGTATAAAAAAGCTCCGTACTATTATCCGTTCTGAGCACAACAAGGGGAAAGTTGACAGCCAAGCGTTTATTGCAGAAGACAAACGCCTTGAGAAGCTACAACTAAGAATCAACATTGAAAGCCAGATAAAACGTGGTCTAGCAGCTCAAACAGCCGGTATGGTAGGCTCTGCTAGGCAGTACTTTGAAAAAGCATCGACGACGCTAAACAGTGTGTCATTTAATGATGATTACATTACTGCAAAACGAGTTGAAGTTGAAGGCTATCTAGAAACAATAAGCACTGAATTAAAGGCATCAAACGCTACATCATTGAAGAAAAAGAACGAACAAGAGCAAGATGATTTAGACGTACTGTTTGCACCGAAAAAGAAATGGTAATTCATTACCTAATAAAAAGCCCATACAACTGTATGGGCTTTTTTATTACTGAAATTTAGTCACTATATAAATTTACATACCCAAACTAAATCTAGCTATTTAACAGAAGCATTAAGATAAAAATGCAAACTTAATAATAAACAGTGCCGTTAAAATCCAAACACTAATACTTACCTGATCTTTTTTACCACACAGTACTTTAACCGCTGTATAAGAAATAAAACCCAGTGCAATACCGTGTGCAATTGAAAAGGTCAATGGAGTCATTAACAATACAACACTCACTGGAATTGCATCGGTCATATCATCCCAGTTTACAAACTTTAAGTTTTGT
Organism: Pseudoalteromonas sp. 2CM39R; assembly: GCF_023161845.1. NCBI lineage: Bacteria > Pseudomonadati > Pseudomonadota > Gammaproteobacteria > Alteromonadales > Pseudoalteromonadaceae > Pseudoalteromonas > Pseudoalteromonas sp. 2CM39R. The sequence goes on from NZ_JALNTM010000014.1 coordinate 224,138, forward strand.
AGCATTAGAACGGATACATATAAGATTGCCCCTGCTGTTGCGTATGCGGGTACCATTTGTGCCAAAGGTGCAAAAAACATCATTAATAAAAAGCAGCAACCTACAACTACAGCCGTTAAGCCCGTTCGGCCCCCCACTGATACTCCCGCTACAGATTCTATATAAGAAGTTGTTGTTGAAGTTCCCAGCATTGCACCGGCAATGGTTGCAGTGCTATCAGCGCTTAATGCGCGACCTAAGCGCGGCATATTGCCGTTTTTATCTGCTAGGCCCGCTTTTTGAGTAACCGCTACCAACGTACCTGAGGTATCAAATAAATCAACAAATAGAAACGCAAAAATAACACTCAACATAGACAGTTCAAAAGCAGCACTAAAATCAAGTTGCATAAAAGTTGGCATTATTGAAGGTGGCATTGCAACAACACCATGATATTCAACTAACCCCATCGACACTGCAATCGCGGTAACGAGTAAAATACTAATTAATACACCGCTTTTAAAATCGCGATAAAGTAATGCCGCAATAATAAAAAAACTAAAAATAGCTAATAGCGGACCCGGTGACGTTATATCGCCTAGCTGCACAAGTGTTGCTGGGCTTGATACAATAATACCTGCACTTTTCAGCGCAATAAGTGCCAAGAATGCACCAATACCGGTTGCTATTGCTTGTTTGAGCACCAGGGGGATTGCATTAATAATCCACTCTCGCACCTTAAATAAGCTTAATATTAAAAATATACACCCTGACATAAACACCGCGCCCAGCGCTGCTTGCCAGCTATAGCCCATACCTAGCACCACGCCATAGGTAAAAAATGCATTTAATCCCATACCCGGTGCCAATGCCAATGGATAATTGGCCCACAACCCCATAATAAAACACCCTATTGCAGCGGCAATACAGGTTGCAACAAAGGCAGCACCTTGGTCCATGCCTGCTTCTGCAAGCATAGCTGGGTTAACGAATACGATATAAACCATCGTAATAAATGTAGTCATACCGGCAATACATTCACGGCGAACCGAAGAATCATTTGCACGGATTTTGAATAAGGCTTCGAGCATAATAAACTTGTGGTTGTAAAAAGTGGCGAGATTTTAGCATAAAAATAACTTTTTACAGGACATTTTACCTTGCTATATACTAAACTAGCTAAGTGATTAAAATAACAAACGAAGTAGCATGATCAAAACGACACCAAGTGGCCAAGACTTAGAGCAACAATTAGACAACATTCTTTCTTTTGTAACGCAACCAAGCGATGCAAATCCCCCTGCGAGCTCTAAAAACACCGATCAAGACACATTAAATAAAGCTCTTTATTACCTTAAAAATGAACAATGCGCCTTAGCCGCAAAATGGATGCGTTTAGCAGCAATGGCAGGAAACTATCGTGCACAGTTTTACTTAGGGCTATTTTTCATTAAAGGCCAAGGTGTGCCACAAAGTGTATTTCATGGGGCTGCGTGGCTCAGCTTAGCTAGTAGCCAAGGATATGAGCCAGCAATAGAGGCAATGAGCGATATACGCAAACACATTAGTACCAAACGACTTAAAGACGCCCAGTGTTATGCCGCCAGCTTATATGAACAAATTCATCAGTTACAATTTTCACATTTGATCCCTATAAGTCACGAAAAATAGTTTTACTACCTAGTAACTCATTCTATCTGTAAATTGATTAAGCGTTTTATAAGTTAAATGCAACAACGCTTAATTTTTAAACTACTGTATACCTCATGCATTTCAAGATTTATTTAGTTATAGATTAAAAAGCTACCGTCAAAAGTATTCATCCTAAAAAATTATAATCTATTGTTATATATGAACTATTTATTTTTAAATAGTTTCATTATCGTGCTCAGCTGAATAACTGTACAAAAAAATAGCAAAAAACACTTGCACCAAACAACTGTATAAACTACTGTATACATGTACTGTATAAAAACCCAGTGAGTGAGACGATTATGTTACAGCCTATTACCGTAAGAACAGTTAAGAGCTACCAACAAGATGACCAATCTGATTGTGTTAACGTTGTACAAATTGAAGATGAGATTTCAGCGACGTTTGAATTATTAAAAGTATTACACCAATACAATAGCTTAAATGCATGGACACTTTTAATTGCGCCAGACCATGTACCTAGTAAAGCGTTACTTGATTCATGTTCAATTGATACCAGTAAATTATTAGTTATACGCCAAAAACATTTAGTTAATATAGAGTATGTTTTAAGTTCTGCACTTCACAATGGAAATTTTGCAGCGGTGATCACCTGGACCGACATAATAAATAATCAGCAACTATCACAGTTATCATTAAACCTGAGCCATACACGCACTAAGCTGTATTGCTTTAGCAAAAAAAGCGCTCAAGCTGAGATTTCACTAACGCAATAAGCTTGGTAAACTAGCGTTTTAATACACAGTACATTTATTATGACCTCTAACGCACTACTATGTTTTTGTGGCAGTCAGCAACTTTATGCTGATTGCTGTGAACCTTTTCATTTAAAAACCAAACAGCCACAAACACCTGAGCAACTTATGCGTGCTCGCTACAGTGCATATGCGGTTAAAAACGCGGCTTTTGTTCGTGAAAGTTACGCAAAAGAAAAGCAAGCTGAAAACTCACTATCAGAAATTAAGGACTTTGCAACTAGTTGCCGCTTTATAAACTTAACCGTATTAGATTCTGGTTATAATGATGAAACAGGGTTTGTAAAGTTTAAAGCCCATTACTTTTATCAAGACTTGTATTGCGAGCTGGCTGAGCATTCAAGATTTATTAAAGAAGATGAACAGTGGCGATACCTTGATGGTGAGATCACACCGGTTGCTGATATCAAAGTGAAACGCAATGATACTTGTCCTTGCGGCAGTAATAAAAAGTATAAAAAGTGTCATAGTGTATAAGTAACAACCACAAAAAATGGGCCACTTGGCCCATTTTCAAAAACTACACTAAACGCAACTTAGCGCTTTATTCGTCATCATCTTCATCGAAGTCTTGACGCTGTGCAGGTCTTGCTAAAATCTCTAAGTAGAAAGAGGTTAAACCTTGCTTTTCAATTTCACTGATGTGATTGTTAATTTCAGCAACGTGAACCACTTGGGCCTCTTCAGCCGTGTTACCAAACTTACAATCAAATGCCCAGTAGTCGGCATCAACAGGTAAAGTTTTATTACGTTCTCTTTTCAAATATTTTTTCACTTCATGCTTTGCAGCATCAACCATACGAGGGTATTTGATTTTCTCATGATTCAGCGTGAATGTTTTCTTCATTACGTTCCTAATTACCTTGGTTTAATGATAATGGCATTTAATGTCATACCATTTGCGCCATTATAGCAATTGCATTTAAATTTTGGATGCTTTTTTTATATTAAATCGGTTATTAAAATAAAGCACCTACAAAACCACTAATATAAACACAGTTTATTACAATCTAATGGCGTTTAAAAAACTGCATTTAATGTAATTTAATTAGGCACTAAACAAATGTAATGGCTGGTGGAGGGCTTCATTTTGTAAATCATCATAAAATGCTGCGGCATCCATTTGCATATTTGAGAGCGGCATATCACTGTTTTTAATTCGCCGACGAACCGCCAGTTCACAATTATCAATCACGTTAAGCGGAATATGATTTTTATCATCTCGAATATTTAACGGTTCAGGCTTTAAGCACTGAGTTAACTTAATATCACTCATCCCTATAGCGCTTCCCATTTTTGCTAAAAGTTCCGTGTTATTTTTGCCAATTAACATATTAAAGGTATCTGGCGCTAATGGCTGCTTTGGACCCGCACCAAATTGCTTTCTCAAGGTCTCTTCATCGGCTTGATAACCACTTGCATCACTTTTAGGTAAGTGAAACTCACTAAAATCAAGCGCATCATGAGAGAGCATTGCTAATAAAAGTGCAAACTCGCCTCGGCGGTTATCGTGCACACTTTCATTAAGCCTCGTTTTTAACTGGCTCTCCGTGATTAACAAACCACCAATCTGCATAGACTTTAGCCTATTTAACTAATTAATAAGTATTTATCGGCTAAATTTGAATTTTCTTTAGCTTTTTTCTTTACTTAAATAAGAAGTTTGCTATTATCTGCCGCGTTGCATTGGAGGGGTTCCCGAGCGGCCAAAGGGATCAGACTGTAAATCTGACGGCTCAGCCTTCGCTGGTTCGAATCCAGCTC